>NZ_CP117709.1:7356389-8003288 GCF_028622875.1 Streptomyces sp. MMBL 11-1 | reverse complement strand
TGCCCCGGTCGCCGCCCTGCGGCCTACGCTGCCGGATCGGTGCGCGGAAGCACCGTTCACACCCTCACGACTCCCGGAGGACACATGTCACTTCCAGAGATGGCCACCGCATTCGATCTCAGTGCGCTCGATCTCGGAGAGATCACCGTCACCGCCATGCGCGAACACGGCGGGGATAGCCGAGTCGACCTATTCCCTGTCCGTCCTCGTCCTCGACGTCCCTGTCAGGGCTGCTCCGGCTGCAGCGCGGTGCAGCGTCCAGCCGCCGCAGCAGCCCAACACCGCGTGACACAGCAACCGTGAAGGCTTCCGCGGCGCCGTCGGCCGTCGTGCGGCGCGGCGCCGCGGAGGGCCTGTTCGCGTACGAACCCGGCGCCTGCGGACCGTGTGCCGGGGCCCTGTCCACCGCCCAGCCGACTGGACCGATGTGAATCCGCCCGTTCCTGAACTCCAGACACCCGCCGCCCCGGCCCTCGACGGGCATACCAGCCCTCTGCCCCGGATCGCCCCCGGCGCGCTGGTCCGTACGACCCTGCTGAGCCTGCCCGCCGAGCCCGCGCCCGCTGCGGCGTTCCGCGCCGCGCTGGCCGAACTGGTGGTGCTGGAGGGCCGGCTCACGGCCTTGGCGCCCGCGCTCGGTGACGCGCTGTACGCGAGCCGGGCGGACCATACCGAGGAGTACCACCGCGAGGTGGTGCTTCCGCTCCGCCGTGCCGTGCACAACGGGCGCGCCCCCAGGCCTGCCCTGCTGCGCCGTCTGGAGGGCCTGCCGGACCGGCTGCCCGAACTGCGCGCCTGGCTCACAGCGCGCCGCCGCAGGGAGGAGCTGCTCACAGCCCTGCGGGCCGGGGCCGGCCCCGCTCTCAGCGCCGGGCGGTCGGTGCTCGCCGGGTTGTGCCGTGAGCCCTCGTTCCTCCGTGCCGCGTCGTTCACCAGCGCGGACCTGCTGCGGGCGGTGGTGCGGGCCGGGCAGGGGCGGGAGGACCGCCGGACCCGGAAGGAGGAGCCGGGTGTGCTGCGGCACGTGACCGCGGGCTGTGGCCCGTACGACTCCGCTGTCCGCCTTCGTGGGTGTCGGCTGGGGTGTCCTGCCCACGCCGCCGGGGGCGAAGCGGGAAGCCGGCCCGGGGGACGGGCCGGAGCAGGGCACGGGTTCCTGGCACGGGCCGGAGCAGGGCACGGGTGTCTGGAACGGCGCGGACCTGCCGATCGGTTCGTCCCGGGCCGTCGTCCGCGCCAACCGGACGCTGGTGGACACGCTCTTCGCGGCGCTGGCAGAGGACCCGCGCCGTCGCTCCACCCTGCCGCACCGCATGTGCAGCAGTCTCCGTCTCTCCGACGGGCGTGCCGCCTTCGCCCGCTCCCGCACGGCCTTCACCGCCGCGCGTTTCCTCGCGGTGGAGGATGACGAGGTCACCCTCGGTGCTGTGCAACCCCTGCGCCGGCTCGCCGCGCTGTGCGACCCCCGGCCACCCTCGACGCCCTGGCCGCGATGCTCGCGGCAGAAGGAGCGACGGACGCGGAGCCGGCGCAGGTGGACGCGGCGTCCGCCTTCGTCGGGCAGGTCCGGGACGCGGGGCTGCTCGTCGCGGTGGAGCCCTTCGACCCGCAGGACCCGGACCCCTTGCCCCGGCTCGCGCGCTGGCTGCGCGGGACCGGCTCACCGCAGGACCATGAACTGGCTCTGCGTATCGACGATCTGTTCCTCGTCACCGGTGAGTTCGGCACGGCGGAACCCGGCCGTCGCGCCGCC
Organism: Streptomyces sp. MMBL 11-1; assembly: GCF_028622875.1. NCBI lineage: Bacteria > Bacillati > Actinomycetota > Actinomycetes > Kitasatosporales > Streptomycetaceae > Streptomyces > Streptomyces sp. MMBL 11-1. The sequence continues at coordinate 8,001,535 of NZ_CP117709.1, read as the reverse complement.
TTGCTCGCCACCCTCAGGGACCGCTGGGTGACGCTCCTCGACGAGGTGGGCCGCCCCGTGGGCCCGGACCCCACCCGCCTCACCGTTCTCAGCGAGGACGTGGTGATGCGGCAGCCGGTCGGCCTGGACGGCTTTCTCGGCGACAGGGACCACCGGGCGATCAGCGAACTGGCCATCCTCGCCGAGGTGTTCGACCTCGGACCCGTGGTGCGCCGGCAGGTGCGGGACAGCTTCGTCGCCCGGTACGGGCCCGGTGGGGTCTGCCCGCACGTGTGGGACTTCGGCGCGGACGCCAACGAGGCGTGGCAGCGGGCCGCGAGGACCTTCGGCGAAGGCGCCCCCGGGGCGGACGGGGACGGATCCACCGCCGCCGGCGGCATCCGGCGGCTCGCCGCGCTCCGGGCCGAGCTGGTGGAGGCCGTGCACCGGGCGCACGCCCGCAGCGGCGGCGGGCCCGGTGACGACGTCGTCCTGCCGGCCGGTCTGGTGGCCGCACTCGGCTCCCGGCTGCCGCCGTGGGCGACCCGGCGCCCGGTCTCCTACACGGAGTTCCTCCAGCGGGCACCCGGCGGGGAGCTGTGCGTGAACCACGTGTACGGGGGGTGGGGGCGCTTCAGCAGCAGGTTCCTGGATTCCGTGGACGCCGGGGCCGCGCGGGGAACGGCCGCCGCCGTGTCCGACGCGCTCGGTCCCGGAGCCGCGGTGGCCCAGGTGCGCCCGGTCAGCGGCTTCAACGCCAACCTGCATCCGCTGTTCGTGCCGCGGGAGATCGGGCCGGACCGCTCGTACACCTCCCTCGGCGCGGACGACGTCGAACTCGTCCATGACCTGGCCGACGATGAGGTACGTGTCCGGATCAAGGTCACCGGTGAGCGGGCCGATGTGCTCTACGCGGGGGTGTTCGCCCCGCTCCTGCTGCAGCCGAGGCTCGCGCCCCTGCTGATGGACCACCCGCACGGCATCACCGACTTCAGTGCCCTGGTGCCCCGTCACCGCACCGCCGTACCCGGCGGAGAACTGGTGCGTACCCCGCGCCTGCGCCACCGCCATCTCGTGCTGCGGCGCCGCCGGTGGGAGCTGGCGGGCTCCACGGTGACGGTGCTGCTCGCGGAGCTCGCGGCCGAGGGTGAGATACCGGTGGGCACGGTGGCGCGCTGGCGGGCTCTGCTCGGCGTACCGGATCAGCTCTATCTGCGTGCCACGCCACCGTCGGGGAGCGGGCGGGTGGACGAGGATCTCCTGCGTGCTCTGGACCGCCCCAAGCCGCAGTACGTCGATCTCGGCGACGCTCTGCATCTGCGCTGCCTGGGCAAGTGGCTGGGCCGCCACCCGCGGGGCGTGGTCCTGGAGGAGGCGCTGCCCGTCCCCGCCCGGGACGAGAAGTCGGCGGCGGTCGAGCTGGTGGTGGAGACCTACCGGGCCGGACGGCCCCTGGGCGACGCGGGCGACCGCGCACCCGCCGGGCACGCGAACCGAAGGGAAGACCGATGACCACCGATCAGTCGGCGTACGGCACGGCCACCTCCCCCCGGCGGGAACGGCCCGCGCCGGACGCGCTGGACTCACTGGGGCGGTGGACCTTGCGTCCGGGAGTCTCGGTCACCGTGCTCCACAACGGCGTACACCTGCGGGGCTGGATCAACAGCCTCACCCTGGAAGGCGGCCCCGGGCTGCCGTTGCTCTGGGACCACCTGGCCAGGGCCCTGGCCCCGGACGGGAACGCGGCCCCGGTCCCGGCAGCCCCGGCGGGTTCGCCGCTCCGGGCGGCCCTGCTCACGGTGGTCGGCCAGTTGCACGACCACGACCTCCTGGTCGAGCGTCCCGCCGGCGGGATGGCCGACGGAGCCGCGCAGTGGCTCGGGGCGGTCGCCGACCGGCCCGCCGCGGCAGCGGCCGCGCTCGCCCGCGGCCGCGCGCAAGTCCTCGCCGCGCCCGCGGACAGCCCGCTCGCACGCACCGCCGCACAGGCACTGGACCGGGCCGGTATCCGGGCCCAGGTCGTGGAGACGGCACAACTGCCGCACGGGCAGGTCCTCCTTGTCGCCTCCGGCCACCGCGAGCCCCCGGACTCCGCACAGGAGCGGGGCCCGGCGGAGATGGCGGTGGCCCTCGGCGTACGGGCGGGCATCGGGTTCGTCACCCCCGTGGGCAGCACGGACCAGGCACGGGCGGACGCCGACGCGCTGGCGAGCAGATTACGCCGGCGGGAGGTTCCCGGTGCGGCCGGGCACCCGGCGCTGCCCGCGCTCCTGGCCTCGTCCGCGGCGCAGCGGCTGGTGTGTGCGGTGGCCGGGCTCCGCGACCCGTCGGCCGAGGCCGGCGACGCCCGGCTCCTTCCCGGACTGCCGATGGCGCTCATCGCGGAACAGGAGCCGTTGCGGGGCGAGTACCGGAGCTGGCCGGGGCCCGTGCTCATCGACACCGACCGGGCTCTTCCCCCTGCCGCGGTGCTTACGCTGGCCGAGTCGCTGGCCCGTGTCGCGGTGCTCACCGACAGCAGGACCGGGGTACTGGAGGAACCCGTCCCCGGGGCGCTCCCCCAGCTCCCCGCGGCGCTGGTCCACTGCCCGGCGGAGGAGGGCACCCTGGTGTCCGGTTCCGCCCGGGCAGACCTCGCCCGGCTGGAAGCGGTCTGCCGTGCGGCCGAGCTCCGTCTGGGAAACGGCGAGAGGGGCCTGGTCGTCGGAGCCGGCACGGAACACGCGCGCGGGCGGGCGTTGCGGCGGGCGGTGACAGGGCAGGGCCCCGGGGCCGCCGGGCGCACCGGCGGGGAGAACACGCCGCCGAGCAGTCGCTCGGAGGCAGCCGCAGCCCCGGACGCGGACCACCCGGTGACGGGGCCCTGGAGCCCCGCGGCCGCACGCCATCCCCAGGCAGCGCACTGGTGGTCCGTTCTGGTCCACCGGCTCGGCGTCGAGGCAACCGTCACGGTCTCGCGCCTGGGCTCGGGCGGCCGGCCCGTGTTCCTCGCCCGGGTCCATGGGCGCACGACGGCAGAGCCCGCATCCGGTCCGCTCGGCACGGCTGTTGAGGCGACGGCGGAGGACGCCGTCGCCTTCGCCGCGCTCTCCGCCGTCGTCGGAGCCCAGTCGGCCACGGCCGCCGCGCACGCCCACCACCTGGTGACACCCAGCGGTGCGTCCGCGGCACTCGCCCGGACCGGGGAACAGGCGCCCTGGGAGGACACGGGGTGGACCTCGGCGTGGCTGACGGAACTGGCCGGCCGGGAACCGTACCTCCAGGACGTCCTCACCGGCCTCACCGGACACTCCCCGCAGCCCTGGGAACCGCCGGCCACCGCCCCCGCCGGCATCCACGCGCTGTGGTCGGCGCTGCGACAGTGCGGCTTCTCGGTCCTGTCCACCCGCCCCGCGCACGTCACGCACCCCGCCACCTCCTCGGAAGGACTCCGGTGACCACAGCCGACCAGCTCCGGCAGGCCCTGGCCGATGAAACGCGCACCACCGTCCTCGATACGGCGGGCGCCCTGCAGTTCACCGAAGGCCGTGCGGTCGTGCTCCTGGACACCTGGACCCTGGGAGACGCGGAGGAGCTGTCCCGGCACGCACTGCGCCACCCGGTCACCCTCACACCCGTCCGGTGCGACGGCGCCCTGACGGTGGTAGGGCCCGTACTGCACCCCGGCGCGCGGGGGTGCCTGTCGTGCAGCGAGTACCGGCGACTGGCAACGATCGGCGGCCGGGTGCCCTGGAACAGCCCCGGACTGCGGCTGGAGGGCCGGCCCTCCCCCGCGTTTCTCCATGCCGTCGGTGTACTGGCCCACTCCCTCCAGCACAGCGACCCGGCGGGGAAGGACGGCCGGACGGTCATCCACGTCGTCCACCACGGCCGGGGCACCTGGTCCACCCACCACTTCGAACCCGTGGGCGGATGCCCGGTCTGCCATCCGCTGCCCCCCGACAGTGCCGAGGTGGCCGAGGCCGCGTTCGGCCCGGACGCCCGCCGATCGCCGAGGCCCCCCACCGACCCCGCGACGCTGCGTGAACCCAACCCCCGAACCGGAGTAGCAAGCCTGCGGAAGGTGCTGTACGACGAGCGATTCGGACCGGTCCACCAGATCCTGCGCACCGAAGAGTCCGCCCACAGCCTGACAAGCGCATACGTGACCTACGGCCGTCACACACGCGACGGCGGCTACGGACGAAGCATCGACTTCGAGAGCAGCGAGCGCATCGCCCTGTTCGAGGCGGCCGAACGCCTGGCATCGATGAGCCCCACCGGCCACCGGACCGTGCTGCGCGCCCCGTACGCGGAGCTCGGCCCCGACCGGGCGGTGGACCCGGTACGGCTCGGACTGCCCGACCCCGCCCACCACGGCCACCCCGCCTCCACGACCGTGCCGTACACACCGGACCTCGAACTGGACTGGGTACACGCCTGGTCCCTCACCCATGACCGTACGACGGCGGTGCCCGAGCACGTGGCCTACTGGGACGCGAGCCCGGGCCGGCCACGCGTGGTGTACGAGTGCTCCAGCGGCTGCGGAATGGGCAACAGCCCGGCGGAGGCGGCACTGTACGGGCTGTTCGAGGTCGCCGAGCGGGACGCCTTCCTGATGGCGTGGTACGCGCGCACCCCCCTGCGCCGGATCACCGTGCCCGCGGAAGACCAGGAAGTGACGCACCTCGTGGACCGTGCGGCGCTCGCCGGTTACCGGGTGACGCTGTATGACGCGACGAACGACTTCCGGATACCCGCCGTCATCGCCGTCGCCCTGCACCGGGGCGAACCCGCCTCAGCACCACAGGCGTTCATCGCCGCCGGAAGCCATCACCATCCGCGAACCGCGATCCGTTCCGCCATCGCCGAGGTAGTGACCAATGTGGTCAACGCCGTCCACCGGCACCGGGCAGAACCCCGGACATTCGACCGGCGACGGCTGCTCCCGATGCTGCACCAGCCCGAACTCGTCACGACCCTCACCGACCATGTGGCCCTCAACACCCTCCCCGAGGCCCGTCCCCGGCTGGACTTCCTCGACCCACGGAGCCCGGGCACGGACTGGCAGGACATCTGGCCCCCCACACCGGGGCCCCTGCCTGAGACCGCCACGCTGCTGGAGCAGACCGTGACCCGCCTCGCCGGCCTCGGGCTGGAAGTCCTCATCACCCCTCTGAACCAGTCCGCCGTACGCGACCGGCTCGGGCTCCACACGGTGAAGGTCGTGGTGCCGGGCTCGCTGCCGATGACGTTCGGGCATGTCAACCGGCGCACCCACGGGCTCGACCGGCTCCTGGAAGTGCCGTACCGGCTGGGACGCGCCCAGCGCGAGGCACGCCATGACGAACTCGCACTGCATCCGCATCCCTTCCCGTGACAGAAAAACACAGGCGCGACGCCCCGGGCCGGGACACCCCGGCGACCAGAACCCCGGAACAGGAACCCACCACATGACGAACGGACCCCGGAAACCGCCTGCTTCCGCCCGGCGGAGCCCACCCCGAGGCGTGGCGCGCACCGGCGGGACGGAGGGGGAGACAGGAGGGGGCACAGGGGCGAGCACCTGGCTGAGTCTCCACTGCTTCCTGCGGTCCGCACCCGAGGACGTCGACGCCTTCCTCACCGAGTCCGTGGCTCCGCTCCTGGACGGGCTCGTCGCCGACGGCGAGGCCACCGGCTGGTTCTACATCCGCTACGACGAGGGCGGGCACCATCTGCGCATCCGGGTGCGCGGAGTACCGAAGGCGCGGGCCGCGTCCCTGCCGGCAGGTCTCGCGCGGTCGGCCGGGCGGCTACCGGTCGCCGATTTCGTACGCGGGCAGGCGGAGCACGCCGAGGTACGCGTGGAGCGCTACGTTCCGGAGACCGCGCGCTATGGAGGTCCCGAGGCCCTGCCGGTGGCGGAAGAGGTGTTCGTCCTGTCGAGCCGGGTCGCCGTGCGGGCCGTCCGTGACACCCCGCGGGGCAGCGCCCGGCTCGCCCTGGGCATCGATCTCGCCCACGCCACCGCTCTCGCCTGCGGCATGGACCGGCTGACGGCGGCGCAGTGGTTACGGCGGCACGCCGCGGGCTGGCGGTGGGCCGAGAATGTGCCGCTGCTCGGCCCCCAGCACGTCCACGCGAGGGTGAACAGTGTCTACGCGCTGCAACGCGAGGCTCTCACGACCCGGGCACGGGCCCTGAGGCAAGCTTGGGAGGACGGCACCGGCCAGGGCGCGCCGAGCGACTGGTACGACGGCGTCCGCGACGCCGACCGGGTCCTCGGCGCCGCTTCCCCCGCGATGGACCGCCCGCGGATATGGGCGTCCCAGCTGCACATGCTCTTCAACCGCCTGGGGATAGCGCCCGACGAGGAGCGGGCGGTGTGCCGACTGGCCGCGCGCACCCTCCTGGACCGGGGCGGGACGGCCTCGTACTTCCCGGACGGCCACACCTCCCCCGACCGGCAGTACCTGGAACGGAGCAAGTTCCACGTCGGACGGGAGCAGGACTCGGCGCCCCGCGACCTGCCGGCCCGCCCGGCCGAAGAACACGCTCCCCCAGCCGCATCGGAACGTCCGCTTCCGGCCGGCCCGTTCCCCGCCACGGATCTGCAGACGGTGATGAACAGCCGCGTCTCCCGGCGAGGCGCACTGACAGGCCCACTGGACGCACCAACCCTCGGCACACTGCTGTGGGGCGCACACGCGTCGGGGCACGAGTCGGTGCACAGGTTCGCCGACGGCAGTGAACGGCTCATGCGCCACCGGCCCTATCCGAGCGCCGGTGCCCTCTACACCGCCGGTCTCCGGCTGATCGCGCTGGACGTCCAGGGGCTGGCGCCGGGCACCTACCAGTGCGTGCCGCAACGGCGTGCGCTGCGGTACATCGGCCCGGCACCCGCCATGGACGAGGTCAGGTCGTTGTCCTCGTACCTCTCGCGCCCCCATGACGACCCCGACCGCATCGTGCCGGACTCCCTCCCGGTGGTCCTGGGCCTCTATGTCGATCTGGGGCGGCTCAGGGAACGGTACGGTCTGCGAGCCCTGCGGCTGGGACTTCTGGAGGCGGGCCACCTGGCGCAGTCACTCCTGCTGACCGCCACCGCGCTGCGTCTGGGCACCACCCCGCTCGGCGGGTTCCGGGACGACCTGGCGCAGGAGATCTTCGGGCTGGACGACCTGGACCAGCCGCTCCAGTACGTGCTGCCGGTCGGCCGTCATCCGGCGATGCCGACGGCGAGCGGACCGGGCCCGGGCGTCCAGTGAGCTGAGTGCGGGATTCGTGGGCCGTAGGCGGCGACTCTGCCGAGAACCTCGCCGGCGGTCCTCGTCCGGACGGACGGTCCGGGGTGCTCGTTCCCGTCGGTGAGCCGGCCCCGGATGGCGCACCGAATGGCGCACCGATCGGGTCCGGGGCCGGCTCGCCCACGTCCTGGTCGCTGAGGTCGGCGGCCCGGCGGCAGCCCGTGCGGCCTCCGCGTCCACGGACTCGCTCCGCCGACGGAACCACGCGGGGTACGCAGGCGTCCTTGTCCCGGGATCCGGTGATCACGTTCATTCCGCCGGGCACGATTCCGGGGTGGGGACGGGTGACGGACACGGTTGTGGAAGCCCGGCGCGAGGCGGGACGGCGGCGGGCCGGCGGCCGCGGGCGGCGATGGGGGTTGCTGGGCTGCGGGGCCGCGCTCACCGCGCCCGCCGCTCTGCTCGTCGTCCGGCTGACAGGACTCGACGCCGAAACGCCGCTGGCGATGCCGATGGTGCTCTTTCCCTGGACGACCGTCATCGGTGTGCTGGTGCTGCTGCTGATCACCGCTGTTCCGGCGCTGCGGTCCCGGTGGGCCCTGGCCGGCGCGGCAGCTCTGGTGATCGCTCACACGGCGCTGCTGGCACCACGGTTCCTGGCTGATGGCCAGCAGGTGCCGACGGCCGCGGTTGAACTGCGGGTGGCTACCATCAACACCAACGGAGGAGCCGCCGACGCCCGGGCGGTGGTGAAACTGGTCCGCACGGAGCGGATCGATGTTCTGGCTGTGCAGCAAATGCCTTCGGGCGGAGTGGAAGCCCTCGACCGGTCGGGCCTGGGCGCGTTGCTGCCGTACCAGGAACTCCACCCCGAGGACGACTCCTCGCTCTACTCACGGCTCCCGCTCACCGCCGCCGGCACGACGCATGGCGATACCGCCTGGCCCCAGACCTTCGCCGAGGTCACGGTCGACGGTCGCCGTGTGCGGTTCGTGGCGGTTCACACCTACTACCCCCTCGGAAGCCCGCAGCGGTGGTCCCGGGACATGGCCGCGCTGACCTCTCTGGCACAGCGCGCCGGTCCGGACACCGTGTTCCTGGGTGATTTCAACGCTTCCCTCGACCACACCCCGATGCGGGACCTGCTGGCGGCCGGCCTCACCGACACACATGCCGAGCTCGGCCGCGGGTGGGCTCCCACCTGGCCCGTCGGCCATGCCCTCCTCCCACCCGTGGTCCAGCTGGATCACGTCCTGCACGGTCCCGGCCTGGCAGGCGTCTCCGTCAGCGAGCGCTCCGTGCCGGGAACCGATCATCGAGCGGTCGTCGCGGTGCTCGCGCTGCTGCCGGAGAACGGCCAGGAGCCGAGCCGATGAGTTCAGACCCCGGCTCCCTCGCCGTGTGAGCTGTCGGTGCGCCGGCCGCCACGGCCACCGACCTATGAGGGGCGAGGGCCGCATGCCGCGGACGACGACGCCCGACGGGGTCGGCATCGCCGGACGCGCGCGCTCGGGGCTGACACACCTACCGTGCCTGGTAGCCGTCGCGGACACCGCCGGTTCCACCGACGCCGGCCACGACTGGCCGGCCGCCCTCCACCGCGAGGACCGGCCCGTCCCCCACCGGGCCATACGTACAGGAAGGCGTCTCACGCCGGAAACACGGACCGGATCGGTGCTGCGCCCGGCACGTTCCGCCGGCCGGGCGTGGTGTCCACCGACCGGTGGGCGAGGAGACGGGAGGGGTGGGGGCCGCTCCTGGGAGGAACGGCCCCCGGAGGTTCGAACCGATCAGCTGTAGACGCCGAACTCGTACAGCGAGTAGCCCCAGCCCGTGCCGCGGGCGGTGAGCTGGAGCCGCACATGGCGAGCCGTCTCGGTCAGGGCGATGGTGTCGATGTCACCGTTGCCGGTCGTCGTGGTGTGGACCGTGCGCCAGGCAGTGCCGTCGTCCGAGACCTGGACCTCGTAGGACTTGGCGTAGGCCGGGTCCCACACCAGCTGCAGGGTGCGTACGGGCACCCGTGCGCCGAGGTCCACCGATATCCACTGGGGGTCGCTCCAGTCGCTGGCCCAGCGGGTGTCGGTCCTGCCGTCCGTGGCGCGCTCCGGCGGGCAGGGGCAGTCGCCGTACGAGGCCTGGGAGCTGGAGGCCGTGGTGGCCTTGCCCAAGGCGACATTGGTGCCGGTCACCGGCGGGGCGACGACCTTGACCGACTTCGTCTCCATGCCGGCGTTGCCCTTTCCGTCCTCGGACCGGATGTAGACCTTCCACACGCCGAGCTTCTCGGGAGCGGTGACCGCGAACGTGCCGTTGCCCGTGGACCTGAACTGCGCCGGGACGAGCCGCTTGTCGCCGCCGGCGTAGTTGCCGCTGAGGAAGATCTTGTTGGTGAGCTGGTCGCCCTCGGGGTCGCGGATGTCCGCGCGGACGGTGAACTCCTGGCCCGCCGGGGCGGACCCGGCCGGCGTCACCGTCATGTCGGTGATGACCGGCGGCAGGTTGTCACCGGCGTTGGAGCCCGTGTACGCCTTCTTCACCGCGTAGTACGACAGCCGCTTCAGGCCGTCGGGGATCAGGTTGAACCACACCCCGCCGAAATCGTGCTCCAGTCCGTAGTGGAAGAGGGTCGCGCCCAGGGCCACACCCTGGTGGCCGGTGATGCAGTCCCAGGCCTTGGTGTAGCCGTCGCGCTTCTGCACGTCGGTCGGCTCGTCGGGGACGCCGTTGGCGTCGTCGGGAACCTCCCACTCACCCGCGGGGCCGCTCTCGGTGATGATGTAGGGCTTGGTGTAGCCCCCCTCCTCCCAGTCCTGCTGGACCCCGCACGTGTCGCCGTAGGCGTTCATCGAGTACAGGTCGAGGTCGGGGGCGTTGCGCTTGTAGTACGGCCAGGCGCCGGTCCACGCGTCGGTGGAGGTCACCGGGTGGTCGGCGTCGATGGAGTGGATCTTCTTGGCCACGTCGTTGACGAACGTCGTGTAGGCGTTGCGCTGGGCTTCCAGCTCGGCACCGCTGTAGCAGTTCTGGAGGCCGAGGACGGACTCGTTGCCGACGTTCCACATGAGGGTCGCGGGGTGGTTCTTGTAGGTCTCGACCCACTTGGCGATCTCGGTGAGCATGGTCGACTTGTACACGGTGTCGGTGACGTAGTCGGCGCAGCCACCGCTGCCGGGGCCGCCGCCGGGCTGGAGCCAGAAGCCGTTCATGACCCGCAGGCCGTGCGCGGCGGCCGCGTCGAGAAGCGGCTCGGTCCCGGCGTCCGTGCCCCAGGTGCGGAGGGTGTTGACGCCCATCGACTTCAGGTCGGGCATGTACGTCGGAGCGTCCGCCATGGACGGACCCCAGGTCAGGCCCTTGACGGTGTACGGCTGTCCTCCGACGGTGAGCTGCCACGTGCCCTGGCCGCCGGTGACCTTGACGGCCCCGCCGGGCGGCGGGCCGGTGGTGCCCTGGGAGCCGTAGACCTGGAACTCCCACAAGGAGTAGCCGTAACCGCCGGGGCGCGCGGTACCGAGCATCCGGACGTAGCGGCCCGAGCCGGTGAGGGCGAGGTCGTCGGTGCCGCCGTCGCCGTCGGTGACCTTCTTCAGGGTGGTCCAGTCGGTGCCGTTGTCGCTGGCCTGGATCTCGTAGGCCTTGCCGTAGGCGCCCTCCCAGGTCAGTACGGCCCGGCTCAGGTCGGACCTCTTGCCGAGGTCGATCCGGATCCACTGCGGGTCGGACCACTGGCTGGACCAGCGGGTGCCGGTGAGGTCGCCATCGACCGCCTGCGCGGCGGAGAGACCGGCGCCCTCGTTCGAGGAGGCGGTGGCGGGCTTGCCCTGGGAGATCAAGGGATCAGCGGCACGCGCCTCGGCCGGCACGGCGACGAACGTGAGGGACGAGGCGAACAGCGCTCCGAGGGTCAGGGTAAGAGCGGGTCTGCGCAGGGACAGCATGGCGACTCCTGGGGATATGGGGGGGGGAACACGGACGGCCACCGTCCGGGAGGACAGCGGCCGTCCGTAGGAGAGAAGGCCGACGGGAAAGCCGGCCCGCACCGCGGGGGACCCCCGGACCGACGGTCAATACCGGCACCGGGGCCCCACCGCGGGGGCGGCTCAGGGGAAGGAGACCAGGGTGGACGGCACGGTCGTGGTGCCGGCCGGGACCGTGGAGGCTCCGGTGTTGTTGATGACGTGGTTGTAATGGCCCATTCCGCCGAGCGACACCACCAGCAGGCTGTGGAACTTCACGCCCGGCTTCACCGGGGCCTTGAAGCCGTGGTCCTGGCGGATGGTCGAGTCGACGTTGTAGTTGCAGTAACTGCCCATCCCCCAGCCCTCGTGGACGTCGACCGAATCGTCGACCCGGTAGGCGGCGAAGCCCTTCGTGTCGCCGTTCTGGATGGCTGCCTGGTTGGGCGCGTCGTACGCCTTCTCGTTCTGGTAGAAGATCGTCCGGCCGCGCTCGCCGTACCACTCGACGTCGTACTTGTTGAAGTGCTCCACGAACAGGCCGGTGGCGAGCACGTCGTCTCCGTACACCCGGACCCCGTAGTCGGCGCGGTTGGTCTCCCAGCCGACGCCCTCACCGTGGTCGGCGCGCCACACCCAGGTGTGGTCGATGATCACGTCGTCGCTGTGGACGGCGATGGAGGTGGTCGCCTTGCCCGCGCCCGCGCCCCCGATGCGGACGTAGACGTCCTGGATGGAGGTCGGGTTGGCGGAGTGGTCGGCGGAGGAGTTCTGCGGGCCGAGCTCCAGCAGGGTCGGGGAGTTGACCGTGCCGGCGTCGATCAGGAAGCCGGCCAGCTTGACGCCGTCGACGTCGGCGACCTTCATCGCGGTCACCCCGTTGTCCGGGATGATCGTCGCTAGGCCGAGGCCGAGAACGACCGTGTCCGCGCGGTTCACGTTGATGGTCTGGTCGACGTGGTAGATGCCGGGCGTGAAGAGGAGGTTGAGGCCCTGGGACAGCGCCTGGTTGATCGTGGCGGCGGTGGCGCCGGCCTTGACCACGTAGAACTTGTCCAGGCCGATCGACGTGCCCTGCGGGGTGCCGTTCCAGGAGACGCCGCGGGCGTTGGTGCGCTTCTCGGGAACGAAGACCTTGTACGTGTCGCCGTCCAGGTACAGGAACGGCTTCTCACGGGAGATCGGCGTGGTCTGCAGCGTGGTGTAGCGGGGCTCCGGGAACGAGTTGGCTGGTGCGCCCTCGACGCCCGAGAACGTCTGGTTCCAGACCGAGTTGGACCAGCCGCCGATCGAGCTCTCGCGGGTGTACCACTGCTGCTGCGAGTAGTTGCCGACCTGGCCGTCGATCTTCGTGTCGGCGATGTACCCGCCGCTGGCCCAGCCGTAGCCGTTCGGTGCCAGGTTGAGGCCGCCCTTCACGTGCATGCGGCGGAAGGACGCGGCCTGCGAGACGGCCCAGCGGTTGGTGCCGCTGACCGGGTTGACGGCCAGGTTCTCGGCCGAACGCCAGAAGTTCTGCGTCGCGTTGCCGTTGAACCAGCCCGCGTCGACGGTCACGTCACCGTTGATGGTGGTGTCGTCGGGCTTGAGGCCGAGGCCGGAGATCGAGGTGTAGAACCCGATCTCGGCGTTCAGGTTGTTGTAGGTGCCGGGCTTGAAGAGGAACTGGTGCCGCCCGTTGCCGAAGTGCGAGGCCTCCTGCTCGTCGAACACCTCGTCCAGCTTGGCCTGGATGTTGGGCGTGGAGGGGTCGAAGACGTGCACGTTCGGGCCGAGGTCGCCGCCGCCGGGCAGCTGCGGGCCGCCGGTGCCGCCGGACTCGCCGTAGACCTTGAACTCCCAGAGGGAGAACCCGTACTGGGTGCCGCGTTCGGTGCCGATCACCCGGACGTAGCGGGCTTCACCACTGATGCCCAGGGTGTCGTTGCCGCCGTCGCCGCTGGTGGTTTGGTAGGCGGTCGACCAGTCGGAGCCGTTGGCCGAAAGCTCGACGCGGTAGCTCTTGCCGTAGGCCGCCTCCCAGTCCAGGACGACCTGGCTCAGCTTCGTGGTCGCGCCGAGGTCGACGCGTATCCACTGCGGGTCGGACGCGGCACTGGACCACCGGGTGGTGGCGTTTCCGTCGACGGCCGCGGTGGCCGGGGTGCCGTAGTTCTCCTCGCTGGACGCGGTGACCGGCTTGCCCTGGGACAGCAACACGGGTGCGGCCTCGGCCCGCGTGGCGGGGACGACGGCGAGAAGGGCGGCGGCCAGGGCCGTGACCACGGCCCCCACGAGGCCGCGGGCCACCGGCGTCGGGGGGCGACGGCCGGGGCCGCGTGGCACCGGTACCGCTGGGGATATGACTGTGGACATGCGGGGGCTCCTCGGAATCGAACAGGACGGGAGAGCGCTCTCTCGAACCTTGCCCGCCACGCCGACCGCGGTCAAGGATCCCGACAGGGCTTTTCTTTTGTCTTTTATTAAGTCGATGCCCCTGTGCCCAACGGAGTTGAGGCCCAGTCACGTGACGCCCGGGCGGCGCGGTCCGGGCCGCGTGCGGCGCCCGAGGGAAGGCCCGCCAGCACGGACGGCACACGTATCGACAGTGTCAAGTGCCGCGCGGGCCTCAGAAGTTCTTCGGTCGGAAGCGTTGACGAAACATTCCGTGCGGCTCTAACTTCAACGCGTCGTACTTCGTACGTCATATATGAGACGCGATACGCGAGATGTGAGAGCCCGTCACCCATGACCTTCGCCCCTGCCCCGATCCCGTCCCGGACCCAGTACGTGCTGGAGGCCATCAAGCACGCCATCCTCACCGCGCGGCTGAGACCGGGACAGGCGCTGGTGGAGACCGAACTCGCCGCCCAGTTCGGGGTGTCGAAGACCCCCGTCCGCGAGGCGCTCAAGACGCTCGCGGGCACGGGACTCGTGGTGATGAGCCAGTACAAGGGCGCCACCGTACGGCTCGTCGACGCGACCATGGCCAGGGAGGTGTACGACGTACGCCTCCTGCTGGAACCGGAGGCGCTGCGCCGCTCCATCACCCGGGGCGCCTCGCTGGAGGCGGCCCAGGAGGCCCTGGAGCGGGCCGACTCGGCGGCCGACACAGCGGACAGGTCGCTGGCCAACCGGGACTTCCACCGGGCCCTGTACCTGCCCTGCGGCAACCCGCTGCTCTCCCGGATGCTCGACGAGGTCCGCGACCAGGCGGCGCTCGTGTCGACCGTGGCCTGGTCGGCCATCCCCTCCTGGGAGCGCGAGGCGGCCGAGCACCGCGAGATCCTGCGGCTCGCGCTCGCCGATGACGCGGAGGCCGCCGCCGGGGCTCTGCACCACCACATCGCGTCGTTCGTACGCCGCGCCTTCCCCGACGACGAAGACGGGGGTGACGCCGCGTGAACCGCCCGCTGGACACGCTTCACCAGCACCTCGACGAAAGGCCAGTCCGCATGGACCACTCTCCGCTGAAGGCGGCCCTCGCAGACGTTGTGGCGATCCCGGTGACACCGTTCGCCGAGGACGGGAGTATCGACACCGCTACCCACCGCGCCCTGGTGCGCAGGCTGCTCGACGGCGGCGTCCGCACCGTCACCCCGAACGGCAACACCGGCGAGTTCTACGCCCTCACCCCCGACGAGCGGCGCCTGGTCACCGAACTGACCGTCGAGGAGGCCGCGGGGCGCGCCACCGTCCTGGTGGGCGTCGGTCACGACGTGCCGACCGCGGTGGCCGCCGCCGAGCACGCCGCCGAGGCCGGTGCGGCGATGGTGATGGTGCACCAGCCGGTGCACCCGTACATCGCGCAGGAGGGATGGGTCGACTACCACCGGTCGATCGCCGAGGCCGTGCCGCAGCTCGGCGTCGTCCCCTACATCCGCAGCCCGCGGCTGGCCGGTGAGCGGCTGGCCGCACTCGCCGACGCCTGCCCCAACGTCGTCGGCGTGAAATACGCGGTCCCCGACGCGGCCCGCTTCGGCGCCTTCGCCCGGGACGCCGGTCTGGAGCGGTTCGTGTGGATCGCCGGTCTCGCGGAGCTGTACGCCCCCTCCTACTTCGCCACCGGCGCCACCGGTTTCACCTCCGGGCTGGTCAACGTCGCCCCGGCCGTCTCGCTCGACATGCTGGAGGCGCTGCGCGCCGGCGACTACGTGGCGGCGATGAAGGTCTGGGAGCGCATCCGCCGCTTCGAGGAGCTCCGCGCCGAGGAGCAGTCCGCCGACAACGTCACCGTCGTGAAGGAGGCCCTGTCCGCACTGGGACTCTGCCGCCGCGACGTACGCGCTCCGAGCCGGGTGCTGCCCGAGGCCCGGCGCGCCGAGGTAGCCGGACTGACAGCCGCGTGGTCGCTGTGAACGACGCGTCCACCCGGGGCCCGGGAGCCGGCCGGATCGCGCCCGAGGAACTGCGCAGCCACCGGTGGTTCGGCACCGACGGGCTGCGGTCCTTCAGCCACCGGGCCCGCGCCCGTCAGCTCGGCTACCTCCCCGAGGAGCACCTCGGCAAGCCGGTCATCGCGGTGCTCAACACCTGGTCCGACATCAACCCGTGCCACACCCATCTGCGGGACCGGGCGCAGGCGGTCAAGCGGGGGGTCTGGCAGGCGGGCGGGTTCCCGCTGGAATTCCCGGTCTCCACCCTCTCGGAGACCTTCCAGAAGCCGACCCCGATGCTCTACCGCAACCTGCTGGCGATGGAGACGGAGGAGCTGCTGCGCTCCTATCCCGTCGACGGGGCCGTGCTGCTGGGCGGCTGCGACAAGTCGACGCCCGCGCTGCTGATGGGCGCCGCCTCCGTGGACCTGCCGACGGTCTTCGTGCCCGCCGGGCCGATGCTGCCCGGGCACTGGCGCAACGAGGTCCTCGGCTCCGGCACGGACATGTGGAGGTACTGGGACGAGCGGCGGGCCGGAATCATCGGCGACTGCGAGATGGCCGAGCTGGAGAACGGCCTGGCCCGCTCCCCCGGGCACTGCATGACGATGGGCACCGCCTCCACCCTGACGGCCGCCGCCGAGGTGCTGGGCGTCACCCTGCCGGGTGCCTCGTCCATACCGGCCGTCGACTCCGGGCACGAGCGGATGGCCGCGGCTTCGGGGCTGCGGATCGTCGACCTCGTCCTGCGGCGGGTGACGTTGTCGCAGATCCTGACGCCGGAGGCGTACGAGGACGCCGTCGCCACCGTTCTCGCGCTCGGCGGCTCCACCAATGCCGTGATCCACCTGATCGCGATGGCGGGCCGGTCCGGCGTGAAGCTCACCCTGGACGACTTCGACCGGATCGCCCGCACGGTGCCGGTCCTCGCCGACCTCCGTCCCGGCGGGCGGTACCTGATGGAGGACTTCCACTTCGCCGGCGGCCTGCCCGGCTTCCTCGGGCGGCTCACCGACGTACTGCATCTGGACCGGCCCACGGTCGCGCACGCCACCCTGCGCGAACAGCTCGACGGGGCCCCCGTCCACAACAGCGACGTCATCCGCGAGCGCTCCGACCCGCTGGCCGGGGAAGGCGGGGTCGCGGTGCTGCGCGGCAACCTCTGTCCCGACGGGGCCGTCATCAAGCACATCGCCGCCGAGCCCCGCCTGCTGCGCCACACCGGGCCCGCCATCGTCTTCGACGACTACCGGGAGCTCCAGCGCACGATCAACGACCCGGCCCTCGCCCTCACCGCGGACCACGTGCTCGTACTGCGCAACGCCGGGCCCCAGGGCGGCCCCGGCATGCCCGAGTACGGCATGCTGCCGATCCCCGACTACCTGCTGAAGCAAGGTGTGCGGGACATGGTGCGGATCTCCGACGCGCGGATGAGCGGCACCAGTTACGGGGCGTGCGTCCTGCACATCGCACCCGAGTCGTTCGTCGGCGGGCCGCTCGCCCTGGTCCGCACCGGCGACCTCATCACCCTCGACGTCGAGGCCCGGCTCCTGCGCCTCGACATCGACGACGAGGAACTGGAGCGGCGCAGGGCCGCCTGGTCCCCGCCGCCCGCCCGCTACGGCCGTGGCTACGGGGCGCTGTACCAGGACCAGATCACCCAGGCCGACACCGGATGCGACTTCGCGTTCCTGGCCCGGGAGGGAGAGGTCCCCGACCCGTACGCGGGATGAACCGGGGCCGCTGACCGGTCCGCGCGCGGCGCCGTGACCGTACGCGGGCTCCGCGACCGTACGCGGGTGGAGCCGGAGGGAACCCTTGTGCACCTCACTCCCCGGGCCGCTCCAGCCCCTGACAGCAAGCGCTTTCACACCAGCGGCCGACAGGCCCGAACGTCCAGCGCATCCAGCACCTCCCAGAGATCGGAGACGCGTCATGGCCCCAACCGCAGCCGTGGCCACACCGCCGCCCAAAGAGTCCCGGCGCCGCCGGGCGAGCCCCCGCCGCCTGCCGTATCTGCTGATCGCGCCCGCGGGGCTGCTGATGCTGGGCTTCATCGCCTACCCGGTGCTCAGCGTCTTCTACTACAGCCTGCAGAACTACAACGTGACCAAGCCGTGGCGGAACGGCTTCGCCGGGCTCGACAACTTCCGGCGCGTCTTCACCGAGGACGACCAGTTCTGGCCGACGCTCGGGTTCAGCGCCCAGTGGGTCTTCACCCAGGTCACGCTGCAGCTTCTGCTCGGCCTGGCGCTCGCCCTGATCGTCAACCAGACCTTCGTCGGGCGCGGCCTGTCCCGGGCCATGGTCTTCTCGCCCTGGGCCGTCTCCGGTGTGCTGACCAGCACGATCTGGATCCTGCTCTACAACTCCTCGACCGGCTTCAGCCGCTACCTGGCGGACGCCGGGATCGGCGAGTACGGCACGTCGGTGCTCTCGGACACCGGAACCGTCTTCTGGGCGGCCACCGTCACCGAACTCTGGCGCGGGGTCCCCTTCTTCGCGATTCTCATCCTCGCCGACCTCCAGTCCGTCTCGAAGGAGTTGTACGAGGCGGCGTCGGTCGACGGCGCGGGCCGGCTGCGGCAGTTCTTCCACATCACGCTGCCCCACCTGCGGGACGCGATCATCCTCGCCACCCTGTTGCGCGGTGTCTGGGAGTTCAACAACGTCGACCTGCTCTACACCCTCACCGGCGGCGGGCCGGCCGGTGAGACCACCACCCTGCCCCTCTACGTGGCGAACACCGGGATCGAGGGCCACGACTTCGGGTACGCCTCCGCGCTCACCACCGTCGCCTTCGTGATCCTCCTCTTCTGTTCGATCGTCTATCTGCGCCTGAGCAAGTTCGGAGGCGACCGCACGTGACCGCCCTGCTCGCCGAGAAGAAGGGATCCGCTCGGCGGTCCTCCGCCCCCGGCTCCCCGCCGTCCTCGCCGCGCCGCCGCCCCGGGCGGGAGCGCGCCTTCGACGACGTACCGCGCTGGCAGATCTACCTGCCGCTCGGCCTGTACCTGCTCTTCACGCTCATCCCGTTCTACTGGATGCTGCTCTTCGCCGTCCGGCCCGCCGGTTCCACGTCGCTGGTGCCGTGGCCGATGACCGGAGCGCACTTCTCCAAGGTCTGGAACGAGCGGAGCTTCGCCGTCTTCTTCCAGAACAGCATGATCGTCGGCGTCGCGACACTCGTCGCCACGACCCTGGTGGCCCTGGCCGGAGGCTACGCCCTGGCCCGGTTCGACTTCAGGATCAAGGGCGCGTTCATGCTCGCGTTGCTCTGTTCTCAGTTCATCCCGGGCGCCCTGATGCTCGTGCCGCTCTTCGAGATCTTCCGGAACCTCCAGATGATCAATTCGCTGGGCAGCGTCGTCATCGCGGAGACGGTGTTCCAGCTCCCGCTGTCGATCATCCTGATCAGCGGCTTCATCAAGAACGTCCCCGTCTCCCTGGAGGAGGCCGCCTGGGTCGATGGCTGCTCACGCTTCACCGCCTTCCGCACCGTCGTCCTGCCGCTCCTGCGCCCCGGGCTGATCGCCGTCGGCTCCTTCGCGTTCGTGCACAGCTGGAACCACTTCCTGTTCGCCCTGATGTTCCTGAGCGAGCAGGACAAGCAGACGATCCCGGTCGGTCTCAACACGCTGATCGGCGCGGACAGCGTCGACCTGGGCGCTCTCGCGGCGGGCGGTGTCATCGCGGCCGTCCCCGTGGTGATCGTCTTCGCCTTCATCCAGAAGTGGCTCATCACGGGCTTCAGCGCCGGCGCGGTGAAGGGATGAGGAAAGTGACCGCCTCCGCGAACCCGGCCCCCTGCGTGCCCCTCGTCCCGACCGCCCCCGTGCCCGTCGTCCTCGCCGGCGCCCGGGGCCACGGCCGGTGGCATCTCGCCAATGTGCGCCGCCTCCAGCACCAGGGCCGGGTGAGGCTGGCCGGCATCTGCGAGCTGGAGCCGCTGTCCGCTGGTGAACTCGCCGCCTCCGGCTTCGGCGCCGACGAGTCGCCCGAGCAGTCCGACGACTTCGGGGCGCTCCTGGACGTCACCGGAGCACGGGCGGCCATCATCTGCACCCCGATCCAGACCCATACCGAGCTGGCCCTCGCCGCCGCCGCCCGGGGCGTCCACCTGCTGCTGGAGAAGCCGCCCGCGGCCGGCTGGGCCGACTACGCGCGGATGGCCGAAGGCGTCGAGCGAGCGGGCATCGCCTGCCAGGTGGGGTTCCAGTCCTTCGGGTCCCACGCCCTGCCCGCCATCCGCGAGCTGGTGACCTCCGGAGCCATCGGGAACGTCACCGGGTTCGGGGCCGCCGGGGCGTGGGTCCGCGACGACGCCTATTTCCGGCGGGCGCCCTGGGCCGGGCGGCGCAGGATCGGCACCACCGACGTGATCGACGGCGTCCTCACCAATCCGCTGGCGCACGCCGTGGCCACCGCCCTCGAACTGGCCTGCCGGGGCCGGTCCGAGGAGGTCGTCTCCATCGAGACGGAACTGTTCCGGGCGAACGCCATCGAGGCGGACGACACCAGCAGCGTCCGCGTCACCACCGCCGGGGGGCCGCGCGTCACCGTCGCCGTCACCCTGTGCGCCGAGCGCGCCGGGGAGCCGTACGTCATCGTGCACGGCGAGAAGGGCCGGATCACCTTCTGGTACAAGCAGGACCGCGTCCTGGTGCAGCGCGCCGGACGGGGTCCCGAGGAGACCGTCCACGGGCGGACCGATCTCCTGGAGAACCTTCTCGACCACCTGGAGCACGGCACACCGCTGCTGGTGCCGCCCGCGTCCACGGGGGCGTTCATGCGCGTCGTCGAGGCCGTACGCACCGCCCCCGAGCCCGCCCCGCTGCCCGACCGCGCCTGGGAGACCCGGCACGACGGGCCGGACGGCGGGGCGCGGCGGGTCGTGCCCGGCATCGACTCCCTGGTCGCCGCCGGGGCCGAGTCCCTCAGCCTCTTCTCCGAACTCGGCGCCCCCTGGGCCCGGGTGGGCGAGGCGGCCGCCTCGTGACCCAGCACGCCACGGACCCGTTCCCCGACCTTCCGGCCACCCTCGCCTGCGGCGACGACACCGTCGCCCACTACGGTTACGCGCCGGGGGCGGAAGGCCGTCCCCGCCTCCACCCCGTCACCACCCTCGGCGGGATCACCGTCACCGAGGAGCGCCCCGCCGACCACCTCCACCACCTCGGTGTCTCCGTCGCGGTCCCCGACGTCGCCGGGTACAACTTCTGGGGAGGGCGCACCTTCGTACGGGGCCAAGGGCCCACCGCGCTCGACAACCACGGCGTCCAGCGCCACCTGGCCCGGCCGCAGCGCAGCCCGAACGGCTTCACCCAGGAGCTCGGCTGGGAAGCCGCCGGCGTCGAGCTCCTGCGCGAGCACCGCACCCTGTCGGCCACCCGGACCTCCGGCACCGCCTGGGAGCTGGACCTCGCCTTCGTGCTCACCAACCCCGGGGACAGGGACCTCTCCATCGGGAGCCCCGCGACCAACGGCCGCCCGGGCGCGGGGTACGGCGGCTTCTTCTGGCGGGCCCCCAAGGAGGCCGAACCGCCCACCGTGTTCAGCGCCACGCACGAGGGCGAGAGCGAGGTCCACGGCCGCACCGCCGACTGGCTGGCCCTGGCCGGGGACGGCTGGACGCTCGTGTTCGTGGGGGCTACCGAGGAGACCCGGCGCGACCCGTGGTTCGTGCGAACCTCCGAGTATCCGGGGGTCGGCTCCAGCCTGGCGGCGCACGAGCGGCTGCCCGTCCCCGCCGGGGCCTCGGTCGTGCGCCGGATCATCACCGTCGTCGTGGACGGCAGCCCGGACCGGGAGACCGCCGCCCGGTACGCGCGCGAGGCGGTGGCCCGGTGAGCCGGCCCTGGACCTCCGACCTCGGTGACGGGACGTACCGCAACCCGGTCCTGAACGCCGACTGGTCCGACCCCGACGTCGTCCGTGTGGGCGACGACTACTACCTCACCGCGTCCAGCTTCGGCCGGTCCCCCGGGCTGCCGCTCCTGCACTCCCGCGACCTGGTCAACTGGACCGCCGTCGGGCACGCGCTGGGCCGCCTCGAACCCGCCGCGGAGTTCGCCGCCCCACGCCATGACCGCGGGGTCTGGGCCCCCTCGCTGCGCCACCACGGCGGACGCTTCTGGATCTTCTGGGGCGACCCCGACCACGGTATCCAGCAGATCAACGCTCCCCGTGTCGAGGGCCCTTGGAGCGCCCCGCATCTGCTCAAGGCGGGCAAGGGTTTCATCGACGCCTGCCCGCTGTGGGACGAGGAGACCGGCGAGGCCTATCTCGTCCACGCGTGGGCCAAGTCCCGCTCCGGCGTCAAGAACCGGCTCACCGGCCACCGGATGAGCCCCGACGGCCGTGAACTCCTCGACGAGGGCTCGACGTTGGTGGACGCCGACCGGATACCGGGCTGGTTCACCCTCGAAGGCCCCAAGCTCTACCGGCGCGACGGCTACTTCTGGATCCTCGCGCCGGCCGGTGGTGTCGAGACCGGCTGGCAGGGCGCGTTCCGTTCCCGGGACTTCTTCGGCCCGTACGAGGAACGCGTCGTCCTCTCCCAGGGCCGCACCGACGTCAACGGCCCCCACCAGGGCGGCTGGGTGCACACCTCCGCGGGCGAGGACTGGTTCCTCCACTTCCAGGCCCGGGGGGCGTACGGGCGGGTCGTCCACCTCCAGCCGATGCGCTGGGACGCCGAGGGCTGGCCCGTCATCGGCGACGGGGGCGAGCCCGTGCTCCGGCACACCAGACCCGTCGCCCCCGCCCAGCCGGTGGCGGCGCCCGCCGTCGACGACGACTTCCCCGGCGGCCGTCCCGGCGCCCAGTGGCAGTGGACGGCCAACCCGCGCCCCGACTGGACCACCCGGCACAGCGGGGAAGGGCTGCGGCTCACCTGCGTGCGGACCGCGTACGAGCACGACCTGCGGCTGCTGCCCAGCATCCTGGTCCAGCGGCTGCCGGCCGAAACGTTCACCGTCGAGGTGGACCTCGCGCTGGACAGTGGCGAACCGGGCTCCAAGGCCGGACTCGCCGTGGTGGGCGACGCCTTCAGCTGGATCGGCCTCGCGGTCGCGGCGGACGGCACGCCTCGGCTCGTCCACCGCTTCGCCGAGGGCGTCGCCGCACACGAACGGGACGCGGCCGAGCCCCGTGCGTCCCCCGGCGGGCGGGCCAGGCTGCGCGTCGAGGTGACGGCGGGGGCCCGCTGTCGCTTCTCCGCCGACACCGGCGACGGGTTCCGGCCCTCGGGCCAGGTCTTCGCCGCCACCCCCTGGCGCTGGGTCGGGGCGCTCCTCGGGCTCTTCGCCACCGCGCCGGACGGGACGGGCCCCGCCGGAACGGCCCGCTTCACAGCTTTTCGCGCCACCGGTCCCAACCCCCCGCAGAAGTACGCGTGTACGGACCCATCACACCCCCATCACCAGACGGAAGAGAGCCGACGATGACCATTTCGAAGACACAGCGGGGACGTACCGCGGCCACGGTCTCCATCGCGGCGGTGCTCGCGCTGACGGCCACCGCGTGCGGCGACGACGGCAGCGGCTCCGGCACGGAGGGCAGCGGAAAGGGCGAGATCACCTTCTGGGACAACAACGGCGGTCCGCGCACCGCTGTCTGGACCGAGATCATCAAGGACTTCGAGAAGCAGCACCCGGACATCAAGGTCAAGTACGTCCCGATCCCGATCGCCGACGTCCAGTCCAAGTACGACACCGCGATCGCGGGCGGCGGGCTGCCCGACGTCGGCGGTGTCGGTACGGCGTATCTGGCCAACATGGTCTCCCAGGAAGCCCTGGAGCCGGTCAACGACCGGCTGGAGAAGTCCGCACTGAAAGGCAAGCTGGTCGAGTCCATGGTCCAGAGCGTCCGCGCGGCGGCCGGCCGGGGCGACGACATCTACTCCGTACCGACCTCCGCGAACAACGGTGTGCTCTGGTACCGCACCGACCTGTTCGAGCAGGCCGGTCTGAAGGCCCCCGACACCTGGGCGAACTTCTACACGGCGGCCGAGAAGCTGACCGACGCGAAGAACAACAAGTTCGGCTACACGATCCGCGGCGGCGCCGGCTCCATCGCGCAGGCCCTGGACGCGATCTACGGACAGTCCGGCATCACCGAGTTCTGGGACGGCGACAAAACGACGCTCAACGACCCGAAGAACGTCGCCGCCCTGGAGAAGTACGCCGGGCTCTTCAAGAAGACCACGCCCGCCGCCGACGTCAACAACGACTTCACCAAGATGGTGGCCCAGTGGGACACCGGCACGATCGGCATGCTGAGCCACAACCTCGGCTCCTACCAGGACCACCTCAAGGCCCTCGGCGAGGACAAGTTCGCGGGCATACCCGCGCCCATCGGGGACGGCGGCACCCGGGTACAGGTCTCCAACCCCGTCGACGGCCTCGGCCTCTTCCGGTCGAGCCGGAACAAGACCGCGGCGTGGAAGTTCATCGAGTTCGCGGCCTCCCACGCGTCCAACAGCAAATGGAACGAGTCGGCGGGCGCCATCCCCGCCAACACCGAAGCGGCGAAGGACCCGTGGATCAACGAGACCGAGTCGACCGCGCTGGCCGCGAAAACCCTCACCGACGGCTCCACGAAGATCGTCGACCTGCCGTACTACCTGCCGGACTGGAACAACATCAGCAAGGCGGACAACGAGCCGGAGTTCCAGAAGCTGCTGCTCGGCAAGATCACGGCCAAGGCGTTCCTGGATGAGATGGCCGAGGAGCTGAACGCCGCCAACAAGGAGTGGAAGGAGATCGGCAACGGCTGATCCGGCCGCCCCCACCCTTCCGGCTCCGACCAGGGGGACCGGCGGCGGTCCGGGTCACGCTCCGCCGCCGGCCCCTCTCCCACGCCCGTACGCACCCCGAGAGAGGCAGCCCTCCGTGTCACTCACCCGCAGACAGACCGCGACCGCACTGCTCACCCTGCCCCTCGGCCCGGCCCTCGCCCTCACCGCCACCCCCGCGCTCGCACACGGCGGCGGGGGCGGGGGCGGCAGACCCCGGCCCCGTACGCTCCACATCGCCGGTGACTCCACGGCCGCCCCGAAACACGCCGAAGCCGCGCCCGAGACGGGCTGGGGCATGGCGCTTCCCTTCTTCCTCGCCGGTCGGCTCCGGGTCGCCAACCACGCGGTGAACGGCCGCAGTTCGAAGAGCTTCATCGACGAGGGCCGCCTCGCCGCGCTCCTGGCCGGTGTGCAGCCCGACGATCTCGTCCTCGTCCAGTTCGGCCACAACGACCAGAAGACCGAGGACCCGGCCCGCGGCACGGACCCGTACACCACCTATCAGGAGTACCTGCGTCAGTACGTGCAGGGCGTCCGCGCACGACGGGCGCGGCCGGTGCTCGTCACCTCGGTCGAGCGCCGCCGGTTCGCCGCCGACGGCACCGCCCGGCCCACGCTCGGCGCGTACCCGGCGGCGATGCGCGCCCTGGCCGCCGAGGAGAACGTTCCGCTGGTCGACGTCCAGGCGCTCTCGCTCGCCCGCTGGCAGGAGCTGGGGCCGGACGGTACCGAGACCTGCTTCCTGTGGCTGGATCCCGGCGACTCACCCAACTACCCCGACGGCGCCCAGGACAACACCCACTTCAGGCCGGTGGGCGCCATCGAGGTGGCCCGGCTGACCGCACGGGCGCTGCTGGGCGAGGACGTGCTCGCCGCGCGGGACCTCCGCCGTCTGGACGACCGGGTCCCGGAGGAGTGGATCACCTGGGCCGGGCAGGTCTGAGGCACCCCCCTCCCCCTTCTCTTCTCCTCTCCTCTCTCCCTCCTCCTCTTCTTCCTCTGCTTCCTCTGCTTCCTCTGCTTCCTCTTTCCGACGACACCGAAGGATTCGCCATGCCCGCACGCAAGCGTCATACCCGCGCCATCGCCGTGACCCTGGGCTGCACCTCCCTGGCCCTCGCTCTCTGCGCCCCGGCTCAGGCCACCGCGCACCCGCGCCACCCCGGCCACGGCGTCGAGCGCGCCGTACTGCCCGCCGGAGACGGCTGGGCCGCCGCCGAGGGCTCCACCACGGGTGGCGCGAACGCCACGCCCGACCATGTCTACACGGTGACCAACCGGGCCGAACTGATCGCCGCCTTCGCGGCGGCGGGCGACGCCCCGAAGATCGTCAGGATTTCCGGGACCGTGCACGGCAACTCCGACGTCAACGGCACGCCGATCGGCTGCGAGCAGTACCAGACCGGCGGATACACGCTGGAGAAGTACCTCGCCGCCTACGATCCCGAGGTCTGGGGCCGGGACGCGGTCCCCTCGGGTCCGCTGGAGGAGGCCCGCGCCGCCTCCGCGAAGCTGCAGGCGGCCGCCGTCACGATCAAGGTCCCCTCCAACACCACCCTGGTCGGGGTGGGGAAGAATCCGAAGGTCATCGGGGCCTCGCTCCAGGTGCGGGACGTCTCCAACGTCATCATCCGCAACATCGGCTTCGAGGACACCTACGACTGCTTTCCCCAGTGGGACCCCACGGACGGGGCCGAAGGCGCCTGGAACTCCGAGTACGACAACCTCGTCGTGTACGGATCCCGCCACGTCTGGGTCGACCACAACACCTTCAGCGACGGCGACCGCCCCGACGCGGACCAGCCCCACTACTTCGGCCAGGTCTACCAGCAGCACGACGGCCTTTTCGACATCGTGCGCGGCGCTGACCTGGTCACCGTCTCGTGGAACATCCTCAAGGACCACGACAAGACCATGCTCATCGGCAACAGCGACGGTGCCGGCGCCACCGACCGGGGCAAGCTCCGCGTCACGCTCCATCACAACCTCTTCAAGGACGTCAAGGAGCGGGCCCCGCGCGTGCGGTTCGGCCAGGTCGACTCGTACAACAACCACTTCGTGGCGACGAGGGGAAGCGCCTACGGATACACGTACGGCATCGGCGCGGAGTCGCAACTGGTCACCGAGCACAACGCGTTCACCCTGGCGCGGGGCGTGGACCCCGCGACGATCCTGAAGAAGTGGTCGGAGTCGTCCCTCACGGCGAAAAACAACTACGTGGACGGGCGGAAGACCGACCTGGTCGCCGTGCACAACGCGGGGGTGCCGGGCGAGCACCTCACCGAGGGCGCCGGCTGGACGCCCCGCCTGCGGACGGCGGTCCACCACCCGCTCGCCGTGCCGCTGCTCGTGGCGCTCAAGGCGGGAGCGGGCAGGGCGAGCGTGACCGGCCGCTGAGAGCCCGTCCCCGACCGTACGCACACCCGGGCGACCGCCGCCGTCAGGCACCCTTCCCCCTCAATCCGACTTCCCTGAACCGGCCGGAGCGGCACCGCATGCTTTCCACCACCCCGGAGAGCGCCGCTCCGGCCTTTCGCCGCCCACCCCGAGGAGCCCCGTCATGCCCAGTGGACCTTCCCTGCCCAGCAGGCGTACCGCCCTCTCGCTGCTCGCCGGAGCCGGTACCGCCCTCTGCCTCGGCTCGACCGCCGCCCACGCCGGGGCCGCGGACCCCCGCCCGTTCGGGCGCTACGGCTCACCCGCCCGGCGCCTGGACCCGCGCACGCTCTACGTCGACGCGCACGGCCGCGGCGACCACACCGACGTACAGTCCGCCGTCGACGCGGCGACCGGCACCGGACGCACGCTCGTGATCGCCCCCGGTGTGTACCGCGCGACGGTGCTGATCGGCCCCGCCCACGAAGGGCTCACCTTGATCGGTGCGAACGGCGACGCCCGGGACACCGTGCTCGTGTACGACAACGCGGCGGGCACACCCAGGCCCGACGGCTCCGGAACCCTGGGAACCAGCGGATCGGCGTCCGTCACCGTCCGGGCGGCCGGGTTCACCGCCCGTGACCTGACCTTCGCCAACGACTGGCTGCGCTCCGACAACCCCGAGTACACCGGCACGCAGGCCGTCGCCATCAAGGTCCAGGGGGACCGGTCGGCGTTCTACCGCTGCCGGTTCCTCGGCCACCAGGACACCCTGTACGCCGACTCCCTCGCCGTCACCGCGTTCGCCCGCCAGTATTACCGTGACTGCTATGTGGAGGGGGACGTCGACTTCGTCTTCGGCCGTGCCACCGCGGTCTTCGACCGCTGCCACTTCCGCGCGCTCACCCGCACCGACCTGTCCTCGGCCCCGTACGGCTACGTCTTCGCGCCGAGCACCGTCGGAGCCAATCCGTACGGCTTCCTGGTCCTGCGCTCCCGGGTCACGAGCACCGCCCCCGACGCGTACTACAAGCTCGCCCGCCCCTGGGTGCCCTCCTCGGACCTCACCGCGCACCCCATGCTGACCGTCCGCGACAGCCGGCTCGGTCCGGGGATCGACGCGAGGGAGCCGTACGCCACCATGTCCGCGGGCTTCCCGTGGCAGGACCAGCGCTTCGCCGAGCACCGCAACACCGGCCCGGGAGCCCGCGTCATTGTCCCCGCGAACCGCCCCCTGCTCAGCGCGGCCGAGGCCCGTGCCCACACCCCGGACCGCTGGCTGGACGCCCGGGACCCGCACCTCCCGGGTACGTGGGAGGTACGGGCCGTGGACGGTGGGCGCGGCCTGCGTGGTCAGCCCGCGTAGGTCTCGAACTCGGCGATCCTCGGGGTGCCGGTCGATCCGGTGATCTCGAAGGTGATCTTCCGCAGGGAGGTGCGGGGGAAGGCGATGTCCCCCGCACCGGTGCCGGAGGCCAGGACGGCGCCGGTGTCCGCGTCGAGGAGCCGCCACGTCCTGACCGTGCCCGCGGAGCCCGCCGCCTCACGGATCCGGACCGAGGAGACGGCCGTGTCGGAGGCCCACTTGATCGAGGCGGAGCCGGTGGGACCCACGGGCGACCAGTAGGTGTTCAGGTCGCCGTCCCGCAGATCACCGTAGCTCGTTCCGGCGGCCTTGCTGGAGCCGTCGGAGCCGGCTCCGATGCTGAGGTTGGTACCGGTGGGCGGGGTGGGGTCGGTCGGCCCGGGAGTCGGGTCCGTCGGTCCCGGCGTCGGGTCGGTGGGCGTCGGAGTGGGAGTCTGCGGTGTGCAGTTTCCGTCCGAGACCTTCAGGCCCTTGCCCGCGCCCGCCGTGCGGCTCACCACGTCCGGCACGCAACTGGCCGCGTCGGCACGGTAGGTGTAGGGGATGTTCACCGTGGTGGTGGACTTCATGTCGGGGCCCGCGGGCCTGGTCGTGCCGCCGGGGCTCGACCAGGTGACGTTGTCGAGGGTGTTGCCGCTGACCTGCCAGTAGCCGGCCTGGTCGGTGTAGAAGGTGCCGAGGACGTCCTTGGAGTCCTCGAAGTAGTTGTTCTCCACCTTCGCGCGGGCCCCGGCCCGGGAGTTGATTCCGGACTCGTTGAGCTTCACGTAGTGGTTGTTGTAGATGTGGGCGATGCCGCCGCGCAGCAGGGGCGCACGGGAGTCGATGTTCTCGTACAGGTTGTGGTGGTAGGTGATGAAGCCGTTGGAGAGGTCGCTCTCGCTGGACCCCACGAGACCGCCGCGGCCGGAGTTGCGGAGGATGCTGTAGGAGAGCGTCACGTACTGCGTGTTGGCCTTCATGTCGAAGAGTCCGTCGTACCCCTCCGACTCCCCGCCCGACGCCTCCAGGGTCGTGTGGTCGACCCAGACGTTGCGGACGCCGGACTCCATGCCGATGGCGTCCCCGCCGTTGGACGTGGGCGAGCCGGACTTCTTGACGTTCCGGACGGTCACGTTCTGGATGATGATGTTGCTGGCCTCGCGCAGATGGATGCCCAGCTGGTCGAAGACGGCCCCGCTGCCGACGCCGACGATCGTGACGTTGCTGATCTGCTTGAGCTCGATCACGCCCGCGGCGGTGTTGCAGCTGCTGCCGGACACCTTGGTGGTGTTGCCGTGGTTGATCGTGCCTTCGACCTCGATCACGATCGGGGTACTGCTGTCGGCCCGGCCGCACAGCGCCTCATGGATCTGGGTCCCGGTGGTGGCGCGGACTGTCTGCCCGCCTGCCCCGCCGGTGGTCCCGCCGTTCTGCGTCGCGTAGCCGGTGGCACTCCCGGTTGCCGCCGCCGCCTCGGGCGCCGACAGCACTGCTCCGGTCGCGGCCGCGAGGGCCAGGGTTGCCACGGCGGCCTGCAGCCGCCGTGCGACTGGTCGTCCCATGTTCGTCTCCCCTGCGTCTTCGGTTGGTGGGTGATGAGGCACAGAGCACGCATTTAATGACGTGCCCATGACATATGGGAGCGCTCCCGCAGGGAGCCACGCAGAAGCGGCTCGATCCACCAGGGTGTATGCGGCAGCGCCCCGACGCCCCGGGCTCCCTACGGGAAGCGACGGGGCAGCAAGCGCTTTCTAAGTGAAAGTAGAGGGGTCGGGCCAGCATGACAAGGTGCGTGCGGCAGCGGATTTCCCGAGTCGCTTCTCGCGTCGGAGTCCGGGCTCGACCGGTCGATCGTGCGGCCCGGCGAGTTCGCCGCCAACGCCCTGCTCCTCTGGCGGCCGTCCATCCGCTCCGACCGACGGGTGGTCGAGCCTCTGCCCGCCCGGACCGGCAACCCGATCCACGAGCAGGACATCGCCGACGTCATCGTCGCCGGCCTGTCGCCCGGCAGCGGCGGCGCACACGGTGACGGCGTACGCGACCGCTCGGATCATGAAGGGCGGCCGGCCTCCTGAGGGTCCCGGGGCACGACGCGTCAGTCGTCGGGGAGCCAGCCCCGCTCCCGCAGCGCCGCGACGAAGCGGCCGTGGGCGTCGTCCAGGGCGGGGCGTTCCCCCGGCGCCGGCTCGACGAGGGCGCCGCCGCGCACCATGGCGGCGGCGCTCGCCGCGAGGTCCTCGTGGAGGGTGCCGGTCGCGGCGAGGAGCGCGGCGCCGAAGGCCGTCTCCGCGCGCTCGACGACCCGGACCGGGCGGTCCAGGACGGTGGCCCGGATCGTCGTCCACACGGCGCTGCGGCTGCCCCCGCCTGCCGCGTGCAGGGGGCCGAGCACCGGAACACCGAGTCGTTGGACCCGCTCCAGGGCCAGCCGTTCGACGAAGGCGACTCCTTCGAGTGCGGCCCGGTGGGCGTCCGCCTCGTCGCGGGGCCGGCCCAGCTCGAATCCGCGCGCCGCACCGGAGACGAAGGGGAACCGTTCGCCTGCACGGCGCAACGGGTAGCGCACGTACGAAGCGGGGCCCCGGGCCGCCGCGGCGGCGTCCAGCGCGGGCAGGCGGGCCCGGGCGACGTCGGCCAGGCACTCCCCTCCGGTGTTGGACGCTCCGCCGGGGAGCCACCAGCCGTCGGGGTGCCGGTGACTGTAGAACGCCCCGGTCGCGTCGCGGACCAGGTCCGCGGTGACCCCCTTGAGGACGTACGTGGTGCCGAGCACGCCCACGAAACGGCCCGGCTCGACGGCCCCCGTGGCGATCTGGCCCGCGCAGCCGTCCGTCATCCCGAGGCGTACGGAGCACCCTTCGGGCAGGCCCGTGGCCTCGGCGGCCTCCGGGCCGACGACTCCGGCCTCCGTGGCGGGGGCGCGTACGGAGGGGAGCAGCGCGAGGGGGAAGTCGAGGACGTCGAAGACCTCGTGCGCCCACTCCGCGGCACGGGCGTCGTAACCGGACTTGAGCGCGTGGCTCCAGTCCGTGGCGACGGGATGGCCCGTCAGCTCGCGCCCGACGATCTCGGGTGTGTGCAGGACGTGGCGCAGGCCCGAGCCATACGTCCGCAGGCACCAGACAGCTCGGCCCAGCGCCGCGGTCGGTCCCACGGACAGGCCGAGCGCGTCCCACCGGGCGCTGCCCGCCCGCTGGGCCTCGGCGTTGACGTCGGCGGCCCGCCGGTCGTCGTACATCAGGGCCGGGCCGAGCGGGAGTCCGTCGGCCCCGGTGGGCACGATGGTTCCGGACGTGGCGGACACGGCCACCGCGACCACCTCGCGGCCGCCCCGGGGCAGTGCGCCGGTGGTGCGGCGGAGCGCCGACCGTACGGCGGGCCACCATGACCGGGCGTCCTGTTCGCTCGTCCCCGCGGCGGTCCGTACGGGGGGCGGCAGTTCGCCCCGCGCCTCGGCGAGCAGGTGCCCCTGCCCGTCCACGCACACCACCCGGACGGACGCGGTCGCCACGTCGATGCCGATCACGGCCGGGGGGTGGGGCACGGTGCGACGGGATTCACTGCTCATGGCGGAAAGCGTCCTTCCCCGGCGGGACGGGCCTCAGATGCCCACCGGCCGGGTGGGCGATCCGTCGCGGCGACCCCGAGCGTGCCATCGCGGCGGCCACGTGCGTGTGAAATTAACATACGTTCCATCATGACGGGAGGAATGGTTTCCTGGCGGGAGGAACGGCTTCATGGTGCGACGGCCGCCACCGTCACCCGGGTCCGTTCGCGGAGTTTGGCGAGCAGTTCGGCGTCCGCTCCGTCGTCCACGACGAGATGATCCAGGTCGCCGACGGGCCCCACCCGGTGCAGCGCGGTCCGGGCGAGCTTCGTGTGGTCCATGAGCATCACCTTGGTCGCCGCCGACGTGAGCATCGCCCGTTTGACCAGCACCACGTCCTGCTCCTGGTGGTAGGCCGTCCTGGCGTCGAGGGCCGAGGTGGAGACCGCGACGAGGTCGACGGAGAGCGCCTCCACCGCCTCGACACAGGGCATCCCGAGGAAGGAGTCATGGGTGCGCGAGTACTCCCCGCCCAGGGCGATGAGGCGGATGCCCTCGCACCCGGCGAAGACGTCGAGCACCCGGCGGGCGTTGGTGACGACGGTGAGCGGGGCGAGGTCGACCAGCAGGCCGGCCATGACCAGGACCGTGGTGGAATCGTCGAGCATCACCGACATTCCGGGCTCCACCAGCGCGGCGGCGGCGCGCGCGACGGCGTTCTTCTCCGCCGTGTTGACGCCGAGCCGGTAGTCGAGGCTCGACTCGAACACCGTGGACGGCAGGGCGGACGCGCCGCCGCGGAAGCGTCGCAGCACCCCCTGCCGCGCGAGGTCGTCGAGGTCGCGGTGGACGGTCATCAGGCTCACACCCGTGAGCCGGGCGAGGGCGGCGCCCGTGGCCGTGCCCTGCTCCACGACATGGTCGGCGATGAGCCGTCGCCGTTCTTCGGCGGATCTCTTGGTCATGGGGGTCAGTCTCCCGCAGGGCTCGGGACGGGCACGGGGGCGGGGGGCGCGACGGTGGGTACGTTGAGCGAGCGCAGCGCCGTCTCCGCGCCGCGGATCTCGATCTCCGTGACGGCCCCGTTGTCCAGTCGCGGGAAGATCCGCCGGTAGCGCCCGAGGGGCAGTCCGAGGAGTTCGCACAGGGCGATGCGCAGCAGGGTGTTGTGAGCGACGACGAGCACCCTTCCCCCCTGGTGACGGTGTGCGAGGTCGCGCAGGGAAGCGGTCGCCCGCGCCGCGGCCAGGACCACGGGTTCGGAACCGGGGAAGGCGCCGGAGTCGGCGTCCTCACGGAACCGTCGCACGGCTTCGGGGTCCTCCTCGGCCATCTCCTCGACGGTCCTGCCCTCGCCCCATCCGAAGTCCACTTCCCGCAGCCCCTCGCGGACGTCCACCGCCAGGCCCAGCGCCGCCGCCGCGGGACCCGCCGTCCGGCGGGCGCGGCCGAGCGGGGAACAGGCGACCGCGTCCACGCCACTGCGGGCGGCCCAGGATCCGAGGTCGGCTCCCTGAGCCACGCCCTTGGGTGTCAGGGCGACATCGGTGACACCGGCGTACCGGTTCTCCGCGTGCCACTCGGTCTCGCCATGGCGTACCAGCAGGAGACGCGTGGTCATGGAGAGGGCCCCTTCCGAGGTCGAGGTCGAAGTCGCGGTCCGAGGCGGTACGCATCCGCGGCAGGGGCTGGAGCGGACGTCCAAGCCCTTGCGCCGCCCCGGCCGGGCGCATTGCTGGTTCACGCGAGCGCTGTTAAATTTAACAGAAATTCCACAGCCCAGGACCGGCCCCTCGCGGCTCGGATCACGTTCCGACCTGCTCGCCACGCAGCCACCCCGGCTCGCCTCGCAGAAGGAATCCGACGTCATGCGCATCCTCGCCGCAGGCGACCACTTCGTCCGCCCCTCGTTGATCCGCGCGGCAGTGAGCCAGGAGTTGTCCCGCACGGGCCGGGACCTCCCGGAGTTCGCCGAACTGACCCTCCCCTGGCCCCACGAGCCCTTCGGGCCGGTCGCGGAAGTGCGCGAGGCGAGCGGCACGGAGGACGAGCTCGTCGAGGCGCTGGCCGGGGTCTCGGTCTGCGTGACGCAGATGGCCCCGTTCACCGAGCGGGTCTTCGCCGCGTCGCCCGCACTGCGTCTCGTCGCCGTCTCCCGGGGCGGGCCGGTCAATGTGGACCTGGCCGCCGCCACCCGCCACGGGGTCAGGGTCAGCTTCGCCCCCGGCCGCAACGCCCCGGCCGCCGCGGAGTTCGCCGTGGGGCTGACGCTCACCGCGATGCGCCGGATCGCCGCCGCCGACGCGGAGCTCAAGCGGGGCGTCTGGCGGGGCGACCTGTACGCGTACGAGGAGAGCGGCGGCGAGCTCGGCGGGGCCACCGTCGGCCTCGTGGGTTACGGCGCCATCGGCCGCATCGTGGCACGGGTGATGCGCGCCTTCGGTGCTCATGTGCTCGCGGCCGATCCGTACGCCGACCGCGCGGCGGTCGAGGCGGACGGGGTCGAACTGGTGGATCTGGACGTCCTTCTGATCCGGAGTCAGGTGGTGAGTCTGCATGCCCGCCTGACGGAGGAGACCCACCACCTGATCGACTCCCGCCGCCTCGGGCTGCTGCCGGACGGCGCGGTCCTGGTGAACTCCGCCCGCGGCGGACTGCTCGACCACGCGCCGCTGCCACAGCTGCTGCGCAGCGGCCGTCTCGGGGCTCTCGCCCTCGACGTGTACGACATCGAGCCGATCCCCGCCGACTGGCCGCTGCGCGACGTGCCGAACGTGATCACCACACCCCATCTCGCGGGCGCGACCCGGCAGACGGCGGGGCGGGCGGCGGCCATCACCGCCGCCGAGGTCGGCCGCTTCCTGCGCGGTGAGGAGCTGTCCCACCTCGCGAACCAGGACGTCCTGGCGGCCGGCCGGCGCTGACGGCCGCCGCCGTCGCGGTGGCCCGTCGCCCGGGAACCCATCGGCTCGAATCGGCTCGAATCGGCTCGTACAGGAGGCAGCAGGCGTGGGCACCATCATCGGTGTGGACATCGGGACGTCGGTCACCAAGGCCGTGGCGTTCGACGGGACCGGCAGCGCCCTCGCCTCGGCGAGCCGGCGCTCGCGTCTGGACATGTTGCCGGGCGGACGGGTCGAGCAGGATCTCGACGACGTCGTGGCCGGTGTCGGTGATGTCGTGCGCGAGGTCGCCGCCGCGGCCGGCCGGCCGCCGGACGCCGTGGCGCTCACCGGGCAGGGGGACGGGCTGTGGCTGCGGGACTCCGCGGGCCGCCCGGTGCGGCCCGCCATCTCCTGGATGGACGCGCGCGCCTCCGAGCTGGTGACCCGCTGGCTGGTGGACGGCACGATCAGCACCGCTTACGCGCACACCGGCTCCGGTATGTTCCCCGGGTGCCACGGGCCGCTGCTGAGCTGGCTCCAGGAACACGAGCCGGAGTCGCTGGACCGGGCCGCCGTCGCGGGGTACTGCGTCGACGCGGTCGCCCAGCGCCTCACCGGCCGGGTGTGCCTCGACGCGTCCGACGCGACACTGCCGTTCCTCGACCCCCGCACCCGCCGCTACGCGCCCCAGGCCCTGGCGGCCTGCGGTGTCGGGGAACGGGCGGGTCTGCTGCCTCCTCCCGCCGCCCCGGGAACGGTGCTCGCACTGGACGGTCGCGGCGCCCGGCTCCTGGGGCTGTCCGAGGGGCTGCCGGTCGTGGCGGGGCCCTACGACCTGCCGGCCTGCGCGATCGGCAGCGGGGTGCGCGAGGTGGGGGACGGCGTTCTCATCCTCGGCACCACCCTCGCGAGCCAGGTGCTGACCGACCGCGTCGATCTCGACCCGCTCGCCGAGCCCGCCGGTATGTGGCTGTGCACGCCCACCCCCGGCCGGTGGCTGCGCGCCATGCCCGCCATGGTGGGAACAGCGGCGCTGGAATGGGTGCTCGCCCTCGTCGGCGCGACCACGGCCGACGTGGACGCGCTGCTCACCGACAGCCCGCCCGGGGCCCGGGGCGTCCATGCCTTCCCCTTCCTGTCCGAAGCGGGCGAACGGGCCCCGTTCGTCGAGCCGTCGGCCCAGGGCAGACTCGACGGGCTCAGCCTGGCGACGGGCCGGGAGGACACCGTGCGGGCCGTCTGCGAGGCCATCGGCTACGCGGCCAGGCACTGCCTGGACACAGCGGGGCTGAGCGGCACCCTCGCCCTGTGCGGCGGCGGCACCCGGTCGGTGATGTGGGCCCGCCTGATCGCCGACGTGCTCGGCCGGCCCGTCCGCGTACCGCTGGAGGAGCAGGTCGGGGCGCTCGGCGTGGTGTCCGTCGCCCGGGCCTCCCTGTCCCCCGGGTACGAGGGGCCGCCGGGGCGCCACCAGGTCGTCGAACCGCGTGAGGCCGTACGGGCGCTCTACGAGGACGGATACGAGCGGTACCGGGCGGAGCTGGCGACGGCCCGGGGCGCGTGGAAGGCCCGCGCGCGGTCGGGCGGTTGACCGGGCGCCTCCGAATCGGCCCGCCACCCTGTTATTTATGACATGCCCATTGACACTACTAACACGGTCGCTGTTAATTTGACGCGAAGGAGGGCTCTCCGCCTCGAGACCGGGAGATTCCAGTGAAGCAACGCTCTGTCAGATCGTTCGCCGCTGCCGTGTCCGTGATGACGGTGATCGTCTCCGCCGCCGCTTGTACGACGAAAGCACCGAACGGAACGGACGACCGGTCGTCGGATGAGGCGAAGATCGCGTTCCTGATGCCCGATATCGCCTCCACCCGGTACGAGCTGTACGACGCCCCCCTCTTCAAGGCCAGGATGAAGGAGCTCTGCGGTGGTTGCGCGGTCCTGTACCAGAACGCGGGCGGCGATGCGGCGAAGCAACAGCAGCAGGCCGACTCCGCTCTCGCGCAGGGCGCCGACGTCATCGTGATCGATCCGGTGGACTCCGCCGCGGCGGCCGGCACCGTCCGTACGGCACAGGGCCGGGGGGTCCCCGTCATCGCGTACGACCGGCCGATCCCGGCGGTCAAGGCCGACTACTACGTCTCCTTCGACAACGAGAAGATCGGCTCCATGATCGGCACGTCCCTGGTGGAGCACCTCAGGGCCACCTCGGCAAAGGGCGGTCTCCTGCAGGTCAACGGGTCACCGACCGACGCGGCAGCGGGCCTGATCAAGAAGGGCATGCACAGCGCGGTCGACTCCAGCGGATTCGATCTCCTCGCCGAGTACGACACCCCTGCCTGGGAGCCGGGCAAGGCCCAGAGCTGGGTCAGCGGTCAGATAGCCAAGTTCCCGGGAAGGATCGCCGGAGTGGTGGCCGCCAACGACGGCACGGGCGGCGGTTCCATCGCCGCGTTCAAGGCGGCCGGAGCGGCCGTGCCACCGGTGACCGGAAACGACGCCGAACTCGCCGCCGCCCAGCGGATCATCAAGGGCGACCAGTACAACACCATCTCCAAGCCCATCAAGACCGTCGCGGAAGCCGCGGCCAC
The DNA here is from genome assembly GCF_028622875.1 of Streptomyces sp. MMBL 11-1. Lineage (NCBI taxonomy): Bacteria > Bacillati > Actinomycetota > Actinomycetes > Kitasatosporales > Streptomycetaceae > Streptomyces > Streptomyces sp. MMBL 11-1. The sequence continues at coordinate 7,964,487 of NZ_CP117709.1, read as the reverse complement.
CGCGGCGTACGCCTTCGCCCGGGGAAAGAAGCCCCGCGGCGACACCACGCTCTTCGGCACCCCCTCGGAACTGTTCACCCCCACCGTGGTCACCCGGAAGAACATCGGGAAGGTTCTGGTGGGCGACGGAAAGCCGTTGAAGACCGCCGAGGTCTGCACGGCGACGTACGCCGCCGCCTGTGCCGAGGTGGGCCTCACGTAGTCCCACCCCTGCCCGGCCGCGGCGACCACGGCCGTCCACGACGGTCGGGACGCCTTCCCGCCCCTGCCACGGCCACCGCTCCCCCGCCCGCCCGCCCCGGAAGGCCGGTCCATGTCCGCTGACTCCTCGCCCTCCCCTCAGGAGGCGCCGGGTGGCTCGCTGCTCTCCCTGCGCGGAATAAGCAAATCCTTCGGCGCCGTCGCCGCACTCACCGACGTGGACCTCGATGTCGCCGCCGGGCAGGTCGTCGCCCTGGTCGGCGACAACGGCGCGGGAAAGTCGACCCTGGTCAAGGTGGTCTCCGGGGTGCAGCAGCCGGACGCCGGAACCGTCGGCTTCGGCGCCGGGACGGTGACGATCTCCTCCCCGGCCACCGCCCAGCGGCTCGGCATCGCGACCGTGTTCCAGGACCTCGCGCTGTGCGAGAACCTGAACGTGGTGGAAAACCTCTTCCTGGGACGCGAGTTACGTGGGCTGCGCCTGGACGAGGTCGGGATGGAGGTCCGTTCCCGCGCTCTGCTCGCGGAGCTGTCGGCCAGGATCCCCTCGGTGCGCGTCCCGGTCGCGGCCCTGTCCGGCGGGCAGCGACAGACGGTGGCCATCGCGCGGACCCTCCTGGGCGACCCCAAGGTGATCATCCTGGACGAGCCGACGGCCGCCCTGGGCGTGGCGCAGACGGCGGAAGTCCTCAATCTGATCGAGCGTCTGAGGGAGCGCGGCCTGGGCGTCATCATGGTCAGCCACAACATGGCAGACGTGCGGGCCGTCGCCGACACCGTGGCCGTCCTGCGGCTCGGCCGCAACAACGGTGTCTTCGACGCGGCCGGAACGACGGCGTCGGAGCTGGTGGCGGCCATCACCGGAGCCACCGACAACGTGGTCAGCCGCCGCGCCGGCCGCGACCGGACCACGGGCGGCGGAACGGAGCCGGCGCACAGGACCGGTGCGGCACACCGGGGGGAAGCATCATGAGGGACCAGGCCGCTGTCACGGGTCCGGAACTCTCCCGGGGCGGGCCCGTCGCGCCGACGCCCCGGCCCGCCGGTGCGCGCGACCGCCTGCGGGCGCTGTCCGTCCGGCTGCGCGGCGGCGACCTCGGTCTTCTGCCCGTCCTCGCCGGGCTGGTCGTGATCTGGGGCGTGATGCAGATCCTCAACCCCGTCTTCCTGTCGAGCGCGAACCTCACGAACCTCGCCCTCGAGAGCGTGCCGGTCGGCATCATCGCCCTGGGGGTGGTCTGTGTCCTCCTCGTCGGCCAGATCGATCTGTCGGTCGGCTCCATCAGCGGCCTCGGTGCTGCCGTGCTGGCGGTCCTCTTCGTGGACCGGGGGCTGCCGGCCTGGCTCGCCGTCGCCGTCTCGCTCGCCCTCGCGGCGCTGATCGGCTGGTTCTACGCCCAGGTCCACCACCGGATCGGGGTACCCAGCTTCGTCATCACCCTCGGCGGCCTCCTCGGTTTCCTCGGTGTGCAGCTGTGGATACTCGGGCCCAAGGGATCGATCAACCTGCCCTTCGACTCCGGACTGGTGACCTTCGCCCAACTCCAGTTCCTGCCACCCTGGTTGGCGTACACGCTGGTCGTCGTGGGCGCGGCGGTGCTGTACGCGACCGGCGCCGCCCGCGCCTCGGAGCGCCGTCGGGCGGGGCTCACCGCCGCCTCCCGACGTCTGCTCGCCGCGCGGAGCCTGGCGCTGCTGGCCGGCCTCGGCGCGGCGGTCTGGTATCTCCACCGGGACCGAGGGGTGGGCTGGATGTTCGTGTTCTTCCTCGCCCTGGTGCTGGCGCTCCACTATGTCCTGTCCCGCACCTCGTTCGGAAAGTCGATGTACGCGGTCGGCGGCAACATGGAGGCCGCCCGACGTGCGGGCGTGAACGTGAAGGCCGTTCTCACCACCGCGTTCGTGCTGTGCGCGACGCTCGCGTGCGTCGGCGGCGTCCTCTCCGCCTCGCGGCTCGCGGCGGCCAACCAGAGCAGCGGCGGCGGTGACGTCAACCTCAACGCCATCGCGGCGGCCGTCATCGGCGGCACCAGTCTGTTCGGCGGCCGGGGCACCGCGTTCGCCGCGCTGCTCGGCGTTCTCGTGATCCAGTCCATCTCCAGTGGGCTCACGCTGCTGAATCTCGACTCCGCGTACCGCTTCATGGTGACCGGCGGCGTACTGCTGCTGGCGGTGTCGTTGGATGCGGTGGCCCGGCGTTCACGGGTCTCCCATGGCAGGGCCTGATGAGGCAGGTGGGCGCCGCCCGTATCCGGTGCACGATCTCGGCTACGGCTACGGCTACGGCGGGATCGACGGGGTCTCTCGTCTCGCTCCTCCCGCGCGGGCCGCACCACTGGACGGGCGGCGCCCAACCCCTTCACCGTCCCGGAACGCCCCTGATCAGCGGGGCTCGACGACGCTCTCGTTCCGCCAGTGGTCCCACAGCTCCGCCAGGTCCGCTTCCATCGCCGGTGCCCCGGTGCCCAGCAGCCGCACCTGGGCCCCCGGGCCCGCGAGGTCCGTCCGGTAGGGGTGGGGCGGGCCGGACGGGCGGGCACCGAGGGCGGTGACGGAGCCGATGATCCGGTTCGGGCCGAGGACGCCGGGCAGTTCCCGCATCTCCGGGTCGGTCAGGTCGAGGTCCTCGACCAGCAGCTCCCGGCCGTCGTACACGGTCCGGGTCCTGGCCCGTACGCGGCCACCGCGCTCACCGGAGCGGCCCAGGACGAGAGTGTCGCGCCACAGCATCCGGGCGCCCGGCGCGAGCGTCACCTCCATCGTGCGGTCGACCCACGCCCCGTGCGCGACGACGAACGGCTTCCCGTCCCAGTCCAGCCGGCCACCCGCAGCAATGTCGATCCTGGCCCGCCACGCCGATCTGCCTCCCCGGTGGTCGTACGCCACCAGCCCGGAGGCTTCGACCAGTTCCAGGCGGGCCCCCGGGCCGACCGAGACGTGCAGCCGGAGATCGTCGCCGGCCAGCAGACCCGCCCGGGTGCCGACGAGGGCGATCCGCAGGCGGTCCGCGCACGGCAGCAGGGGGCGGGGGGCGAGGAACGCACCGGGAGACAGCTCGCGGGCGAGGTGCCTGCCGGTGGCGTCACGCTCGACGGCGACGACCGCCGGATCGTCGGGCTCGGCCGGGCGGGCGGCGGGCGTGGGCGGGCCGGTCACGAGCCGTCGTGGCTGTGGCTGTGGGGCGCCATCGGGCCGGGGTCGGTCGGGACATGGGTGCCGGAGCGGTGGCGCAGCAGCACGGCCCGCACCCAGTCGGCCAGTTCGGCGATCGACCGAGGGTCGTGCTTGGACAGCGCGAGGACGGGCAGACCGTCGCGGGCCCGTTCGGCGTCGGCGACCATCGCGGTCACGTCGACCTCCACATGGGGGGCCAGGTCGGTCTTGTTGATGACCAGGAGGTCCGCGCCGGTGATGCCCGGGCCGCCCTTGCGGGCGACGTCCCCGCCGCCCGCGACATCGATGCTGAAGAGCTGGGCGTCGGCGAGGGCGGGGCTGAACGTGGCGGTGAGGTTGTCGCCGCCGCTTTCGATGAGCACCAGGTCCAGCGGTCCGTAGGCCTCCTCCAGGTCCTCGACCGCGTCGAGGTTGGCGCTCACGTCGTCGCGGATCGCGGTGTGGGGGCAGGCTCCGGTCTCGACGGCGCGGATGCGTTCGGTGGGCAGGACGCCGGCCGAGCGGAGGAAGCGGGCGTCCTCGTCGGTGTAGATGTCGTTGGTGACGACGGCCATGGAGAGCTCGCCTGCCAGTTCGCGGCAGAGGGTGGCGAGGATGGAGCTCTTACCGGTGCCGACGGGGCCGGCGACGCCGAGGCGCAGGGCGCGCGGCTGGTCGAGGGGCTGGTGGTAGTGCTCGTTGGGGCCCTGGGCGGGCTGTCCGGGCTGCTGGGCGGATGCGTTGTCAGGCAAGGAAGAGTCTCCGTTCGCGTCGGTCGTGTTCGAGTGCCCACTGCTCGGTGAGCGGTGGTGTACGGGCGGGGAGTTCGGCGGGGGTGCGCACGGCCAGTGCTGCGGTGACGGCTCTCGCGGCGTCCGGCTCGGCGGCGACGATCCACGCGACCGAGTCGAGGGGGTCGCCGGGCAGCAGCTTGAGCGCGGCGGAGGCGATGGTCTGCAGCTCGTCGTAGACGACGCCGCTGGCCAGCGCCTCCTCCCCCACCCCCAGGGCGGCTCCGAGCGCCCCGAGGGCGACCGGCCGCAAGGGGCGCGGGTGGAGCCGTGTCAGGGCGGTGACCGCGGGGTGGTCCGGGGCCAGCCGACGGGCGAGGCGGTGCACGCCCCGGCCCAGTGCGGCGGAGGCCTCGCGCAGCGGCGCCGTCGGCGTCCGGGCGGCGAGCGCCTCCTGCACGGGCCCGTAGTCCACCGGGGCGCGCAGGGCCGCCCGCAGGGTGAGTACGGCGGCGGCGGCTTCGGTGACGACGGTGGTGTGCAGGCGGGCCCTCAGCAGCGCGGGGATCTCCGCACGCGTGAGGCCCGCCGCGACGGCCGGTTCGAGGCCGGCGCTGTAGGTGTGGGCGCCGACCGGGAGCCGCCCGTCGGCGAGGAGGTAGGGGGCGAGGAGCGCCATCAGAACATGCTGTACCGCTGGGCCAGCGGCAGTTCGGCGGCGGGGGCCGGCTCGACGAGCTCCCCGTCGATGCGGATGGCGAAGGTCTCCGGGTCCACGTCGATGGCCGGGAGCGCCGTGTTGTTCGGCAGGTCCGCCTTGGTGAGGTGCCGGGTGGGCCGAACGGCGACCAGCTCCCTTACCAGCCCGAGCCGTTCGGCCAGTCCGTCGGCCAGTGCCATCGGGGAGACGAAGCTGACCGACAGGTGCGGCGCGGCCTCGGCGGCGGCGCTGGCGCGCATGAGGACCGGCTGGGTGGTGGGGATCGCCGCGCCCGCGTCGCCCAGGGGCGCGTACACGGCCATGCCGCCCTTGATGACGGCGGCGGGCCGGATGCCGAAGAAGGCGGGGTCCCAGAGCACCAGGTCGGCGAGCTTCCCGGGCTCCACGGAGCCGACGACGTGGTCGATGCCGTGGGCAACGGCCGGGCAGATCGTGTACTTGGCGACATAGCGGCGCGCCCGCTCGTTGTCGGCGGGCAGTTCGCTGCCGCGGTCGCCGAAGCGCTGCTTCATGACGTGGGCGACCTGCCAGGTGCGGCACACGACCTCACCGATGCGGCCCATCGCCTGGGCGTCGGACGAGGTGATGGAGAGTGCGCCGATGTCGTGCAGCACGTCCTCGGCGGCGATGGTGGTGGCCCGGATCCGGGACTCGGCGAACGCGAGGTCCTCGGGGACCCGGGGGTTGAGGTGGTGGCACACCATCAGCATGTCGAGGTGCTCGGCGACCGTGTTGACGGTGTGCGGGAGCGTCGGGTTGGTGGACGCCGGAAGGATGTTCGGGTGGGAGGCCATGGTGATGATGTCGGGAGCGTGGCCGCCGCCCGCACCCTCCGCGTGGAAGACGTGGATGCCGCGTCCGGCGATGGCGTCGAGGGTGCCTTCGACGTAGCCGACCTCGTTGAGACTGTCCGCGTGCAGCGCCACCTGGAGGCCGTACGCGTCGGCCGCCCGCAGCGCGGCGTCGATCGCGGCCGGCGTGGCGCCCCAGTCCTCGTGGACCTTGTAGCCGCCGGCACCGCTGAGGGCCGCCTCGCGCAGGGCTTCCTCGCCGACGGTGGAGCCCTTGCCGAACAGCATGACGTTGAGCGGGACGCGGTCGAGGGAGCGGTGCATCATGGCGAGGTTCCACGCGCCGGGGGTGACGGTGGTGGCCTTGGATCCCTCGGTGGCGCCGGTGCCGCCCCCGATGACGGTGGTGGTGCCGGTGGCGAGCGCCTCGTGGAGGGTCTCCGGCATCAGGAAGTGGACGTGGGTGTCGACGGCCCCGGCCGTGAGGACGCGCCCCTCGCCGGAGATCACATCGGTGCCGGGGCCGATCACCAGATCGGGATGGACGCCGTCGCTGATGTCGGGGTTGCCGGAGCGGCCGAGGGCGACGATCCGCCCGTCGCGGACGCCGACGTCGGTCTTGACGACACCCCAGTGGTCCAGGACGACCGCGTTGGTGATGACGAGGTCGGGCGCACCCTCGGCCCGGGACGCGGTGGCCTGGGCCATCGACTCACGGATGGACTTGCCGCCCCCGAAGACGGCTTCGTCACCGCCGAAGCACCGGTCCTCCTCGACCTCGATCCACAGATCGGTGTCGGCGAGGCGGATCCGGTCCCCGGTGGTGGGGCCGTAGAGCGAGGCGTAGGCGGCGCGGGTCAGCTGGGCCATGTCACAGGTCCTCCGTTCGAGGCGTGGGTGTGGTGGCCGGTGTGCGGTTCCCGGGCAGCACGATGCCGGGCACGCGGCGGTGGCCGCGGAGTTCGACGAGGCCGACGTCGACGCCGACGCCCGGTTCGAAGCGCAGCGACGTGCCCGACGGAATATCGAGCCGAAATCCCCGGGCCGCGGCCCGGTCAAAAGAAAGCGCCGGATTCGCGTCGGGGAAATGCAAATGCGATCCGACCTGAATAGGCCGGTCACCGTCGTTCACCACGGTGACCGCCAATACCGCGCTTTCCGCGTTGATACGCAGCACTCCGGAGCCGGTCCGGATCTCGCCCGGGATCACGGGATCGGCGAGGTGATCGTGACGAGCTTGCGCCCGTCGGGGAAGGTCGCCTCGACCTGAACGTCGTGCAGCATCTCCGGGACGCCTTCCAGCACGTCAGCGCGGGTGAGCACCGCCCTCCCCGCCGTCATCAGCTCGCTGACCGGGGCACCCTCACGGGCCCGTTCCATCGCCCAGCACGCGAGCAGGGCGACGGTCTCCGGGTAGTTGAGGCGGACGCCGCGGGCGCGCCGGTCACGGGCGATCATTCCGGCAACACTCAGCAGCAATTTCTCCGTGTCGGACGGAGTCAGAAACATGGGAAACCTCCATGGCGGCCTCCCCGGAATTCCCGGCGGCGCCTGAACCACATGCCTCTTATAGCTCTTCTCTTCGCGGCGTGGCAAATTCCGGCGCACGGCAAAAAGTCCCTTTTTGTGGTTACGACCCACTACATACGGGCAAAGCGCACAAAAATCGGCCCGCCACTCCGGCACGGAGCGGGCTCGCCATACGCCGACCGGACTCCGCGACCACCTGGGCACGCTCCGCGCGGCGGCCCGCGGTCCGCCCGTCGGCGCGCTTCCGGAGCCCGTGAACCCTTCATCCATTCAGTGTGACCTGTGTCACATTCGACTTCTGTCAGCAAAGGGAGCGCTGTCCCGTTCAAGGGGTACACGAACGAGACAGGAGCCATGCCATGAAGCACCGCATCGTCGTCCTCGGCGCCGGCTACGCCGGGGCCTTCGCCGCCGGCAACCTGGCCCGTCGGCTCTCCCCCGCCGACACCGAGATCACCGTCGTCAACGCCGCACCCGACTTCGTCGAGCGGATGCGGCTCCACCAGCTCGCGAGCGGCCAGGAGCTCGCTTCCCGCAAGCTCGCCGACGTATTCGCGGGCACCGGGGTGCGGCTGCGTCTGGCGCGTGTCACCGGTATCGACCCCGAGCGCGGGACCGTCGCCGTGACCGGCGATGACGGCCCCGGTGAACTCGCCTACGACACCCTTCTCTACGCGCTCGGCAGCTCCGTCGCCCACCATGACGTCCCCGGCGCGGCCGAGTACGCCTTCGATGTGGCCGGCCGGTCCTCGGCGCTGCGCCTGCGGGAGCGTCTGGCCGCCCTGGATGAGGGAGGCACCGTCCTGGTCGTCGGCGAGGGACTGACCGGCATCGAGACCGCGACCGAACTCGCCGAGTCGCGCCCCGGACTCTCCGTCGCGCTCGCGGCCCGCGGTGAGCTGGGCGCCTGGCTCTCCCCGAAGGCGCGCCGTCACCTGCGCGGCGCCTTCGACCGGCTCGGCGTCACCGTGCACGAGCACACCGCCGTCGAAGCCGTCGAGGCGACACGGGTGATCGCCGCCGACGGCAGGTCCATCCACGCCGACGTGACCGTGTGGACGGCCGGGTTCGCCGTGCACCCCATGGCGGCGGCAGCCGGGCTGGAGGTCGCCGGGACCGGCCAGATCGTCGTCGACCGCACCATGCGTTCGGTCTCCCACCCGGACATCTACGCCGCGGGCGACAGCGCCTACGCGATCGGCGAGAACGGCCGGCCGCTGCCGATGTCCTGCGCCTCGGCCGGTCTCACCAACATGCAGGCGACCGCCGCGATCATCGCGCGCCTGACGGGCCGCGAGGTCCCGGCCACCGGGCTGAAGTACTTCGGCAACCACATCAGCCTCGGACGGCGGGACGCCATCTTCCAGATGGTGGACGGGGACGTCCGGTCGAAGGCCTGGTACCTGGGCGGCCGAACCGCCGCACGACTCAAGTCGGGTGTGCTCAAAGGGGCCGGGTGGGGCATCGCCCATCCGACCTTCGGCATCCCGAAGCGCAGGCACCGCCTGACGCCCGCGCCCGGCCGGACCGGTGCGCGGGTCACCGCCTGATGGCTGACGCGCCCGCCGGGAGGCGCGGGACAGCCCTTAGGCTGTTTCGCATGGACAGCGCAGCCGTCGACCGGTTCGAGGCCGACCGCAGCAGGCTCGCCTCCCTCGCGTACCGTCTGCTCGGCTCGGCGGCCGACGCCGAGGACGCCGTGCAGGACACGTTCCTGCGGTGGCAGGCCGCGGACCGCGAGCGGATCGAGGTACCGGAAGCGTGGCTGACCAAGGTCGCCACCAACCTCTGCCTCGACCGCCTCCGCTCGGCACAGGCGCGTCACGAGCGAACGGCCGGCGCGTGGCTGCCCGAACCGCTCCTCGACGGCGACCCGATGCTCGGCCCGGCCGACACCTTCGAGCAGCGTGAATCGGTGACCTTGGCCGTACTGACCCTCCTGGAGCACCTCTCGCCGACCGAGCGGGCCGTCTACGTCCTGCGTGAGGCGTTCTCGTACAGCCACGCCGAGATCGCCGCGATCCTCGACATCACCACATCGGCGAGCCAGCAGCATGCCCACCGGGCCCGTACCCGGGTCGCGGCCGAGCGCCGCCGCGGTGGCGCGGCCGACCCCGCCTCGGCGCGCCGGGTCGTCGAGGAGTTCCTCGCAGCCGCCACCTCGGGGCGCACCGATCGGCTGGTGGCGCTGCTCACCGAGGACGTGACGGCGGTCTCGGACGGCGCCGGCCTGGCCAGGCGGCTGCTGCGGTACCGGTCGCGCGAGCGGGTCGCCTCCTTCGTGCGGGCGGGATTCAAGGCCACGCCGGCGAAGCGGCGGCTGGCCGGCGGTTCACCGGCGCTGCATCTCGCGTGGGTCAACGGCGCCCCGGCCGTGGTCGCCGTGGTCGGGGGCCGGGTGGTGGGCGCCGTGGCGTTCGAGGTCCGCGACGGCAAGGTCGCGTCCCTGTATGGCATCGCCGCCGCGGAACGGCTCGCGCGGCTCGACGAGGCATGGCAGCACCACGAATCCGGCCCACCGGTCATCGACGCGTGGTGACCGGACAGCGGCGGATCGCGCCGAGGAGGAGACGGCGGGGGGCGGTCCTCCCGCGCCTTGCGATAGCTTGCCCTCCATGGCCGAACTCGACGGTGCCGTCTGGCCGCCCGTCCCGATCAGGACGCGACGGCTCGTGCTCCGTGGGTCCGAGGCGCGGGACCGTGCGGCGTTCATCGAGCTGTTCGCATCGCCGGAGGTGGGCGTCCACCTCGGTGGCCCCCGACCGCGCGACGCTCTCGAACGCTCCGTCCCCGAGGTGCCGGGGCGACGGCGGGGCTTCTTCGTGGTGGAGCTCGACGGAGCGATGATCGGCGCGGTCACTCTCGACCGTCGGCCCGGGGATCTCCCGGGCCACCTCCGTCCGGATGCCGGGGAGTTCGAACTCGGCTATCTGTTGCTGCCGGAAGCCTGGGGCTTCGGGTTCGCCTCCGAGGCATGCGCCGCCGCGCTCGGCTGGTTCGCCGCAGCGCTTCCCGGCGAGCCGGTGGTTCTCTGCACCCGGACCGCCAACAGCCCCTCGATGCGCCTCGCGCGGAAGCTGGGGTTCACCGAGGTGGCGCGGTTCGAGGAGTACGGCGCCGAGCAGTGGCTGGGCGTAACGAGTCCGGTCACGCCGTCCGACTGATCCGGGGCCGTGCGCCCCCGCCCCGATCCGGTGCCGTACGCCCTCGCGAGCAGACCGGATCAGGGTGCTCCGCTGTTACACAACGATCATTGAGTGCGTCCGAACGCCCTCGACATACTTCAGGAATCCGGGGCCGAACGCGCCCCGTGCGGCCGGGTCTTCGCCCGCCCGAACCACTCCTGAGCAGGGGCAATCTTGCGAAAAAGATCAACGAGGGCGTACGCGCTCGTCGCCGCGGCCTCGGTCGCCCTGACCGCCGGCATGACCGGTCCGGCGTCGGGGAAGACCGGTGGCCCGGACATGGCATCCCCGACCGCCAAGGCCTTAGTGCCGGCCGGCCGGACCGTCGACACCGTCACCCTGATCACCGGCGACCGGGTCCTCGTCGGCGCCAAGGGCCGGGTCGAGGGCATCCAGCGGGCCAAGGGCCGGGAGGACATCCCCTTCTTCACCGAGATCCACGACGGCCGCACCCATGTGGTGCCGCGTGACGCCCGGCAGCTGATCGCGGACGGCAGGCTGGACCGGCGGCTGTTCGACATCACCGCACTGGCCGAGCCGGAGAGTCTCAGGGCCCACCGGGCCGGGCTCAAGGTGATCGTCGGTTACCGGGGGGCGGCGGCCGGGTCCGCCCGTGCCGAGGTGCGGTCCGCGGACGGCACCACCGTCCGCCGGGCCCTGTCGGCCCTCGACGCCGATGCCGTCACCACTGCCGCGGCCACCGACAGCAAGGGCGCGCTGTGGGACGCCCTGACACGTCAGCGTAAGGACGGTTCGGCGGCCACCGCGTCCGGTATCGCGCGAATCTGGCTCGACGGCGTGCGCAAGGCCTCCCTCGACCGCAGCACCGGTCAGATCGGCGCCCCTGCGGCCTGGGCCCGGTCGTTCGACGGCACCGGAGTGAAGATCGCCGTCGTGGACACCGGCATCGACACCACCCATCCGGACCTGGCGGGCAGGGTGGCCGCGGAGCGGAACTTCAGCGGCTCCCCGGACGCCAAGGACCGTGACGGGCACGGCACGCACGTCGCCTCCACCGCGGCCGGCACGGGAGCGAAGGACGCCCGGTTCAAGGGCGTTGCCCCGGGGGCCCGGCTCATCAACGCCAAGGTGCTGGACGATCGGGGCGTCGGTGACGACTCCGGCGTCATCGCGGGGGTCGACTGGGCCGTCGCCCAGGGCGCCGACATCATCAACATGAGTCTGGGCGGCGTCGACACACCCGGAATCGACCCACTGGAAGCCCAGGTCAACAAGGTATCCGCGGAGAAGGGCGTCCTGTTCGCGATAGCCGCGGGCAACAGCGGGCCGGACCAGGGCACGGTCGGATCGCCGGGCAGCGCCGACGCGGCCCTGACCGTCGGCGCCGTCGACGACAACGACCTGATCGCCGACTTCTCCAGCGTCGGCCCCCGTACCGGCGACAAGGCCGTCAAGCCCGACATCACCGCGCCGGGCGTGTCGATCACGGCGGCCGCCGCCGCGGGCGTGCCGGGACAGGACCCGCCCGGATACCACAGCCTGAACGGCACGTCGATGGCGACTCCGCACGTCGCGGGGGCCGCGGCGATCCTCAAGCAGAAGAACCCCACCTGGACGGGCGACCGGATCAAGGCCGCTCTGACGGGCTCGGCCAAGGACGGCTCCCACTCGGTCTTCCAGCAGGGCGCGGGCCGGCTCACCGTCGACAAGGCGATCGACCAGACGGTCGTCGCCGAGCCGGTCTCCGTGAACCTGGGCACCCAGACCTGGCCCCACACCGACGACGCCCCCGTCACCAAGCAGGTGACGTACCGCAACAACGGCAGCAGCGACGTGACGCTGGACCTGTCGCTGTCCGCGCCGACCGGCGGGGACGGGCAGCCCGCACCGGCCGGCTTCTTCGCCCTCGGGGCGCAGCGGGTCACGGTCCCGGCGGGTGGCACCGCCGCCGTGGACCTGACCGCCGACACCCGCCTCGGCGGTACGGTCGACGGCTCCTACTCGGCCACCGTCGTGGCGTCCGGGGGCGGCCAGACCGTGCGGACGGCGGCCGCGGTGGATCGGGAGGTCGAGTCGTACGAGGTCACCTTCAAGGCCACCGGTCGGGACGGCGCGCCCAGCACCGGCTGGCAGGCGGACCTCAAGGGGTATCTCGGTCACGCCTCCCGCCTGCGGTTCTTCCCGGATCTGTCGTCCGGTTCGGCAACGGTCCGGCTGCCGCGCGGCACCTACAACCTGTCGGCCGACATGCTGGTCGACCCCGCGGCTCCGGGCAAGGGAGCCGATCTGATCAACAACCCCCAGTTCTCGGTGACCGGCCCGACCACGGTCGACCTCGACGCCCGGACCACCCGGCCGGTGACGTTCAAGGTGCCGGACGCGACGGCCACTCCGACGCGCGCGGGGATGATGTACGCCCTGGACACGCCCGAGGCGGGCATCAGACTGTGGAGCGACTTCACCAGTTTCGACAACGTCCGTACCGCGCATCAGGGTCCCCGGGCGTCCGCTGGCTCCCTCTACCAGCAGTGGTCCGCCCACTGGAAGCAGGGGGGCACCGAGTACAACGCGCTCGCCGGCAGCCTGGTCCCGGAGCTGGCCACCGGCTACAGCAAGACGTACACGACCAGGAACATGGCCCTGGTGAAGGTGCGGATCGGGGCGTCGGTGCCCGGCCTCGACAGCGTCGTCCAGGCATACGGCGAACTGGCCAACGGGGGTATCGAACCGGCCTTCACCGTGCACCCCCTGACGGGGACCCGGAAGGTGTACCTGTCCACGGACGACGACGCCGTCTGGAACATCTCGGCGGGTGTCCTGGGAGACAAGGACCCGGCGGGCGGCCGACAGATCGAAGCGGCCTACTTCTGGGACACGGCCCGGAGGTTCGAGCCGGGGACGACGCACACCGACACCTTCCACGCCGGCGTGATGGGGCCGCAGATCAAGGCCGGTGAAGGGCTCGTGCGCGACGGCGACAACCTCTACGGTTCGCTGGCGCTCCTCAGCGACGGGCAGGGCCATTCCGGGTTCGCCCGGTACGCCGGTGCGACCACCACGATCCACCGCGACGGCGTGCTGTACGCGAAGGAGGACGCTGCCATAAGCGAGCGGTTCTTCGCGCTGCCCGAGGAGTCCGCCACGTACAAGGTGGCGACCACGGTCAACCGGAACCCGGCGGTCTACCGCGCCGGGAACCGGATCGACGCCTCGTGGACCTTCACCTCCGCACGCACCGCGGCTCCGACGACGCTGCCGGTCTCCACGGTCCGTTTCCAGCCGCGGCTCGCGCTGGACTCCACCGTCCCGGCGGGCTCCCAGCAGACGTTCCCCGTCGTGGTGCAGGGCGCGGCGGCCGGAGCCGGTCTGAAGGCGCTGCGGGTGATGGTGTCGTACGACAACGAGAAGTGGCTGCCCGCCAAGGTCACCGCGGGCACGATCACCGTGAGCGCCCCGGCGAAGGGCAAGGCGATCTCGTTGAAGGCCGTCGTCACCGACACGAACGGCAACGAGTCGACGGTCACGATCCACAACGCCTTCTTCGGCAGGTGAGACGCCACCGGGCGGAACGCCGCCCGGGGTGATGCCAGGCGAAGCGGCCCGTCGGAACGGAGGTTCCGGCGGGCCGCTGTCGTACCGTCGGCGTGGTGGCGGGGCCGTCGGCCGTTCCCGCCCCACGCTCGCTCAGCGTGCCGGGACCGGGACCGGGCGGAGGGAGCAGTCGGCCGGGGCGAGGGCACCGTCCTGCCCGGCCAGGGTGACGGGCAGGGCCCCCTGGGCGTGCGCGGCGAAGGCGGCCGTGCAGACGAGTTGGTCGCGGGCGGGGGCGGACAGCCGCCTCACCCGCAGGTTCAGCCTGACCTCGACGGTGGAAGCGCCCGTCACGACCCGGTCCACGGCGGACGCCGCACGGGGCAGTGAGCGGGTGTTGCGGAGCCCGGCCCGCCGCTCGGCCTTGTTCGGCCCGTCGAGCAGGGCGGTGACGGCCGTCAGGGGCGACAGGGCCTCGCTCGCCTCCTCGCTCTCCGAGGGCGAACTCCCGGAGCCGTCCTGCCAGGGGACTTCGACGATCCGTGGCACGGGCAGCAGTTCGTCGTCGGGGGAGAAGAAGAACAACAGCATCCGTGAATCCCGCGGGGGCAGCAGGTCGCCGACCGGTGGTCTCCCGGCCCCGACCACGCCCGTCTCCTGGATACCGCAGCCGGAGAGGGGCGCCCCGGCGAGCAGCAGCGTGGCGAGCGCGACCCCGCGGCGCGTCCGCTTCCTCACGCGGTGGCCTCCCCGCGTCCGGGACCCGTCCCCGGCCCTTCGCCGTGTGCGGGCGGCGGATCGTCCGGCGCGTCGGGCCTCGACGCGGGCCCGTCGAAGGGCAGTTCCACCGTGAACAGCGCGCCGCCGCCGGGCGCGCTCGAAGCGCGGATCGTGCCGCCGTGGAGGACCACGTTCTCCTGGGTGATCGCGAGGCCGAGGCCGCTGCCCGATGAGCGGGAACGCGCGGCGTCCGCCTTGTAGAACCGGTCGAAGATGTGCGGCAGTGCGTCGGGGGCGATCCCGGGGCCGCTGTCCCGCACCTCGGTGATCAGCGCACCCGCGCGGGACGACAGCCGTACGGTGACCGGTTCGGCGCCGTGGTGCAGGGCGTTGTCGACGAGGTTGGCCACGATGACGTCGAAGCGGCGAGGGTCGAGGCGGATACGGATGCCCTCGGCCAGCTCCGCACGGACCCGGTCCTGCCACTGCCTGCCGGACAGGGTTCTGCGTATGGCCTCCGCCGCGTCCACCTCGTCGGTGTTGAGTCCGGCCGCGCGGGCGTCGAAGCGGGATATCTCCATCAGGTCCTCCACCAGCACGGCCAGTTTGCCGGTCTCAAGGCTGATCAGGCGCACCGCACGGGCGGTGTCCGGGTCGAGCGTCCCGGCGTCCTCGTCCAGGACTTCCGTGACGGCGAGCATTCCCGCGAGGGGGGTGCGCAGTTCGTGCGAGACGTCCGAGGCGAAACGCCGGGCCCGCGCCCCGGCGTCCCGGAGTTCCTGTACGGAGTGTTCGAGGCGGGCCGCCGAGCTGTTGAACGTCCGGGCGAGGTCGGCCATCTCGTCCCTGCCGCGTACGGTGATCCGCGCGTCGAGCCGCCCCCCGCCCATGGAGTGCGCGGCACGCCGCAGTTCCCGGACGGGGCGCAGCACGCTGCGCGCGGCGAACAGGGCGGGCACCAGGGCCACCACCAGTCCCGGCAGGGCACCGTCGCGGGCAGCGGTCACCAGGGCGTCGATGTCCGCCTCCTCGTTCGCCATGGGCATCACGGCGTAGAGGACGAGGCCGCTGGGCACCGCGCGGCCGCCCGCGACGACCCGCGTCAGCACCGGCATCCCGATCGTCAGATACGCCTTCTCGTCCTTGACGACCCGCTGGAAGCTGCCGTGCGGCGAGGTCCGCGCGGCGCGGCGCAGCTCCCCGGTCAGCACACCGGAGGCGGGCCGGTCGCCCGAGGAGACGCGCACCGAGCCGTACTCGGCGAACACGATCCATGGATGGGGTTTGGAGCGCGCCGCGATGTCGTACAGGTCCCACCGGACCGATTCCAGGTCCAGGGGCAGGCGGGGGACGAACCGCTCGACCTCCTCGCGGAAGGAGGCGACGGCCGTGTCCTGTGCGCGTTCGAGGACCGCGCTGCGAGCTTCCCGGTAGGTCAGCGCGGCGGTGGTGACCGCGCTGACCGCGGCCACCAGGAGGAACGCGAGCACCAGCCGGGTACGCACGCCGAACGCGGCGGCCGCTCCGGGTATCTTCACAGCGGGCCGAAGCGGTAGCCGAATCCCCGCAGGGTCTGGATGTACCGAGGGCTGTCGGACAGGTCTTCGATCTTGATGCGGAGTCGGCGCACGCAGGCGTCCACCAGGCGCACGTCGCTGTGGTAGCTGTGATCCCAGACTTCTTCCAGGAGCCGCTGCCGGCTGAAGACCTTTCCCGGCGCCGCGGACAGGAACAGCAACAGCTTCAGCTCGGAAGGTGCGAGGGCGACCGGCTCGCCCGCCTTGAGGACGGTGTGACCGGCCCGGTCGATGTCCAGGTCGCCGTGGTATTCGACGGCGGGCCGGGCGCCGGCCGGGGCTTCGAAGCGGCGCAGCACGGCGCGGATGCGGGCCTCGATGACCTCGGTGCGGGCGGGCTTGACGACGTAGTCGTCCGCACCGGCCTCCAGCCCGACGACGATGTCCACGTCATCACCGCGCGCGGTGAGCATGATGATCGGCAACTGGCTGTTCGCGCGTACGCGGCGGCACACCTCGACGCCGTCCATCACGGGCAGCATCAGATCGAGCAGCAGGAGGTCGGGGCGGAACGCGTCCAGCGCCTCCAGGCCGGCCTCGCCGGTCGCGGTGGCGAGGACCTCGTGCCCGCGCCGGCGCAGCCCCATCTCGACGCCGTCGCGTACAGACGGATCATCTTCGACAAGGACGACGCGTGGCATGCCGGTATCTCCAGGTCCTGGGACAGGAAGGATCGCGAGAGGGGGGTTCGGCGGGCGAGTGGCGGGAACGGGCTGCCGGACGGGCCGCGGGTTCAGGTGGCGGGGCGGGTGTGCACGCTGACCGCGTAGCCGCCGCCCTCGTCGTACGGGTCGCCGTTCCAGGTCGCGTAGCGCTGCCGCAGGGCCAGTCCGGCCCGGGCGCACCAGTGGTCGAACTCGGTGATGGTCACCGGTGCTTCGTCGAGCGGCAGGTGTGCGGCGTCCAGTCCCATGCCGGTGACCAGCAGACCGCCGGGGCGCAGTGCGGCGGCAAGGTTCCCGACGACGGTCGCCCCGGTGCCGGGGGCCAGCAGGGGGATGACGTTTCCGGCGGCGAGCACCAGGTCGAAGTCCGGGTCCAGGCCGAGGGCGTCCAGCCGGGCCAGGTCACCGAGGCGCCAGTCCTGCGCGGGCGCCTCGCGGCGTGCGACGGCGAGCATCGAGGAGTCGACGTCCACGCCGGTGCAGTGGTGGCCCAGTTCGGCCAGCCGGATCGCGATCCGGCCGGTGCCGCAGCCCGCGTCGAGCACCCGGCCGGCCGGTTTCAGCAACGCGGCGCAGAAGGAGGCCTCGCCGTGGATGTCGTGGCCCGACTCGGCGAGCCGCGCGAACCGCTGGGCGTATTCCTCCCCAGCCTGTCCACCGGTCAGTTCCGCCCAACGGTCGCGTTGCCCAGTCATGTGCAGATTGCCTTCCGGTCAGCCCCCAGCGGGAGCATAAACGAAACTGTCACACGGAGTCCGGTCCGGGTGGCTCCGGGCCGCCCCGAGCGGTCGCTGCGGGCCTCGGGGCGTCTCGCGGTGCTGTTCACGTCCGGGCTCCCCCGCCGAGCCCTAGGACACCTCCGTAGGATCGGCGCCCACGGACGACGACGCACGGAGGACACGATGGGCGGCCGGGTCACCGCGGTGAGCCGCAACGAGCGGTACGCGTTCAGCAAACCCACCCACCCGTTCATCACCCTGCTCGCCGGGCTCGGCGTGGAGGGTGACGTGCATGCGGGAAAGACAATTCGCCACCAGTTCCGCATGACGTACGAACCGGACCTGCCCAACCTGCGCCAGGTCCACCTGATGCACGAGGAACTCTTCGAGGAGCTCGCACTCAAGGGCTTCGACGTGTCGGCGGGCCGGCTCGGCGAGAACATCACGACCGCGGGAGTCGATCTTCTCGGCCTTCCCACCGGGACCCTGCTGCGCCTCGGCGAGGAAGCGGTGCTGGAGGTGACCGGGCTGCGCAATCCGTGCGCGAAGATCAACGACTTCCGCCACGGGCTGCTGGGCGAGATGTTCGCCCTGGACCCCGTGTCAGGCGAGTTCACCTTCAAGTCGGGCATCATGGCCGTGGTCCGTACCGGTGGGACGGTCCGCGCCGGCGACACCGTCGGGATCGAGCTGCCGCCTCTCCCTCACCAGGCCCTGGAACGCGTCTAGACAGCCGTTCCGGGGGGCGAGCGGCCTCTGCGGCACGACGGCGGCCCCGCCGCCCGGCCGGTGCCCGGTGGACGCGACAACTGCCGCGGCGCGTGAGCCGTACGGCGAAATGAGGCTCGGGTTCGCCTCGGTTCAGGCTGTTAGAGTGCACTCCTGCGGCGGCAATTCGCCGAGCGGCTTTGACACTTCGACCTACGAGCCGAATCGACCGGACAGGGAGCGTAGGAATGCGCAGCAGGGAGATGCTGGCCTTCTGCGCCGGAATCGCCGTGCTGCTGATGATTTCCGCGTTCGCTCTCGGCGCCTCGGCTCAGACCTCGCAGGCCTTCGAGACGGCAGCTCATTCTCACGCCGTGTCCGTATTCGACGGATCCGGGCCGAGCGCTCCGCTGGAGGACCTCGATGGTGACGTCACGCTCCAGCACCGCCACAAGGCGGGAAGCACGACGTCCTCGCCGCCCCCCGCGCAGGCGGGCGTTCCCTCGTCATCGCCGGATCTTCACGACTGCGCGACGGATGCCACCCGGCGGCATGCTCCGCACTCCGGCTCGCGAAGCCCTGCCCGTGTCCCGATCCTTCGCTGTTGAGCAGTCCGTCCGATCACCCTGCCGCGGTCCGCCGGACCCCGCACCCCTGACGCGGTCAGCATCCCTGCCGCAGTCAGCGGCTCGGCACTCGACTCGGTGAACTGCTCCCCACCCGACCCGTTCGGTGAGCGGTCCCCCGCGCTCAGGCCCTGATCCCTCCCGCTCGCGGATAACGCGCCCTCACGTCGCCATCCGCACGTCACGCGGATTTCCTCCGCGACGCGATCGCGATGGCCCCTCGGATTCCCCTCCCGGTATCCGATCAAAGCCTGTGGGGTTTCTGGCCCCAAAAGATGTGACGCCGATGTGGTCAGCACCCTGACCTCGGCCCCGACTCAGTCCTGGAGCAGAACACACATGCAGTATTTCCCTCTCGCCTCGGAGCCGGCGGGCGGCATCGCAGGATGGGCGACCGGCCTGGTCGAAACCATGGGCGGCCCCGGGGCCGGACTGGCGATCGCCCTGGAAAACCTCTTCCCGCCGTTGCCGAGCGAAGTCATTCTGCCGCTGACGGGTTTTGCCGCGGGGCAGGGAGTGCTCAGCCTGTTCTCCGCCCTGTTCTGGACGACGCTGGGGTCGGTGGTGGGCGCTGTCGCCCTTTACCAGATCGGCGCTCTCTTCGGCCGGGACCGTATGTACGCCCTGTGGGAGCGGCTTCCGCTGGTGAAGGTGTCCGACCTGAAGAAGACCGAACAATGGTTCGTCAAGCACGGCATGAAAGCCATCTTCTTCGGCCGGATGATTCCGATCTTTCGCAGCCTGATCAGCGTCCCGGCCGGCGTCGAGCGGATGCCACTGCCGATCTTCGTCCTGCTCACCGCTCTGGGCAGCTTCATCTGGAACTTCATCCTCATCATGGCCGGGTATCTGCTGGGTGACCAGTGGGACCTCGTGGAGCGTTACGTCGGGGTGCTCTCGAAGGTCGTTCTGGTGCTGGTGGTCGTAGCGCTGGCCGTGGCGGTCGGTCGCAGGCTGCGTTCCCGTCGAGGTGATCGGCAGAAGGACCACGCGTGATCGGTTCGACGAGCCTTTCGGAGCAGCCGGCTTCGGGAGGCTCACCGGTCACCGGGCGTGGGCCGCCGACGGGCGGTCCGCGAAGAATGGTTGCAGGAGGCCGCGCGCGTTGCGCGGCCCATCGATCCGATCGACAAGGTGGCACGCATGGCCATGTGGGACCGCATCAAGGATCAGGCCAAGGGGCTGCAGCAGCAGTCGCAGGGTACGAGGGGCCCCGCCGGCCAGCGACCGGCGGGTACCGGAGCCGCGGGCGGCTCGAAGGAGAAGCTGGTGGGGCTGCTCAAGTCGCAGCTCGGCTCCCTGAAGACGGAGCTCAAGAGCGGGGCGTACCGGGACGCCAGTATGGCGATGTGCGCTCTGGTCGCGGCCGCCGACGGGTCTGTCGACCCCGCCGAGCGGCACCACGTGGAGACGCTGATCCTGCAGAACGACGTCCTGCAGAACTTCCCTCCCGAGCAGTTGCGGCAGAGGTTCAACAAGCATGTCGATCAGATGATGTTCAACTTCCAGCAGGGCAAGACCGAGGCCATGCAGGAGATCGCCAAGGCCGCGAAGAAGCCCGTGGAGGCCAAGGCGGTCGTCCAGACCGGCTTCGTGATCGCCGGCGCTGACGGGTACATCGCCCCGGCCGAGGCGCAGGTGCTGCGGGAAGCGTGCATGGCGCTCGGGGTGTCGCCGCAGGAGTTCGGCCTCTGAGCCGGCCGGTGCTCTTCTCGTAGCGGGCGGGTGCCCGGCGGGCGTGATGGTACGTCCTCCCGCCGGGCACCCGCTTGTCAGTCGTCGGTCAGGGACACCGCCCCGACCGGGCAGGCCCGTACGGCCTCCCGTACCAGCGGGTGGTCCCCCGGCCCCGCCGGGCGGCCGGGAAGCATCTCGCTGAACCCGTCCTCGTCCTGCGTGAACACGTCCGGCGCGGTCAGCGCGCACATGCCGGCCCCCACGCAGCGTTCCTTGTCGACCTGGACGCCCATGCCGCTCACCAGGCCACGGGCAGTTCCAGCAGACCCTGGATCGTGTCCCCGGGTTTGTGCTGGATCTCGTGCGCGGGCACGGCGAGCCTGAGTGCCGGCAGCCGCTCGAAGAGCGTGCGCAGGGCGATGTCGAGCTCGGTGCGGGCCAGATTCTGGCCCAGGCACTGGTGGACGCCGAAGCCGAAGGCGAGATGGTGGCGGGCGGACCGGTCCCAGTCGAGCGTCTCCGGATGCTCGAACACCGCGCTGTCGCGGTTGATGAGCGAGGTCGAGAAGATCACGCCCTCGCCCTCGCGGATCGTCGTCCCGGCCACCTCGATGTCCTCGGTCGCCAGCCGCTGAATACCGTCGGCGATGGACAGGAACCGCAACAGCTCCTCGACCACCGTGGCCGTCGTCGTCTTTCCGGACCGCAGTGCCTCCAGTTGCCCCGGGTGCCTCAGCAGTGTGAACGTACCGAGCGAGATCATGTTCGCCGTCGTCTCGTGCCCCGCGACGAGCAGGATCACGGCGAACGAGACGAGGTCCTCTCGGTCGACGGGCCCCTGGGGGTGGTCCCGGTGGATCAGCTCGTCCAGGAGCCCCTCCCCCGGCTCCACCCGCTTGCGGTCGATCAGGGCGCCCAGATAGTCCTCCAGCTCGATCCGGGCCCGGTCCACATCGGCCGCGCCCGGACCCTGCAGGAGCCGCCGCGAACAGCCCTCGAAGAACTCGTGGTCGGCGTACGGAACACCGAGGAGCGCGCAGATCACCATCGACGGCACCGGCAACGCGAAATCGGCGACCAGTTCGGACGGCGGCCCCTGCCGCTCCATCGCGTCCAGCAGTCGGTCCACCGTCTCCTGGATGCGGGGGCGCAGCGCGGCGATCCGCTTCACGGAGAAGCTCGGGATGAGCATCCTGCGCTGGACGTTGTGCTCGGGGTCGTCGACGCCGACCAGAGCCACACGCCGCCGCTGCACGTTCGCGAACCGCTCGGCCGGAACGGGAAACGCGGGGTGGGTGCGGTCGGTGGACAGCCGCGGATCCGCCAGCAGCCGGCGGGCCAGGGCGTGGCCGGTGACCGCCCAGACCGGGCGTCCGTCGAAGAGGGTGACCCGGCTCAGGGGCCGGTCCGCGCGCAGCGGCTCGTACCCGGTGGGCGGGTGGTAGGGGCACTCGCGGTCCTGCGGGAACGGTGTCGCGGAGGTCGGTGCGGTGGAAGGGCCGGTGAGAGCGGGGTCCTGGCGGGCCGGTTCCGTCGTGGATTCCGTCATGGGAGCGGTCGCCTCGCAGTGCTCGGTGATCGGTGCGGAGCGGGTCGCTCCGCACCTCCCCCAATTGGATGCCCCAGGCACCTATCGGGTCGACGCCCGGACCGGCCACATCGCGGGACCGCGGATCTGGCCGATGTCGTTCGCACATGGTCGAACGGTTTCGCGTCCGCTCAGGTCCAGCGGGTGCGGTGGAGCGGCGTCGGAGCGGACATCGCCCCCGCCACGGCCGGAACCGTTCACCTCGGCGTCCGGAACCATGCCGTCGAACCGCGCCGCCCACGGCCGGCGGAGGCGCGCCCGCGTCTCCCGTGCCGCGCGGCGGCGCCCCCGCGGACCCGTCGGGTCACGCCGTCACCTTGGCGATGAACGCCACGAGGTTCGCCACCGTTCGCTCGATCTGTTCCTCCAGGGTGAGCGACTCCCGGAGCCGCGCCCCGACACCCGCGTCCTTCTTCCCGCGTACGTAGAGCGAGCAGGCGAGGTCGCTGCACATGTAGGCGCCGACCGAGTTGCCCTGCTGGCCCGCTTTCCCGGACTTGGGGGCGACCAGGAGGGAGACGCCTCCGGTGTGGACGGTCACACAGATCGAACACATGCTGCGGCGGGTCTGCCAGGACCCGGCGTCCGACGAGCGCAGTTGGAGGCCGACGGGGCCGTCGCCCGGGTCGAGCACCAGGTAGGCCCGGTCGGGGGCCTGAGGGTCGCGCCAGCCCAGGAAGTCCAGGTCGTCCCAGGGCCGGTCGGCGAGGTCGCGGGGGACGGACAGGCGCTTGGCCTCGCCCTTGGTGCAGTTCACGAAGGAGGTACGGATCTCTTGCTCGGTCAGGGACTTCATGCGGCTCACGCTAATTTGCCTAATCTCATTAGGCAAACGTATATTTGATTAGGTAACCGTAGGTAAGCGTTCGGAGGGTCGCATGGCACGAGCAGGACCGGCCGCGGAGCGCGTCGTACGGGCGGGGGCCGAGCTGGCGGACGAGATCGGCTTCGAGCAGGTGACCCCGTCGGAGCTCGCCCGGAAGCTGGGCATCAGGACCGCGAGCCTGTATTCACACGTCAAGAACGCCCACGACCTCAGGACGAAGATCGCCCTGCTGGCCCTGGAGGAACTCGCCGACCAAGCGTCGGCGGCGCTCGCGGGGCGGGCGGGCCGGGACGCGCTCGGCGCCTTCGCCAACGCCTACCGCGACTACGCCCTCCAGCATCCGGGACGCTTCGCCGCGGCCGGGTTCCGGCTCGACTCGGAAACGGCGGCCATGAGCGCCGGCGTCCGGCACTCCCGGATGATGCGGGCGATCCTGCGCGGCTACGACCTGACCGAACTCCAGCAGACACACGCGGTGCGGCTCCTGGGCAGCGTCTTCCATGGCTACGTGGGGCTGGAGACGGCCGGCGGCTTCCGCCACAGCTCCCCCGACTCCCAGGAGAGCTGGACGGAGATCCTCGACGCGCTCGACTCCCTGCTGCGCAACTGGCCCGCCCCTTCCTGACCTGCCCGCCGCCCCTCAACGCACGAACCTGACCTGCCCGCCGCCCCTCGACGAACGAAGAGGCCGAGAACATGACCACCCGGCACGTCTGGACGACGACCCCCATCAGCACCGACATCCTGCGGGGCGCGCTCGACCTGGAACGGACCGAGCGCGGCGTGCTGCCGCACCGGCTGCCCGCGACGGCACGACGGCAGATTCCCGACGACCAGCTGGCCATGGCCGAATCGCAGCCCTCCGGGGTCCGGCTGGCGTTCCGCACCCGGGCCACCGTCGTCGAGCTGGACGTGGTGGCCACCAAGCGCGTCTACCCCGGAGCGCCGCCGCGCCCCGACGGCGTGTACGAGCTCCTCGTGGACGGCCGCCCCGCGGCCCGGGCCAGTGCCCCCGACGGCGACACGATCACCATCGATCTGGCCTCGATGGCCTCGCGGACCCGGCCCGGCCCCGTGGAAACGCTCCGGTTCACCGGTCTGCCGGACGACGAGAAGGACGTCGAGATCTGGCTTCCGCACGACGAGACCGCCCAGCTGGTCGCCCTGCGCACCGACGCGCCGGTCCGGAGCCCCGCGCCGACCGGCCGGCCGGTCTGGCTGCACCACGGCAGTTCCATCAGCCACGGATCCAACGCCGCCACCCCGACCGGCACCTGGCCCGCCCTGGCCGCGAACCTCGGCGAGGCCGAGCTGATCAACCTGGGATTCAGCGGCAGCGCCCTGCTCGACCCCTTCACCGCCCGCGCCATGCGCGACACTCCCGCCGACCTGATCAGCGTCAAGCTCGGCATCAACCTCGTCAACGCCGACCTGATGCGGCTGCGCGCGTTCGGCCCGGCCGTCCACGGCTTCCTCGACACGATCCGCGAAGGCCACCCCACCGCACCGCTGCTGGTGGTCTCGCCGATCTGCTGTCCCATCCACGAGACAACTCCGGGCCCCAGCGCCCCGGACACCAGCGCGATGAGCGAGGGGCGGCTGCGGTTCGTGGCCATCGGCGACCCCGCGGAGAGCACCGCCGGGAAGCTGACCCTCACCATCATCCGGGACGAGCTGGCCCGGATCGTCGCGCAGCGCGCCGCCGCCGACCCTCATCTGCACTACCTCGACGGCCTCGACCTCTACGGCGAGAGCGACCACGCCGAACTCCCGCTCCCCGACGACCTGCACCCGGATCCCGCCGCCCACCGGCGCATCGCCGAACGCTTCGCCCGCCTCGCGTTCGGCCACGGCGGACCGTTCGCCCCGCAGGACCGGTGAATCCCCCGTTCCCGGGTTCCGGCGGCGGGTGCCGGAACCCGGGAACGGGGGTGACCGGGCGCCGGTTCAGGACGGGGCCGACACCTCGCGTGTCCTCGTACGACCGGTTACGAGGCGTCCACCAGGACACGCCCGTCAGCAGGCACGCGCGCGGCGAGGCCGCCCGCGTAGGCGTACTCGACGCGGTACTGCTCGGCCGCGTTCGGCAGGGCGTTCTTGCAGCTGATTCCCGCGCTGGATCCCGACATCAGCTGGGAGCAGGGCCCTGGCTTGGTGTCCGGCAGCCCCAGGCTGTGGCCGAGTTCGTGAGCGGCGATACGGGTCTTGTCGTGGCCCTGGGCGACCGCCTGGCTGCCCAGCTCCACCCTGGCCAGGCCGCCGGGCCGGACCGGGCCGAGGGTGGCCTGCGGCCAGCCGCTGGTGGCCACGATCTGTATCTCGGCACGCGTGCCGGGTGCGGCCTCGACCAGCTTGACGTTGTCGACGTTGGAGTTCCACGAGGCGACCCCTGCCGCGATCGCCGCCTCCCAGCCGCCGGCCCGGCTGTCGTCGTACCGGAGCGTCACCACCGCCGACGCGCCCTGCGCCGTCACCGGGTCCGGCGCGGGGGCGGCCTGCGCCGCCGTACCCGTGGCCAGGGTGATCGCCGCGGCGACACCGACTGCTCTGAGCCATCTGGAATCCAGCATGGTCGTCCCTTCACTCATGGGGGGCTCGGCTCCGCGCGGAGCCGAGGGAGTGGGAGGATCGCCACCGCGAACCGTGGGGACACCAAGGCCGGTCGCCGATCCTCCCGGGGCCGCAGAACCTATGCCGCGAACGCACCTTGATCATGCACCTGTCACAAAGTAAGGCCGGAAACGCACCCTGCCGGGATCTTCGGCCCGGGACGCTTCGTCCTATCGGGTCGGCCCCGGCGACCCGGTCGCCGGGCGTCGTCGCCATCGGGGGATGTTCCGTACGCTGAGGGCATGCGCATGCGACCCACCCTGAGCTGGACCTCCGCCGAGGAGCCACTGCCGGGCACGACGGACCTGGAGCCGGTCGTCGAGGCGCTGCGCGGTGGCGGTGTTCTGGTCCTGAGCGGTGCGGGCATCTCCACGGAGTCGGGCATCCCCGACTACCGGGGCGAGGGCGGGAGCCTGAGCCGCCACACCCCGATGACCTACCAGGACTTCACCGCCGACGCCGGAGCCCGTCGCCGGTACTGGGCACGCAGCCATCTCGGCTGGCGCACGTTCGGCCGCGCCCGGCCCAACGCCGGGCACCGGGCCGTGGCCGCGTTCGGGCGGCGGGGACTGCTCTCGGGTGTGATCACCCAGAACGTCGACGGCCTGCACCAGGCCGCCGGCAGCGAAGGCGTGGTGGACCTTCACGGTCGCCTGGACCGGGTCGTCTGCCTGTCCTGCGGTGCCTCCAGCCCGCGCCCCGAGCTGGCGCGCCGGCTGGAGGAGGCCAACGAGGGCTTCGCGCCGGTGGCCGCCTCGATGAATCCGGACGGCGACGCGGATCTCACGGACGAGCAGGTCGGGGACTTCCGCGTGGTGCCGTGCGCGGTCTGCGGCGGCGTCCTCAAACCGGACGTGGTGTTCTTCGGCGAGGCCGTGCCCCCGGGGCGGGTCGAACACTGCCGCGACATGGTCCGGGGGGCGAGCGCCCTGCTGGTGCTGGGCTCCTCGCTGACGGTGATGTCCGGGCTCCGGTTCGTCCGCCAGGCCGCCCAGGCGGGAGTGCCGGTGCTGATCGTCAACCGGGACCCGACCCGGGGCGACCGGCACGCCCTGGCCCGTATCGCCCTCCCGCTGGGCGAGGCCCTCACCACCGCGGCCGGCCGGCTGGGCGTTCCCGTCGACGACGACCGGACGGCAGGACCTAGCGGGCGAACTTCCTCAGCTCCTCCGCCAGCGAGCTGACGGCCGCGGGGTTGCGCGGGCTCTCGACCAGGTCCACGTAGTCGAGTACGACGATCCGGTCGTTGAGAATCGCGGATACGCCGGCGAGCGGCTTGTAGGACTTCAGGAACCTGCGCTTCTCCTCCGCTCCGGTGGCGCCGTAGTCGTTGATGACGATGACCTCGGGGTCACGGTCGACCACGGTCTCCCAGCCCACCGTCGTCCAGCTGTCCTTGAGGTCCTTCATGATGTGGTCGCCGCCGGCCTTGGTGATGATGTCGTGCGGTCCGGCGTACGCGCCCGAGGTCAGCGGCTTGTCCTTCCCGTCGTCGTACAGGAAGACGCGGAGGCGGTCGTCGCCCTTGGCCGCCTTCGCCCGCGCGGCGGCGACCTCCTCGCGGAACGACGTGATGAGGGTGTCCGCCCGGTCCTCGACGTCGAAGATCTTTCCGAGGTTCCGCAGGTCGGTGTAGAGCGCTTCGAGAGGGGGCATGACTCCGCGGGCCTTGCCCTGCCCGTTCCGGCACGACTCGCTGAGCAGGTACGAGTCGATGCCCACGCGCTCCAGTTCGGCGGGGGTGAAACCCTCACCCTCGTTGAATCCGTAGTTCCAGCCGGCGAAGACCAGGTCGGCGCGGGCGTCGAGGACCAGTTCCTTGTTGATCCGCTCCTTGGAGAGCCACTTGGTCTTCCGGTAGCCGTCCTTCCAGGGGACGGACGTCATGTCGCCCTTGTCGTCGGGCATCACGTACCCGGCCATGTGGTCCTCGAGCCCGAGGGCGAACATGATCTCGGTGATACCGGTGTCGTTGGTGACGACGCGTCGCGGGGCCTTGTCGTACGTCTTCTTCTCCCCGCAGTTCTCGACGGTGACCGGGTAGTGGCGGTCGGCCCCGGACGCGTTGTCCCTCCCTTCCGCCCGCGAGGTGATGTCCGCTCCGCAGCCGGTGAGGGCCAGGGCGGCCGCGAGGACGAGGGCGGCGGGACGCAGGGGGTCGCGCATGGTGTCGGGGCTCCTTCAGGAAGTGGGGCGAACAGGAGGGAGGTCGAAGAGCAGTTGCAGCGCGCCGGTCTCCGGATGCGCGACGCGGTGCGCCCGCACGCCGAAGACGTCGGCCAGCAGCTCGGTGGTCAGGACCGCGTGCGGGGCCCCGGAGGCGACGATCCGGCCCCTGTCGATGACGTGGACCAGATCGCAGTGCAGGGCCGCCAGATTCAGGTCGTGCAGGGCGGTGAGCACGGTCAGGCCGCTGTCGCGGACCAGGGCGAGGACTTCCAGCTGGTGGGCGATGTCCAGGTGGTTGGTGGGCTCGTCGAGTACCAGGACCCGGGGCCGCTGGGCCAGGGCGCGGGCGATCAGGACGCGCTGCCGCTCGCCGCCGGAGAGGGTGAGGAAGCCCCGTTCGGCCAGGTGTCCCGCGCCGACCCCCTCCAGCGCCTCGGCACAGAGGCGCCGGTCCTCGTCGGACGCCCGGGCCACCGGCCCCTGGTGCGGCAGCCGCCCCATGGCGACGATCTCGGCGACGGTGAAGTCGAACGCGGCGACCGCGTCCTGCGGAAGGGCGGCCAGCCGTCGGGCGCCTTCCCGGGCGCTCAGGGTGTGGAGGTCCTCACCGCCGATCCTGACGACGCCGGCCGAAGGGCGCAGGGCCCGGTAGACACAGCGCAACAGGGTCGACTTGCCGCTGCCGTTGGGACCGACCAGGCCGACGAGCTGCCCGTCGGCCGCGCCCAGGGTGACCTGGTCCACCAGCCGCGCACCGGCGATCTCGACGGTGAGCGCGTCGACGTCGATCCGCATCAGATGCCTCCGAAGGAGTAGGCGCGCCGGCGCATGAGAAGGATGAAGCAGGGAACGCCGATGACCGCGGTGAGGACGCCCACCGGCAGCTCGGCCGGCGCCAGCACCACGCGCGAGAGGATGTCCACCCAGATCAGCAGGACGGCTCCCGCCAGGGGCGCGACGGCCAGGAGCCGGCGGTGGTCCGCGCCGACCAGCATCCGCGCGGCGTGCGGGACCATCAGGCCGACGAAGCCGATCGCCCCGCTCACCGCGACGACCGCCCCGGTGACGGCCGCGGAGACGAGGAAGAGCTCCTTGCGCAGTCTTCCGGGATCGACCCCGAGTGCGGCGGCGGTCTCGTCCCCCAGGGCGAGGGCGTTCAGGCGCCGTGCCGACCAGCCGAGGTGCGCGAGGCCGGCGAGCACCGCACCGGCGGCGATCGGCACGGCCGTCCAGTTGGCCCCGCCGAGGCTGCCCAGCAGCCACATCATCGCGGAGCGGGCCGCTTCCCCGCGCTCGGCCGCGAACACCATGAACGTGGTGACGGCCGAGAAGCCGTAGTACATCGCGGTTCCCGTCAGGACGAGCCGGAGCGGGGTCAGTCCGCGTTCGGTGCGGGCGACCGCGTACACGAGCAGCATGGCGAGGAGTGCGGAGAGGAACGCCGCCGTGGACAGGGCCCAGACGCCCAGCGCTCCCAGGGCCCCGAAGATGAGTACGGCGTTGGCGCCGACCGCCGCGCCCGAGGAGATGCCGAGCACGAACGGGTCGGCGAGCGCGTTGCGCACCATGGCCTGGACGGCGACACCGATGGCGGACAGGCCGGCCCCGACGACGGCGGCCAGCACGGCTCGTGGCAGACGCAGCTCCCAGACGATGGTGTAGGCCGGGACCTCGTCGGGGCCGATGGCCCCGCCGGTGAGCCCTGCCCACAGGTAGCGCGTCACCTCCGCCCAGGAGAGCCCGGACGCCCCGAGCGCCGCCCCGCAGACGAGCGAGAGGGGCAGGGCCAGAGCCAGGCCGGCCACGAGGAGCGGCAGGGGCGTGCGCCGGGGTGGCGCCGGTCCGGTGCCGACGTGCGCGGGGCGCGGCGGCTTGGAGGGTATGCGGTCGACAGACGTGGCCACAGGCCGGTCGCTTTCGCCTCGGGCCGTGCGTCGCGCGATGAGGAGCGGCCCCGGACGGCGGCCGCCCCGCGCAGCGCCCGTTCGCAGTCCACGGCGAATCGTCAGGAGCCTTCTCCGCCGCGGGTGATCGGGCTCACGGAACCCCCGGGGGGTCCGTCTACCGTTGCGGGTCAGCGCCGGATTTCGACCGGACTTCCCCCGTGGCGCAACGCAGCCTAGCGCGTTCGTCCGCCCTCCTTCGGAGGAGGGTGAGCAACAGCACGACACGGAGGCCCCGTTGGCCCCGCGAGGCGGCGGGAGGGCTCCGGACGCGTCCGGAGCCCTCCGCGGTGTTCACCAGCTGATGCGGGCCGCCACCGGGAGGTGGTCGCTGCCGGTCGCGGGCAGGACCCACGAGCTCTCCGGCTCCACGCCCCGGACCAGGATCTGGTCGATCCGCACCACCGGGAAGCCGGCGGGCCAGCTGAAGCCGAAGCCGTCGCCGGCCGCCTCCTGCGCCGATCGCATCCGCGCGGTGATGCCCGCGTACGCGCGGTCGTCCAGGGTGCCGTTCAGATCGCCGAGCAGCACCACCCGCTCGTTCCGCTCGGCGGCGACGGCCCGGCCGAGCGACTGCGCGCCGGCGTCGCGTTGGCCCGACGAGAGGCCCGCCCGGGGATTCACCCGTACGGATCCGAGGTGCGCCACGTACACCGCCAGGGGCCCGCGGTCGGTGGCCACCGTGGTGCGCAGCCCCCGGTTGTACTCCAGCTTGACGTCGGCGGGCTTCGCGTCCCCCAGCGGACCCGCGTCCATCTCGACGTCGACGGGGCGGGTGTCCGACAGCGGCAGCCTGCTCCACACGCCGACCGTGCCCAGGACCGTGTGGTGGGGGTACGCCCTCGCCAGCTCCTTCTCGTACGTCCTCCGGGCCGCCGGGTCCAGCTCTTCCAGCGCCAGTACGTCCGCGCCGGAGGCGGCCAGGGCGCGGGCGGTGCCCGCCGCGTCGGGGTTGTCGGCGCCGACGTTGTGGCTGACCACGGTGAGGTCGCCGCCCGGGTGGGACTTGTCGGTGAGCAGCCCGCCGAAGAGGTTCAGCCACACGGCGGCCGGCAGCAGCAGCGCGACGACCGCGAGGACGGAGCGGCGCAGCAGCGCCCCGGCCAGCAGCACCGGGATGAACAGGCCGAACCACGGGAGGAAGGTCTCCACCAGGCTGCCGAGGTTCCCGACCCGGTTCGGGATGCTCGCGTGCAGCATCAGGACCAGGCCGAGCAGCAGCGCCGCCGCCGCGAGTACCCGGCCGCGCCTCCAGAGACCTGTCCTCACACCCTTGTCCCGGGGGCCGGTGTCCCCGGGGCCCTCGTCCCGGGGACGGGCGTCGCCCTGGCCAAGACCGCGCGTGTCCGGGTCGCCCTGCGCGGTTCCGGCCGTGTCCACCTGTGTCATCGTCCGTCCTCGTTCGCTGCCGGTCACTGTCGCATCCTCGGGTCCTGGGTGGGGTCGGCGTACATGCGCGGACAACCCCGGTCGATCGCTTCCGTTCGCAGCTCGTAGTGCCAGGGCTCGTTCCGGTAGGTCTGGCACAGTCCGTGGGCGGCGCCGTGTTCGGACAGCCACTCCGTCGCGTCGGCCGGCCCGATGTCGACCGCGTCCCCCGACACGTGCGGCGACGTCTGCGCGGTGGCCACCCACCGGGCGGCCTCGGCCTCCGACCCGTACCGCGCGACCGCCTCGCGGAGCAGCTCATTCTGATACGCCGGGGATCGCCAGCCGCTGTTGACGGCGAACTCGACGCCGTCCCGCGCCGCCTCCCGTGCCGCCCGGCGGAGAGCCGCGAGCAGATCCGCGTCGAGACGGGCGACGGCCGGAATCCCGTCGTCGAGCACCGTCACACCGTCGGGGACGACGCCGTCGGCCTCTCCCAGCGCTCCACGGTGCTCACGGTGAAGAGGAGGCAGGGGTGCCGGGGCCGAGGAGGGGGCGGCGGACGGGGAGCGGGCCGAGGCCGAGGGCGACGGGGACTGTGAGGGGGTCAGCAGGGCGTGGCCGAGGGCCGTGGCGATCGCCGCCACGACGGCTACCGCGCCGACGACGAGGAGCCGGCCCGTCCGGCGGGGTGGTGTTCGCAAGGACGGCGGTGGTCGAGTCATACCGCCAGTCAAGGCAGCGCGGTGTTGCCGGGGCGTATGCGGTTTTCGATACGCCGACGACAGGCGCCGACTCGTAGCATCGGCACATGCGCGTGCTGATCGTCGAAGACGAACCGTATCTGGCAGAAGCCGTCCGCGACGGCCTGCGTCTCGAAGCGATCGCGGCGGACATCGCGGGTGACGGCGAGACCGCTCTGGAGCTGCTGAGCGTCAACACCTATGACATCGCCGTCCTGGACCGCGACATCCCCGGGCCGTCCGGGGACCGGATCGCCGAACACATCGTCGCCTCCGGCAGTGGAATGCCGATCCTCATGCTCACGGCCGCCGACCGCCTCGACGACAAGGCCTCCGGGTTCGGGCTCGGCGCCGACGACTACCTCACGAAGCCTTTCGATCTCCGGGAACTCGTGCTCAGGCTCAGGGCGCTCGACCGCAGACGCGCCCACAGCAGACCGCCCGTGCGGGAGATCGCCGGTCTGCGGCTGGACACCTTCCGCAGGGAGGTCTACCGGGACGGCCGCTACGTCGCGCTGACCAGGAAGCAGTTCGCGGTGCTCGACGTCCTCGTCGCCGCCGACGGCGGTGTCGTCAGCGCCGAAGAGATCCTGGAACGCGCGTGGGACGAGCACGCCGACCCGTTCACCAACGCCGTACGCATCACCGTCTCGGCCCTGCGCAAGCGCCTCGGCGAACCGTGGATCATCGCCACCGTGCCGGGTGTCGGCTACCGCATCGGCACAGCGTCCGGCACCGGTCGCGGCGACGGCGAGGACCATGGCTAGGCGGCCCGGGTTGAGCGTCCGCCTCAAGCTCACCCTCAGCTACGCCGGCTTCCTCATGGTCGCCGGCGTCCTGCTGCTCACCGCGGTGTGGGTGTTCCTCCTGGAGTACGTTCCCGACGACTGGGACAGGCGGATGCTCCACGAGAACCCCAACCGTCAGCTCCTCGCGTACACCTTCGCCCCGGCGGCGGCCACCGTGCTGGCGGTCCTTCTCGTCTTCGGCCTCCTGGGAGGGTGGGTCCTCGCCGGCCGCATGCTCGCCCCGCTGACCCGGATCACCGAAGCCACCCGCGCGGCCACGCACGGGTCGCTCTCCCACCGGATCCGGCTGCCGGGCCGCAGGGACGAGTTCCGGGAACTCGCCGACGCCTTCGACACCATGCTCGCCCGGCTCGAAGCACACGTCGCCGAGCAGGAGAGATTCGCGGCCAACGCCTCCCATGAGCTGCGTACCCCGCTGGCGATCTCGAAGGCGCTTCTCGATGTGGCCCGCACCGATCCGAACCGCGACACCGACGAGATCATCGACCGTCTGTACGCCGTCAACGGCCGGGCGATCGACCTCACCGAGGCCCTGCTCGTGCTCAGCCGCGCCGACCGGCGTTCCTTCACCCGGGAACACGTCGACCTGTCGCTGCTCGCGGAGGAGGCCACCGAGACCCTCCTCCCCCTCGCGGAAGAACAGGGCGTCACCGTCGAGACACGCGGCGAGTTCGCCCCCGCGACCGGATCGCCGACGCTCCTGCTCCAGCTGACCACGAACCTCGTGCACAACGCGATCGTCCACAATCTGCCCGAACGGGGCACCGTCAGGGTCACCACCGGCGTCCGACGGCGGGCCGCGGTGCTCACGGTCGAGAACACCGGTGCGAAGGTCACCCCGCAGCTGGCCTCGACGCTCACCGAACCGTTCCGCCGCGGCGCGGAACGGTTGCGCACCCACCACGCGGGCGTCGGCCTCGGCCTGGCCATCGTCAAGACCATCGCCCGCGCGCACGACGGAACGCTCACCCTCACCCCGCGCCCGGACGGCGGGATCCGTATCACGGTGGAACTCCCCGCGACCGGCCCGCCCGCCGACGGAGTCAGGACCTCGTACGGCAGGATGGAGCCATGAGCGTAGTCAAGATCAATGTGCTGACCGTCCCCCAGGAACAACGCGAGACACTGGAGAAGCGCTTCGCTTCCCGGGCCCATGCCGTGGAGGGCTCCGACGGATTCGAGTGGTTCGAGCTGCTCCGGCCCGTCGAGGGCACGGACGACTACCTCGTCTACACGCGCTGGCGTGACGAGGCCTCCTTCCAGGCGTGGATGGAGGGGCCGATGAAGGCGGCCCACCAGGGCGGTGACGCCGGCAGCGGCGAGCGGCCCAAGCCGGCGGCCAGCGGGTCCACGGTGTGGTCCTTCGAGGTCGTGCAGCAGGCCTCCCCGACCGGCGCGTAGCACGGCACGTACGACAGGTGGCGCGAGCGCGCGCAGAGGGGTGATCCGCCCGGTCCGGCCGATGGCCGGCCGGGCGGGTCGCTCCGGCCCGGCAGGCCGCTTCGAGCGTCCGGGCCACGGTCCCGGCGAACGGGACCGTCCAGGCGGTGCTTCTCCTCGGTCCCCGCGTTCGCGGTGGACACGCCGGTCGCTTCCCGGCCCGGTCCGGAAACCGAGCCGGACCTCTTCCATCAGGTCACTCCCAGGGTGCATGCGCTCTCCTCCCGGCGGCTGATTCCCCGCGACCCGTGCCTTTCTAAGATCATTCTTCGGGGAACGGACCGACGGACCGACGGAGTACGACGTGACACTGCTTGATGTACTACTGGGCGCGGTCCGTGAGGCTCCCGGGCAGGTCGTCGTACATGTCCGCGGCGACGGGAGCGAGCTGACGGTCAGCCTGGGCGAACTCCTGGACACGTCCTTGCGCGTGGCCGGCGGCTTCCGGAAGGCGGGCGTCGCGCCCGGGACCTGTGTGCCGTTGCTCGCCGACCGCAGCGAGGACTTCCAGCCGATGTTCTGGGGTGCTGTGGCGGCCGGTCTCGTTCCGGTCCCGCTCGCGCCGGACGCACGTCGGGTGCTGCCGGTCTGGGAGCACCTGGGGCGGCCGCCCGTCGTCGTGGACGCCTCGGCCTCGTCGCTGTCGGGCGACCTCCCCGACACTGTCCGCGCCCTGTCCCTCGATGTCCTGCGGGAGGGGCCGGAGCTGCGGGAGCCCGCCGCCGCCGGGCACGACGACGTCGCGTTCGTGCAGTTCTCCTCGGGAAGCACCGGTGTGCCCAAGGGGGTGGAGGTGACCCATGGAGCGGTGCTGGCCAATCTGGCGCAGATACGGGCCGCCTCGGCGCTGGGACCCGAGGACGTGGTGGTCAGCTGGATGCCGTACTTCCACGACATGGGGCTCATCGGCACCCACCTCGCTCCGCTGGCCGCCGGGGCCCGGCAGGTCAAGATCGGTCCGCTGTCGTTCGCCAAGCGGCCCCGCCTGTGGTTCGAGGTGGCGGCCCGGCACCGGGCCACGGTGCTGTCCGCGGCCAACTTCGCCCTGGCGCTGGCCGTACGCCGGGTTCCCGACGAGGTCCTGGCCCGGCTGGACCTCTCGGCGGTACGGCTGATCCTGGTCGGGGCGGAGCCGATCGGGCCCGCGGTGTGGCGTGCCTTCGCCGACAAGACCCGGCCGGCGGGGCTGGACCCGGCGGCGGCCCAGCCGGTCTACGGCCTGGCCGAGGCGACGCTGGCGGTGACCTTCCCGCCGGCGGGGGAAGTGGCCGAGCCCCTCGTCCTGGACCGGGCGGCGTTGAGCCGTGGAGTGGCGGTGGACGCCGAACCGGGCGAAGGCGCCGTCGAGTTGATGGACGTCGGGCGGCCGGTGGCCGGCTGCTCCGTACGCGTCGTCGACGACGCGGGCACCGTCCTCGGGGACCGGCGGACCGGGCACATCATGGTGAGCGGTCCCCAACTGGCCCGTGGTTACCACCGCCTTCCCGATGTGAGCGCGGAGGTGTTCGCCGGGGGGTGGCTCCGCACCGGGGATCTCGGGTTCCTGCGGGACGGCCGGCTGTGCGTCACGGGCCGGCACAAGGACGTGCTGTTCCTCAACGGCCGCACCTTCCACGCCTCGGACATGGAAGAGGTCGCGGCCGCCACTCCCGGGCTGCCTCCCGGGGCCCCCGCGGTGGTCGGGTCGACCGACCCGGTCACCGGAGCGGAGCGCGTCGTGGTGTTCGTCCCCTGGGCACGGCCCCCGCGCGAGGCGGCCCAGGTACTCGAACGTGTCTCGGCCCGGGTGCGCGAGGCCCTGCTCCATGACGACGTGCGGGTGCTGACCCTGCCGCCGGGGGCGTTCCCCCGTACGACGAGTGGCAAACTGCGACGCCGGCGGCTGCGGGAGCGTTTCGAGGACGGCGCGTTCGGGACGGGTGGGAGAGGAGCGGGTGAGAACGCTTCGGGTGACGGCGATGGGCCCCCGTCCGCGGCGGGCGGTCTCGCGGAAGCGGCGCGGCCGGCGGCGGAAGCTTCCGCGAGGGCGCCCCGCGCCCGGGCGGAGACCGTCGAGGCGGTGCGGGAGGTGTGGGCCCGGGTGCTGGGCCGACCCGCCGGTTCGATCGGGGCGCACGAGGCGTTCGGGAGCCTCGGGGGGACGTCGGTCAAGGCCATGGAGGTACTGGGGGCCCTGGAGGACGCCTTCGGTGTGACGCTGCCGCCGGCGGTCATCCGGGACCACGGCACGGTGTCCGCACTCGCCGGTCACCTTCTGACGGTGGCGCCGGTTCCGACGTCCTGTGCCCCGGAAGCGGTGGAGAGCGCCCCGCCGCGCACCGGCGGCGCGTCCGCCGGGGACATGGCCGTAGCCGCCACCGTCCCCGGCGCTGCCACGGCCGACACCTCTGCGGCCGTCATCGGGATGGCGTGCAGGTTCCCCGGCGCCGACACCCCCGAGGCCTTCTGGGAGCTGCTCGTCGACGGGCACGACGCCGTCACCCCCGTACCGCGAGGACGATGGGACGACGGCCAGGACCTCCCGGGGGCCCGGCCGGCTGCTCCGGCGGTCGGCCGGAAGCGATGGGCCGCACTGCTGGAGGATCCGGCCGCTTTCGACGCCGGCTGCTTCGGCATCGGCGAGGACGAGGCCCGCGCGCTCGACCCGCAGGCCCGGATCTTCCTGGAACTCGCGCACGAGGCACTCGAACGTGCCGGATACGCGGGACCCCGCCGACGCGGCCGCAGGATCGGCGTGTTCGCGGCGGTCGGGGACAGCGGCTACCGGCAGATCCTGGAACGGGCCGCTGCCGACGGCTCCCCGCGGCCCGCGGCGCTCACCGGCAACCTGCCCGCCCTCGTCGCCGCCCGGGTCACCCAGTGCCTCGACCTCGACGGGCCCGCCATCGCCGTGGACACCGCCTGCTCGTCGGGCCTGGTGGCGCTGCATCTGGCCCGGCGCAGCCTGCTGGACGGTGAGTGCGACCTCGCCGTCGTCGGCGGGGTCAACCTCCACCTGACCTCGGCCCCGCACCGGCTGCTGGAAGAGGCGGGGGCCCTCTCCCCCACCGGACGCAGCCGTGCCTTCAGCGCCGACGCCGACGGCTTCGTGCCGGGAGAGGGCGGCGCGGCCATCGTCCTGACGCGCCTCGACGCGGCCCGCCTCGCGGACGATCCGGTGCTCGCGGTGGTCCGGGGCACGGCCGTCAACAACGACGGCCGGTCGATGAGCCTCATGGCGCCCAATCCGTTGCGGCAGCGCGAGGTCATCACCCGGGCGTACGAGGCGGCGGGGGTCGATCCCGCCTCGGTGACCTATGTGGAGGCCCACGGGACCGGCACCACCGTGGGGGACCCGATCGAGCTGCGTTCGCTGGCTCACGCGTTCCCCGAACGACCCGACGGCGAACCGCGGTCGGTCGGTTCGGTGAAGACGAACATCGGGCATCTGCTGAACGCCGCCGCACTGCCCGCGCTGGTGAAGGTCGTGCTGGCCCTGGGCCACCGCAGGCTGCCGCCGTCGCTGCACCACGCCCCCGCCTCGCCGGGCCTGGCCCCCGCCGGTTTCTCCGTGGTGACCGAGGCGAGGGACTGGACGTCCGAGGGGCCTCTCGTCGCGGGGATCAACGCGTTCGGTTTCGGCGGCACCAACGCCCATGCCGTTCTCGAACAGGCCGCGCCCCCGCCTGCCCCGGCCCCGCCTTCCACGGGTGTCGCGGGTGACGTCGCGGTCGACGGGCCTCACTTGCTGACCCTGTCGGCGCACAGCCCGGGCGGGCTGCGGGAAGCGGTGACCCGGCTCGCCGCACACCTGGAAAGCCGTCCGCGGCTGCGCGAGGGCGATGTCTGCCGGACCGCGAGTACCTCCCGGGACGACGGGCCCCACCGGCTCGCCGTCGTCGCCGACGGAGATCTGCGGGAGCGGCTCGCCGCCGTCACCGCCGGCGGCGGGACGGGAGAAGCGGTCCGGCAGGTCGGGAGCGTCGTCCGTTCCCGGCCGCGCGTGGTCTTCCTGTTCCCCGGGCAGGGCTCGCAGTTCCCCGGCCAGGACCGGGCGCTGTACCGGACGGCGCGGGTGTTCCGGGACACGTTCGACGAAGCGTCCGCGCTGCTCGGTCCGGTGTGCGGGCGGCCCCTGCTGGACTGGGCGCTGGACCCGGAGGCGGACCCGGCCGAGCAGGCGGTCACAGAGGTGGCGCAGCCGCTCCTCGTCGCCTCCGGGGTGGCGCTCGCCCGCCAGTTGCGCGCCTGGGGCGTGCAGCCCGACGCCGTGGCCGGGCACAGTGCCGGGGAGATCGCGGCCGCCTGTGCCGGCGGGGCGCTGACCCTCCGGGAGGCGGTGCGGTTCGCGGCCGAACGCGGCCGTCTCATGGGCGCGTTCACCGAACCCGGGGCGATGATCGCCGTCCGCGGGGGTGAGGAGGCCGTCGCCGCGGCGGTGGCGGAGTCCGGCGGGGCGCTCGCCGTGGCCGCGTACAACGGTCCGGGGCTCCAGGTCCTCTCCGGGGACGTCCGTGCCGTGGAGCGTGCCGCCGCCGGCCTCGAAGCCCTGGGCGTTCCCACGCGTCGTCTGCGGGTCTCCCGGGCCTTCCACTCACCGCTGATGCGGCC
This sequence comes from Streptomyces sp. MMBL 11-1, assembly GCF_028622875.1. Lineage (NCBI taxonomy): Bacteria > Bacillati > Actinomycetota > Actinomycetes > Kitasatosporales > Streptomycetaceae > Streptomyces > Streptomyces sp. MMBL 11-1. The sequence goes on along the minus strand of NZ_CP117709.1, from coordinate 7,925,905 downwards.
GGTGGCCGACCGGCTCGCCGACGCTGCCCGTGCGCTGACCCCGCAGGCCCCCTCCGTCCCCCTCATGAGCACCGTCACCGCCGAGTGGCAGCCGGTCCTCGGCCCGGAGTACCTGCGTGACCACGCCGAACGTCCGGTGCTGTTCGGGAAGGCCGTGGAACGCCTGGCGCGGGAGGGATACGACACGTTCGTGGAGGTCGGCCACGGCGCGACGCTGTCCGGCGCGGTCCGCGCGGCGACGGAGGCGTACGCCGCCGGCGCACCGGAGGCCAGCGCCGAAGGCGGCGGGACACCCGGGTCATCCGTGGCGTCCGCCGCCTCCGGCGCGTTCACCGGCGGAGCGACGGTGATGTGCGCCCTCCCGGGAGATTCCGACGGCCGTACGGACGCGGAGCGGCTCCCCGGTGGCGGGCACGGCGGTGGACGGGGGGCCCTGCTGGAAACCGTCGGCCGCCTGTGGTCGCACGGCGTGCCGCTGGACCGTACCGCGCTCGACGCGGAGCACCACCGGATCCCCCTGCCCACCTACCCCTTCCAGCGCCGCCGGTACTGGGCCGATCCGCCCGTGAGCCCTCTGCTGCACCGGGTCCTGTGGGAGGACACCCCCCTGCCCGGAAGGGCGGCGGCCGTGCGTTCGGTGCTGCTGACAGGGCCGGACTCCGCGTACGTCGACCGGCTCGCCTCGCAGCTCTCCGCCGAGGGCGTCCGGATGCACGAAAGGGGCGACGGGCCGCCGGATGCCGTGGTCCTGGTCGCCGGGCCCGCTCCCGGCCAGGACACCGCCGACGCGCTCGACCGGGCCCAGGACACCGCGCTGGCCGCCTTCGGCGAGGCCCTCGCACGGTTCGACGAGACGCGCGCGGACCGGCTGCTGGTGCTGACCGAGGACGTCCACGGCACGGGGACCGAACGGGAAAGGCCCAGGCCGGCCCACGCCGTCCTCGGCGGGCTCCTGCTGGCGCTGCCGCGGGAGACACCGGGCGCCGCGGCCACCGCCCTCGACCTCTGCTCGCTGGACACCGCGTCCCAGCGCCTGACCGCCGTGCTGGCCGAACTGGCCGAACCGAAGTCGGACGGCAGCACCCACGCCGGGGCCGCCACCGTCGCCTGGCGCGCCGGGCGCAGGCTCACCCGTCGCTTCGTGCCGCTGGCGGGCAGCACCACCGCACCGGGCGGGGCTACGCGATCACCGCTGCCGCCCGACGGCACGTTCCTCATCACCGGGGGCGGCGGCGGCTTCGGCGCCGCGCTCGCCCGGGACCTCGCCGGGCGTGGCCGCCCGACCCTCGTACTCGCCGGGCGCTCCCCCCGTCCTCCCTCGGGACTGACCGAGGAACTCCGCTCGCTGGGCGCCACCGTCCACTACCGCGTGGCCGACGTCTCGGTGGAGCGGGACGTCGACGCCCTCCTCGCCGGCCTGCCCCACCTCGACGGCCTCTTCCACGCCGCGGGGACGGTGCGCCCCGGCACCCTGCGCACCAGGCGCGCGGAGGAGACGGCGGCAGCCCTGGCCGCCAAGACCCGGGGCAGTCTGCTGCTCTCGCTGGCCCTGCGCCGCCACGGGCTCGACCCGGCGGTCCGGATCGCGTTCTCCTCCGTCAGTGCCGTGCTGCCCGGTCTGGCGGGAGCGCTGGGCGACTATGCGAGCGCCAACGCCTTCCTCGACGCGTTCGCCGCGTCGGAACGGCACGCGGGCCGGCCCTGGCAGTCGGTGAACCTCGCGGCCCTCGCCGGGACGGGCATGGCGACGGCTCTCGGAGCCGGGGCGGAAGGCGGCTCCACCACCGTACGGAGTGCCGGGGGCCCGCCCGTCGCCGTCGGCCCCGCGCTGGCGGCGCTCCGTACGGCATGCGGCGTCGACGCGGCGCAACTGCTGCTCGCCGACCTGACGTCGCCCCCGGGGCCCGCGGCCATGGCGGACCCGACCGCGCCGACGGTACCCATGGGGACGAGCACGGAATCCGGCACGGAACCGGCGACCACGTGCCGGGTGCCCGGCACAGGCACCGGCGACGGCACGCGTGCGAACCGGGATACGCGTGCGGGGACCGGACCTCGCACCGGTACGGCGGAAGTGCTTCGGCGGCTGCTGGCCCCGGCGCTGCGTCTGCCCGCCACCGGGATTCCCGACGACGAACCGTTTCTCGCCCTCGGCCTCGACTCGCTCGCCGCCGTCGACCTCGTCAGGCAGCTCGAACGGGAACTGGGCAGGCCGCTGGCCGCCACGCTCTTCTTCGAGTACCGGACTGTCGCCGAACTGGCCGCGCACCTCGACACCATGCCCTCCCCCTCACCTCCGGCCCACTCCTCCCGGTCCCTTCCTCCGGCCCCGTCTCCCCTGCCGGACGGCGTCGGTTTCCCGCTCACCCCCGTCCAACTGGCCCTGCACACCAGCAGTCGGCTCCACCCCGACGTCCCGGCTCACGGTTACGTCCGCCAGACCGTCCGGGGGCCCTTGGACACCCGGCTTCTGAGCCGGGCGCTCGCCGCACTGGCCGACCGGCACACCATGCTCCGGATCCGCATCGGGAGCACGGGCAGCACGGAGAGCAACCAGAGCGCTGAGAGCGGCCAGAGCACCGGCGACAGGGTCGGCTCGGTGGCACCACGGCAGTACGTCGCGCCGCCCGCCGCGCTGTCCGCCTGGTACGAGGTCCGGGAGCTGACCGGCCGTACCGGGGAGATCGAGGGGCTCGAAACGGCCCTGTGCAACCGCCCGTTCGACCTCTCCACCGAGCCTCCGGTGCGCGCGCTCCTCGCCCGGGAGAGCCCGGAGCTGTCCCATCTGGTGCTGGTGATCCACCATGCGGCCGGTGACGGATACAGCCTCAACGTCCTCGCCGGAGAACTGTGGTCGCTCTACACCGCCCTCGCCGACGGGCGCGCACCGACGCTGCCCCCGCTCGGCACAGATTTCGCGCGGTACGCGGCCGCGGCCGCCGATGAGCGGTCCTCCCCGGACGGCATGAAGGCCCTCGCCGCCGACCGGCTGTACTGGTCGGGGCGGCTGGGCTCCCGGGGCGAACCGCTGCGCCTGCCGTACGACGGTGATCCGTCCGCCCTGCCGGCCGCGCCGGTGACCACACACCAGAGCGTTCTCGACCCGGTGCTGTCCGCCGCGTTGGAGAAGCGGGCCGCCGCTCACGGGGTGAGCCTGTTCCATCTCCTGCTCGCCGCGCACGTGCGCTGTCTGGCCCGGTGGAGCGGACAGCGGGAGATCGCGGTGAACGTAGCCCGCGCCCGGCGGGACGATCGCCTGCCGGGCCTGGACCGGCTCGTGGGGCCGCTCGCCGACACCCTTCCGCTGCTGTGCGGGACGGACCCGGACGAGTCGGCGGGGGCTCTGGCCCAACGGCTGGCGGGGATCTGGCTGGAGAGCGAGCGGCACGCGAGCCTCACCGGCCTGGACCTGGCGCGGCTGCTGCCGCCGGACCCCTCCGGGGCCGGCCCCCGGACCGTGAGCCCGGCCGGCTTCAGCTTCTCGCGCTTCCCCGCCCCGCTCGACGGGCGTTGTCCGGTGAGCGTGCGGCCGACCGCTGCCGGTACCGCCACCGCCGCGACCCGCCTGAGCCTGCTGTGCTGGCAGGACGAGGCGGCGCTGCGCTTCTCGTGGAACTTTCCCGTCCGGCTCTTCGACCCGGCGACCGTGGCCCGCCTGGACCGGGACTTCCACGCCGAGTTGGCCGCGCTCGGCGAGCCCCGGCCCGCCGCACCGGTCATCACGGAGTCCGTACCCGACCACGGCATCGGGCCCCGTACCGGATCCGGCGCCGCCACGCTCGTGGGCCGGCTGGTCGACCGGTTCCGGGCCACCCCGGACGCGGTCGCCGTCGACACCGGCGCCACCACCCTGACGTACGCCCAACTCGACCGTGCCTCCCACGCCCTCGCGACCTCTCTCCTGGCCCGCGGCGTCACCCCGGGAAGCCTCGTCGGGCTTCTCACCGAACCCGGCGCCGACACCGTCGTCTCGGTCGTCGCGGCCCTGCGCGCCGGGGCGGGCTGGGTTCCGCTGGACGCCGGCCACCCGACCGCGCGGCTGACGGACCAGCTCACGCGCTCGGGAGCCCGTACGGTGCTCTGCCACACCGCCACCCGGGCGGTGGGGGAAGCACTCGGCGACGTCGCCCTGGTGTCCGTCGACGCTTCGGCGCCGTCCTGCCGGGATACGGTTCCGGGGCCTGCCGGGGGCCCCGGCCGTGTCGCCGGTTCCGTCCGGCCGTCGGACGCGCTCCCCGCGCCCGACGGCCCGGTCGACGCCGACGGCATCGCCTACGTGATCTTCACTTCCGGATCCACCGGCCGGCCCAAGGCCGTACCCGTCACCCACCGGTCGATGGAGAACTACCTCGACTGGGCGATCGACACCTTCGGGTACGACGAGCACGACCGGCTCGCCCAGACCGCGTCGCCCTGCTTCGACGCCTCCGTCCGCCAGCTCCTCGCCCCTCTGCTCGTCGGCGCCACCGTGGTCACGGTGGCGTGGGACCTGCTGCGCGATCCCGACCGGCTGCTGACCCACGTCGAACGCGGCCGCATCACCGTGTGGAGCTCCGTTCCCACGCTCTGGGAGCAGCTGCTCAGCGCTTCCGAGGAACGCGTGCGGCACGGCGCACCGCCGCCGGACCTGTCCGCGCTGCGGTGGATCCATGTCGGCGGCGAGGCCCTGTCGCCCGCGCATGTACGCCGCTGGTTCGACCTCTTCGGCGACGGCCAGCACATCGCCAACCTGTACGGCCCGACCGAGGCCACGATCAACACGAGCTGCCACATCATCCGGGCCCGGCCCGGCGACCAGGTGCGGCGGCTTCCCATCGGCCGCCCCGTCTCGGGCACGGAGGTGGAGGTCGTCGGCCCCGACGGGGAGCCCCGGCGGCCCGGCGAGGCCGGTGAGCTCCTCATCTCCGGAACCGGCCTGACCTCGGGCTACCTCGGTGAACCGGAACTCACCGAGGCCGCGTTCACCGTCCGGCGCGGTCGCCGGTGGTACCGCAGCGGCGACCGGGTGCGGTGCTCCGAGGACGGCGTCCTGGAATTCCTCGGGCGGCTGGACGACCAGGTGAAGATCCGTGGCAACCGGGTCGAGCCGGGCGAGATCGAAGCGGTGCTCCAGACCCATCCGGACGTCGCCCACGCCGTCGTCCTCACCGAGCACGGACGCCTCACCGCCTTCGTCACACCGGGGCCCGGGACTCCCGGGGCGGACGCCTTGGCGCTCCGGCTCCATCTCGCGGGGTCACTGCCCTCGTACATGCTTCCGTCCCGGATCACCCGTGTCGACAGGATGCCGCTCACGAGCACGGGCAAGATCGACCGCCGTGGGCTGCTGACCTTCCAGGGAGCGGCCGGAGGTCCCGGGGCTGACACGGGCGCGGACAGCGGCGCGCGTACGGGTGAGGTCCGTACACCGCCCCGCACGCCCACCGAGGTCCGGCTGGCCGCCATCTGGTCCGCGCTGCTCCAGGCCGAGGACGTGTCCCGCGAGGACGACTTCTTCGTCCTGGGCGGCGACTCCCTGCTCGTGCTGGAAGTGTTCGCCCGGCTGGAGAAGCAGGGCGGACCGCTCCCCCGGCCGACCGTCATCTACCGCAGTCGCACGCTCGCGGCCCTCGCCTCGGCGGTGGACGCCGCGGCGGACACCGCCACCGACGCCACGGGCACCGCCGTTGACGCCGCTGACACTTCTGACGCCGTTGAGACCGATGACACCGCTGCGGGCGCTGCGGGCGCGTCGGCCCTGGGACGCGATCCGGTGGGCGACCGCACGGGGACGCTCGATCCGGCCGTCACTCCCCCGGCCTTCCCGCTGACACCGACCCAGCGCGGCTTTCTGCTGGCCGAAGCCGTCTCACCGGGCACGACGTCGTCCTGGCTCACACGGTTGCGTCTGCGTGGCCGCCTCGACACCACCCTCTTCCAGAGGGCGGTGGACACGCTCGTCGTGCGCCACCCGATGCTGCGTACCGTCTTCCCCGCCGGGGTGCGCCCGCCCGTCCAGCAGGAACTTCCGTCCTCACTGCGCCTGCCGGTCGACTTCGAGACCCTCACCGACCCGGGTCAGGTGGAGGAGCGGGTCACCGCCGAACGGGCGCGCCGTTTCGAAACCTGGGCCTGGCCCCTGGTGCGCCTGCGGGTACTCACCGTCGCTCCCGACGAACACGTCCTGGTGGCACACGCCCACCACATCATCGGCGACGGCTACAGCGCCGCACTCCTGGTACGGGAGCTGACGGCCGTGTACGACGCCCTGTCCCGCGGTGAAGAACCGGCGACGGCCCCCCTGCGCAGCACGTTCCGCGACCACGCCCTCCAGCTCGCGGAGCGCACGGGGACGGCCACCGCGACAACCCCGTCGACGGCCCGGGTGACCACCGCCGGGAGGGTCTTCGACGCGCCGACCGTCTCAGCCGGGCGGGGCGTCCCGACCGGCGGGGACCGGTGGGCTCGGTTGAGCGCGCCCTACCGGCCGCCCGTACTCGCCGCCGGCAGGACCGCCGCCGACCCGCTCTTCCATACCTACGGGTTCACGGTCGAGCCCGGTCAGGTGGAGGCCCTGCGCGGGCTCGCCGCCCGCACCGGCTCCACCCTCCACGCCCCGGTGCTCACCGCCTACTACCGGGCGCTCGCGGCTGCCACGGGCCGGGGGGATCTGGTGCTCGGTCTGGCGGTGAGCGGCCGGGACCACTCCCTGCCCGACGCACACCGGGTGTTCGGTCCCTACGCCACGGCTGTTCCCCTGCGTCCGGCGGGTCCGGCGGCCGGGCGGCCCGGCGGCAGCGGTTTCGAGGGCGATCTGCTGCGTGTCGCCGCCGAGGCCGCCGAGGCGCGAACGTACGAGGGGGTCGTACCCCCGCTGTCCAACGGGCTGCCCATGACCTCGCAGTTCTTCTTCACCTATCTGGACTTCTCCGCCCTGGGTCCGGAGAGCGGGAGGACCCTGGCGGTCGCCCGGGAGGACGGCGACAGTGTGTACACGCCGCCGCCTGCCGGTACGGATGTGTTCCTGGCCGCCGGTCCGGACGGCGGACGGCTGCGGATCACCGTCCGGGCGGCGGCGACGGCGTTCACCCCGGAGTCGTTGGCGGCGTTCGCGGAATCGGTGCGCGCCGATCTGGCGCACGCGGCGGCCTCGGCCGTGCCAGGCCCCGGCCGGCTCGCCCGCCCCGACGGCCCCGGCCGGGATGCGCGGATGGATGCCGCGCTCATCGGCTATCTGCCGTCCCCGGCCGACCTCGCCCGGCTGTCAGGTCTGCCGGAGGCCGCGCTGCCGCGCGAGCAGCTGCGGACCCTGCTGTTTCCGGACGGCCGGCCACGGCTCCTGGAGACGCTGAGTACGCCGCTGGGCCGTTCGGGCTTCGTGTGCGTTCCGCTGTTCGCGGACGAACTCGCCGCCGGCGACGACCTGCTCGGTCACACCGCCCTGGGGGTGGAGCTGGCCTCGTCCCTGGGTGCGCGGGCCGTGTCCCTCGCGGGCATGATCCCCTCGCTCACCGGCTACGGCTTCGACGTCCTGCGGGCCGTCGGCACGGCAGGAGCCGTCACCGCCGCGCCCGCTGATCACGGTGTCCCCCCTGCCCGCACCACCCCCGCCGTCACCACCGGTCACGCGGCGACCGTCGTGTCCGTCGTCAGGACCGTGCACGCGGCTCTCGACGCGATGGGGCAGCGACTGGGCTCTCTGGCCGTGGCGTTCGTGGGGCTCGGCTCGATCGGCTCCTCCTCGCTGGAACTGCTGCTCAGCCGGGCCCAGCAGCCGCCCGCACGACTGCTGCTCTGCGACGTACCGGGCAGCGGGCCACGGCTCAAGGAGCTGGCCGAGAGCCTCCTGCAACGCCGCCTCGTCGAGATCGTGGAGGTGGTCGAGTCGGACCACGGTCTGCCCGAAGCCGTGTACGACGCCCGCCTGATCGTCGCGGCGGTCAGCGGGGGCGGCACGCTCCTGGACATCGACCGCCTCGCACCGGGTACGACGGTGGTCGACGACTCGTTCCCGCACTGCTTCGACACGTCCCGCGCCATCGGCCGGATGGAAGGGGCGAAGGACGTCCTGGTCGTGGGCGGCGGGCTGTTGAGCGTCGGCCCGGCGGAACGGGAGGTGGCCGAAGGCCTCCCGGCCGCCGCGGTGGCCGGCCACCTCGCGCGGCCGATGGTGCCGGACACCGTCGCGTCCTGCCGGCTGGAGTCCTTGCTCCACGCCTCGGGGGCCGAGGTGCCGCTCGTCCACGGTCCGGTCGACGCGGCCACCGGGCTGGCCTACTGGGAAGCGGCGGAGGCGACCGGCATCCGCGCGGCGCCCCTGCACCTGCTCACCCGCACCATCGACCCGGAGCTGCTCGCGCGACACCTCTGGAGTTCATGACCCTTTCCCGTGCCGGACGGGGTGGACGGGCCGCCGCGGGCCGGACGCCGAGGCGTCGCGGGCTGCCGGCCGCGTTGTCAGTGGTCGGGATTAAGTTCGTTCATGTCCCGCCGCGATGGCGTGGACGCCCCCTTTCGCCTGCATGGGAGTTGACGCGTTGTCGGTCTGGGAGAAGTCGAGTACGGCGCGGGTGATGCCGCCCGCGCGCCCGCGGAAGCTGGCCAAGGTGCCGTTCGTCGAACTGGCCGACGGGCGGTTGCAGGGGGTCGTCTCCAGCGGATCGGACATCGGCCGGGTGTACGTGTCGTCCGTGGCGGCCCGGACGTACGCGTTCGCCTGCAGCACCAACAACAACCGGCCCTGCGGTGGCGCGCGCGGCATGTTCTGCAAGCACATCCAGGCACTCGTCGGCGAGGCGGTGCTGCAGTACGGTGCGGAGCGCGTCGCCCGCTATCTCAAGGTGGAGACCCCGGACGGGGAGCCCGACGCGCGGTCCCTCACCGCCACCATGACCGCGGCGCGGCCGGTGCGGGACGACTCCTCGGCGGCCGCCCAGGTGTTCAGCCGGTTCCTGCGACACCTGGCCTATCTCGAACTGGACGCGGTCACCACCCCGTTGCCCGAGATGCATTGGTTCCCGTCGACGCGGGCGGTGGCCTGATGCGGGGCGATCTGCTGTCCGATCCGGTCGAGGGGCTCGACGAGGCGCTCGCCGCCGTGGACGCCTTCGACGAGGCGCTGGTGGCCGGTCTGCTGCGGCCGGGGCCGGCGCAGGCCGCAGCGGTCGCCGGGCTCGCCGACGCCGTCGCCGGGACCCCGCTGGCCGCACGGGTCGCGGAGGCGGCCGGCCGGGCGACGGTGGGCGCCGCCGGGGAGGAACACTTCGTGGCGCTCGCCGCCGCCCGGTGCGCGCTGCTCGGCTCCGTGCACGACGCCCTGACGCGGCGGATCGACGAGGCCGTCGGCCGGCCCACTGCCGAGGACGCGGCGGAGGAATCCGGACCGGCGTCCGCCGTGGCGGACCCCGAGACGAACCTCCTCGCCGCCGCGCGCAGTTGGCTATGTGACCTCGCGCGCGGCGGCTGGCGGGGCCTCGACCACGAGCTCGTCGCCGGGGCCGCGCCGGTGGTCTCCGCGATGCTGCCCGATCCGGGCCTGCGTCGGCGGGCGACGCTGCTCGACGGGTTCGCCGCCGAGCTCGCGGCGTCCTGCCCGGGGGCGACTCTGGAGCGGGTGCCGGTGCGCCGCTGGGCCGATCTGTGGTCACGCGCCCTGTTGTTGACGGTGCCCGGCTCCGCCGGTGACCGTTCCACCGTCCCGGTGACCGGCCGCCTGTTGCCGCTCGGCGTCGACGTACAGGAGCACGCGACGGCCGTACAGGCCCAGGTCCATGCCGTGTTCGAACCGGCGGACGGAGGCGTGCCCCGTCTGGTGCGCGCCGGTGTTTCGGCCCCGAAGCCCGACACCGTCGTGGGGGCGGGTCTGTGGCAGCTGCTGCGCCCCTGCATGTCCTTGCTCGGCGCCGTGAGCGAGGGCCGCTCGATGGAGCTGGACGCCATGCCGGTGACCGCTGAGGGGGATCTGCTCTGGGACGACGGGCGGGCCCGCCCGGGCGAGCCCGCCGACGCCTTCGCCACGGCGCGCGTGATGCTGTCCACCGCGACCGCCGCCCGTGTCGCCCCGTTGGACCGGCACCCCGTCCGGATCGCCGTGCCGGTGCTGCTGGAGGGGTACACCGCGAGGTGCGAGGAGGGCCGGCTCGTGTTCGATCTGGCCGGGCACCTTCTGGCCGTCGACGCCGACCGGGCGCCCGCGGCCGGTCCGCTGACGCCCGAGGCGGTCGCGGGCTCCCACTCGTGCGTCGGGCTGCTGCGCTGGGACGCCGGGGAGTTCCTGCTCCAGCCGCTCGCGGTCGAGGCGACCGTGCGGAAGAAGGCCGTCGGCGCCCACGCCGGGGCGTGGGCGGGCGGCACCACCGACAAGGCCGGTGTCCGGGCGGAGAAGGCCGCCACCGACGCCGTCGCCGTGCTGCGCGAGCGCGCCGGAAGGCTGTTGCGGAAATGACCGAGGATCTCACCGGGCAGCCGCTCGGGCCCGTCGGCCCGTCCCGGACCGGCCCCGACCCGTACGACAACCGCCGTCAGGTGCTGTACTGGCGGCTCCTGGCCCGCCTCTTCGACGGTGAGGAGCAGCCCGCGCTGGAGTCGGCGAGCCTGGGGGTGGTCGAGGACATCGGGCTGCCGTCCGCACTGCTGGATCCCGGGACGTCGCTCGACTCGGTCGTGCAGCGTCATCCGGAGCTGGCCGCCGAGTTCGACGGGCTGATGACACCGGACGACGAGGTGGCCGGTCTCCGCGACCGGGCGGCGGAGGTGCGGCGGGCCGCGCTGGTCTCGAAGGTGCTGCTGAATGTCTTCGCGACCGGTTCGAGCACGGTGACCGCCGAGCAGCTGGCGCGCTGGCAGTCCGACGCGGGCTGGCTGGAGCGGGCGCTGGGCAGCCGGCCCGGGGCGCTTCGCGGCGGGCGGGCGGCGGGTGCGGGCCCTGGTTCCGGCGGCCTCGGGCCCGAGCTGGCGGCGATCGAGGCGGATCTCGTGGGGCGCATGCGGCTGCGGGAGGTCCTGGCCGATCCGGCGCTGGCCGCGCGGCTGACGCCGAGCATGTCGCTGATCGAGCAGTTGCTGCGGGACAAGGGCAATCTGTCGGGTGTGGCCCTCGCCAACGCCAAGTCACTCATCCGGCGGTACGTCGACGAAGTGGCCGAGGTGCTGCGTACGCAGGTGGAGAAGGCCACTGTGGGCGAGTTGGACCGTTCGGTGCCGCCCAAGCGTGTCTTCCGCAACCTCGACCTGGACCGCACGGTCTGGAAGAACCTCACCAACTGGAGTCCGGAGGAGGAGCGGCTCTACGTCGATCGCCTCTACTACCGGCACACCGTCCGCAGAACAACGCCGCAGCGGCTGATCGCCGTGGTGGACCAGTCCGGCTCCATGGTCGACTCGATGGTGAACTGCACCATCCTCGCCTCCATCTTCGCCGGGCTGCCGAAGGTGGACGTCCATCTCGTCGCCTACGACACCCGCTCGATCGACCTCACGCCGTGGGTGCACGACCCGTTCGACGTGCTGCTGCGCACGAATCTCGGCGGTGGCAACGACGGCCCCGTCGCGATGGCGATGGCCCGTCCGAAGATCGCCGAGCCGAAGAACACCGTCATGGTGTGGATCTCGGACTTCTACGAGTTCGACCGCTCCCAGCCGCTGTTCGAGGGCATCGAGGCCGTTCACCGTTCCGGGGTGAAGTTCATCCCCGTCGGCTCGGTGACCAGCTCCGGACGGCAGGAGGTCAATCCCTGGTTCCGGGAGCGGTTCAAGGCCCTGGGCACGCCGGTGGTCTCCGGGCGGGTGGACAAGCTCGTACACGAACTCAAGACGTTTCTGACCTGACGCCCCGCGGGGCGGGGCCGCCCGCCCCGCCGCACGCACTCTCGTCTCGCGTTCCTCCTCTCTCCTCGCGTCCCTCCCTCCTTCTCCTTCCCCACTTTCCCGCCTGTTCAGAAAGGCCTGCTGATGTCCGACGTGTTGCGCGCCCCCGCCGAGACCAAGTACGCGGAGGAGCTCGACTGGCTGGAGTCGATCGACGACAGCCCCAAGCCGTTCTCCTGGCGGCTGTCCCCGAAGATGGTCCGGCTGTTCATCCTGGGGTCCGAGCGCGCCGACGGCCTGGACCGCGAGATCTCACAGAAGTGGTTCGGCGACCGGAGCTTCGTCGAGCGTTCCATCGTCACGCTCGCCTCGGACCGCGGTCTGCTGCTGATAGGTGACCCCGGCACCGGCAAGAGCTGGCTGGCGGAGTTGCTGGCCGCCGCGATCTCCCGCAACTCCACGCTGGTGGTGCAGGGTACGGCCGGCACGACCGAGGATCACATCAAGTACGCGTGGAACGTGTCCATGGTCATCGCCGAGGGACAGTCGCGTGCGTCGATGATTCCGTCGCCGATCATGACCGCGATGGAGACGGGCGCCATCGGCCGCTTCGAGGAACTGACCCGTTCCACCAGCGATGTCCAGGACGCCCTGATCTCGATTCTCTCGGAGAAGTACATCTCCGTTCCCGAGCTGCAGAGCGACGGCGCGGACGGGGGCGACAACATCGTCTTCGCGAAGCCCGGCTTCTCGATCATCGCGACCGCCAACAGTCGCGACCGGGGCGTCAACGACCTGTCGTCCGCGTTGAAGCGCCGCTTCAACTTCGTCCGCGTCCCGGTCGTGACGAACAGGAAGAGCGAGGCGGAGATCGTCCGCTTCCGCACGGAGGAACTGCTGCGCCGTCACGCGATCGACCTGGACGTGCCGCCGACACTGCTCGACATCCTTCTCCAGAGCTTCGCCGATCTGCGGGCCTCGGCCGCCGCCGCGGGCAGCGACGAGGAGAAGCTGGAGTCCGCACTGTCGACGGCGGAGCAGATCGGTGTGCTGGAGGACGCCGTCCTGCACAGCAACTTCTTCGGCGAGAGCACGCTGACCGCCCGGACCCTCGCTTCCTCGCTCGTCGGCTCGCTCGCCCGGCGGGACCCGGAGGACCTGGCCATCTTCAACAAGTATCTGCACGGCGTCGTCGAACCGCGCAGCAAGGAGGAGGGCGGCTCGTGGCCGGAGTTCCTGGACGGCGGCCGTGACACGATCGCCACTCTGTCATGAGCGGGGCCCCCACGGACGGCCCCGGGCAGCACGGCTCCGAGGAGACGTCGTTCGCCGCGTTGCGCGGGCAGCTGCACGAGGCCGCCACCGCCTTCGCCGACGGGCCCGACGCGCTGGAGGGCATCCTCCTCGGCATGGTCGACGACGTCGACCGGGCGGTGCGCGAGCCGCTGGAGATCTTTCCGGTCTGCCACCATTCGCCCGCCTCCGCCCTCGCCATGGCCCGCCGGCTGCGGGAGAAGCAGCCCAAGGTCGTCTATCTGGAGCTGTGCGAGGACATGGCGCCGCTCCTCGGCGAGCTGCGCAACTGCCGCCTGCCGGTGGCGGTCCAGGCGTTCGCGAGCGAGGTCGACGGGTTCCCCGCCGAGTGGGCCCCGCTGTCGGTCGTCGCCCCGATCACCGAGGCCTCCGCCGAGTACCAGGCCATCGCGTACGCCCTCGACACCCCGGGCGTCGAGCTGGTCCTCGTCGACCGGTCCTCCGACCACGTATTCCAGTGGGACACCCGGCACGGCGAGAGCACCCCCGGGAGGGCGCCCGGTCCTGCGGACGGGTCTGCGGAGCCCGAAGCCGCGCTGCACGGTGAGGCGGTCGGCGTGGAGATCGGTGATCTGCGCCCCCGTTTCGCGGAGCTGGAGGAGCATCTGCTGCGTCACGGCAAGGTGCGGCACTGGTCGGAGTGGTGGCACCAGTACGTCGAGATCCCGCTCGGCGACAGCGACCACGCCGCCTATCGCCAGGTCATGTTCCTCGTCGGCAGCCTGTTCCGGCGGCTCGCCCCCGGTGACGGGCAACGGCTCCGGGTGGACGAGGACCGCGAGCGGTACATGTGGACCCGGATGCGCGAGCACCTGGCGTCGAGCGGGGCGGCCCCGGAGGACTGCCTGTACGTGTGCGGTGCCTTCCACGCGGCCAGCCGGGTAGAGGAGTTCGGGGTGGCGGGCGGCGGGTCGTTCGAGATCTCCCCGCGCTCCGCCACCACCTGGCAGCACGGGCTGATCCCGTCCAGCCACGCGGCGATCGAGGCGCAGTTCGGGCTGGCCTCCGGGTCGGTGTCGATCGCCGCGACCCAGTGGGCGAAGAACCTCAAGCGCACCCGGGTCCAGCCGTACCGGCTGGCCGGACAGGACGGCGCGAAGAAGCCGCGCCCGCCGAAGAAGGCCGCCTTGGCCGCCCCCGCTCCCCCGCCGGAAGCCGCCGCTGACCGGCTCTCGGGATTTCTGCGCCGGCCGCCGGTCCTCGACACGCTGGACGAGACCGAGCTGCTCGGCTGGTCGGTGGACATCGTGCGCGCCGCGCGGCGCGCCGGCTATCCGGCGTCCACCGCCGACGCCATCGCGGTGTTCGAGACGTCGATTCTGCTGGCCGGGATGCGGGACCGGGCCAAGCCCACTCCGTACGACTTCCAGGACGCGGCGATCACCTGCATCGAGAAGGACACGGTGCCGGGGCGGCGGGACGTACGCCGGCTCGTCGAGATCATGATGGGCGGCGACCGGATCGGGCGCGTCGGCTACGACGCGCTGCCGCCGCTGGCCCGCGATGTGCACGACCGGCTCGCACCGCTGGAGCTGAAGCTCCAGCAGCGTGGCGTGCGACGTGCCCTGCTGGACATGCATGCGCGGCCGGAGCTCGGGGCGTGCTCCGACGTGCTGTGGATGCTCCGCCGTCTGATGCCGCACGGCGCGGCCCGGCCGATCATGGGGGAGAGAAGACTCGGCGAGCGCTCGATCCAGGAGTCGTGGGACCTGGCGCTGGGCACCCATCAGCGGGCGCTGATCGAGCTCGGGTACGAGGGCGTGAGCATCGAGCAGGTCCTGGAACAGCGGCTGCGCCGCGACGCGTACGGGCCGAGGGCGACGGCGGCGGGCGTCCTCGCCGCCGTCGAGGACGCGACGCTGTATCTCGGCAGCCGCCGTCTCGCCGATGAGCTGGGCGCCCGCGCCCTGGAGGTCCTCACCGCCGAGCGCACGGTGGACGGGGCTCCGGAGGTACTGCGCCGGGTGCGGGGGCTGCTGACGTACTACCGGACCGGCGAGCCGGTCCTGCCGCCATGGGTGGAGTCGTTCGTCAAGGCCGGTTACGCGCACTACTGCACCTTGTTGCCGACCGCGTTCACCGACGAGGACGTCACCGCGGGGCAGGTGGCGGCCATGCTGGGCTTCCTGTTCAGCATGGAGGGCCTGGCGCTCTCGCTGGGCTGCGACCGGGCGCAGCTGGAGCTGGCCGTCGCCCAGTCGCGCCCCACGGATCCTGAGCGGACGGCGCTCCTGTGGGCGGCGCAGGTGCAGCTCGGCGCGCTGTCCCGGGCCGAGCTGCGGGAGCGCTGCGGCGAGCTGCTGGCGAACCCGATGGTGGTGCCCGCCTACCCGCGTTATCTCAGCGGCTTCGTGCACGCGTTGGTGCCGGTGCCGGGGCTGGCGGACGTGGTGGTGGAGGCCGTGTCGAACGCGTTCGGGCGGCTGCCGGACCCGGTCCTGCTGCCGTGGCTGCCCTCCCTGATCACGACGCTGCGCGCGGGAGCGGCGGACTTGGCCCCGCTGTTGATCCGTGAGGCGGGGCGGATCTTCCCGGCCCGGCTCGCGGCGCTGGACACCTGGGTGCCGCCGTGGCACGAGGCGCCGGAAGGCGGTGCGCCCGCCGCCGACCGTACGAAGGCGGCCGACGGCGAAAACCGGGGCGCCGCACTGCTCTTCGCGCACCCGCGGACGCTCGACGCGGTCGCGGAGCTGCTCGGCTGCGACGGCAGGTGGGCGGCGCCCGGAGCGGGCCAGGGCGGCGCCGCGCTGATAGCCCGTCACCCGGACACCGCGACCGCGTGGGAGTCGCTGCTCGCGGGCGCGTGAGGGACGGGCGCGGCGCCGGGCGAGGCCGGTCCCGCCCGGCGCCGCGCCCCCTTCGATCTCCCGGCAGCCCCTTCCCCGGCATCGGCCGGAGCTCTCACAGCGACCACGCCCTCGGCCGGGTGTTGCCCGGCGGCCGCGAGATCGGGTCCTGGACCGCCCGCGGCTCACAGACCCCCACCCGTCTGCTTGATATTGCTTGAAATGCTTGCCTAATATGCAGCTTCGAGCATCTACGGTCGGGAACAGGGAGCACAGATGACGCACGTGGCTCAGGAGCTGGCCAGTCAGCCCGACTGCTGGCGGGTCGCCGCCGGCATGGCGGACGGGCTCGCCCACCGGCTTCCGGCGGCCGGCGAGCGCATCGCCGTGGTCGGCTGCGGTACCTCGTACTTCATGGCCCAGGCCTACGCGGCGCTTCGGGAGGGCAGCGGCCAGGGCGAGACCGACGCCTTCGCCGCTTCGGAGTTCCCGGCGGGCCGCCACTACGACCGGGTCGTGGCACTGAGCCGCTCCGGCACCACTACGGAGGTGCTCGGACTCCTCGGGAAGATCGGGCACACGACTCGCCGCACGGTGGTCATCGGCGACCCCGACACCCCGATGGCGGCAATGGCCGACGACACGATCGTGCTGGAGTTCGCCGACGAGAAGTCCGTCGTGCAGACCCGCTTCGCCACCTCGGCGCTGACCCTGCTCCGCGCCCATCTGGGCCTGCACAGCGACGCGGTCATCGAGGACGCCCTGGTCGCGCTCGCCGAGCCGCTGCCCACCGGACTGGTGGAGTGCGGCCAGTTCACCTTCCTCGGACAGGGGTGGAGCGTAGGGCTCGCCAACGAGGCCGCGCTGAAGATGCGCGAGGCCGCGCTCGCCTGGACCGAGGCGTACCCGGCGATGGAGTACCGACACGGCCCGATCAGCATCTCCAGCCCCTCCACCGCGACATGGATGCTCGGCGAAGCCCCGTCCGGGCTGATGGACGAGGTGCACGCGACCGGCGCCCGATGGGTGGCCGGCGGTCTGGACCCGCTGGCGGAGCTGGTCCGGGTGCAGCGTCTGGCGCTGGCCATCGCGAAGGCCCGCGGGCTCGATCCGGACCGGCCGCGCCACCTCACCCGCTCGGTCATCCTCAGCAGCACGGCCTGACCGCCCCGGCCGCCCCTCCCGCCCGACGGTCCCTCACCCCGGAGTCGCCATGTCCATCGCCGCCACCGGCGATCTGATCGCCGAGGCCGCCGCACAGCACCGTGCGGTCGCCGCGTTCAACGTCATCACCCTGGAGCACGCGGAAGCCATCGCCGAGGGCGCGGAGGCGGCGGGGTCGCCGGTGATTATGCAGATCAGCGAGAACGCGGTCGCCTACCACCGGGGCCGGCCGCGGCCGCTCGCGCGCGCCGCCGCGGAGGTGGCCGACCAGGCGGGCGTCCCCGTCTCCCTGCACCTCGACCATGTGCAGTCGACCGAGCTGCTGCACCGGGCGGCGGACTGCGGTTTCAGTTCGGCGATGTTCGACGCCGCCCGGCTGCCGTACACGGAGAACCTGGCGGCCACCCGCGCCGCCGTCGTATGGGCGCACGAGCGGGGCCTGTGGCTGGAGGCCGAGCTGGGGCAGGTCGGCGGGAAGAACGGGGAGGCGGCGCTCGACGCCCACGCGCCCGGGGCCCGTACGGATCCCGACGAGGCACGGTCGTTCGTCGCGGCCACCGGGGTCGACGCGCTGGCCGTGGCGGTCGGCACCTCGCACGCCATGACCTCGCGGGACGCGGCCATCGACCACGGCCTGCTGGGCAGGCTGCGGGCGGCCGTGCCGGTTCCGCTGGTGCTGCACGGTTCGTCCGGGGCCTCCGACGAGGAGCTGGCCCGCGCCGTGGCGGGCGGGATCCGCAAGGTCAACATCGGCACCGCGCTCAACATCGCGATGACCGGCGCGATACGGGAGCGGCTGGCCCGGGACGAGAGGGGCGTGGATCCGCGCCGCTATCTGTCGGACGGCCGGGACGCGATGGCCCACACGGTGGCCCGGATGATCGCGGTCCTGCCCCCGGGGCGGGCTCACGCCGCGTGACGCCACGCCGGGTCGTCCCGCCGGGCGCCCCGGCCGGCAGCGGTACGGGTACGGGTACGGGTCAGGCCTGCTGGTGCAGGGTGCGGGGGTCCACCGCGTGGGCGAACGGAAGGCCGCGCGCGTAGCGTTCGAGCTCGTCGACGGCGGCGTCCGCGAGCCGTTGGAGTTCGCCGCCCTGCGACCCGGCGATGTGCGGGGTGAGAAGGACGTTCGGCAGGTCGTAGAGGGGTGAGTCGGCGGGCAGGACTTCCGGTTCCGTGTGGTCGAGCACGGCGTTGAGGCGTCCGGTCACCACTTCCCTCACGAGGGCTTCGGTCTCCACCAGGGAGCCGCGCGCGGTGTTGACGAGGGTGGCCCCGTCCCGCATGAGGGCGAGACGCCCGGCGTCGAACAGATGCCGGGTCGCCGGGAGTTCGGGGGCGTGGATGCTGACGACGTCGCTCTGCGCCACCAGGACGTCGAGGCCGGCGCGTTCCACGCCCAGGGTCCGGGCTCCGTCCTCGTCCAGGTAGGGGTCGTGGACCAGGACGCGCAGATCGTGGGGGCGCAGCAGTTCGACGACGCGACGTCCGATGCGTGAGGCTCCGACGATGCCCACGGTGCGGCGGTAGTTGCCGACGGCCGGGAACCGCTTCAGGAGGTTCACCCGGGAGCGGGCCTCGCGGTAGACGTGGGCGCTCGCCAGGATCCGCTTGTTGGCGAAGAGGATCGCCGCGACCGTGTACTCGGCGACCGGGAGTGCGTTGGCCGTCGCGGCGGTGCTGACGGCGATGCCCCGGTCCCAGACGTCCTGGGTGATGTGGTGCTTCACGGAGCCGGCGGCGTGGATCACCGCGCGCAGCCGGGGCATGGCGCTCAGCGCCGCGGGCCCCAGGGGCGGGCAGCCCCAGCCGGTGAACAGGACCTCGGCGCTGTGGAGTCCGGTGCGCTGGGCGGGGTCGTCGGCGCCGAAGTCGGTCACGAGGAGGCCGGGGACGAGGTCGGCGACGCGGGCGAGCCGGTCCAGGGTTTCCGGGGCCAGGATCGCCTCGCGGGTCTCGCCGCTCATCGCCAGGACAGTGCGGGGGCGGGTCGGCCGGGGGGCGGCGGAGTGGCTCACTTGACGGCTCCTGCGGTGAGGCCCGAGCGCCGGAAGCGCTGGAGGCGGAGGAAGGCGACGATCAGGGGCGGGTGAGCGGCGGACACCGCGGGGGCGAGGCGGGACGTGTGGGCGGTGCAGGGCATGGGCCGGCTCCTACGGGACCTCGAACCGCGGAAGACGAGGTGATCGGCACACATCATTTTGCGCGAAGCGATCACAGTCAAGAGCAAGTGGCCACTTCAATCAAATCAATCATCCTCAGCTCGGTTTCGACCTTGAGCCCACGGCCCTGCGGGCACGCGAAGAGCCGTGCCCGCAGGGCCGGCAGGCCCGGGCACGGCTCTTCGCGCGGCATCTCTTCCGTCAGGGGGCTGCGGCGACCGCACCGCAGGAGACCCGGATCCGCAGGGTGGGCAGGATCTCCAGGTGCCTGCGGGCGGCGGAACCCCGGCCCGTCACCCCCGCCCCGGTCCCCGCCCTCGTGTCCGTCGCGCCGGGTTCCGTCACGCCCAGACGGTCCAGCAGGAGCCGGGCGGCGGCGGCCCCCACGGCGTGCTTGTCCGGGGCCACGGCGGTGAGCGGCAAGTCGGCGAGCCCGGCGACCTCGTCGTCGTACGCGATCACCGCGAGGTCCTCGGGCACCCGCACGCCCCGGGCCTGGAGCCGCGGGATGAGGACGATCGCGTCCGCGTCGCTGTGCACGATCGCGGCGGTCACGTTGCCGCTCGCCACTGCCTCGCACAGGTACTCCAGCGTCCGCTCGAAACGCTTCGCCTCCGACCCCGCCCGGGCGTCCTCCAGCGGCGCGGCCGACACGGGGGTCAGCCCCAGCGCCTCCACGGCGGCCCGGTACCCGACCCGGAGCCGGGGAGCGGTCGGGCTGTCCTGCACGGCGAGCGCGATCGCCCGGTGCCCCAGCCCGGCCAGGTGCGCCACCGCTTCGGCGGCGCCGTGCGCGTGGTCCGAGCGCACCCGGTCCAGGCCCGCCGCCGGATGGCCGAGGGGCGCCGAGCGTTCCACCAGGACGACCGGGGTCTCCTGCTCCGCCGCCCACAGCCCCTCACCCAGCTCCGGGCAGCCGCGCTCCCAGGTCGGCGTCAGCAGGAGCCCGTCGGCGCCGGTGGACAGCAGTCGGCGGGCCTGGGCGGCGTCCTCGTCGGGGAGGTAGCGGGAGAGCCCGATCGTCAGCCGGGCGCCCGCGGCCTCGACGGTCTGCCGGGCGCCGCGCACGACGTCCGCGTAGTAGTACTCGGTGGTCGGCACCACCATGCCCACCACCAGCCCTTCGGCGGGGAGCGCCGCGGCGGTGGCGGGCCGGGACTGCCCGGTGGGCCACACCACCGCGCCGTGCAGCCGCTCCACGCGGCCCTGGGCGGCCAGCGCCTCGACGTCCCGGCGCAAGGTGACGGCGGACATGCCGAGTTCCTCGGCGAGTTCGGCGACGCGGAGGCTGCCGCGCTCGCGGACGAGCTGGAGCACCCGCTCGTGGCGCTGGTCGACGTGCAGTCGCATGGATCCCCCTGGACTCGGAGACGGCTGGGCTCTGGCCTGACGGTGTTCCGGCGGCCGACCGGCCGCCGCCCGGGCGACGGAACCGCTCGGGTCCCTGTGCTCGCACGGCTGCCGCCCGGGACCCGTCCGGCACGCACCAACCATATCGATCACATCCGCTCGAAACGATCCCAGCGCGGTTCTGCCCGTGCGCTGCTCGGCCGCGCCGGGCAGGAGCCGTACGCGTACGCGGCGTCCGAGCCGGCCACGGTGACATCGGCGGCCACGGGTGCGTCGCCGCGCCTCGCTTTCGGCGACCTCCCGGGGACGCGCGGGGCGACGCAGACGGTCAGAGCGCGGCTGTCCTGAGCCACGTCGGCGGGGCACGGGCCGGTCATACTGTCGGCCGGAACACGGACTGAGGGGCCTCATCATGACGAACGACGACCGGGTCGGCCCTCCCCTGCTGGGGAGCGAGCGCGAGACGCTGCGGGCCTTTCTCGACTACCAGCGGAAGACCCTCGCCATGAAGTGCGCGGGGCTGGACGACGAGGAGTTGCGCGAGCGCTCGATGCCACCGTCCACTCTGTCGCTGCTGGCTCTGGTGCGGCATCTGGCCGAGGTGGAACGCGCGTGGTTCCGGCGGGTGTTCGAGGACGAGGCGGCCCCGATGGTGTGGTCGGAGAAGGCGTTCGACTTCCAGGCGGCGTACGACGCGAGCACCTCGACCCGGGCCGAGGTGTTCGCCGCCTGGGAGGCGGAGGTGGAGGTTTCGCGCCGGATCGAGAGAGAGGCCCCGTCGCTGGATCTGGTGGGTCGTCAGCCGCGCTGGGAGAAGGAGGTCTCCCTGCGGATGGTCATGGTGCACGTCCTGTTGGAGTACGGCCGCCACAACGGCCACGCGGACCTGCTGCGGGAAGGGGTGGACGGCACGGTGGGTGCCTGAGACCGCGAAGGGCGGTAGGACCCGCACCGCCGCGTCCGCCGCTGGTGCCGTACACCCTTCGACCGCGGCGGACGCGCTCGTAGACTCGGCGCCATGACTCAGCAGCCGGCGTTTTCCGCCCACGCCCCCGCGTTCGCGCCCGGCGGCACCCTGCGTGCCTCGATCAACCTCGGCAATCCGATCCTGGCCCACCGGGATCCGGCGAGCGGCGAGCCGGCCGGGGTGTCCGTCGACCTCGCGCGGGAGTTCGGGCGGCGGCTCGGGGTGCCCGTCGAGCTGGTGTCCTTCGAGAGGGCCGCACTGTCGGTCGAGGCGGTGCGGGACGGGCGGGCGGACATCGGGTTCTTCGCCGTCGATCCCGCCCGGGGCGAAGGGCTGCGGTTCACCGCCCCGTACGTCCTCATCGAGGGCGCGTATCTGGTGCCGGACGCGTCCCCGATCTCCGAGAACGGCCAGGTGGACCGCGAGGGCACCCGGATCTCCGTCGGGGCCGGTTCCGCGTACGACCTCTTCCTCACCCGCGAGATCCGCCGGGCCGAGGTCGTGCGGCTGGAGGGCGCCCCTCGTGCGCTCGCGGCCCTGCGGGCGGGGGAGGTCGAGGTGGCAGCCGGAATCCGGCAGTTGCTGGAGGCCGAGGCCGCCCGGGCCGAGGGCGTACGGGTGCTGCCTGGGCGGTTCATGGTGATCCGGCAGGCCATGGGGGTGCCGGCCGGGCGCGGGGCGGCGGCGCAGGAGTTGCTGGCGTCGTTCGTGGAGGAGATGAAGGCGGACGGTTTCGTCGCCGACGCCCTGAAGCGTCATGGAGCCGAGGGTGCGATCGTGGCGCCCGCGGGCTGAACACCCTGCGGACACCATCGGTTGAGGGCATGGGGACGGGGAAGCCGACGTCGGGTTCGTCGGGGACGGGCATCAGGAGGATCAGCGGGCCGACAGGGGGAAAGGGCGCGCGCTTCGCCTCAGCGGCGGCGGGTCAGCACATGGGTGATGCTGCCGTCATCCTCCTCGATGTCCCTCGTGTGCGCGAAGCCGATTCCGCGCAGCAGGGCCAGCGAGGCCTCGTTCGCGGCGGCGACCGTGGCATGGACCTCGGTCAGTCCGAGGGCGCCGAAGCCGTGGGCGACGACGGCCTGTGCCAGTTCGGTCCCGAGGCCGGCCCCCCAGACCGTGGGTGCCAGGGCGTAGATGATCTCGTGGCCGTCGACGGCGTCGGTCCGCTTGATCTCGGCGTGCCCGACGAGGAGTCCGTGGCGGCGGACGGCCCAGACCGCGAACAGGTCCTGGGCGTAGACCTTGGTGAAGACCCGCCCGAACAGGGCTCGGTCCTCCGCTTCGGAGGAAGGGCCGTCGCCCATCCAGCGGGACACCTCGGTGTCCTGGAACAGGGCGACGAAGTCCTCTTCGTCCTCGGGGACGTACGGCTCCAGCAGGAGTCGCTCGGTGCGCAGGGTCGGGGTCACGGCGCGTGACGCTACCCGGGCGAGGCCAGCCCGGCAATCGACATTCCCCGCACACCGGCGAGACGTCGGCCACGGGCTGTTCCGCAGGTTCTGGTGGATCGGCGCGCGGCGTCAGACGTGGTGCGTCGCAAGGCGGAGGGACGCCCGCATACGGCATGTGCAGGGATGTTCCGACAACGCGGTGAGGTGCCGTAGCTGTCGTCGCGCGCCCGCCGGGAAGCGCGGGACAGCTCTCAGGAGGGACGGGAATCGGCCGCCGGGTCATCGCGCAGCAACCGCAGCGCCTTCTCCCGCAGCCGCTGCCGGTGCTCGGGGTCGGTGGCCCGGTCTGCGGCGCGGCCCAGTTCCTCGGCGCGTTCACGGGTGCGGCGGGCTCGCTCCCCCGGGGTGTCGTACAGGTTCATGGGACGTCCTCCGTCATCGGTCCTCCGTCGCAACCAGCGTTGCGTGCGCGACTGGAGCCCCAGCGTCACCGGAGTCGGTGCGGTCCGCATCTCGTGCGGCTACGTTCGGTGACGGCGAAGGCCTGGATTCCGAGGGCGGCGACCGCCAATCCGTCGTGACCGGCGCCGCCGGCACGGGCGTTCCCCGTACCGGCGGCGGTCCGTGCGGGCAGGGGCGACGCGGTCACGGGCGTCGGGTCCGCCCGCCGGAACACACGGGGGGGCACGCCCGTCACTCGGCGGTGTGGTCCGGATGCCCCTCGGTCCGCCGGGCCTCCTTCATCTCGGCCTCGTACAGGTGGTCGCGGCCCTCGGCGAGCTCCTGTCTGATCTGCCGTTCGGTCGTCCGGAAGACGTCGTAGTAGGTGGCGTTGTACTCCTCGACGATCTGGAACGTCCAGTGCCCGGGGATCACGTTGCGGCCGAGGATCTCCCGCTCGACCCGCTCGGCGTGCTGTCCGTGCCCCGCGGCGCGGAGCAGCCGTACGGCGTCGTCGAGCTCCAGGTCGGCACTCCCGGTGAGCTGATGGAAGTCGTAGAGGGAGCCGCGGGCACGCTCGGCGGTTTCCAGCGCCTTCGAAAGGGCCCCGAGGGCCTCGACGGTCGCGTCGGTCACGCCTTCGGGTCGCTGGTGCCGCGGATGGGGCGGCCGGGATTCGGGGTTCATGGGGCTCCTTGTCCGTGGGCGGCCGTTTGTCTCCTGCCGTGTTACCGCCTTCCAGCTTGCTACCCGGGGCTTCACCGCACCCGCCGAGTACGTCCGGGGTGGGCCGCCGTCAGCTGCGGTTTACCGCAAAGAACCTCATCCTCATGCATTGACGTAATATCGCAGCGCTTTAGCGTAGGATACGGAACTATGGGGAATGACGAGCGGGAGCTCTACTCGGTCGGCGAGGTCGCCGAGCTGCTG
Organism: Streptomyces sp. MMBL 11-1; assembly: GCF_028622875.1. Lineage (NCBI taxonomy): Bacteria > Bacillati > Actinomycetota > Actinomycetes > Kitasatosporales > Streptomycetaceae > Streptomyces > Streptomyces sp. MMBL 11-1. Next base: position 7,901,610 of record NZ_CP117709.1, on the reverse strand, counting down.
GGGCTGCATGTGCGGACCGTCCGGAACTACGTACGCGACGGTCGGCTCAAGGCCGTCCGGATCGGCAAGCAGTACCGGATCAGCAAGGAGGATCTGGCCGCCCTCACCGGGCGGCCGGTGGACGCCACAGCCCCGGGACCGGCAACCGTGCCGGGGCACGTCGAGGTGTCCAGCATCCTGCAGATCGAGGCGGTCGGCCCGGACGCCGCGCACCGGCTGAGTACGTTCGTCACGGCCGGCGCGCAGTCCGCGCGGGACACGTCGGACCCCCTGCGCATCCAGACGGTCTACGACAAGGAGCGAGCCCGGATGAAGATCGTCATACTCGGCGGCGCTACCGCCACCGCCGATCTGCTGCATATGATCGACGGCCTGCTGGGCCCGGAGAGCGGCCTGTTCCCATCCGCCTCCACGCCGACGCAGGGGGCGGACCGTGCCTGACGTCGTCGAGTACCACGGCATCCCGGTCCTCGTATGCGACGCCGGTGGAGTCGCCATCGCCGATGTCCAGGACGCACTCGACCATCTGATCGGTGCGGCGTTCGCGTGTGCGGAGGTGGTCGCGGTGCCCTCCACACGGCTGGACGACCGCTTCTTCGACCTGAGCACCGGACTCGCCGGAGCCATCCTGCAGAAGTTCGCGAACTACCGGCTCCGCCTCGTCGTCGTCGGGGACATCGGGCATCACCTGGCAGCCGGTTCTGCCCTCCCCGCCCTCGTCCGCGAGGCCAATCGGGGCCGGGACATCTGGTTCGTCCCGGATCTGCCCGCTCTCGCCGACCGGCTGGCTCCGGACGCGGCCGACCGGCCCACCGGCTGAGGCCACCGTTTCCGAGCGGCCCCGCGCTCCGGCCGTCAAGGCCGCGGATGACGTGCCGCCCCGGGACGGCACTCCGTGTGACACCCGCCACTCCCCATTGCTTTGCGCTCCCTTTACTATCTATGGGGCGGGTTCACACCCGTCTTCCACCGTCGATCCCGACGACCCGAACAGAGAAGGAGCTGCGCACCGCAATGGGTGAGCCTCCCAGTACGAACCGTGTCATCCCTGACCCCACGCACCAGGGGACGGAGGTGACACGGTGAGCGAAGTGGCCCTTCTCCTCCTCGCCCTCGCGCTGACACTGGCCTGTGCGGTATTCGTCGCGGCCGAGTTCTCGCTCACGACCATCGAGCGCAGCGAACTCGAACGCGCGGTGAAGGCCGGGGAGCGTGGTGCCGAGAGCGCGCTCAAGGCAGCCAAGCGGCTCACCTTCCAGCTCTCCGGCGCCCAGCTCGGCATCACCGTGACCTCCCTGGTCATCGGCATGCTGGCCGAACCGTCCCTCGCGGTGCTGCTGCGCGGCCCGCTGGAGGGCGCCGGGCTTCCGGCCGGCGCCGTGTCCACGGTCGCCACCCTCCTCGGCGTGGCCGTCTCCACCGTGGTCCTCATGGTCGTCGGTGAGCTGGTCCCGAAGAACTGGGCGATCTCCAGCCCGCTCACGGTGGCCAAGGTCGTCTCGACACCGCAGCGGGCCTTCACGGCCTGCTTCGCTCCGCTGATCCGGCACCTCAACAACACCGCGAACCATTTCGTGCGCCGCATCGGTCTGGAGCCGGCCGAGGAGCTGGCATCCGCCCGTACGCCGCAGGAACTGATCGCGCTCGCCCAGCACTCCGCGCGCGAGGGCGCCATCGAGCAGGACTCGGCCGAACTGTTCGTCCGCACCCTGCACCTGGCGGAGCTGTCCGCCGAGAACGTGATGACGCCGCGCGTCGACGTCCGGGCGCTGGAGGCGCACGCCACCGCCGCCGACGCCGCCAACCTCACGCTGGCCACCGGCCTGTCCCGCTTCCCGGTCTACCGGGACAGCCTGGACGAGGTCATCGGGACGGTCCACATCCGCGATGTGCTCGCTCTGGACGAGTCCGAGCGGGCCCGGACCCCCGTCACCGCCCTGGCGACCGAGCCGCTCCTCGTGCCCGACTCACTGCCCGTGGACCGGCTGCTCGCGCAGTTGCGCAAGCACCGGACGATGGCGGTGGTGATCGACGAGTACGGCGGTACGGCGGGGGTCGCCACCGTCGAGGACATCGTCGAGGAGGTCGTCGGCGAGGTCCGCGACGAGCACGACCCCCATGAGCGCCCCGACCTGGCCCCGGTGGAGCCGCTCGGCGACGGGCGCCCGGTCTGGGAGGCCGAGGGCAGCATCCGGCTGGACCAGCTCGACCGGATCGGCTTCGCCGCGCCGGAGGGCCCCTACGAGACGCTCGCCGGCCTGCTCGCCAACCAGCTGGCCCGCATCCCGGTCCGAACGGACCGGGTGGAGGTCGACGGCTGGCAGTTCGACGTGCTCGACATCGAGCACCACCGGGCCGACCGGGTCCGGATCAGCGCGCCCGCACCGGCGCCGGCCCTCGTGGAGGAGGACGCCCGATGACCGCCATCCAGCTCGCCATCGGCGCGCTCACCCTTCTCACCAACGCGTTCTTCGTGGGCGCGGAGTTCGCTCTCATCTCGGTCCGCCGCAGCCAGATCGAACCGCAGGCCAGGCGGGGCAGCCGACGCGCGAAGAGCGCCCTGTGGGGCCTCGAACACCTGTCGGCCGCCATGGCCACCGCACAGCTCGGCATCACCATCTCCTCACTGGTGCTGGGTGCCGTCGCGGAACCGGCCATCGCCCATCTGCTGGAGCCGCCGTTCGACGCGGTGGGCGTGCCGGAGGCGCTGGTCCACCCGATCGCCTTCGTGATCGCGCTGACGCTGGCGACGTATCTGCACATGCTCATCGGCGAGATGATCCCGAAGAACATCGCGCTGGCCGCCCCCGTCGCCACGGCGCTGGCGCTGGGGCCGCCCCTGGTGGGCCTGACCCGGGCGCTGCGGCCGGTCATCTTCGGCATCAACGCCTTCGCCAACATGCTGCTGCGGCTGCTCAAGGTCGACCCCAAGGACGAGGTCGCCTCCGTGTTCACCGATGACGAGCTCGTACGGCTGGTCAAGGACTCCAGCGACGCCGGGCTGCTGGCCCCGGCCGACGGGGAGCGCCTGCGGGACGCGCTGGAGCTCGGGACCCGGCCGGTCGGCGAGGTGATGGTCCCGCTGAACCGGACCGTCACCGTCGACCTGGGCATCACTCCGCAGGGGCTGGAGCGGGCCGCCGTCGCCTCGGGCTTCTCCCGGCTGCCGGTCACCGGACCCGACGACGGACTGCTGGGCTACTTCCACATCAAGGACGCCCTCGGCGTCGCGGAACGCGCCGAAGCGCTGCCCACGAGCGCCCTCCACCCCGTCATCCGGGTCGAGATCGACACCCCGCTCGACGACACCCTCACCGCGATGCGTGCCGCCGGTACGCATCTCGCGGCCGTCGCCGGGGACAAGGGCACGGTCATCGGCTTCGTGACCATGGAGGACGTACTGGACGAGCTGGTGGGGGCCGCCGCGGTCTGACCGGCACGGCGGTGAACGCCACCGCGTGAAGCGGAAGGAGGGGCGGCCCGTCGCACGACGGGCCGCCCCTCACCGTTCCCGGCGGAGGGCTCTACCGTTCCGGCCCGAGCGCGTAAGCTCGGTGAATGGCCAAGTACTTCGACGTGCACCCCGCAAATCCCCAGCCCCGCACCATCAGCACGGTGGTCGACAGCATCCGGTCCGGTGCGCTCGTCGCGTACCCGACCGACTCGTGCTACGCACTGGGCTGCCAGTTGGGCAACCGTGACGCTCTCGGCCGGATCCGGTCGATCCGGAATCTCGACGACAAGCACCACTTCACCTTGGTGTGCCACGACTTCGCGCAGCTGTCGCAGTTCGTCCGCGTGGACAACGACGTGTTCCGGGCGATCAAGGCGGCGACGCCCGGCAGCTACACCTTCATCCTCCCGGCGACGAAGGAGGTTCCCCGCCAGCTGCTGCACCCGAAGAAGAAGACGGTCGGCGTGCGTATCCCCGACCACGTCGTGACCCAGGCGCTGGTCGCCGAGCTCGGCGAGCCGTTGCTTTCGAGCACCCTGCTGCTGCCGGACGAGGAGGAGCCGCTGACGCAGGGCTGGGAGATCAAGGAGCGGCTCGAACACGAGGTGGACGCCGTCATCGACTCCGGCGACTGCGGCACCGAGCTGACCACGGTGATCGACTTCTCCGGCGACGAGCCCGAGGTCGTACGCCGCGGAGCCGGGGACGCCTCCCGCTTCGAGTCGCCCATAGGGCGGCGGAGCCCGCCGCGCCGGCCGCCGGTCCTCCCCCGCCGCCCGTGACGGGGGAGACTGGCGGGCGTGACGGGTGAGCGACTGCGGTTCGACGGCTGGATCGCCGGTGTGGGTACCGCCTCGGGTACCCGGCTGGTGGTCGGCCACTGGCCGCGTTCGCCTTTCGGGGCGTTCAGCGACGTCATGGTGGAGCGTCCCGACGGTGAACGGGTCCTGCTGGCCCCGTCCCGGCGGGTCGCTGACTTCGTGGCCGCCACCTACCGCTTCGACCGGATCGAGGTGGTGCCCGTGACCGTCACCGTCGCCGGCGACACCTGGCTCGTCGAGGCGGGACCGCTGCGTCTGTGGCTGCGGGCAGGACGCCGCTCGGCCCTCGGCCTGTTGTTGTCCGCCGTACCGGCCCCGCTCGCCCGCAGCCCGGTCTGGGCCGCGCTGTGCGACGTGCCGGCCCGCTTGCTGATGCCCGGCGTACGCACCCTGGGCCGCGCGGGCCCGGGGCGGCGGGAGTGGTACGGGGCGCGGGGGTTGCGGCCGGTCGTGGCCGCCGACGCCGTGCTGGACGGGGTGAGCCTGGGGCCCCTCTCCCCGCTCGACCCGCCCGTCGCCTTCGGATTCGGTTCCGCCCCGCGCGGCCCCTCCCTGGTGCGTGTCACCACAACGGTGGAACTCGGGGCCGACGCGCGATGAGGCCCTCCTCGCCCCCCAAGGAGGGCGGGGGAGCCTTTTTCCGGCCGGCCCCGGCTCGCCGTCGGAGGGGGCGGGCCGGGGATGCGAGGGCGGAGGGCGCGTCGCAGGGTGGACCCATGGCTAATCCCCCGATCGTCATCCACCGTCCGACCCCCTCGGGCGGCCGCCGGGTGACCGTGCACTACGAAGGCCGGGACGAGATACTCGGGCTGGCCCACAGCGACCAGGACGTGATCGTGTTCCTCAACGAGGCCGGCCTCGAAGAAGCGGACCGGATACTCGACAACCCGGTCTGGGTGGAGTGGCGGGGTGGGCGCGCCCACCATTACGAAGCGGCCTGAGAGGCCGCGCCGCGCCCGCCGCCCGCACCCCTGGGGCAGGGCCCGTGCCTCCCCGTTCAGGCCCCGGACCTACGGACCGCCGATCACCCGCGCAGCCCGTCGAGGATGGCCGAAACCGTCTCCTCGGGCGTCTGACCGGATGTGTCGAGCCACAGGCCGACAGGTGGCGTCCCGCTCCTCAGATACGCGTCGAACGCTTCGACCGTCCACTCCCCGTACCCGGTCTTCGCCCGCGCTTCCTCCCTCTCGCGCACGGTCGCGGGCGAGGGGGCGAGCACGACGACATGGAGCGGGCGGGTGCGGACCCTGTCGACGTAGCGGGGCAGGTCCTCGCCGAGGACGATGTCCTGGACGATGGCCGTCCATCCGTCGTCCGCGTAGGCGTCGGCCACCTGCGCCGAGATCCGCTGGCGCAGGTCGAGCTGGCTCCGTGCCTCCTCCGCCTCGTCGGGTGTCATCTCCGCGCGGCCGGAGACGATCATGCGGCGGAAGACGTCTCCGCGCACATGGACGGCCCGTGGCAGGCTCTCCGCGAGGAGCTGGGCGACGGTGGACTTTCCGGCGGCCATCACGCCGGTGATCAGTACGACACACGGGCCGAGGTCAGCGCCCATCAAGATCTCCTCCTCGTTCGCTCGTTCGCTCGTTCGGTCGGTGTCACGCCGTGTCCGCCGGGGTGGAATCCGGGCTTCCGAACAGTTCTCGGACCCCCTCGGCGTCGGTCTCCCGCAACGCGTCGTCCAGCAGGATCCAGCGGGTGACGCCCACTGATTCCAGGAACGGCAGATCGTGGCTGGCGATGACGAGGGCGCCCTCGTAGGAGCCCAGGGCGCTCGTCAGCTGCCGCACGCTGGCCAGATCGAGGTTGTTCGTCGGCTCGTCCAGGAGGAGCAGCTGCGGGGCGGGGGCGGCGAGCATCGTCGCCGCGAGGGCCGCCCGGAAGCGTTCGCCGCCCGAGAGGGTGCCCGCCGGCTGCTCCGCGCGGGCGCCCTTGAACAGGAACCGTGCGAGCTGGGAGCGGATCTGGTTGTCGGTGGTGCCCGGGGCGGTGCGGGCGACGTTGTCGGCGACGCTCAGCGCGTCATCGAGGATGTCCAGTCGCTGCGGGAGGAACTTCAGCGGCACCGCGGCCGTGGCCTCCCCGGTGCTCGGTGCGAGCTCCCCGGTGAGAACCCGCAGCAGGGTCGACTTGCCGGCCCCGTTGCGGCCGACCAGGGCGATACGTTCGGGTCCCTTCACCTGGAGACTGCCCTCGCGCAGCCGCCCGTAGGGGAGGCTCAGGTCCCGTACGGTCAGCACGGTGCGGCCCGCGGGTACGGCGGTGTGGGGCAGGCTCACCTTGATCTCGGCGTCCCTGCGAACGGCTTCGGCGGCTTCCTCCCTGCGCTCGCGGGCCTCGTCCAGCCGGTCCTCGTGCAGGCCGCGCAGCCGGTCCCCGGACTCCTGGGCCGAGCGCTTGCGCTCCCCCGCGACGATGCGTGGGGCCTTCCGCTGACCGTCCAGCTTCTTGTCGTGGCGCTGGCGGCGGGCCACCTTGATCCGGGTCTCCTCCAGTTCACGCTGCTGGCGGCGTACGTCGGCGTCGGCGGCACGCAGCATCCGCCCGGCGGCCTCCTGCTGGGTGGCGAGGGCCTCCTGGTACGCGGACCAGCCGCCCCCGTACCAGCTGACCGAGCCCGATCGCAGTTCGGCGATACGGTCGACCCGCTCCAGCAGGTCCCGGTCGTGGCTGACCACGATCAGGATCCCGGTGCGCCAGGAGTCGACGGCGTCATAGAGCCTGCGGCGGGCGAACAGGTCCAGGTTGTTGGTCGGCTCGTCGAGGAGGAGGACGTCCGGGCGTTCCAGGAGCAGCGCGGCCAGCCGCAGCAGGACGGTCTCGCCGCCGGACAACTGCCCGACGGTGCGGTCCAGTTCGACGGCACCGAGCCCGAGGGAGCCGAGCGTGGCCAGGGCGCGCTCCTCGACGTCCCAGTCGTCGCCGACCGTTTCGAAGTGTTCCTCCCGTACGTCTCCGGATTCGATGGCGCGCAGTGCGGCCCGACGCTCGGCGATGCCGAGGGCCGCGTCGACGCGCAGCGAGGTGTCCAGGGTGATGTTCTGGGGAAGGTGGGCGAGGTTGCCGCCGACCGTGACGGATCCCTGCGAGGGTCGCAGGAGTCCGGCGAACAGGCGCAGCAGGGTCGACTTGCCGGCGCCGTTGGCCCCGGCCAGACCGGTGCGGCCCCGGGGGACGGTGAGGGAGAGCCCGTCGAAGAGGTTCGTGCCGTCGGGCCACCGGAAGGTGAGGTTGGAGGCTGCCACGGAGGCGCTGGGCGCGGGGGGATGGGTCATGGGGTTCTCGCAGTCGGAAGCGGAAGGAACGGGGGGCTTCGTATGCGAACAGCACGCGGCGACCCGGCCGGGGGCCGGAAAGTGGTGGGAAGAACAGTCCTGCGAAGGTGAGGGACGGCTCAGCACCGAGGTCGCATCCACGCGGAAGCCACGGGCGGCAGAAGTGCCGACAGCGTCGTGACCGTGTACGGGCCAGGGCCGTACCGCGCGATGATCGCGGACCTCAGATGCGCAACGTCCACCTCTATCGGAGACAACAGGACTTGCTCAGCGTAGCCGACGATCTTGCCGGGCGTCGAGAGGATGTGTTCAGGGAGCGTTCTGCGGGGCCGGGGCGGGGGAGGTGACGGACGCGGAGGTCTCCTGGTTCTCCGCCGGATCCGCGGGCCCCCGCTGGCCGGGCAGCCGAACGCCGGGCGGCACGACGGGGGCCCGCCGGATCGCGAGAGTACCGAGGACGGCGGCGAGTCCGGCCAGGGCGAATCCGTAGGGCGGGGTGGCGCCCATGGGGTGGGTCTCGTACACCAGCGCCGCCGAGAGCACGATCAGAACGGCGGAGAGGCGGCCGTACTGGTCGGTCGCGGCGACGACGGCCATGCCCCACAGCAGGTACCAGGGCTGGACCATGGGCGAGAGGGCTACCAGGACGAGCAGCGACAGGCCGAGGGCGTGGGCGGGCGTCATGCTGCCCCGCATCGCCCGCCGGGCCAGCAGGATGATCACTGCGAGCGCGGCTGCCAGGCCCAGTGTCTGGACGGCGGACTTGACCGGCGCCGCGTCGACACCCAGGAGCAGCCGGGCCAGCTCCCCCAGGCCGAGGCCGACGTCGCTGGTGACGGAGAGCGCGGTGTGGATGTTCGCGGCGACGCCCTGGGTCTGGAGCCAGCCGAATCCGGTGCCGCTGATCAGCGTGGCACCTCCGGCGACCGCGCACGCGATCACGCCCGGCGCGAGCAGTCCCTTGGCCCAACGGCGCCACTGGGGGCCGGCCGCGGACGCGTGCACGAGAACCCCGATGAACAGGAGTGCCACGGCCGCCGGGGACTTCACCATCATGGCCAGGCCGACGAGGGCGCTGCCCGCGATCCATCTGCCGCGCAGGGCGAGCACCAGGCCTGCGAGCATCAGGCCGATCATCAGCCCGTCGTTGTGCACGCCGCCGACCACATGCATCAGGAGCAGCGGATTGAGGGCTCCCAGCCACAGGGCGCGGCTCTCGCTGCGGCCGTGTTCGCGCGCCAGGCGGCGCAGGGACCAGACGATCAGGGCCAGGGAGACGAGCGCGAGCATCCGCATCGCCAGAACGGCGGGAACGATCGTTCCGCCGGTGATCCAGGCGACGGCCGCGGAAAGCAGCAGGAAGAGGGGTCCGTACGGGGCCGGGGTGTCGCGCCAGTGGTTGCCGACGCTCGCCGCGGCATCGCCGCCGATTCCGCCGGGGTCCAGGGCGGAAGGTCCCGCGGTGTAGACGTCGTGCCCTTCGAGGACCATCGCGCCCTGGGCGATGTAGCTGTAGACGTCGGCGCTGTAGAGCGGGGGCGCGAGCAGGAACGGTGCCGTCCACCAGGCGAGGGTGACGAGCGTGTCACGGCCGGTGGAGCCGGTCTTGCCGTACTGCCACCAGGCCACGAGGAGCACGGTCAGTCCGACGTAGGCGAGGACGGCCGCCGCCGCCTTCGTGGCGGAGCCGTGGTCGGTCCACAGACCCCAGGGGTCGTGAACCGGCAGCTTCCCGGCGAACCAGCCACCGACGACGATCGTCAGGGATCCCGCCACACCCAGCCGACGGTGCCCGACCGCGCTCAAAGCCCACATGACCGGCCAACCTATCGGACGGCGTGGCCCGGCCCACAGCCCGTCCCCCGGCTCGCCCGGCGCCCCGGGGGCGGCTCCCCACCGTCATCCGGCCCCCGGCCGCGCGTGGGGCCGTTCCGCGTGCCTGACGGGGTCCCGTGCCACGCCCGGTAAATCTGTTGGTGTCCTGGCGCGCGCGTGCCAGGCTTCACCCGTAACCAAGGGGCGTAGCTCAGCGGCCAGAGCGGCGGTCTCCAAAACCGTATGTCGCAGGTTCGATTCCTGCCGCCCCTGCCCTCGTCACCCGGTCTCTCACCGCACGTCGCCGCGCCAGTCCCATTGGTGGCTGTCCGGCGACCGCGGCCCGTACTCGGCACGTCCTCCGGGCCCGTAGGCGCCGATCTCGGTGACCAGCCCGACGCCGTCGCGCAGATCCGCCTCGCCCCAGCCGGTGACGTCGAGCAGCAGCCCGTCGAGCGGGCCGCCGACCAGCTCCCGGTAGTCGTGCCCCGGCCTCGGCCCGGGGCGGGGGTCGTCGTGGTCGGTGCCGTACACCCGTCGCTGCCTCATCAGCTCGTCCATGCGGGCAGCATCCCACCGGGCACTGACAACGGCTCGGTACGAGGGTCCATCCGGCCAGCGTCAGGCTTGGCGGCGGCCGGTGCGGCCCTGCGGGGTGCGGGCGCCGGAAATTGGGCTCGCGCCCGTCCGTCGGCCGTGGCACGCTCCTCCGATGGCCCTTCCACTCCGCCTGATTCCGCTCCTGGAACAGTTCGACTTCGCCTGCGAACGGCTCCTCGCCCGCCTGGCCGGCCCCGTCATGGACAGCGGCAACGGCACGGACATCGGCGTCACCCCGCTCGATGACGACGAGCTCCTCTGGGAGCCCGTGCCCGACTGCTGGTCCGTACGCCGTCGCGGCGACGGCCCCGGGGCGCGGGCGACCGTACTGGCGGGAGCCGGGGACTGGGGGCGGGACTCGGCGGACTCCCCGCATCCGTTCCCCCCTCCGTTCACCACCCTCGCGTGGCGTCTGAGTCATCTTGCCGAGATGCTCACCCTCCGTGCCGACCACACCCGTGGCGGCAGGACGCTCACGCGCGACGGCTACCGGACTCCGGGCGACGCCGCCGGGGCGGTGGCCGCCTTCGAGACCGCGTCCGCCGCCTGGCGCGAAGCCCTGCTCACCGCCGACGACGCGGCCCTGGACACCGTCGGCTACAGCACCTATCCGAACGGCAGCGACGCCGAGGACCTCTTCGTCGACGTCGTCTGGTGGGTCAACCAGGAGGTGCTGCACCACGGTGCCGAGATCGCCCTGCTCCGCGATCTGTATCGCGCCCGGCCGTCCTGAGCGGTGCCCCGGGCCGGCGGGGACGCGAAAGCGCCCGCAGTCGCCGCTCGGGGTCGCCCGCCCTATGATTCAGGGACATAACGCACCGCGGAGCGGCACATGAACCGGCGTCGGACTCCCCGCTCAGCTAGCGCCGAAGACCTGCTCAACACCTTGCAGAACCTCACTGCCCGCGCTCGGCGCGAAGTGGAGTTCCACCAGGCCAGGGTGGAGCTCGCGCAGGCACTCCAGCGCGACATGCTTCCGGCGGCCCTGCCCACGCTCCCCGGTCTCCAGTCCGCGGCACGCTACGCGCCCGCCCGCCACGGCCTGGACATCGGCGGCGACTGGTACGACGGTTTCCCGCTCGCGGACGGGACCCTCGGCTTCGCCATCGGCGACGTACAGGGTCATGATGTCGAGGCCGCCGCCTTCATGGGACAGGTCCGTATCGCGATGCGGGCCATCGCGGGCACGGCGTCCGATCCGGGCGAGGTCCTGGGCCGGACGAACGATCTGTTGGTGTCCGTGGACTCGAGCCTCTTCGCCACCTGCACCTTCATGCGTCTGGACCCGACGACCTGGGAACTGCACTGCGCGCGGGCCGGGCACGTGGCATGCGTGTGGGCCACCTCGGAGGGCCGTTCCGGCGTCACCGAGGACCCGGGCGGTATGCCGCTGGGCATCGAGCCCGGCGAGGGCTACCCCGTCACCCGGCGCACCCTCGACTCGGACGGGGCGATCGTGCTCCTCACCGACGGGGTCGTCGAGGGGCCCTCGCTGCTGATCGAGGACGGCCTGGAGCGAGTACGGGGGCTGGTCGCCTCGCACGTCGGTGCGAGCGCGGCGCAGCTGGCCGACGAAGTCCTGCGCGCGACGGAGGTGACGGGGCACGAGGACGATGCCGCCGTACTGGTCCTGCGGCATGCTGCGGCTCGCCGCGGGCCGCGGTGACGCCGGACCGTACCGCGCGTGTCACCTGCCGAGTCCCGTCACGGTCGGTGTCTGATGAGGGGTGTGATCCGCACCGAGGAAGCCAGACGCCGGGCCGTGTACGTGGCGCAGATCCTGGGCGTGGCCGCCGCCTACTACCTGTCGGGGCATCTCGGGCTGATGCGTCAGGTCGTCGTGGACGGCGCGGTCGTCACGCCTCTGTGGCCCCCCACCGGGATCGCCCTGGCCGCGCTGCTGTGTCTGGGCGTCCGCGTCTGGCCGGGCATCGCGCTGGGCGCGCTGCTCACCGTCCTCGAGACCGGCAGCGCGTTCACCGTGAGCAGTCTGGCCATCATGTTCGGCAACACGGTCGCCCCGCTCGCCTCGTACGCCCTGTTGCGGAAGGTCGGTTTCCGCAGTGAGCTGGTGCGGCTGCGGGACGGCGTCTGCCTGGTGTTTCTCGGGGCGTTCGCGGGGATGCTGATCAGCGCCGGCATCGGGAGTTTCACGCTGCTGCTCGACGGCAAGGCTCCGCCGGGACGGTACTGGCTGGTCTGGGCGTCCTGGTGGGCGGGGGACGTGATGGGGGTCCTGGTGGTCACCCCTGTGCTGCTGGTCCTGCGCGGGGTGCGGTGGCCCCGCCCGTCCGACCGGTGGCTGGAGGCGTCGGTCCTCGCGACCGTCGTGGTCGTGTCGTCGTTGATCGCCACGCGCAGCTCGCTGTCGATGATCTATCTGGTGTTCCCCGTGATCATCTGGGCGGCCCTGCGCTTCCAGCTGCCCGGCAGCGCTCCGTGCGCCCTGGTCGTCTCGGTGCTCGCCATCATCGCCGCGACGGATGGACTGGGGCCGTTCGCCGGGCACAGCCTGATGGAGATCATGGCCAACCTCTCGCTGCTCAACGGCAGCGTCGCGCTCACCGCGCTGCTGCTCGGGGCCGTCGTCGCGGAGCACAAGAACATCCGTCGCGAGACGGAACACGCCGTCGAGGAGCTGGAGGCCCTGGTGGAACGGCTGGCGCCGCTGTCGGGGCCGGCCGCGGCGCGGTACGAGGACCGACCACGACGGCATGGACCGCTCGACGGCGGTCCCCACCCGGATCACCGATAGCACGGTGGCGCACCGGTGACTCCAGGGGCCGGGGCGCCGGCGGTCAGTACGGCAGGGGGCGCCCGGACGGGGTGCGCAGATCCAGTGGCGGGGGCCCCGAAGGGGGCGGGGGACGACGGACGACGACTCGGATGCGGCCCATTGCCACCACCTCCTCCTGGTCAACCGGTATGTGCCCAGTGGGCGCCGCTTCACACGTCCCATCCTCCTCCGTCCCACCTGTCGGCGTCCTCGTCGTGCCCGGCGGGGATGCGCGCGGTGCTCGGTGCGGTGACCCTTGAGGTGGTGGGGGCGCAGAGTCGACGAGGAGGACGCATGTCCGCACTGGACAAGATCAAGAAGATGCTCAAGGGTCACGAGGAACATGTCGGCAAGGGCGTCGACAAGGCCGGCGACATGGTCGACGACCGTACGAAGGGCAAGTACAAGGGCCACGTCGACACCGCCCAGGACAAGCTCAGGCAGCAGTTCGGGACGGACCGCGACCAGGACGGGCCGCCCCGCACCTGAGCCGCCCCGCCGGCGACCGTACGGCTGCCGTACGTCCCGCGCACCGGTCCGGGCCACGGAGCGCTCTCCGTGGCCCGGACCGGTGCGCGGAGTGCGTTCCGGCCTGACGCGCGCACCGCCACCACCGGGGCCGCCGTGGCCCTGTGGCGGGGTGCGGCGGGCGAAGTTTCCGGGGTTGCCCGCCGGATTGTTGTTATCGCCCCGCCCGCACCCCGTCTCCCGAGTGTGGGAAGTGACAGCACCGGACCCCGGAAGAGTGAGCACAGCATGGGCAAGGATCACCCGACGGTCTTGATCGCGGCGGCGCGGAGCGGCGATCAGCAGGCCAAGGACCAGCTCGTCTCGGCGTACCTGCCGCTGCTGTACAACGTGGTCGGACGTGCGCTGGACGGTCACGCGGACGTGGACGACGTGGTGCAGGAGACGGTGCTGCGCATGCTCCGGGGGCTGCCCGAACTGCGCGACCCGTCGCGCTTCCGTTCCTGGCTGGTGGCGATAGCCATGAACGAGATACGCGCGCACTGGCGCGAGAGGCAGTCGGGTGCGACAGCGGCGGACCGGCTGGACGCCGCGTACGACCTGCCGGATCCACGGGCGGACTTCGTCGAGGCGACGATCCTGGAACTGGGCCTGACCGGCCAGCGCCGCCAGGTCGCGGAGGCGACGCGCTGGCTGGACGAGGACGACCGCGCCCTGCTGTCGCTGTGGTGGCTGGAGGCCGCCGGGCACCTGTCCCGCGCGGAGGTCGCCGCGGCTCTCGGACTCTCCCCGCAGCACACCGCCGTACGGGTGCAGCGGATGAAGGCCCAGCTGGAGGCGGCGAGGGTCGTGGTGGGCGCACTGGCGGCCGAACCGCCGTGCGTGTTGCTGGAGGACCTCGCCACCGGCTGGGACGGCGTACCCTCCGCCCTGTGGCGCAAGCGGCTGGCCCGCCATGCCCGCGCATGCACGGTGTGCGCGGGACTCCGCTCGGGGCTCGTGCCCGCCGAAGGGCTGCTGGTGGGTCTCGCCCTGGTCCCGGTGGCCGCGGCGGGGGCGGGGGCCGCTCCCGAACTGCTCACCACGGCTGCGCACCTCCAGGCGCCCGGCCGGGGCTCGCACGGCGCCGGGGCGGGGCGCGCGGAGCGCAGACGGGTGCAGGCCCGGCGGCGCCGTCGTAACTCCGCCGTCGCCGCCGTGGTCGCGGTCGCCGCGCTCGGAACGGGCGGCGCAGCGGTACACCTCTACACCGACGGCGACGACCGGGACGCGACGACCGTCACCGCCGACGCTCCGGCCCCCCGCTCCCAGGCGCCCACGTCGGCCTCACCGATGCCGTCCGCCTCTCCCCCGCCCACCGCGTCCGTGTCGCCCAGCGCCGCCCTGTCGCCGAGCGCTTCACGTACGCCCGGGGCGAAGCCGGAGAAGGGCACCCCGCCACCGCCCGCGCCCACCACCGCCGCCCCTGCTCCGGCCCCGAAGCCAGAACCGCCCGCGCCCGCGCCGCCCGCCCCGGCGGGCACGGCCGAGCAGGTCACCGAGTTGGTCAACGCGGAGCGGGCCAAGGAGGGCTGCGGACCGGTGACCGTCAACGACCGGCTCAACACGGCCGCGCTACGGCACTCCGCCGACATGGAGGCCAAGGACTACTTCTCGCACACCTCGCAGGACGGCAGGAACCCCGGCGACCGGATCACCGCCGCCGGCTACCAGTGGTCCACCTACGGCGAGAACATCGCGAAAGGACAGCGGACCCCGGCCGACGTGATGCGGTCCTGGATGGACAGCCCGGGGCACCGCGCGAACATCCTCAACTGCTCCTTCGAGGAGATCGGCGTGGGGAAGCAGGACTCCGGCGGCGGTCCGGTGTGGACGCAGGTGTTCGGGGCCCGCTGAGACCACGCGGGGCGGCACCCAAGGGCCCGGCCCCACGGTCCCGGGGTGCCGCACCGGGCGGCGTGGACACGGCCAGGATCGGCGGGCCACCCCTCAGGGGACCTGACGATCAGACCGGCCCCTGCCGGGCGGCGTCCGGGGCCCTTAATATGCGGCCATGATCGCTGAACTGGAGTGCGTGGTCCTGGACTGCCCGGACCCGAGGGCCCTGGCCGGCTTCTACGCGTCGTTGCTCGGGGGTGAGGTCGACCGCCCCGACCGGCGGTGGGAGTGCGACGCGGACTGGTCCACGCTGCACACACCCGGCGGGCTCGTCGTCGCCTTTCAGCGGGTGGCCGACCACCTGCCGCCGCGCTGGCCCGGGCAGGACCCGCCCCAGCAGTTCCACCTGGACTTCCGCGTCACCGATCAGGAACGCGCGCACGAGGAGGTTCTGGCACGCGGGGCGTCCCTGCTCGACGCCGGAGACGAAGGACGCGGCTGGCGCGTGTACGCCGATCCCGCCGGGCACCCCTTCTGCCTGGTGAAGAGCTGACCGTTCCGGCACCGCTCGCGCGCCCCGGGTCCGCCCGGGGCGGCCGACGACCGGCCGCCCCGGACACGCCGGACCTCGCGGCACCTCACCGCGGCTCGCGCGGTGTCAGCGCAGGACCAACGTCAGCGCCGTCCCGAGGCAGGTCGCCGCGCCCACCGCGCCGGCCGAGACGGCGACGCAGCGGGCCCGGAGCCGGAGGTAACGCCCGGTGTACTCCTCACGCAGTTCGTCCGCGCGGTCGCGGACGCGGGTGAGCGACTCCCGGGAAGCGGCGACGCGCTCGGCGATGAACACCCGCTCGACGTCCTCACGCTGCGCCGTGGTCAACCAGGGCAACCGGTCGGTGAACCGCCGTGCCTGTCGTCGCGCCCGCTCCACCTCGGCGTTCCACAGCAGAAAGCCCTCCAGTTGCGCCAGGCCCCGGGCGCAGTCCTTGTCGGGTTTCACCCTGTCCTCCTCTCCCTCGCACGCGCATGGCTGGGACCGTGTTCACTCGTGCTTGTCCCCCGGGGCGACGATCGTGGAGTTCTGGGGACGGTTGGTGGCTTCTTCCAGCGAACGGAGCGCCGGGTGGTGCAGGTCGAACGCCGGGGATTCGGAACGGATCCGCGGCAGGGTGACGAAGTTGTGCCGCGGCGGCGGGCAGGAAGTCGCCCACTCCAGCGAACGGCCGTAACCCCACGGGTCGTCGACCTCGATCTTCCTGCCGTACTTCGCGGTCTTCCAGATGTTGTAGAAGAACGGCAGCATCGACAGGCCGAGAAGGAAGGAGGAAACAGTGGAGATCGTGTTCAGCGCGGTGAAGCCGTCGGCGTCGAGATAGTCCGCGTACCGACGCGGCATGCCCTCGGCGCCGAGCCAGTGCTGCACCAGGAACGTGCCGTGGAATCCCACGAACAGTGTCCAGAACGTCATCTTCCCGAGGCGTTCGTCCAACATCTTCCCGGTGAACTTCGGCCACCAGAAGTGGAATCCGGCGAACATCGCGAACACCACGGTGCCGAATACGACGTAATGGAAATGGGCGACGACGAAGTACGAGTCGGAGACATGGAAGTCAAGGGGCGGTGAGGCGAGGATGATCCCGGTCAGACCGCCGAACAGGAAGGTGACCAGAAACCCGACCGCCCAGAGCATCGGGGTCTCCACGGAGAGGGAGCCCTTCCACATCGTTCCGATCCAGTTGAAGAACTTCACGCCGGTCGGCACGGCGATGAGGAAGGTCATGAACGAGAAGAACGGCAGCAGCACCCCTCCCGTGACGAACATGTGGTGCGCCCACACGGTCGCGGACAGGCCTGCGATGGCGATGGTGGCCGCGACCAGGCCGATGTAGCCGAAGACCGGTTTGCGGCTGAAGACCGGGAAGATCTCGGTGACGATGCCGAAGAACGGCAGGGCGATGATGTAGACCTCCGGGTGGCCGAAGAACCAGAACAAGTGCTGCCACAGCAGGGCGCCGCCGTTGGCCGCGTCGAAGACGTGCGCACCGAACTTGCGGTCGGCCTCCAGCGCCAGCAGGGCCGCGGCGAGGACCGGGAAGGCCAGCAGGACCAGAACACCGGTCAGCAGGACGTTCCAGACGAAGATCGGCATGCGGAACATCGTCATGCCGGGTGCGCGCATGCAGATGATCGTGGTGATGAAGTTGACGGAGCCGAGGATCGTGCCGAAGCCGGAGAACGCGAGGCCCATGATCCACATGTCGGCGCCGATGCCCGGCGAGCGGACCGCGTCATTGAGCGGGGCGTAGGCGAACCAGCCGAAGTCCGCGGCGCCCTGCGGGGTGAGAAATCCGGCCACCGCGATGAGCGAGCCGAAGAGGTACAGCCAGTAGGCGAGCATGTTCAGCCGGGGGAACGCCACGTCGGGCGCGCCGATCTGCAGCGGCATGATCCAGTTCGCGAATCCGGCGAACAGCGGCGTCGCGAACATCAGTAGCATGATCGTGCCGTGCATCGTGAACGCCTGGTTGAACTGCTCGTTGGAGATCAGTTGAATACCGGGCCGGGCCAGCTCGGCCCGCATCACCAGCGCCATGAGCCCTCCTACGCAGAAGAACGCGAAGGAGGTGACGAGATAGAGCGTGCCGATGGTCTTGTGGTCCGTGCTGGTCATCCATTTGATGACCACGTTGCCGGGTTCGCCGCGCCGTACCGGCATTTCGTCCTGGTCGGCGGTATCGGTCTCCACCGGTTGCGAGATGCCCCTCGTCGTCACTACGACGCTCCTTCGGTCGACGGCCCGTGTGGACTCGGCGACCAGAATGGACCCGCGGCGATCGGTGCGGTGGGACATCCTTCCCCGTCCGGGGCGAGCGGCCGACAAGGACACTCAAATGGCCTACGGCGAGCGCTCCGGCCTCGGCCGACGCGTCCGAAAGATGGCGTCAACGTCCGGGATCCGATCAGATATTCCCTCGTGAACAACGGAATAGCCACTCCGGCGCCGGAGTTGGTGAATCGACAGAACCACTTCTCTCCTCGCTCCTGTCCACTCGGCACGTTTCGGAAGGTCGGATCCATGAAGATCGGCATCATCGGCGCGGGCAACATCGGTGGCAACCTGACGCGCCGTCTGACCGCACTCGGGCACGAGGTCGCGGTCGCCAACTCCCGCGGCCCCCACACACTCACCGCCCTCGCCGAAGAGACCGGGGCGAAACCGGTGGCCGCCTCGGAGGCCGCGCGGGGCGCCCAGGTGGTCGTCGTCACCGTGCCCCTGAAGGCCGTGCCCGATCTGCCCGCCGGATTCCTCGACGACGCGGCGGAGGGAGCCGCGGTCATCGACACGGGCAACTACTACCCGCGGCAGCGCGACGGCCGCATCGCCGCCATCGAGGACGGGCTGCCCGAGAGCCGGTGGACGGAGCGGCAGATCGGCCACCCCGTAATCAAGGCGTTCAACGGCACGTACGCCCAGGACATCCTGGACCGGGGCCGTCCGCGGAACACTCCCGGCCGGCAGGCGCTCCCGGTGGCCGGCGACGACCCGACGGCCAAGCAGGCGGTCCGCGACCTCATCGACGCGCTGGGCTTCGACACGGTCGACAGCGGCGGCCTGGACGATTCGTGGCGCCAGCAGCCCGGTACTCCGGTGTACGGCAGCCAGGGCGACGTCGACGCCATCGTGAAGGCCCTCTCGGAAGCGTCGCCGGAGCGCACGGCGGAGTGGCGCGCCTGACACCGGGCGTCACGCGGGAGGGACGACCGGGCGACCATCCGGCCGGGCGGGAAACGGGGATGTGCGGGCCCTGTGCTCCGGACCTCCTCCCGCTACCCGCCTCACCATAGAATCTACTCGCAAGTAAGGTATGGGTCCCGGGTGCCTGCCCACGGCCCGTACGGCACCTGGGCGTGGTCCGTCGACGGCCGTGGACAAGGGAGTGGCCCCATGCCCCGCATCATGTCCGTAGCCGACAGCATCCTCATCGCCGCCACCCCGGCGCAGGTCTACGAACAGCTCAGCGACCCCACGGCCATGGGGCGTTGGAGCCCCGAGAACCATGGTGCGACCGTGCACGGCGATCAGCGCGGTGCGTACGTCGGCATGGTCTTCGAGGGCCGGAACAAGCGCGGTGCGGCACGCTGGACAACACGGTGCACGGTGACGGCGGCCGACCCCGGCGAGCGCTTCGCCTTCCGGGTGCACGCGATCGGTCTGCGGCGCCCTCGGCTTCCGGGGCCGATCGCCACGTGGGAGTACCGTTTCGAGGAGGTGGACGGTGCGACCCGGGTCACCGAGACGTGGACCGACGACCGGCGCCGCTGGCCCGACTTCCTCGCCCATGCCTTCGACCGCGTGGCGACGGGCGGGAAGACCTTCGCGCAGTTCCAGCGCGGCAACATCCGTACGACGTTGAAGCGTCTCAAGGCGGCCCTGGAGGCGGACGCCCGGGGCACCGGAAGCTGAGCGGAGGTCGCGCTCAGGGTCGGGGCAGGGCTGCCCGGTGTTCTTGCCCCCGGTGCACACTGGGCACGGTACGGAACGCGAGGGGGACGCATGGGCATCGGGGAGAACAGCGGATTCGAGCCTGCGACCGGTGACGGCCCACCGGCCGCCGAGCCCCCGGCGGCACGAGCCGCTTCGGTGCGGACCGCGTTCGATGGGCTGCTGCAGATCCGCCGGCTCACCGGGGCCGGGCAGCCCGACCCTGTGGCCGCACCGGCTCCGTGGGAAATGAACCGCCCGGTCAGAGCGGTCGCGTTGGCGCTGGAGAGGTCGGGTGCCACCCCTTCGGCCGTGGACCCGTCGGGACGCCGCGTATCGGCCGGATACCGGGTGAGCGACGGGGAGTCGGCCGGTTCGGTACGGGTCGAGTGGACCGGGCCACCTGGCAGTGGCGCGGCTCACGACGAGGAGGAAGCGCTGGCCGGCTGCGCTTCGGCCTTGCGGGAACTGGGCTGGACGGTGCTGCTTTATCGGGGTCCGCGCAAGCGACGTTACCTGGAGGTGGAACCGCCGGGCGGGGTGTCCGGAGGGCACGGCCGAACCTGAGGGGCGGCGTTGTCAGACCCATGGGGGATGCTTGACGGTCCGACAGCTCTGACGAGGAGATGCTGAGATGGACAACGACGAGCTCGCCGCGGCGCAGGCGTACGTCCGCCTGCTGGAAGCCACCCGGGCAGCGCTCGCGGACCCCGACGACGCCCCGGTCTACCTGCCGCTGCTCACGTCTCCGATGAGGGAGGCCGACCGTGCCCTGCGCAGCGCGGGGCTGACCGGCAACGAGGACCGGCTGTTCGCTCTCGTACGGGCATTGCAGCCGAGCCTCTCCGGCAGCGACGGTTAAGGGCTGTCCCGCAATTCCCGGTGGATAGGCGCGCGGCGTCAGATGCGGTGCATCGCAAGGCGGAGGGACGTCCGCATACTGGATGTATGTGGACGTTCCGACAACGCGGCGAGGTGCCGTAGCTGTCGTCGCGCGCCCGCCGGGAATTGCGGGACAGCCCTTAGGGGCGGGCTTCGAAAGTCCTGCCTGCTCGGCGTTCCTTTCGCAACACGCCCAGGCGCAGCGGGGGTGCGCCTGCCGGCCCGCCCTGTCCGGCCTGCCCCTCGTCGACGGGGGCGTGTGCAGGCTCCGGAGCGAGTCCGAGCTCCTGTTCGCCGGGGCCGAGCGGTGCGAAGAACCGGGCGACCTCCTGGTCGTCGACCTCCACGAGGGAGCCCGGCTTCCACTGCGGTTCGTTGTCCTTGTCGATGATCCGGGCTCGCACGCCTTCCACGAAGTCGGGGTGTTCGAACACCCGGCTGGAGACACGGAACTCCTGATCGAGCACGGCCTCCAGGCTGTCGAGCCGGGCTGCCCGGCGGACCGCGGCGAGCGTGACCTTGAGCGCGAGCGGCGACTTGGTCAGGAGTTCGTCCGCGGCCGCCTCCGCCGCGGGAACACCGCTGTCGCGCAGCTGTCGAAGGATGTCCTCCACCCTGTCCGCCGCGTAGCAACCGTCGATCCAGTCGCGTTGCGCCGCGAGCTCACCGGGCGGCGGCTCCGTGGCGAAGCGCTGGACGATGTCCGCCACCGACGTGTCCGGACCGGCCGGCTCGCCCAGCGCGTCGGTCAGCTCGGGCAGAAGACGGGCCGGGACGTGGTGATCGGCCAGACCGCAGAGAACGGCGTCGGCCGCCCCGACGGAGCGTCCCGTGAGCGCCAGATGGGTGCCCAGTTCGCCGGGGGCGGCGGCCAGCAGGCGAGTGCCCCCGACGTCGGGCACGAAGCCGATCGCGGTCTCGGGCATGGCGACGCGTGACCGTTCGGTGACGACACGGATCGCGGAGTGGGCCGACACTCCGACCCCTCCGCCCATCACGATGCCGTCCATCAGTGCGACGTACGGCTTGGGGAAGCGGGCGATGCGGGCATTGAGGCGGTACTCGTCACGCCAGAACTCCAGGGAAGCCCGTCCCGAGGCCCGTGCGTCGTCGTGCAGGGCGCGGATGTCGCCACCCGCGCACAGACCCCGGTCACCGGCCCCGGACAGCAGTACGGATGCGATCGAGTCGTCCTGCTCGGCAAGGGACAGGGCCTCGTCGAGAAGCCTCACCATGGTGTGGCTGAGGGCATTGAGCGCCCGGGGGCGGTTCAGCGTGAGGCGCAGGCACGCGCCCCTCTTCTCCAGCAGGACGGGCTGGTCGTCGTTCATGCGTGCGCTCCGCTCGCCGGGCTCGTGGACACGTGCGTCGCCCTCCATGATCGCGGAAGGCCGTCGGCCGCCACTCCGCGCCCCCGGATCGGTGCCGGGAGCCGCGGGGCCGGTGGAGGGCGGGACCGGGGACCCGTGCGCTCGGGAGCGGGCACGCGGGAGCGCGAGGCGGCGCGGGCGTAAGGCATCGCGGGCGAGCCCTGTGGCACTCCGATGGATGCGGCTCGACAATTGAGGCCTACGGGGTCCGCCGACGTGCGGCCCCGCCGGACGACCTCCGGAGCTGGAATGACCGACGACGAACGGCCGCAGGACGCCGAAGCCCCTCCGCTCCGCCGGATCGACCGGAAGTCCAACGGTGAGATCCGGCCGACGGAACGCCTCGCCATGAATCGGACCGGCAGTTTCGACTGGGACCTGGACACCCGGACACTGGACATCGACGAGGCCGGGCTCATGGTGTTCGGCGTGGATCCGGCGACGTTCGACGCGCGCCCGGGGGCACTGCTGGAGCACCTGGAACCGGCGGAACGGGCTCGGCTCGACGTCACGATCGACGAGGCCATCACCGGCGGCAGCAATTCCTACAGCGTCCACTTCCGGGTGCCGCTGGACGACGGGACCACGCAGTGGACCCATGTCCAGGCCCGCATCCTGCGATCGAAGGACGGGATGGCACACAGGATCGTGGGGGTCGTCCGGGACGCGACGGCGGAGGTCACCCATTCGGCCTTCGTTCTCGATCTGGAAAAACGACGACAGCGCCAGACCGATATCGTTGAACGGACAACAAGTGCCATGTCCCGCGCGGTGACCGTGGACGACGTGACGGCCGCCCTCACCGGGCCCGGCGGGCTCGCCCGGCTCGGCGCCGACGGTCTCGCCCTGGGACTCGTGGAGAATTCCGCTCTGAGCATCGTCGCGGTGAGCGGCGAGTCGCTCGAGGTCCTCGACGGGCTCGGCTCCGGCGACCTCGACCGCAACCTCCCCCTCGCGGACACCATCCGCAGCGGACGCCCCCGGTTCATCACCTCTCTCGCCGCGCTCGCCCGCCGCTACCCGGAACTGGAACCGCATCTCGGCAGGCTGAGATTCCGGGCGGCTGCCTACCTTCCCCTGGTGGCCCAGGCCCGGTCGCTCGGTGGTCTGGCGCTCTTCTACCGCGAGCGCACGGTGTTCAACGCGGACGAGCGCATTCTGTGTCTGGGCCTCGCCGCCATCGTGGCCCAGTCCCTGCAACGGGCGATGCTCTTCGACGAGGAGCGGGAGTTCGCCACCCAGCTCCAGTCCGCGATGCTCCCGCCCCGGATACAGGAGGTCGAGGGCGGCGAGATCGCGGTCCGGTACCACGCGGCGTGGAGCGGCCGACAGGTCGGTGGCGACTGGTACGACGTGATCACCCTGCCCAAGAACCGTTACGGGCTTGTCGTGGGGGACGTCCAGGGGCACGACACCCACGCGGCCGCGATCATGGGCCAGTTGCGTATCGCCCTGCGCGCGTACGCCGCCGAAGGGCACCCGCCGGCCACCGTGCTGGCACGGGCCTCCCGCTTCCTCGCCGAACTGGACACCGAGCGCTTTGCCACCTGCACGTACGCCCAGGTCGACCTGGCGACCGGAGCGGCGCAGGTAGTACGGGCCGGACACCTCGGCCCGTTGATCCGCCACCTCGACGGGCGGGTCGGCAGCCCGCAGGTGCGCGGCGGGCTGCCGCTGGGAACCTCCACGGACCTCCAGGACGAGGAGTACCCGGAGACCCGCCTGGACCTGGTGCCCGGTGAGACCTTCGTCCTGTACACGGACGGACTCGTGGAGGAGCCCGGAGCCGACCTCGATACCGGCATCGACGCGCTGCGCAACGAGGTGAGCACCGGGCCCGCCGGGGCCGAGGCGCTGGCCGATCACCTGTCGGAACGGCTGTGGGAACGGTGGGGGTCGGGGGACGATGTGGCGCTCCTCGTCCTGCGCCGCAGCCCCGACGTGGGGTCGTCGCACGCGCCGCGGCTGCACCAGTACATCCACCAGGCGGACCCGGAAGGGCTCTCGGACGCCCGCGCGACCGTGCGCCAGGCCCTCGCCGACTGGGACATGGCCGAGTTCGCCGACGATGCCGAGCTCGTCACGGGCGAGTTGTTGGTGAACGTGCTCCTGCACACCGAGGGTGGGGCGGTCCTGACCCTGGAGGTGCTGCCCGACCCGGTACGGCGGGTCCGGCTGTCGGTCCAGGACCGGTCCAGCGCCTGGCCCCGTCGGCGTAGGCCGGGCGAGACCTCCACCTCCGGCCGGGGACTGCTCCTGCTCGACGCGGTCGCCTCGCGCTGGGGGATCGAGCCGAGGGGCGAGGGCAAGGCCGTCTGGTGCGAGATCGGCCCCGCTCCCCCACCGGCCACCGCACCGCCGCCGGTCGCGGAACGGTGACGGCCGTACAGGCGTGTGCCGCGTCGCCGCGGTGGTACGGCACACCCCTCGGAGCGGGGCGCGGCCCGGGGAGAGGGGTGAGCCGCGCCCGGGCCCGCGCGGGTGACATCTCAGGGCGGACAGGCGACAGCAACGGCCACGAGTCCCCCAGCGCCGCTTCCGGCCATGCGAGCAGGCCTCATGCGAGCAGGCCTCACGTCGCGCTGTCCTCCGGGGCGGCCGAATGAGAGGGTGGACCGCGCATCCATCCGTCGCCGCCTGTGCGCCTGAGCCCGGAGCAGGACCCGTTCTATGCGCTTGCTGCTGATCCGTCACGGACAGACACCGTCGAACGTCGGCAACTTCCTGGACACCGCGCGGCCCGGCCCCGGCCTCACCGACCTGGGCCTGCGGCAGGCTGCGGCCCTCCCCGGGGCCCTTGTCGGGGAGGGCATCGCCGCGGTGTACGCCTCCACCCTGACCCGTACGCAACTCACGGCCGCACCCCTCGCCGCAGAGCGGGGCATCGAGGTCCGGATCCGTGACGGGATCCGCGAACTGTCGGCCGGTGACCTGGAGATGCGGGCCGATGAGGACGCGGTGCGGCAGTACCTGACGACCGCCTTCGCCTGGTCCGCCGGGGACATCGCCCGCCGGATGCCCGGGGGCGAGAGCGGGGCGGAGGCGTTGGCCCGCTTCGACGCCGTGGTGGCCGAGGCGGCGGAGGCCGGGGAGCCCGGGACCGTGGCACTCGTCAGTCACGGTGCCGCCATCCGTGTGTGGACCGCCGCCCGCGCACGAAACGTCACGGTCGGTTTCGCCGCTGAACACGGCCTGGACAACACGGGCGTGGTGGTGGTCGAGGGCTCGCCGGACTCGGGATGGACGGCTCTCTCCTGGGCCGGGACGGTCGTCCCGGGGGTCACCGCGAGCGGCGAGGCGGACGGGGGCCCGGCGGGCCGCACACTGCCGGGCCGGGATCTGGGGCCGGAAGCGGACCCCTTCGCCTGATCGCCGCGCTCCCGCCGGTGGGAGCGCGGCGGGGTGAAGTCGCCCTGACGTCACAGGGCCTTGTGCATGATGTGAAGCCCCACATAGCCCTCGGTCGGGTGGTTGAAGCCCTCCGGAAGGGTTCCGATCACGTCGAAGCCGATGGAGCGGTACAGCTTGACGGCGTGAGTGTTGGTCTCGACCACCGCGTTGAACTGCATGGCCCGATATCCTTCGGCGCGAGCCCAGTCGACCGAGTACGCGCACAGCGCGCGCCCCACTCCCCGGCCCGAGCGCGCGGGGTCGACCATGTACGTGGCGCTGGCTATGTGCGACCCGTTGCCCATGTGGTTCCGGTTCATCTTCGCCGTGCCGAGCACGGTCCCGGCATCGTCCACGGCAACAACCACGCGGCTCGGCGCTGCGACGAACCACCACCCCTTGGCGTCCTCCTCACCGAGATCGAGCGGAAAGGTGAGCGTCTCGCCCGTGGAGACGATCGTATGGAAAAACGGCCAGATGGCGGGCCAGTCCTCGGAGGTTGCTTCCCTGATCAGCATGCGGACAGGATGACCCATCCGAACGATCAGCGCGAAGACTTATCCGGCGCCCCTCCCACGCCACCCCAACCTGGCGAGCAGTCCTTTCCCGGTCGGCGCGCCCGCCGCAGCGGAGCGTGACGCCCCTGCACAGGCGGAGGGCGGAGCCGGATCGGCGGCGGACAGCGGCACCTCGGCCCGGGGACGGGCATTGGCGGCGGGCCGGACGGCCGGCACCGCTCGGGTTTCTCCGTCGTCCCCGGGGCACGGGGCCGGCCGGTCCTCGCGCGCCCTGTCCAGTTCCAGAGTCAGGTTGACCCGCCGCCAGAGGATCTCATCGGGGTCGTCGGCCAGCATCAGCTCCCCCATGGCTTCCCTCGCCGCCATGGACCCCGGACGTCCGAAGACCGGCTCCGGCCGGACCCGCACGAGATAGGCGCGTTCGTAGGGGTCGTCCACCACTTCCGCGAGCTGCACCGGGTCAAGTGCCGAGGCCTGGACCGCCGTTCGCGCCCAGGGGTCCGCCGTGCGGTTCAGCAGCCGGTCGATGCGTTGCGAGCGCCAGTTGCGCGGCCGCCGGTCGGTGCCCGACTCGAGCATCGTGCGCATCCCCGACGGCGTCCGCCCCGCGAGCAGCTCGGGTTCCCGGGCCGCGAAGGCGGCGACCTCGTCCGCGAGGTAGAGCCAGACCACCGCGCGATACCGGTTGAGATAAAACGTGACCGGGGAGACGCAGCCTGCCCGAGCGAGCCGGGTGAACCGTGCCGGAGCGATGCCCAGCAGAGCCGCCCCTTCCGCTGTTCCGACGGTGCGTACCCGCTCCGCCAGACCATCGGGAAAGCCCGGCTGCTCGCGCAGACGCGCGATCTCCTCCTCGTGCACCCGTGGCCGCCCACCGCCCGGCGCGCCGACGACGGCGATCAGCCCGAGGTGCACCGCGAGTTCGAACTCCGCACGCCGGATGTTCAGCTCCTGGGCCGCGCGCCCGGCCGCGACCGTCGCCGCCGGAGCGGCGGATGGGGTGCGCCCGCCCTCGCACTCCGTCTCCGTGACACCCCCGGCACGGGCGTCGGCCCGTGCCTTCGCGCCCTCGGCCCGCGCGGCCCGGGTCCTGGCGTGCGCACCCTGGGTCCTGGCGTGCGCCCGGAGTGCTTCCTTGACCGTCATGACTGTCCTCCCCCGTCGGATCGAATACTCTCCGTGATCACGGTAGCCCGAGGGAGGCGTCATCCGTCACCCCTGTGGATAACTCTCCACAGGCGACGAGAAGTGCAGGTCAGAAGGGCCCGACGTCATCGGGCCCACCTTGGCGAACGGCAACACCGAGATGCTCGCCGACCCGGTTGACGAGCAGGGTCATCTCGTAGGCGACCTGGCCGACATCGGCTTCAGCGGCGGTCAGCACACACAGGCAGCTGCCGTCACCCGCGGCCGTCACGAAGAGCAGCGCCTCATCGAACTCGACCATGGTCTGGCGGGCCCTGCCCGCCCGGAAGTGGCGCCCCGAGCCGCGCGCCAGACTCTGCAGACCGGAGGAGACCGCTGCCAGGTGCTCCGCGTCCTCGCGGGCGAGCCCGGTGCTGGCCCCGGTGACCAGGCCGTCGTTCGACAGCACCAACGCGTGCCGTATGAATTGCACCCTGCTGGTGAGATCGTCAAGGAGCCAGTCAAGTCCCCGGTCAAGCGGCATGTGCTCGTCCTCCCCGTACCCTCGTTCCCCGTGCCCCGCTACGCGCGCAAGCCTTGCGCAACGACACCGTGGGGGCAAGCGCCCCTCACTTCTCGGGGCGCCGCTTCGCGCCATGCGGGGCTCCGGCTCAGTATGGGCCCATGGCACACCACATGACCGAAGAAGAATGGCGGGCCTTCCTCTCGAAGGGCACGCGTACGGCGAAAGTCTCGACGGTGCGGGCCGACGGCAGCCCGCACATCGCACCTGTCTGGTTCCTTCTCGACGGCGACTCGGTGGTCTTCAACACCGGCAGGGAGAGCGTGAAGGGACGCAACCTCGCACGCGACGGACACGTCGCCCTCTGCGTCGACGACGACCGGCCTCCGTACGCGTTCGTGGTGGTGCAGGGGCATGCCGAGCTGAGCGAGGACCCCGGGGAACTCCTGCGGTGGGCGACACTGATCGCCCACCGCTACGTGGAGGCCGACGCCGCCGAGGAGTTCGGCCGGCGCAACGGCGTGCCCGGCGAACTGGTCGTGCGGGTGCGGATCGACAAAGTGGTCGCGATGGCCGACATGGTCGGCTGACGGACGGTGCCGCGATGCCCGGGCCGTCGGCAGCCGGAGGCGAGGAGCCGGGCGGTGGGCATGCGCCCGGCGTACTCGACCGTACGGATCAGGACTTCTTTTCCGGACGCCCGGTCACCGGCGCCCGCTACGACCTGAGCGCCTCGGACCACGGCGGCGATGTCTGACCGGAGAGCCCGGGTTCCGGTGATGGCATGCCGCGCGCCGGTTGCGCGATCATGTCTCCATGGCCGACGACCACACCCATCACGTCCTGGACTTCTTCACCCCGCGTGCGGCCGGCTGGGACAGCCGGTTCCCCGACGACGGCCCCGCCTACACCACCGCGGCCGGACTGCTCGGGCTGTGTCCCGGCGATGCCGTGCTCGACGCGGGCTGTGGAACAGGGCGCGCGCTGCCCGCCTTGCGGGCCGCGGTCGGGCCGGAGGGCACGGTGCTGGGAGCCGACCTGACCCCGGCCATGCTGGAGGCGGCGGTGCGGGCGGGACGGGGGGAGAGCGGAACACTCTTGCGTGCCGACGTCGCGCGGCTGCCGCTGCGTGACGGAGCCCTGGACGGCGTGTTCGGAGCGGGATTGGTCTCGCATCTGGTCTGCCCCGAGGCCGGTATGGCGGAATTCGCCCGTGTGGTCCGGCCGGGCGGGGTCCTGGCTCTGTTCCACCCGATCGGCCGGGCCGCCCTTGCCGCGCGCCAGGGGCGCACCGTCACCGACGACGACCTGCGTGCCGAGCCCAGGCTGCGCGCGCTGCTGGCCGGCTCGGGGTGGCGGCTGGAGTCCTACACCGACGAGGACGACCGCTTCCTCGCCCTCGCCGTCAGGCAGGCCTGATACCGACGGCGCGGCCGGGCCCGCCGCCGTACAGAAAGTGTCCGAGCCGTAGCGGGCCCGGCGCATGGACCGTCAGGGCGTCGCGTCATACCGTCAGGGCGTCGCGTCATTCGGCGGGCGGCTGCGACGGCCGGCGGCCCGGAACCGGGCAGCCACGGACGCCCGGCGTGGGGAACGTACCGAGCTCCTCGATCTCGTATCCGTTCGGATATCCCTTGATCTCGGGGTTCTGGCGCGCGTAATGGGGAGTCCGCCGGGGCGGCAGGAGCCGGACGGCACGAGCCCGGAGCCGCAGTGCTCCCCTGGTCAGGCCGCGGGCCACCGGCCCCGGGCGGCGGTAGCGGAACGCCCTCAACAACGAGTCGTCCAGGAGCGCGAGGCTGGCACCGCGCACCAGCGGGGCGAGGGGCGCCGGGTACCAGGACGCCATCAGCGCCAGGGTGGCGTCGGATACCCGGCGGGCTCCTTCGTCCCAGCCGAAGTGCTCGTGCTCATAGGCGTCGAGGGTGCGCTCGAAGTCTTCGTAGGTCTCCGGAAGATCCTTGATCCCCATGCGGGCGCCGAGTGTGCGGTAATAGGCGGCGAAGGCGCCCAGCTCGTGGCAGCACAGGCGCCGCCAGCCGAAACTGTCCAGCCAGCGCTTCGGGGTGACGACGAACGTGCACAGGACGTAGCGCATGTCGTCGTTGCTGATGTCATAACTGCGGTGCATCCGATTGATCCGGCGGACGGCTGTGCGGCCGTCGTCGGAGTCGAAACCGTGCTCCACCACCGTGTCGAGCAGCAGGGCGGTGTCGTCGTAGCGCTTCTGGGAGCGGTCCGTCAGCTCTGCCGTCTCGTCGAGGAGCCGACCGATGCTGGGCACGGCATAGGTGCGGTAGAGGGCCAGTTCCAGGGCGCGGGTGATGTCCCAGGGGAACTCGTGGGTGACGGTGAGACGGTAGATCTCCAGGAAGTCCCGCTCGGGGTCCAGTCGCTGAATCTCTTTCAGCCGGTCGTACCGCTTCACCACGCTGTCCCCTCGTTCGGCCGGACGTCCAATCCTACGCGGACGCCTCCCCCGCGCCCGGGCCTTCGGCTTCCCCGCACCCGGACAAGGGAGGGCGCGGCTGGGGTTCGCTCCTGCTCGTCAGAGCCTCGACGAGGGGGTTACCGAGTAGTTAGGGTGCGCCGACGGACCGAGGGACGCAGGACCGAGGGATGAGGAGGCGGGCGATGAGCGATGGGGAGGGCCCCGTGGCCGGTGCGGACGGCGCTGTCGCCGACGACGCACTGCTGGTGCTGACGGCGATGCTGCTGACGCCCGCGCGGTTTCCCGGCGTGCTGGGGGACGATTACGTAGCCGCGTGCGACTCTCTCGCGCTCGAACCGTACGAGGAGGGCTACGGACTCGTCCTCGGGCAGGACAGCGCGGGGGCTCGGTGGACCGTGGTCGTCGAGGACGCCTCCCAGGTGGCTGTCGCCATCGCCGCGTGGGACTGCGGCATGGAGCACGATCTCTCCCCCGACGAGCGCTCCATGGTGTGCGCGCTGCCGGGCTGGCCGATGGACCTGGCCGTCGCCGCGCCCGGCGTGCCGGAACCGCACGATCCGGAGACGGACGGGGAGGGCCCCGCGCCGCTGGCCCCTCCCGATGCGGAGGCCTGGGGCCCGGCGCAGCGGCGGCTGGGGGCGGACGAGATCGCCGCGCAGTGGTCGGTGTGGCGCGAGCAGCTCGACGAGGCGCATTTCTCGCGGCCGGGCGTCGGGGGCGAGCCGGGGAACGGCGCCGATGGCGAGCCGGAGAGCGCCCCTTCAACGTTTCCCCGGCACCCCGGTGTACGCAGGGCCCTGTCGGAGGCGACCGCCTATACGAAGGCCCCGCCGCCGCCCGGGCGGATCCGTTCCTCGTACGCCTCGGCAGACGCGCGCACTCTGCGCGTCGACGGCCCGGGGTGGTCGATGGTGGCCCGGACCGACGACATCGCTCTGTTCCTGCTGGACGAGGAGCCGGGCACGGTCATCCCCGTCGGCCGTGGAGCAACGCTGCCCGGACTGCTCACGGCCCTGGACGAGTTGGCCGCCCACCCCGCGTGACGCCCTCGTGCTCAGCGACCGATCTCCTTGCGGTTGATCCTCCGGAGCCTGCGCCGCTGGGACGGATCCAGCAGCAGATAGCCCGCCACGGGAACCCCGATCACGATCAGCAGCGCCCACCAGAATCCGATGAGGGGCCACAGGATGGCTGCCGCCAGCACTCCCGCGACAGCTGCCTTCGCACCATTCGACATGGTCCACGCCTCCTTCGCGGCCGACGCCGCTCCTGTTGTGTGAACGCGTCCACGCGCCCGTACGTTCCCCGCCGGCCGCGCTATCGCAGCGGTTCGCCGACCTCGTGCATGTGCGACAACGCCTGCCGGTAGGACTCGATCAGTCCGGTCTCCACGTACAGCATGCCGATGCCGGAGCAGTGCGCCTTGACCAGCGGCTGGGCCAGGCGCAGGTGGGGGCGGGGCATGCTCGGGAAGAGGTGGTGCTCGATCTGGTAGTTCAGCCCGCCGAGGAACCAGTCCGTCAGGACGGCGCCGCGTACGTTGCGCGAGGTCAGGACCTGCCGCTGGAGGTGGCCCCAGCGCTCGCCGTCGGGGTCGGGCATCTCCATGCCCTTGTGGTTCGGGGCGAAGGCCATGCCCAGGTGAAGGCCGAACAGCGCGTGCAGCACGAGGGCGAAGACGATCGCCTTGCCCGGGGAGAGCGTGCTGAGCAGCAGCGTCGCGTAAAGGGCGAAGTGCGCGGTCAGCAGCAGCCCCGAGACAGCCCGTTCCCGGAGGGGCTGTCGGCGCAGGAACTGGAATCCGTAGATCTTCAGCGCGATGCCTTCGAGCAACAGCATCGGGAAGAACAGCCGGGCCTGGTTCCTGGTCAGCCAGCGGGCGAATCCCTCACGCTGTTCGGCCTGCTTCTGGGTCCAGACCAGGGCGCCGACACCGACATCGGGGTCCTTGTCGATGTGGTTCGGGTTGGCGTGGTGACGTACGTGTTTGTCGTTCCACCACGCCTCGTTCATACCGAGGAGCAGATTGGCGTGTACGAGACCGATCAGCCTGCTCGTCCTGCGGTCGCCGGATATCTGGGCGTGCCCCGCGTCGTGGGCGACGAAGGCCGTACGGGTCCACAGGACCGCCAGCGGCAGGGTGAGGAGCAGGCTCCACCAGGTGTCGCCGAGCAGGACGAAGCCGGTGATCACCGCGGTCAGAGCCGCCAGATTGGCGGCGATGCCGAGCACATACCGGTCCGTGCGGCGCTCCAGCAGGCCCTGGTCCCTCACGGCGCGCAGCAGCGGCGCGAAGTCGCTTCCGGCCGCCGCCCCGCGGCCGTCGGCCGGGCGGTCCGGACCGCTTTCGTCGGCGGGATGCGCAACAGTGGCTGTCGCCTGGGGCATGACGTCTCCGGTCTCTGGAACATATGCGCTGACCTGGTCGAACGTACGGACCGCGGGTCCATGGGGGCCATGGCGTCACCACCCCGGTTCCCCTGCGGCAAACCCCCGGTCCCGATGGTGGGGCTGGCTGCACCATCGGGATCAGGGAAAGAGAATGAGTGACGCACGCCACATAGCTTGATGACCTATCGCCGCCCGAGATGGGGTACCCTCGGCGACTCCGCCCACTAGTCAAATTTGAGGAATCTGACATCGCTGTGCACAGGCACCCTGCGGCAACGCCCTCCGAGATCGCCGAACTGTCCCGCTACTCAGCGGTCTTCGTCCCCGCGGATCCAGCCCGTACCGGCAGGATCGCGTTCTGGGATCCGGACGGTAGCACCCCTTCCGATGCCGACACTCCCCGGGCTTCGTCGGACCTGACCGTCGTCGGAACCGACCTGCGACCCCGTACGGTCACGGTGCGGTACCTCCCCGTGCGGGACGCCCTGCCGGTCCTGACCCGGGCACGCGCCGTCGCGGGTGTCTCACCCGCCACCGCCTTCTGGGGCGCCGCCGCGCTTCTCGCTCTCCAGTTCGTCGCCCGCGGCCTCCTGCTGCCGGGGCTGAGCGGCACCGACCACGACGCCTGGCGGATCGGGCCGCTGAGCGCCGACGACCTCAAACGGATCCGGGAACTGGCGGCGTCGATGCCACCGACCGCCCACGCGACCCCCGTTCAGGGCGAGGGCGACGAACCGCCGGAGGGGCCCGGCGGGTCGGGCGGCACGGGCGGCACGGGCGGTGCGGGTCGGGCGGACGGTGCGGGTCGGGCGGCGGGAGCCGGGAAGCGGTACGCGACGGACGGCGCCACGGGCGAAACGTTGCTGCCCGAACCGGAGCGCCTGCTGCGTGCGTTCCTCGACGCCGTGGCCGACGCGATGCCCCGTACACCGGCCGCCGCGTTCGCGGCCGCCGGGCCGGCGTTCGCCGCCCAGCCGCCGCAGCACCTGCCCGAGGGGCGCGCCTGGGCGGCCGATGTGGCGGCCGGTCACGACGCGGGCGTACGGCTCTCGTTGCGTATCGAGGTCACGGGCGTGACCTCGCCGCGGGTCGGCACGGTGGCCGGCACCGGGGCCGGCCCGGAAGCGATGGGGCAGGGGTCCGGTCCGGACCTGGCCACGCCGTCGTTCCGCGCCGTCCTGCAGATCCACAGTGTCAGCGATCCCTCCCTGGTGGCCGACGCGGCCGAGGTATGGGCGGGCGACTCGCGGACCGCCGCCGCGTTCGGGCCCCGGGCCCGGATGGACGCCCTGCTGACCCTGCGGCGGGCCGCCCGCGCCTGGCCGCCGCTGGCGCCGCTGCTCTCCGCCGCGGTGCCGGACTCGGTGGAGCCGGCCGACGAGGAGATCGCCGAGCTGCTGGGGGCCGCCTCGCGGTCCCTGGCGGCCGCCGGTGTTCCGGTGCACTGGCCCAGGGAACTGGCCAGAAAGCTCACCGCGCGCGCCGTGATCGGCCCGGACGACCGGGGCGCCACGGACCTGGACTCCGCGGACCGGGACTTCCTGGTCCAGGAGGGCGACGGGCAGCGGGCCGGGACGCGCGGACGCACCACTGCTGACATGCCCTCGTTCCTCTCCGCCGACGCGCTGCTCTCGTTCGACTGGCGGTTCGCACTCGGCGACCGGAAGCTGACCCGTGAGGAGTTGGACCGGCTCGCCGAGTCCACCAGGCCCATCGTGCGGCTGCGCGACCAGTGGGTGCTCATCGACCCCGTGGAGGCGCGCCGGGCCCGGGAGACCCAGGACCGGAAGGTCACCCCGATCGACGCTCTCGGCGCGGTGCTGACCGGTTCGACGGAGGTGGACGGCCGTCGCGTCGAGGTGGCGGCGACCGGCTGGCTCCAGCAGTTGCGGGACCGGCTGGCAGACCCTGAGTCCGCCGCCCAGCAGTCGATCGGACAGCCCGCGGCGCTCACCGCCACCTTGCGCGACTACCAGCTGCGCGGTCTGAACTGGCTGCACACGATGACCTCACTCGGCCTCGGCGCCTGCCTCGCCGACGACATGGGCCTCGGCAAGACGATCACGCTCATCGCCCTGCATCTGCACCGGCAGAGCGACCGGGACGCCGCCGGCCCGACGCTGGTGGTGTGCCCGACGTCGTTGATGGGCAACTGGCAGCGGGAGATCGAGCGGTTCGCACCGGGTACCCCTGTCCGCCGCTTCCACGGCGCGTCGCGTTCCCTGGCCGGCCTGGCGGACGGCGAGTTCGTGCTGACGACGTACGGCACGATGCGCCTCGACGCGCCACGGCTCGCCGCCGTGTCCTGGGGCATGGTCGTGATCGACGAGGCGCAGCACGTGAAGAACCCGCACTCGGCGACGGCCAAGCAGTTGCGTACCCTCGGGGCCCGTGCCCGCGTCGCGCTCACCGGCACGCCCGTGGAGAACAACCTCTCCGAACTGTGGGCCATCCTGGACTGGACGACGCCCGGTCTGCTCGGCCGGCTCGGCACCTTCCGTACGCGGTACGCGGCAGCGGTCGAGGGCGGCAACGATCCGGGCGCCGCCGACCGGCTCGCGGCGCTGGTGCGGCCGTTCCTGCTGCGTCGGCGGAAATCCGACCCGGGGATCGCCCCGGAGCTGCCGCCGAAGACCGAGACCGACCGGGCCGTGTCGCTGACGCCGGAACAGACCGGCCTGTACGAGGCGGTGGTCCGCGAGACCCTGGCGGAGATCTCCGCCGCCGACGGATTCGAGCGGCGGGGGCTCGTGATGAAGCTGCTCACGGCGCTCAAGCAGATCTGCAACCATCCGGCGCAGTACCTCAAGGAGGAGCATCCGCGGATCACGGACCGTTCGGGGAAGGTCGAGCTGCTGGACGAACTCCTGGACACCATCCTGGCCGAGCGGGGTTCGGTGCTGGTCTTCACGCAGTACGTGCGGATGGCCCGGCTGCTGGAGCAGCACCTGGCCGCGCGCGGGGTGAACACGCAGTTCCTGCACGGCGGTACGCCGGTGGCACGGCGCGAGGAGATGGTGGCCCGCTTCCAGGCGGGCGAGGCGCCGGTGTTCCTGCTGTCGCTCAAGGCGGCGGGCACCGGGCTCAACCTCACCCGGGCCGGTCATGTCGTGCACTTCGACCGCTGGTGGAATCCGGCGGTCGAGGCGCAGGCCACGGACCGCGCGTACCGGATCGGACAGACGCAGCCGGTGCAGGTGCACCGGCTGATCGCCGAGGGCACGATCGAGGACCGGATCGCCGCGATGCTCGCCCGCAAGCAGGGACTCGCGGACGCGGTGCTCGGCTCGGGCGAGGCCGCGCTGACCGAACTGACCGATGCGGAACTGGCCGACCTGGTCGAGCTGCGAGGGGGCGCGCGATGAGCGATGACTACGAGGACGACCACGCGTACGGAGCGGAGTACGGGACGGACGACGCGGACGCCTCCGACGGGGGCGGCGGGAGGTCGCGGGACGGCCGACGCGGAGCGGAGCGGGTGTTCGCCGCGCTTCCCCCCGCGCAGGGCCGGGGTTTCGCCACGTCCTGGTGGGGACTTGCCTGGCTCAAGGCCCTGGAGGACACCGCGCTGGACGGTCAGCAACTCAAGCAGGGCCGGCGGCTGGCCCGGGAGGGCAGGGTCGGGGCGGTCTCCGTACGGCCGGGGCGGATCACGGCCGTCGTGCGGGACCGGGACGGCACGGCCTACCGCAGCGACGTCCTGCTCCAGCAGCTCGGCGCGGGCGCCTGGGACCGGTTCCTGGACATGGCCGTGGACCGGGCCGGACACATCGCGGCGCTGCTGGACCGGGAGATGCCGCCGCATCTGGTGGAGGACGCGGCGGACGCCGGGGTCGAACTGCTGCCCGGCATCGGGGACCTGGAGCCGGAGTGCACCTGTGGGGCCTGGGACCACTGTCCGCATTCGGGAGCTCTCTGCTACCAGGTGGCGCGGCTGCTGGACGAGGACCCGTTCGTGCTGCTGCTGATGCGGGGGCGCGATGAGCGGCGGCTGCTGGACGAGCTCCAGGTGCGCAGCGCCGCCCGCGCGGTCCGGGCGGACGGCGGGGCGCGGGATGGCGCCGACGACGGGGAGCCGGAGGTTCGCGGAGTACCGGCCGGCGAGGCGTTCGCGGCGGCCGGGATCCTGCCGCCGCTCCCCGCTCCCCCGCCGGTCCCCGAGGAACCGGGGCTGGGGCCTTCGCTGGACACGGAGACCGGGCCCGCACCGGGGATCGACCCGGCGGCACTGCAGGTGCTGGCGGCCGACAGCGCGGTACGGGCCCACCGGATGCTGCTGGAGGCGTTGGCCCCGGGGCACGAAGGACAGCCGCTCCCGGCCGAGCTGACTCCGCGGCAGGACGCGGTGCGGCTGGCCGCGGACACCCGGCCGGAGCAGCGGGTCAGGGCCCGGCTGGCCACGGGATCCGGTCGGCCGGCCGCGGACCTGGAGGCGGCGGTCCGCGCCTGGCGGTACGGAGGGGTCGCGGCACTCGCGGTGCTGGACGAGGAGTGGACGCCGGGCCCGGAGGACCTGGGGCGGGCCCGCGTCCGGCTCGACGACGCGTGGGAGGCGGGCGAGCGGCCGGCGCTGCGGGCGAGCGGGCGGGCCCGCTGGACCGTCGCGGGCGCCGACCTCCAGCTCCGGTGGGACCGGTCCGGGCGGTGGTGGCCCTACCGCAAGGAGCGCGGTCGTTGGGTGCCTGCCGGACCGGCGGACGACGACCCGGCGGGAGCGCTGGCGGGAGCCGACGGCGGGGAGGTGGACGGGGCTGTGTGAACCGTCCTGTTCCCGGGGCAGGTCGGGGAAGGGTCGGCGGGGCGGCGGGGCGGCGGCTGGGGGCAACGGGCAGGGCGCCGGGGGCCTGGGGCCTGGCGAGTCCGTCGCCCGGCGCGAAACTCTTCGCTCGCGGCGAACCCGGTGTCCCGGGCGCGGGAGCGCCGGAGACACGGGAGCCGGAGGCACGGCAGCGCCGGAGGCACGGCAGCCACAGGCGCGTCTCCCGCCCGCGCTGGAGCCGTGGCGTGTCCGAACAGCGACTGCGGGGAACCGGATGTCCGGCGGGCTCGTCATCCGCATCGGCGGGAATGATCCACGAGCCGGTGGGCCGGCTCCGGATCGGCTCCGTACGCCCCCGTCCCCGTCCGTGCCCCGTTCCCGCCCGTGCCCCGTTCCCGCCCCGTTCCCGCCCCGTTCCCGTCCTGCCCCGTTCCCGCCCCGTCCCCGTCCGTGCCTCGGCCCCCCGGGCCCGGCCTCAGGAGTGCCGTTGCATCGCAGAAGGATCATTCAGTGCGCCGCCGCGACGATGGCGGCAGCCGCCGTCCTGCCCGCCTCCGCGCGGGCCGTGGTGTCGGCGCCGACAGGCCCCACCGACTACGCGACGGCACTGTGGGCTCCGGCCGCCCCCGCCAACTACACCGTCCCCGCCCGCCCTTCGGAGCGCCGGATCGACCGCGTCGTCATCCATGTCGCCCAACAGTTGTTCACGCCGACCGCGGGCATCTTCCGTAATCCCTCCAAGCAGGTGTCGGCCCACTACGTGGTGCGTTCCGGTGACGGCCATGTCGCCCAGTGCGTACGCGAGAAGGACATCGCCTGGCACGCGGGCAACTGGAGCTGGAACACCCGGAGCGTCGGCATCGAGCACGAAGGATGGGTGGACCGCCCGGAGTTCTTCACGGACGTGATGTACCTGCGGTCCGCCAGGCTCACCGCGGACATCTGCGAGCGTCATGGCATCCCCAAGGACCGGGAGCACATCGTCGGCCATCACGAGGTGCCCGGCAGCGACCACACCGATCCGGGCGTCCACTGGGACTGGGATCGCTACCTCCGCCTGGTCGTCGACACCGCCTGAGCCGTCCTGCCACGGCCCCCGCGGCGACGACTCCGCGCACCGAGCCTGTCGCGGAGGCCGACGGCGACGACGTAGGAGGGCACGAAAGCCCATGGACGGGAGGGCGAGACGGTGGCTTCCTGGGTGGCCCTGGCGGCGGACAGCGATCCCGGCGAGCAGAGCGGAGCGCCGCCCATGACGTATTCACCTCGGCGGGACCGGGGCGTCCGCGCTTCCACTCGGTCCCGGACCCGGGCGGCGCGCACCTCGGGTGCTCTTCGGCCGGCTCGTCGTCTCCCCGGACCGCCCCCCGTCCGGCACCGGCGTCCTGACGGTGACAGTCGGTCCGGCACAGAGAATGGGTGTGCCCGTAGGCGGGCGGTGTCCCCGGAACCCGCACGGCGGTGGCGTTCTGAGGCCCCCGGTCGCGCTCAGGGGCGGGTCCTCGCTTCCGGGTGCCCGGGCCTGCCCCCGCGAGCGCACTCTGCGGCCGACGGTACGCACCGCGGCGCCGTCGGCCGCTGGAGGCTCGGTGGTCGAGCGGAGCCGCTGGGTGTGCTGATATCCGGGATGCGCGAGATCATCGGAGCATGAGTGGTGATGATCCACTGGTGCCGCCCGGAGAGCGGGGCGGGCGGAGGCGAACGGAGACGGCCGTAGGCGGTGCCATGCCGTCGGCCTGGTCCTCGGGCTCGTCTGCCCGGCGTCGGAGGGGACGGCCGTGAACGAGGAGCATCTCCTCCGGCGGTACCAGGCGCTCATGGGGGCCGTGCCGCAGTCGGTATGGGTGATGTCACCCGACGGTGTCGTCACCGTGTTGTCCGGGAATGGGATCTCCGAGAAGCTGTGGACTCCCGGGGACGACGCCTCGTGGATGGACGCCGTGCACCCCAAGGACCGCGACTGGTTCCGGCGGGCGTGGCGGAGGGCCACACAGCAGCGGTCCCCTCTCGACACGATCGTCAGAGTGCGGGTCGACGGTGCCGTCGACCGCTTCCGCCACGTCAAGATCATCGCTGCGCCCGTGGTCGACGAGAGCGGTGAAGTCGAGTATGTCGGGACGGCCAGCGACGCGGAGGAGCACTGGCGCGGCCGTATGCGGGAGAAGCTGCTGGCGCGTATGGCGGCGGTGCCCGCGGCCCGCGATCTCTCGGAGGCCTTCTTGACGACGGCGGCGGCCGTTGTGCCCGAGCTCGCTGACGCGGTGGCCATCTTTCGCCTGGTGGACGGCGACGAGTTCGATGGGCGGCCCTCAGACGCACCGACCGCGGCATCGCCGGAGCGTGTGGGGCTTGCCCCCGGACTGCCTTCCCTGCCCCCACTGGACCCTGACTTCGTGCTCGGTCCGGTCGCCCAGCGGGCCATCGAAAGCCAGGAGGCCCGGCTGCTGGTCTTCCCTCCTGACGGGCCCCCCGGGGACGGGCTCTCGGACGTTTCCCTGCGGTGGCTGCGGGAGGCCGGGGCGACCGGCGTGGCATTGGTGCCCGTGGTGGTGGACGGCCGGACCGTCGCACTGGCGACGATCGCGACCTGCCGGGGCAACCCGCCCCCGGACGAGGCCGACCTCTCACTGCTGAGGGACGTCTTCCAGCAGATGAGCGGGCCGCTGCGCCGGACGATGGAACTGCAGAGCATCCGTGGCAGGGCGCTCGCACTGCAGCAGTCGTTCCTGGCGGCCCCGCCGACCATCGACGGTCTCACGATCACCGCCCTCTACCATCCGGCGGACTCGGCGGCGGAGGTCGGCGGGGACTGGTACGACGCCGTGCGGCTCTCCCCCGACGCCCTCGCCCTGTCCATCGGTGATATCGCGGGGCACGACCTAGATGCCGCCATGGCCATGGCACGGGTCAACAGCATGTTGAGGGGGCTCGCGTACGACAGCGGCCCGGCCGGCAGTCCCGGGGACACTCTGAGCCGTCTCGACCGCCTCGTACAGGCGCTCGACAGCCCGTTGATGGTCACGGCGGTGCACGCGGTCCTGCGCCGGCGGACGCACGGCAGCTGGCACGTCGCTCTGTCCAACGCCGGGCATCCGCCGCCGCTGCTGATCCCGGCGGACGCGCCATCGCGGTATCTGGGCGACGTCACGGCCCCGGACCCGCCCCTGTGCGTCACCGACGACCTCACCCGCGCCACCCTCCACGCGGACCTGCACACGGGCGACATCCTCGTGTTCTACACCGACGGGCTGGTGGAGACGCCGGACACGGACATCGGCGACAACCTCCGACTGCTGCGCACACGCACCGACGCGCTGGCCCGCCGGCGCCCGCCGTTGCGCTCGCTGATCCGCGGCCTTCTCCCGCCTCTCCACCACCGCCGGGACGACATCGCCATCATCGCCCTGCAAGCCCGGCCGGACTCATGACCCCGCCCGCATCGACAACCTCATCGTTTGCGCCCGGAACAGTGCCTCTATACCGTCGAGAACGCCCGTCCCCGGACGAAAGGCCCCGCATGAACACGCCGAACGACCGTCAGAGCGGCCTGGCGACCTCACGGGCCCACTCCGCCCGGGTGTACGACTACATCCTGGGTGGCAAGGACCACTACCCCGCGGATGTGGAAGCGGGCGACGCCATGGCCCGGCACTGGCCCGCCCTGCCCGTGCACATGCTGGAGAACCGCCGGTTCATGCACCGTGCCGCGCACTTCCTGGCAGAGGAACGGGGCGTACGCCAGTTCCTCGACGTCGGAACCGGTCTGCCGACGTCGCCGAACCTGCACGAAATCGTGCAGGAGGTGACTCCTGAATCGCACGTGGTCTACGTC
Source organism: Streptomyces sp. MMBL 11-1 (assembly GCF_028622875.1). Classification (NCBI taxonomy): domain Bacteria; kingdom Bacillati; phylum Actinomycetota; class Actinomycetes; order Kitasatosporales; family Streptomycetaceae; genus Streptomyces; species Streptomyces sp. MMBL 11-1. The sequence continues at coordinate 7,860,798 of NZ_CP117709.1, read as the reverse complement.
GACAACGACCCCATCGTCCTCGCTCACGCCCGCACCCTCCTGCAGAGTTCACCCGAGGGCGCCACCGCCTACGTGGACGCGAACATGCACGACCCCGACGCCATCCTGGACAGCCCCGAGTTCCGGGAGCTGATCGACCTGAGCCAGCCCGTCGGCCTCATGGTGATCGGCATCATGCACTTCATCCTGCCCCCGGACGACCGGGACCTTGTACGACGCCTGTTGGACCCGCTGCCCTCCGGCAGCTACCTGGCGATGACCATCGGCACCGCGGACTTCGCACCCGAGGAGGTCAACCAGGTCGCCCAGGAGTACCGCCAGCAGGGCATGCCCTTCGTCCTGCGTGAACTGGCCACCGCCACCTCGCTCTTCGACGGCCTGGAGCTCCAGGACCCGGGAGTCACCCAAGTGCACTCCTGGCGCCCCGGCCCGGAACAGGAAGACATCGACGGCCGCGACATCGCCATGTACGGGGCAGTCGCCAGAAAGCCCTGAAGCGATTCCCGCGGTCGCGCCGTCCCGGCCGTGCGACCGTCTGTCGGGTTGGCCCGTTCCGGCCCCGCCGTCGCGGGCCCCGTGCTCTCCGCGCGCGGAGAGCGGCGGATTCGCGTCCGGAAGGGTTCGGCGCCCGAGTGTTTCCTCCCCGCGCACCGCCGGCACACGGTCGGTGGCACTCGGCGCGGGTGGCTTACGTCTCCGTAGGGGGTGGGGAGTGCCTACGGCGCGTCAGTGCGTTCACCTGGTCGATCACCGAGCCTATGTCGAGCATCAGTTCCCATACGTGCGGGCCATCTGTTCCTTCGAGACGGTCTCGGCCGCCAAGGACAGCATGACGCGCTGCGTTCAGCCCTGACTGGCGGGCGTTGGTGAGATCCGCGCAGTTGCCTGGCGTGGCCGGAGCGTTCGCAGCATCACGGGAAAGCCTGGGGCCGGCTTTTCCTCGAACCCCTTCCACCAGGGCAGCCGACACACCGCCTCGCCTCTGCAGTGCCCTTTGCCGGAATCGCGATAGCCGGCCCTCACGCGGGGCCCGGGCGAGCCGGTCGGGGCCGGCGGATTCCCCCAGGGGCGGCGGACATCCGCGGCAAGCGCGTGGGCGATCCGGAGCCGGAGCAGGGATCCGGAGCCGCGCCGGAGCCGGAGCCGGAGCCGGATGTGAGCGTCGGGCACGGAGGCCGGGCGGGCGCGTCGGACGGGCGAGACGGCCGCGTATGGGATTGGCCGAAATGTACGTCTTGTGGCAGCGGCCACTCGCTCCCGACAATCGGAGCATCTTGACGGGTGCATGACCATAGTGTCGCCGCACCCCGTCAGGCCCCCCAGCGGCCCCCACGAAAGTAGGCAGCCCGTGAAGCAATTCCTGCGTGCGCTGAAAAGATGTTCCGTCATCGTCGCCACCGTCGCCATCGCGGTCGTCGGCCTCCAGCCCGTCACCGCCTCGGCCGCCCCCAACCCCGTAGTCGGCGGAGTCCGCGCCGCCCAAGGCGAGTTCCCCTTCATGGTCCGGCTCTCCATGGGATGCGGCGGTGCGCTCTACACCCAGGACATCGTCCTCACCGCCGCCCATTGCGTGAGCGGGTCGGGCAACAACACCTCGATCACCGCCACCGGCGGCGTCGTCGACCTCCGGTCGTCCAACGCGATCAAGGTCCGCTCCACCAAGGTCCTCCAGGCCCCCGGCTACAACGGCACCGGCAAGGACTGGGCGCTCGTCAAGCTCGCCCAGCCCATCAACCAGCCCACGCTGAAGATCGCCACCACCACCGCCTACAACCAGGGCACGTTCACGGTCGCCGGCTGGGGCGCCAACCGCGAGGGCGGCAGCCAGCAGCGCTACCTGCTCAAGGCCAACGTCCCGTTCGTCTCCGACGCGACCTGCCGCTCCGCCTACGGCAATGACCTGGTGGCCGACGAGGAGATCTGCGCCGGATACCCCGACACCGGTGGCGTCGACACCTGCCAGGGCGACTCCGGCGGCCCGATGTTCCGCAAGGACAACGCCGGTGAGTGGCTCCAGGTCGGCATCGTCAGCTGGGGCTACGGCTGCGCCCGGCCCGGCTACCCGGGCGTCTACACCGAGGTCTCGACCTTCGCGGCCGACATCGCCTCAGCGGCCCGCACGCTCTGACGCCCCGCTCCACCACCGCCCGACCGTTCTCGGGTGATCACCGCTGAACCATCCCGGGGGCGCCCGTCCCTACGGGCGCCCCCGGGCCCAGCTCCTCCGACGGCTCGCCCGTGGCCGCGATCCAGGATCCGCCGGACAGCAGGGGCAAGATCGGTACACGGGGATCCGCGATCCCGACCTCCACCGGTGCGAGGCGCGAGATGCTCGGCCCGCAGGCGGACCGACAGGAACCGAACCCTCGCACTCGGCGCCCCCGTCGGGCTCAGCTGAACATGTCGAGGTAGTGCTGTGCGTGGACCGGGTGGTAGTCGCCGAAGTCGACGGATGCCGGGTCACGGCCGGCCTCGGCGACGACGAGCCGGTCGAGGTAGTAGTCCCAGCCGGGGCCGACGCCGCCCGCCATCGCCGGGTCGTCGCCGACGGACTGACTGAAGGTGAGCGTGGTGGTGCCCTCGTGCTCGACGAGCGTGAGCGTCATGTGCCAGATGAGTTCCTGGCCGGGCACCTGCGACGTGAGGACCAGACGGTGCGGGGCCCGGCACTCCTGAATGGTCAGGCGTTCGGTCTGGTGCTCGTCGCCCTCGTAGAGCATCCGGAAGTCGACCGAACCGGTCGACGGGTCGCCGGTCCATTCGCCGATCCAACGGGCCAGACGGTCCGGCTCGGTGACCGCCGCCCAGACGTCCTCGACGCCGGCCCGGAACGTACGGTCGAAGGCGATGCTGTCCAGGCCGTCGATGCTCACGCGACGCCCGGTGGGGGTGCTGGTCATGCGGATTCCTCCTGAGGTCTGCCGGTGCCGGGAGCGGCGTCGGTGCCGGCCCGGCGTTCATGGACGGTTCTGCGGACCTCCAGGTCGAGGGCGTCGAAGGCGCTTTCGGGGACCGGGGGGCGCTGCCCGGCGAGCTCGTCGAGCAGCGCGCGGACCGGGGCGAGGCCGGGGCGGGCGAGCGCGTAGTGGCGCTCGCGACCTCGGTCCTCGACGGTGGCCAGCCCGGCCTCGGTGAGCAGTCGCAGATGCTTGCTCACAGCGGGCCGGCTGATGGGATAGCGCGCCGCGAGGTCGACCACCCGGGCGGGGCCGGAGGCGAGTGCGCGCAGCAGATCACGGCGTATCGGGTCAGCCAGTGCGACGAACGGGTCCACCCCTTATTGGTAACTCACGGGATACCAATTGACAAGTTCTCGGCCTCACGGCTCCTGCATGTCCGGAACGAGGAAGCGACGGCGACCCGGCGCGGTGGCCGGGTTCTCCACTGCCATTCGGACCTGACTGGCCGGGAAGAAGCCGGCCCGCCGGCGGATCGGGGCAGTGCGGCCGGGCGATGGAATGTGGCTGCGGGCTGATGCCGCCGGAGCGAGGGCGTTGATCCACCCGGAGGCGGAGCTCCGGCAAGGCGGTCATCCCGGCCGGTACGGCGGCCTCGACGGACTCGCGGAGGGTGCCGCTCTGGTCAAGTGCGGGGCGCCGGGCCTGCCCGGCCAGGGGCCCGGAGCGCACGGAGGGCCGGTTCGGTGACCGCGCATCGTCCGAGCAGAAGGTGACCGGTCAGGTACGCGTTCGCCGACGGCAGCCACTGGCCACCGGCCGCCGGGCCGTCGGTGTCGGGGCGATGTGGCCGAACGCCTCGCTGTGGTCGCGCGGCACGGCCGGATCCGCGATGGCCCCACCGCCGTCAGCCGGCGTCATCCCGAAGTCACGTTCGGGTTCGCGCCCATGATCCGGGCAGATCCAAGTGAAAGCCTGGGAGGCCAGGGGCTCGCCCCAGTAGCGAGCCCCGCCCGTGACGTTCCGACTCAGAGGCCGAAGACGCTCTTGTCATAACGCGACTTGCACTTCGAGCACTGCATCTTGTTGGTGCTCGTCATGTGCACCGTGTTCGTACCGCACACCGGGCACTTGTGTCCCTTGGGCATCGTTGCTCTCCCCATCCGCATGCCAGCGCGCAACCCGTCGCCGCGCATTAACTCGGAGAGTAGCGCTTGAGCTGCGGACACGGGGCGGAAATCTGCTAATGATTAATCAGCATCGTTCGTGATGTGCGGAGTTGAGGGCGTTGTGTCCTGTCTCCAGGCCGGCAGCTCGCCCGGGGGCGCCGAGTTCCTCACGGCCGAGGGATCGCGCCTCGGACACGCAGCCTCGCGTTCGGCAGTCCGTGAAAGCCTGAGAAAATGGAGATCTCACCCCCGTGGAAGTGATGGACGCGCAGCGCGACCTGGTGAGCCGTCTGCTGCCCGACGACAAGGAGGAGGAGCTCTTCGCCCGCCGGGGTCAGTTCCACCACGTGGTCGTCGGCTCGGAGCGCGTGGTGTGTTTCGCCCGCACCGAGGCAGCCGCGGCACGGTTGCCGGCGCGGGCAGCCGTACTGAGCACCCTCGCCGGGCTCGGCCTCGGCTTCCGGACCCCGCGCCCGCTCGCCCAGGGCGGCGGGCCTGGCACGGGGGAACCGCCCTACCTGGTGCTGAGCCGGATTTTCGGGGCGCCCTTGGAGGACGACACACTCGAACGCCCCGAGGCCGCCGAGGCGGCGGCCGAGCAGCTCACCGAACTCCTCTCCGGGCTCAGCGTGGCGGGCAAGGACGAGAGGGTGCACGCCGCGCTTCCGGCGACCCCCGCGCGCCAGTGGCAGGAGTTCGCGGCGGGAGTGCGCGCCGAGCTGTTCCCGTTGATGTCCGACGGCGGCCGGGAGCGTGCCGCGCGCGAACTCGCCGCACTAGAGGACCTTCCTCCGCTCACTTCCGCTGTGGTCCACGGCGACCTCGGCGGTGAGAACGTCCTGTGGGTGATCTCGGGCGGTATGCCGCGCCTGAACGGTGTCATCGACTGGGACCAGGTCACTTTGGGTGACCCCGCCGAGGACCTGGCGGCCGTCGGGGCCGCCTACGGGGAGAAGCTGCTGGCCCAGGTGCTGGCGCTCGGCGGCTGGGGCGACAGTTCGACGGTGAGACGGATCGCCGCGATCCGCGGCACCTTCGCCCTCCAACAGGCCCTCTACGCACAGCGCGACGGTGACGAGGAGGAGCTGGCGGACGGCCTCGCCGGCTATCGGTAGGTGGGGGCGCCGGTGAAATCACGCGTCGCCCGCGAGGGAACAAGGGTGCAAGGGTGCAGTTCGGAAACGGTGCGGTCGCCGGTCCGCCGCCGGAAACCGGGCCGACCCCACCGTGGCCCTGGTGCACAGGGCCACGGCCGGAGGAGCTACTTTGCTCGGATGAGCCTTCTCCATGATGTGGCCGAGCGCGATGGCTGGCGGTGCTGGGTGTGCGACGAGCCGGTCGACCCCGACAAGTCGGTGAACGACCCGCAGGGGCCCAGTGTCGACAGTCGGACCGCCGACCGGAAGGCCAAGGTCGCCGAGCGGCTCGCGCACCGCGGGTGCAACTCTCGCAAGGGCGCGGTCAAGGTGTCCATCGCCTGGCCGGACCGCCTGTACGTGGTCGATCCCGCACCGCTGATTACCGTGGCCTCCCGGCTGGAGCGCAAGGGGGGCCGCGAGATGGTGGGCCGTTGTCCGACCAGGCAGGACGCCCAAGAAGCGGCGGACTGGCTGGTGGACCGGTTCGCCCGGCTGACCCCGGGGCTGCCGGTGACCGCCGGCATCGAGCCGGGCGGCGGCCAGTTCCTCGTCGTCCTCGCCGCCGGCCGCCGCTGACCGGAAAACACCCCGTCGGGCCGCGGCGGGCGGACCCGTCGGGGCTCCGCCCGTACGCCGAGGTCGTGCCCCAGCCTTCTCGTCATCCTCACGCTCCGCCAGTGGGGGCGAGCGTCACGCCTTGACGCCTGTCGGTACGGACGGCGCCCCCGTCGACGCCGACACCACCCCGTCGAAGCCGACACCCCCCCGTACGCACGACCTCATGGGGCCTCAACGAGCTCACGTACGGCAGACGGTGCGACGCGGAGAGCTTCGGCGCGCCCGCGTCCACGTCCGCGGCGCCGCCCCATCGGGAGACTGCGGTCGAGTGCGCGTCGCTCGGTCCCGACCTCCCGCAGGACGCACCACCTCTCTCCGATTGTTGTTGTCATGACCCTTGCAAGAAGAGGAGCGGCGCGCTCCAATGGACGCGACTCAATGGAAAGGAAACTTTCCTAATAGAGCTTCCTCCCGGCTGAGCTGTGTCCGTACGCCCTCCACGACGCCTCTGTGCGTCCGGCGTCCGGCATGTCGCAAGAGATCGGAGACCCACGTGCGCATGCGCATGCCCCACCGCGTTTCCCGGCGCGTTTCCCGTTCGGAACGACCGCCCCGGCCCGTGCACCGCCGACGTCGCACCGGCGTGCGGATCGCCCTGGCCATGGCGCTGACCGCGATCCCCGCCGTGATCGCCCTCAACACCGGACAGGCGGCCGTGGCCTCCGGCCTCGACGATCCGGTGAAGAAGGAAATCGCCATGCAGATCGTCTCGACGGCCGAGAACTCCTCGCTCCAGTGGCGCGAGCAGTTCGACTACATCGAGGACATCGGCGACGGGCGCGGCTACACGGCCGGCGTCGTCGGCTTCTGCTCCGGTACGCACGACATGCTCGAACTCGTCGAGTACTACACGGGCAAGGTGCCGGGCAATCCGCTGGCCAAGTACCTCCCGGCGCTCCGCGCGGTCGACGGGAGCGACTCCCACGAAGGCCTGGACCCCGGCTTCACGACCGCGTGGCAGCAGGCCGCGGCCACCCCCGAGTTCCGCGCGGCCCAGGAACACGAGCGTGACCGCGTCTACTTCGACCCCTCCGTATCCCGGGCGAAGAGCGACGGACTGCGGGTGCTCGGCCAGTTCGCCTACTACGACGCCATCGTCATGCACGGACAGTCGGGCTTCGACAGCATCCGCGCCGAGGCCCGGAGCGACGCCCGTACACCGGCCGAGGGCGGCGACGAAACCCGGTACCTCGATGCCTTCCTCGACGCCCGGGTCATGGAGATGAAGAAGGAGGCGGCGCACGAGGACACCAGCCGTGTCGACACCGCCCAGCGCGTGTTCCTGAGGAACGGCAATCTCGACCTCGACACGCCACTGGCCTGGGCCGTCTACGGCGACGACTTCCGTATCGACACCGACCCCCGGCCGGGCCCGGAACCCACGGACCCCTCCGGGTCCGAGACGCTGATATCGCGTGGCAGGCCCGCCACCGCCTCCTCGTCCGAAACCTCCACCCTGACCCCCGGCAAGGCCGTCGACGGCGTCGCGACCACCCGCTGGGCCAGTGCCGAAGGATCGGACCCGCAGTGGCTCCGCATCGACCTCGGCGAAGGGGCGTCCGTCTCCCGCGTCGAGCTGACATGGGAGGCCGCGTACGCGAAGCAGTACCGGCTGGAGATCTCTCCCAACGGCACCGACTGGACCCGCCTCGCCACGGAGACGGCGGGCAACGGCGGGACCGACACCTGGACCGGTCTGACCGGCAAGGGCCGCTACCTGCGCGTGTACGGCACCGCGCGCGGCACCACGTACGGGTACTCCCTGTGGGAGGCCGACGTGTACGGCACCGCCGGGGGCACCACCCCCACCGACCCGCCCCCGCAGGGCGCGTTCACCGTGGTCGGTGCCGGTGACATCGCCGACCGGTGCAATCGGACCGATCCGGGGTGCCAGCACTTCAAGACCGCCGCACGCGCCATGGCGATCGACCCGGCCTTCTACATCACCATGGGCGACAATCAGTACGACGACGCCCACATCGAGGACTTCCGCAACTACTACGACAAGTCCTGGGGCCAGTTCAAGGACAAGACCCACCCCGTGCCCGGCAACCACGAGGCGTACGACGACTGGGACAACCAGGACGAGGTCGCCTACCGGCAGTACTTCGGTGACCGCGCCACCCCCCAGGGCAAGATGTGGTACAGCTACGACTACGGCAACTGGCACTTCGTCGCCCTCAACTCCAACCGGTTCGACGAGCGCGAACAGCTCGACTGGCTGAAGGCCGACCTCGCCAAGAACAGCAAGAAGTGCGTCGCCGCGTACTTCCACCACCCGCTGTTCAGCTCCGGCAGCCACGGCAACGACCCCGTGAGCAAGCCGGTCTGGTCCATGCTGCAGGCAGCCGGCGCCGAACTGGTGCTCAGCGGCCACGACCACCACTACGAGCGTTTCGCCCCGCAGAGCCCGGACGGCCGGGCAGACCCGAACGGCATCGTCGAGATCCTCGGCGGTATGGGCGGCAAGGACCTGTACGGCCAGGGTGACACCGTGCAGAAGAACAGCCAGAAGCGCATCTGGGACAAGTTCGGCGTGATGCAGCTCGACTTCACCGACACGACCTTCACCTCGAAGTTCGTCGGTACCGACGGAACGGTCCTGGACACCGGCCCGACGTACAGCTGCCACTGATCTCCACGCCTGTCACCCACCCCCGCGCCGTCCGTCGTGGTCCGGCCGCCGTGCCCCGGCGGCCGGCCGTGCCCGGCCTGCGAAGCCGCCCGGAGCACCGGTTGTGCAGCCGGAGCTCCGGGCACCGCGTACCAGGAGCGTCTGTATGTACCTTGCCGTCGGCAGAACCCGTCCGCCGGACGGAACCGCCCCCGACCGGTCCCCCTCGGCCGTACGGCCCGCCGGCCGAAGGCGCCTCACCGGCACCGTCGTCGCGCTCGGCGCGGTCAGCCTCGTCACCGACATCTCGTCCGAGATGGTCACCGCCGTACTGCCCCTCTACCTCGTCCTGGGCCTGGGGCTCAGCCCTCTCCAGTTCGGCTTCCTCGACGGCCTCTACAACGGGGTCACCGCCTTCGTCAGACTCGCCGGCGGGCACGCCGCCGACCGCTGGCAGCGGCACAGGCTCGTCGCCGGAAGCGGCTACGCGCTGTCCGCCGTCTGCAAACTCGGCCTGCTCCTCGCGGGCGGTTCCACCCCCGCCCTCTCCACCGCCCTCGCGGCCGACCGGGTCGGCAAGGGCGTGCGGACGGCGCCGCGCGACGCCCTGATCTCACTGAGCTGCGACGAGCGGGACCTCGGCCGCGCCTTCGGGGTGCACCGGGCCATGGACACCACGGGCGCGATGCTCGGACCGCTCGTCGCCTTCGCCGTCCTGTGGGCGACCGTCGACGCCTACGACGCGGTCTTCGTCGTCAGCTTCTGCTTCGGCCTGCTGGGGGTACTGATCCTCTTCGCGTTCGTCCCCGGCCGCGCGGCCCGACCGGCGCGCCCGCCCGGCAGGGCCGCGGCCACACTGCGGGAGACCCTGCGGCTCTTCCACGTCCCCGCCTTCCGCCGGATCCTCCTCGCGGCCACGGCGCTCGGCCTCGTCGGCGTGGGCGACGGACTCCTCTACCTGGTCCTGCAGAAGCGGCTCGCCCTCGACGTGGAGTTCTTCCCGCTGCTGCCGCTCGGCAGCGCGGCGGTCTATCTCCTGCTCGCCGTCCCCTTCGGCCGGGCCGCCGACCGGATCGGCCGCCGCGTCCCGTACCTGCTGGGGCATGTCGCTCTGCTCGGGGTGTACGTCGCGCTGTTCTCCCCGGTGGGGGGATGGCCGCTCACGATCCTGGTACTCGTCCTGCACGGCACGTTCTACGCGGCGACCGACGGGGTCCTCATGGCGCTCGGCGGCCCGGTCGTGCCGGCGGACCGGCGCGCGGGCGGGATGGCACTGCTGCAGACGGGCCAGAGTCTGGGCCGTCTGTTCGCGTCCGTCGGGTTCGGAGCCGTCTGGACGCTGTGGGGCATGGACCACGCCCTCGTCCTGGCCGCCGCGTCACTCGGCGCCGTCCTCGCCCTCGCCTGCGTACTCCTGCCGGCCGCGCCCACGCCCGCCGGCCCCGCAACCGCAACCGCCCCGGAGCCCTCATGACCCTGCCTCCTCTTTCCCTGCGCGCGCGGATCACCGCGCTCACGGCGGCCACCGCCGTACTGGCGACCGTCGCCGTCGGTTACACGGTCGCGGCAGCCGACGGCGACGGCCGGTCGCCGGAGTCCGTCGCCGCTCCGGGCCTCACACTCGACGAGGCGCCCGGCCTGTACCACGCGGCACGGAAGGGCAGCGTGCGCTCGACGCCGTACAGCCCCTCCGGTACGGGAGGAGGCGCCGACGACGCACGGAGCAGGAACACCGGGCTGTCGTGCGACCGCTTCTACGCGAGCGGACAGTCGGCGGTCTGTATCGCGAGCCACCCCGGGATCTCGCAGAAGACGAAGGTGCGTGTCCTCGACCGGAAGCTGAACACCCGGAAGACCGTCGTGGTCGGCGGCATCCCCAACCGGGCGCGGGTCTCTCCTTCGGGCCGGATGGTCGCCTGGACGCTGTTCGTCAGCGGCGACTCGTACGCCTCGTCCTCCTTCTCGACAAGGACCGGCATCCTCGACACCCGGACCGGGTATCTGGTCAAGAACGTGGAGACCCTCCAGCTCTACCTGGAGGGGCGGCGTTACCACGCACCGGACGTGAACTACTGGGGCGTCACCTTCGTGGACGACCACCGCTTCTACGCGACGGTGGCCACCAAGGGGAAGACGTATCTCGTCGAGGGCGACATCAGGACGTGGAAGGCCCGCACACTCCGCCGCAACGTCGAATGCCCGTCCCTCTCGCCCGACGGCACCCGGATCGCCTTCAAGAAGAGGGTCCGCGAGGGCGCCGAGAATCCGTGGCGACTGCACGTACTGGACGTGGCGACGATGCGGGAGACTCCCGTCGCCGAGACCCGCAGCGTCGACGACCAGGCGGCGTGGCTCGACGACTCGACCCTCGCGTACGCCCTTCCGGGCCGGGCGAAGGGCACTTCGGACATCTGGGCCGTCCCCGTCGGCACCTCGGCCGCCGAGCCGAGACTCCTCCTGCGCGACGCGTCGTCACCTTCCATGGTCGCGGCGGTCCGCTGATCAGGGCGGCGGCCGCGCGGTGACGAGCTGGTGCGCCGAGGGCCGCTGCCGCCCCGGGCGGTCTCGTCGGGTGCGGCACACCCCCGACGGCGATGCCGACCCGGGGCCCGCACCGGCAGTCGACGCCGACCGGGCATGGCGGGAAACTCTGAATGATGGTTCACTTCATTCATGGCCTACCGTAAAACCCCGGCCGAAATCCGTCGGCTCGAAGCCGCCCGGGAGCATCTCGTCGTCCGCGCCACCGAGGTCGTGGCGGAGGTCGGCTGGGCTCAGGCGTCCGTGACCGCTGTCGCCGACGCGGCCGGGATCGCGGCCGGCTCCGTCTACCAGCACTTCTCGTCCAAGTCCGCGCTGGCCGTGGAGGTCTTCCGACGCGCCGCGCAGCGCGAGGTGGACGTGCTGGGCGAGGTGCTGGAGGGCGACGGCGACCCCGCCGAGCGGTTGCGCAGGGGTGTGGAGGTGTTCGCCCGCCGCGCCCTGGAGAACCACGGCCTGGCGTACGCGCTGCTCGCGGCGCCCGCCGAACCGGCGGTCGGCGCGGAACGTCTCGTCTTCCGGCGCCGCTACCGGGCGCTGTTCGCCGCGGTGATCGGCGAGGGGGCCGCCGCGGGGCTGCTGCCGGACCAGGACGCGGAGATCACCGCCGCCGCGCTGACCGGCGCCATCGGCGAGGTCCTCGTCCACCCCCTGAGCACCTCGGCGGCGCACGACACGGACCGGCTCGTCACCTGCCTCACCACCGTGGCCCTGCGCTGCGCGGGCGCGCCTCCCTGACCCGGGCCGCGCCCCTCAACCCCGGCGCCCTCACCCCCGCCCCTGTGCCTCACCCGCCGTCCCGACTCCCGGAGGAGAACCGATGCCCGCGCCCGCCGCACCCCGCAGCAACCCGACCGCCGTGACGCACGAGGTGACGAACCAGCCGCCTCCGCTCACCGGTCACGACGCCGCCGACGACGCGGTGCTGCTCGAAGGGGTGCGCCGCGAGGGCGCCGCATGGCACCTGGACGAACTCCATCGCTTCGGCCGCTACGTCGGCGGCGAGGAGGCGCAACGCTGGGCCGACCAGGCCAACCGCCACGAACCGGAGCTGCGTACCCACGACCGCTTCGGCCACCGGATCGACGAGGTCGAGTTCCACCCCGCCTACCACTGCCTGATGGACGCCTCCGTGCGGGCGGGTCTGGCGGGCGCCGCATGGGCCGACGATCGCCCCGGGGCCCATGTCGCTCGTGCCGGCGGCTTCATGCTGGCCACGATGCTGGAGCAGGGCCACCTGTGCCCGGTCTCGATGACGTATGCCGTCGTCCCGGCACTACGCCGCTCGCCGGACCTCGCCAAGACGTACGAACCGCTGCTGACCAGCCGGGTGTACGAGCCCGGGCTGAGCGCCCCCACCGCCAAACGCGGCCTGCTCGCCGGTATGGGGATGACGGAGAAGCAGGGCGGCACCGATGTGCGCGCCAACACCACGGCGGCCGCCGAGCAGGCCGACGGCACCTGGCGGCTGCGCGGGCACAAGTGGTTCACCAGCGCGCCGATGAACGACCTCTTCCTGGTCCTCGCCCAGTCGCCCAGCGGTCTGTCGTGCTTCCTGGTGCCACGCGTGCTGCCGGACGGGAGCCGGAACACGTTCCGCATCCAGCGGCTCAAGGACAAGCTGGGCAACCGCTCCAACGCTTCCGGCGAGCCCGAGTTCGACGACACCGTGGCCTGGCTCGTCGGTGACGAGGGCAAGGGCGTGCGCACCATCATCGACATGGTGACGATGACCCGTCTCGACTGCGTGCTGGGGTCCGCCGCGGGCACCCGTGGAGCGCTCGCCCAGGCGGCCCACCACGCGCGCCACCGCTCCGTGTTCGGTGCCCGGCTGATCGACCAGCCCCTGATGCGCAACGTCCTGGCGGACCTGTCCCTGGAGTCGGAGGCCGCCACGACCCTGGCCCTGCGCCTGGCGGGGGCCGCCGACCGTGCCCACCGGGGCGACGACGGGGAGCGCGCCTTCCTCCGCCTGGCCACCGCCATCGGCAAGTACTGGGTGTGCAAACGGCAGCCCGCCGCGGTCGCCGAGGCCCTGGAGTGCCTCGGCGGCAACGGGTACGACGAGGCGTCCGGGATGCCGCGGCTGTACCGCGAGGCCCCGCTCAACGGCATCTGGGAGGGCTCCGGCAACGTCAACGCCCTCGACATGTTGCGGGCGTTGACGCGGGAGCCCGCGTCACTGGAGGCCTTTCACGCCGAGATCGAGTCGGCGACCGGGGCGGACGCGCGTCTCGACGCGGCGTGGCGGGAGCTGCGGACCGAGCTGGCACGCACGAAGGACGCGCAGCTCCGGGCCCGCCGGGTCGTCGAACGGGCCGCTCTCGTGCTGCAGGGCTCCCTGCTGGTGCGCCACGCCCCTGCGGCGGTGGCCGACGCGTTCTGCGCGACCCGCCTCGCCGGGGACCAGGGGCTCGCCTTCGGCACGCTCCCCGCGAAGACGGACTTCGCGGCTCTGCTGGGACGGCTGCCCGTCTGACGGGGCAGCGGATGGGCGACGGGAAGCACCGCCGCCCCGTGGTCGACCCGTGCCGCCCGGCCCGCGGTCGTCCGGTCAGTGACCGTCGTGTGCCAGGCGGAGGTAGGCGTCCAGCTCGGCTGCCCCGGCCAGCATCGCCCGCCCGCGGGCGGCCAGCCGGGCGTGCCAGTCACGCAGGGCGGCCGCCAGTGGCTCCGGACCGCCCGCCGCACGCACCTGGGCGATCAGCGGGGCGATCTGCTCCAGCCGGTAGCCGCCCCGTCTGAGCTGGTGGGCCAGCCCGGCGTCCCGCACGTCGGCCTCGGCGTACACCCGGTAGCCGGTCCGCGGGTCGCGGCGCGGGGTCACGAGACCGGCGCGCTCCCACTTCCGCAGCGTGGCGGGCCTGATCCCCAGCTTCCCCGCCAGCGGTCCCACGAACATCCCGCCGGTGCTCGGCGCGCCACCGGGTGCGGGCACTGCGCCGGACCCCAGGTCCCGGAGGGCCTTCTCGACCGCTTCCAGCGTCCGACGGTCCGCCAGGAGCTGGGCGTGGCTCTCGTCGACGATGCGGAACGCTTCCTCCGGATCGTCGCGGTTCACCGCCCGCATGATCGACTCCGCGGTCCCCCGCCCGTGGCCGGGGACCAGTGCGAGGAACGCCGCGAGGGCGTGCGCGTGCAGGGGCGCGTAGGTGCGGTAGCCCTGGGGGGTGCGCCCGGCGGCCGGGAGGATCCCCGCCGCCTCGTAGTTTCTGACGGCCTGCGTCGACAGACCGTGCCGCCGGGCCAGATCGACCGGACGGAGTCTGCCTGCTGTTTGAGGGTTCTGCCTCATGTGACCCACGCTATCGCGCAAAAGCCTCAACCGAGGGTTCAAAGATACGGTTGAAGCCATGGCCAACGACATCAGGACCATCGCCCACGCCGTCGACGCGGCTTCCGTCATGAGGCTGTTCGCCTCCCCGCCCAGGGTGCTGGCCCTGGGCGAGCCCACCCACGGGGTGGAGGCCCCCTCCGCCTGCGCAACGCACTCTTCCGGCAGCTCGTCGAGCGGGAGGGCTACCGGACCATCACCATCGAGAGCGACTGTGTGGCGGGGCTGCTCGTGGACGACTACGTGACGACGGGCGCGGGCACGCTCGACGAGGTGATGGAGCGGGGGTTCGGCCACGGCCTCGGGGAATCCACGGCCCATCGTGAGCTGGTGTGCTGGATGCGCGCGTTCAACGACGGCCGGCCCGCGTCCGACCGGGTCCGCTTCGCCGGCTTCGACGGCCCGCTGGAGATGGCCTACGCCGCGAGCCCTCGAGAGGCCCTCACCTCGCTCCATCGAGTTCTCGCGGACCACGTGGACCCGGGCCTGCTCCCCTGCACCGCCGAGACGCTCGACCGCCTCCTCGGCGCCGACGGCCGGTGGACCGACCCGGCGGCGATGCTGGACCCGTCCGCTTCTTTCGGACGGTCGGCGGAGGCCGGGCAGCTGCGCCTGCTCGCCGACGATCTGGGCGCCCTGCTCGACGCGTGGACGCCGCACCTGATCGCGGTGGCCTCGCGGGACGCGTTCGACCGGGCGCTCGTGTACGCGCGGGCCGCCAAGGGGCTCCTGCGATACCACTTCTGGATGGCCGACACGTCACCGAACCGGCTGTCACGGCTGACGGGCCTGCGGGACCAGATGATGGCCGGCAATCTCCTCGCGCTCGCCGAGCGGGGGCCGGTTCTGGTGCACGCCCACAACAG
Organism: Streptomyces sp. MMBL 11-1; assembly: GCF_028622875.1. Lineage (NCBI taxonomy): Bacteria > Bacillati > Actinomycetota > Actinomycetes > Kitasatosporales > Streptomycetaceae > Streptomyces > Streptomyces sp. MMBL 11-1. The sequence goes on along the minus strand of NZ_CP117709.1, from coordinate 7,845,620 downwards.
CCATCTCCAGCGGGACATGAGTTCGATGCGGATGGGCGGCCGACGTCTGGAGTGGTGGAGCGCGGGCGCCGTCGTCAACGCCCGCCTGGGCGAGGGGTACGGATTCCTGGCCACCGCCTTCGGCACCATGAGGCACCACGGGGTCGACGTTCCGCCGCCGGACACCCTCGAAGGAGCCCTGTACGCGCTCCCGGAGGAGTCCTGCCTGGTGGACGCCTCCGAGCCCGCCGCCGCAACCGGCTTCGTCCGGCGCGACTCCCCGTACTTCGGCTACGCCCCGCTCGACCCGGCACACCTGGCCCGCATCGACGGAGTCGTGTTCATGAAGGACGTCCCGGGGGACTGAAGACGCTCCTGAAGCCCGGCGGGGCGCCCATCGGACGCTCGGCGCGGCCGGACGGGTGAACCGACGTCAGGCCAGGAATAGCCGGGTCAGGGCCCGTTGTTGACGGACCATGACTTCTGAGAATTCCGGGACGGGCAGAACATTCGGACGGGTGGGGATCTGGAGCGGGGCCCTGCACGCTTCGCGGGTGGACGACGCGGGCAGGAAGGCGATCGCAGAGGCGCTCGCCGAGCTCGAGGAGCTGGGGTACGGCGCCGTCTGGATCGGGGGCAGTCCGACGCCCGGGGACGCGGCGGCCGTCGTGGCCGCCACCCGGTCGATCACGGTGGCCACCGGCATCCTGAACATCTGGAACCACACGGCCGAGGAGGCGGCGGCCGCGATCGCGGCGATCGATCCGGACGCGCGCCGTCGCTTCGTCCTCGGTCTGGGCGTCAGCCACGGGCCGATGGTGCCGCAGTACGCCAAGCCGTACAGCGCGATGGTGTCCTACCTGGACGCGCTCGACGCCGCCGAACCGTCCGTGGGCTCCGGCCACCGGGTTCTGGCGGCTCTCGGGCCGAAGATGCTGAAGCTCGCGGCCGGCCGGTCGCTGGGGGCGCACCCCTATCTCGTCACCACCGAGCACACCGCGGAGGCCCGCGAGGCGCTCGGCCCCGACGCGCTGCTCGCCCCGGAGCTGACCGTGGTGCTGGACACCGATCTCGACCGGGCCCGCACCACCGCGCGGACGATGCTGGGCATGTATCTGCAGCTGCCCAATTACACCGACAACCTGTTGCGGCTGGGCTTCACGGAAGGCGACTTCGACGGCGGCGGCAGCGTCCGTCTGCTCGACGCGCTCTTCGCGCTGGGCGACGCCGAGCAGGTGAGGCGTCGGACCCGGGCGTACCTCGACGCCGGCGCGGACCATGTCGCGTTGCAGGTGCTCACCGCCGACGAGGGCGGCGCCGGCCTGCCGCGAGCCGCATGGCGTGAGCTGGCCGAAGCTTTCGGCGACGAGCTCTGAGGCGGGCGGGCGCGCTCCGGAGCGCGCCCGCCCTCGGCCCTTCTCCGGCCTCTCCCCCGCTCCTCCTCCGCCCACCTCTCACTTCTCCCTCTTCACCCTGTTCGTCAACGCCTCGCACGTGTCGCACCGTTCGGGTGATGTGCGGTGTGTCGGGAGGATCCCGGTGCGGCGCTGGGCAGCCTTCGTGCGACCAATCGTGAAGGGGGAGTCGTGGGAGTGGCACGTGAGTACGGTCGCGCCATCAGTGAGGGTCCGACACCGGCCGATGTGGCGGGAGCGCCCGCCCTGCCCTGGCCGAGCGGCTGGTCCGCGCTGGCCTTCTCGCACGAGCTGCGACCGGGCACCGTCCTCACCCGGCCGCTCGCCGGGCGCGACGTCGTCCTGTATCGCACCGGCACGGGGGTGCTCCGCGCCGTCCGTCCCTACTGCCCGCACCTGGGGGCCCATCTCGGCCTGGCGAAGGTCGAGGGGGAGAATCTCACGTGCCCCTTCCACTTCTTCTCGTTCGGCCCCGACGGCACCTGTGTGCGCACGGGGTACGGCACACCGCCGCCGCGGTCCCCGCTGACGCGGCTGCCCGTCCACGAGGTGAACGGGGCCGTCTTCGTCTGGCGGCACCATGACGGCAGGGCTCCGGACTGGGCCATCCCGCAGTGGCACGAGATCGGGCACAGGCCCGCGCGTACGGCCGCCTGGGAGCTGGCCGGCAACGTCCAGGAGGTCATCGAGAACTCGGTCGACCTCGGGCACTTCGCCACCCTGCACGGCTGGGCGAAGGCCGAGATCGACGGTCCTGTGACGTACGACGACGCGACGTTCAACGTCGCCATGCGGGCCCACGAGTCGGCGCCGCTCATGGGTGACTTCACCGTCGATGTGAAGGTGGACGGCTACGGTCTGGGCTGCCTGCACGCCGACGTCCACACGCCCCGCTTCGGGTTGCGGATGTGCACGATGGTGATGCCGACGGCCATCGGGCCCAACCGGATGCAGTTCCGGCAGCTGAACCGCATCGCCTTCGACGAGCCGGGCCGGTTGCCGTCCGGGCTCGCCCGGATCGTCAGCCGTACCGCGGCCCGGCTCCTGGACCGCCCGGTCTTCCGGTCCAGTTGCGAGTTCACCGCCGCCGATTTCCCGATCTGGCACCACAAGCAGTACCAGCAGCCGCCCCGGCTGGCCTCCGGTGACGGACCGATCGGCCCGTTCCGGCGCTGGGCCAAGCGGTTCTACCCGGAGACGCCCGGCAGGGTTGCGTTGACCCGCCCCCACCGCGGCGAGGGCGACAGCGCCGTTCTCTCCTGACGTGACCTGAGCGGCCTGATCCTGTCCGGCTCGGCCCACGCCCCTTGCCCCGGCCTCCGCGTGCCTCCTTCTCGGCACCGCGGACGCCGGGGCTCCGCACTTCGGGCGTCAAACGGGCGGCGAACACGGGAAAGCGGGCAGCCCCGGCGACCGGACCGGTGACCGTCCTGGGCGTGACCAGCACCGTCATTCTCGGGAAACGGGCACGATCGGGCTGAGGGGATCTGGTGAAGCGGCTGGTAGTCGCCCCGGGAGTGCTTGTACAAACGACACATGAGCCCGAACGGACAAGCGGGCTCCGCCCGCAACGGGCCCAGCAGCGACCAGGGAAGTGCACCGTGGACACCGAGGAACGCCGTCGGGGAATTCTGGACACGGCCCGGCGGGAGGGGGCGGTCGGGGTGAACGCCCTCGCGGACCTGTTCGAGGTGGCCAAGGAGACCGTCCGCCGCGACCTGCGTGTGCTGGAGGAGCACGGACTCGTCCGCCGGACCCACGGCGGCGCCTACCCGGTGGAGTCGGCCGGTTTCGAGACCACGCTCGCCGTCCGTACCACGCGCAACGTTCCGCAGAAGTCGCGGATCGCGACCGCCGCCGCCGATCTGCTCGGCGACGCCGAGACGGTCTTCGTCGACGAGGGCTTCACCCCGCAGCTCGTCGCCGAGGCGCTCCCGCAGGACCGGCCGCTGACCGTGATCACCGCTTCCCTGGCCGTCGCCACCTCCCTCGCCGGGACCGAGAAGACCTCGGTGCTGCTGCTGGGCGGCCGGGTGCGCGGCTCGACCATGGCGACCGTCGACCACTGGGCCTCCCGGATGCTCGCGGACTTCGTCATCGACCTCGCGTATCTCGGAGCCAACGGCATCTCCCGCGAGTACGGCCTCACCACGCCGGACCCCGCCGTCGCCGAGGTGAAGGCGCAGGCGCTGCGCAGCTCCCGGCGCAGGATCTTCGTCGGCATCCACAGCAAGTTCGGGGCGGTGAGCTTCTGCCGGTTCGCGGGGGTCGGCGACTTCGAGGCGATCGTCACCGACGCGGGGCTCTCCTCGGCGGAGGCCCAGCGCTACTCCCTGCTGGGGCCCCAGGTCATCCGCGTCTGACCGGCCCCAGCCGTCCGACCGGCCCGTCCGTACCGCCGACCGCGCGGCTCCCGCACCCGCACCACCGCTCCACCTCACCGCCGGGGCCAGGTTCGCCATGCCCGCAACGACCCGATCACCGAGCCGCTACGACTGATCAGGAGCCCCCATGCCCCATCCAGGACGCCGCAGCCGACCACGTGTACGCGGTCGGGCCTGCGCCGTGACCGCCGCACTGGCCCTGCTCGCCACCGGTTGCGCCGGAGCGGGCGGGACCTCCTTCGGGGGCGGCGACGCACTGAACGTACTGATGGTGAACAACCCGCAGATGGTCGAACTGCAGAAGCTCACCGCGAAGCACTTCACGAAGGAGACCGGCATCAAGGTCCACTTCACCGTGCTGCCCGAGAATGATGTGCGCGACAAGATCAGCCAGGACTTCTCCAACCAGGCCGGTCAGTACGACGTCGCCACCATCAGCAACTTCGAGCTGCCGTTCTTCGCGAAGAACGGCTGGCTGCACCCCCTCGACGACTACGCGAGGGCCGACATCGCCTTCGACCAGGAGGACATCCTCCAGCCGCTGCGGGAATCGCTGACCGCCGAGGACGGCAAGCTCTACGCCCAGCCCTTCTACGGCGAGTCGTCCTTCCTGATGTACCGCAAGGACGTCTTCGAGAAGCAGGGCCTCACGATGCCCGCGAAGCCGACCTGGGAGCAGGTGGCCAAGCTCGCCGAGCGGACGGACGGGGCGGAGCGCGGGATGAAGGGCATCTGTCTGCGCGGGCTGCCGGGCTGGGGCGAGGTCATCGCCCCGCTCACCACGGTGGTCAACACGATGGGCGGCACCTGGTTCACCGAGGACTGGGAACCGCGCCTGACCGCACCGGAGTTCAGGAAGGCGACGAAGTTCTACGTCGATCTCGTGCGGAAGCACGGAGAGCTCGGCGCTCCGCAGTCCGGATACGCCGAGTGCCTGAACAACATGACCCAGGGCAAGACCGCCATGTGGTACGACGCCACGGCCGGCGCCGGGTCCCTGGAGGCGAAGGGCTCGCCGGTGAGGGGGAAGATCGGCTACGTCCCGGCCCCCGTCGAGCGGACCGAGAGCTCCGGGTGGCTCTACACCTGGGCCTGGGGTCTGCAGAAGGCGTCCAAGAAGGCGGACGACGCCTGGAAGTTCGTCTCCTGGGCCTCCAGCAAGGAGTACGAGGAGCTCGTCGGGGCCACCAGTGGCTGGTCCAACGTGCCCGCCGGCAAACGGGCCTCCACCTACGCCAACCCCGACTACCGGGCGGAGGCGGGCGCGTTCGCGGACGTCACCGAGCGGGCCATCTCCGAGGCGGATCCGAAGAATCCGGGCACCCAGCCCCGCCCGACGGCGGGCATCCAGTTCGTCGGCGTACCGGAGTTCACCGACCTGGGCACCCGCGTGGCGCAGGAGATCAGCGCCGCCATCGCGGGCCGACAGTCGGTGGACGCCGCACTCGCCGCCTCCCAGAAACTGGCCGAGAAGGTCGCGGAGGAGTACCGATGACCGTCACCGCGACCAGAGAGACCACATCCCCGCCCGCCCCGGCGAAGAAGCCGGGCAGCGGCGGCCGACGGCGTGCCTGGGCGACCCGCGCCCCGCTACTGCCCGCGCTCGTCTTCCTGATAGCAGTGACCCAACTGCCCTTCGTGGCGACCCTGGTGATCTCGCTCTTCGACTGGAACTCCCTCAAGCCGGAGAAGCGCCACTTCACCGGGTTCTCCAACTACGCCTCCGTCTTCACCGACGAGGCGTTGCGCGAATCGGTCGTGACGACCGTCGTCCTCACCGCGTCCGTCGTGATCGCCAGCGTCGTGCTGGGGCTCGTCTTCGCCCTGCTGCTGGACCGCGCGTTCTTCGGCCGGGGGTTCGTGCGCACCCTGCTGATCACCCCGTTCCTGCTGGTGCCGGTCTCCGCCGCGCTGTTGTGGAAGCACGCCCTCTACAACCCCGAGTACGGGCTGTTCAACGGGGCGCTCACCTGGTTCGGCGAACTTTTCGGCATCGAAAGCGTCGCGCAGCCCGAGTGGACGTCCGAGATGCCGCTGATCGCCATCGAGGCGTCGCTCGTGTGGCAGTGGACACCGTTCATGATGCTGATCCTGCTGGCCGGGCTGCAGAGCCGGCCGGCCGAGATCATGGAGGCCGCGCGGCTGGACGGGGCCGGCCCCTGGCAGATGTTCCGCCATCTGACCCTGCCGCATCTGCGCCGCTATCTCGAACTCGGCATCCTGCTCGGGTCGGTGTACATCGTGCAGAACTTCGACGCGGTGTTCACGATCACCTCCGGCGGTCTCGACACCGCCAATCTCCCGTACACCATCTACGAGACCTTCTACCGGGCCCATGAGTACGGGCTGGCGTCGGCCGCGGGCGTGGTCGTGGTGATCGGCACGATCGTCATCGCCACCTTCGCGCTCCGGGTGGTCTCGTCCCTCTTCCGCGAGGAGGCGAGCCGCGCATGAGCGCCTCGACCGTGACATCCGCAGCCGCGTCCGCCTCCGTCAACGCCTCCACGCGCAGGGCCCGTCGGCGCTCGGCCGCGCTGGGCGTGGCCGCCTGGGCCGTGGGGATCGGTTTCTGTCTGCCCGCCCTGTGGATGGTACTGACGTCCTTCCACGCGGAGTCCGACGCTGCCACCAACCCGCCGGCGCTCGCCGCCGCGCTGACGCTGGACGGCTACCGCACCTTCTTCGGCGGCGGGGGCGGCCCGACGCCGTGGCCCCCGCTGGTCAACTCGCTGGCGGCCTCGTTCTTCTCGACCGTGCTGGTACTGCTGCTCGCGCTTCCGGCCGCGTACGCGCTGTCCATCCGGCGGGTGCGCAAGTGGACGGACGTGATGTTCTTCTTCCTGTCCACCAAGATGCTGCCCGTGGTCGCCGGGCTGCTGCCGGTGTACCTGTTCGCGAAGAACACGGGGCTGCTGGACAACATCTGGCTGCTGGTGCTGCTCTACACCTCGATGAACCTGCCGATCGCGGTGTGGATGATGCAGTCCTTCCTCGCGGACGTTCCCGTCTCCATCATCGAGGCCGCGCAGGTCGACGGGGCACGGCTGCCGACGGTGCTGCGCCGGGTCGTCGCCCCGGTCGCCGGTCCCGGCATCGCCGCGACCGCCCTGATCTGCTTCATCTTCAGCTGGAACGAGCTGTTGTTCGCGCGGGTGCTGACCGGCGTGGTCGCCGGGACCGCACCCGTCCATCTGACCACCTTCGTCACCAGTCAGGGCCTTTTCCTCGCCCAGCTGTGCGCGGCGTCCGTGGTCGTGTCCCTGCCGGTGCTCGTCGCCGGCTACGCCGCCCAGGACAAACTCGTCCAGGGCCTCTCCCTGGGAGCAGTCAAATGAGGGCAGCCATCGTCGAAGCCCCCGGCAAGGTCTCCGTGACCACCGTCCCGGACCCCACGCCCGGCCCCCGCGACGTGGTCGTCGAGGTGGCGTCGTGCGGGCTGTGCGGCACCGATCTCCATATCCTCCAGGGCGAGTTCGCTCCGACGCTGCCGATCGTGCCGGGACACGAGTTCGCCGGGGAGGTCGTCGGTCTCGGTGCGGACGTCACCGAGCTTTCCCTCGGCGACAAGGTGGCCGTGGACCCCTCGCTGCACTGCCACGAGTGCCGCTACTGCCGTTCGGGCCGGGGCAACCTCTGCGACAACTGGGCGGCGATCGGCGTCACCGTGCCCGGGGGCGCGGCCGAGTTCGCGGTGGCGCCCGTCGCCAACTGCGTACGCCTGTCGGAGCACATCGACGTCCGGGACGCGGCGCTGATCGAACCGCTGTCCTGCGCGGTACGGGGCTACGACGTCCTCAACGGCAACCTCGGCGCCCAGGTGCTGATCTACGGTTCCGGAACCATGGGTCTGATGATGCTGGAACTGGCCAAGCGCACCGGCGCCGCGTCGGTGGACATGCTGGACGTCAACGCCCGGCGGCTGGCTACCGCGACGACCCTGGGCTGCACGGGCGCGGCGGCCCGGGCCGAAGAGCTGGAGCGTCCGGGCGGCTGGGACGTCGTGATCGACGCCACCGGCAACGCCGGGGCCATCCAGGACGGCCTGGGAAGGGTCGCCAAGGGCGGCACGTTCCTTCAGTTCGGGGTCTCCGACTACGCCACCACCGCGGTGATCGAGCCGTACAGGATCTACAACCAGGAGATCACGATCACCGGCTCGATGGCGGTCCTGCACAGTTACGAGCGGGCCGCGGCGCTCTTCGAGAGCGGGGTGCTGGACGCGTCGGTGTTCATCAGCGACCGGCTGCCGCTGGAGCAGTATCCGCAGGCGATCGAGCGCTTCCGGGCGGGGATCGGCCGCAAGATCGTGGTGGAGCCGTGACGGACGCTTCGCTGACCACCATCGGAACGGGTGACGCGCTCATGGCCGGGATGCCGACCTGACCGGGGGCGGAGGCGACCGGGACCCGGCCATGCCGCCCGGACACCCGAAGGGCGACGCCGGGACGGCCGCGTCGGTCTGCGCCGGGGCGGGAACCGATCCCACGGCCCCGCTCGGGGTGTGAACCGTGGGCCCATCGGGAATCACCATAAGGACCCGAGTTCCGCACGGCCCTCCCCCGGCCCATGGAAACCGCCGCGGCCCCACCGGGCTCCTCCGCCCGGTGGGGCCGCGGCGTCGCCTCAGCTCTGCGGACGCCTGCCGTGGTTCGCGGCGTTCTTGCGGCGGGCCTTCTTCTTACGACGTCGCTTCGATGACATCGAACCCTCCTTCTCTCTGCTGTGTACTCCGTTGCGGGCGGCCCATCGGGCGGCGCGGCCCGGTGATCACCGGGCCGCCTACCCAGGGACACCGTGGCAAACACCCGGCGCGGGTGCAACCGGCGGCGCGCCGCGGGGCGGGCGCGGACAGGTGTGCGAGGGCCACGGACGGACAGGTGTGCGGAAGCCGTGGCCCGGGGCGCTCACAGCCCTCGTCCGTCAGTTGATCAGCTCGTCGACGAAGTCCTCCGCGCACCGGTCCTCGGCCGCCTGGCCGTTGGCCCGGTTCATGCAGTCCTCGAGGTTCTTGAACTCCTGGGAGTCGAACACGGAGATGGCCACCACGAGGACGATCGCGGAACCGATGAGTCCGAGCGCCCCGAACGCGGCGCCGACTATCGCCATCACACGGCGCGGCGCACGGCCCTGGCGGGTGCGGAGCGCGGCGATGATCCCGAAGACGATGGCGAGCAGACCGAGCAGCAGCCCGCCCACCACGGTCCAGAAGAACAGGCAGGCGATGAGGCCGAGCACGAGTGCGGCGACCGCGAAGCCGTTCGTCCGTGCGGGCACCTGGCCGCCGTAGGGGTCGTGATCGGCCGCCGGCTGTCCCGGGTACGGGGAATCGGGGTAAGACGGATAGGACATCGGGGAGGCGCTCCTGTTCTCCTGGCTTCCCGTGCACCTGCCCCGTGGTCCGCCCTCCATGCGCCGCCTTGGTCACACTCCGGCAACTAAATGCCCTGGCCAGGAGCTTCTCGGCGGAGCCGCGCCGACAGGTGGTGCTGCAGCGGCCGGCCGACCGCGGCGAGATCGTGGACGAAGGCGAGCGTGTCCCGGTCCGTCAGGCTGTAGCGGCGGCGGGTCGCGTCGACCTCCTTGGCCGTGGGGGTGAGGGACACCCGCTCGGTGGCGAGGTCGACGACACCGTTCCGGGCGTGGCCGACCGAGATCTCGGCGACACCGGTGGGCTGGGTGATCAGGGCCTCCACCCGCCCGTCGGGCTGCAGGCGCCACCATCCGGTCTCGCGGGCGGACGGCCGCAGGGGGCTCCCGTCCGCGTCGAGCAGCCAGGCCCGGGCCTCGTACGCGAGGAAGGGCCGCCCGTCGTGGCTGAACGTGACCTCCTGCGCGTAGGTGAAGTCCGCCTCCAGTGTCGGATATCCGCCGCGGCCCGTGCCCCGCCAGGTGCCGATGTATCCGGTCACCGGGGCGAGCAGCGGATGCGGTGCGGGAGACGCATCGGGGTGGAGGGCGTCGGGGAAGGGAAGTTCGGAGACGGGGTCGTGCATGGGGGTGCGCTCCTGGGTCGGTGCCGGTACAGGGTCGCAGCCTAGGTCCTGTCGTCAGACTGCCGTCGTCGCCCGTAGGCGGCCGCGCGGCGTCCGGTGCGTGCGATCACAAGGCGCCGGAATGCGCTTCGCGCTCTGCGCACGGTGGTCACCCCGCATGAGCCCGGCCCGCGGACGCGGTGCGTGTCGCTCATGCGGGCGGAGCCGCCGGGGCCGGGCGGGCCCGGTCAGAGCCCGAGATCGCTCAGACGGGCCTCGTAGCGGATGGTGAGGTCCTCGGAGTCGCCGGCCGGGTTGTCCCAGAGGGCCTCCAGCTCGGAGCGCACGGCGTCGGGCAGCGCTTCGTACCGCTCGGACCAGGTGTCGGAGTTCGGTATCCAGTAGCCGACGACCTTGAAGCGGTCCGCCGGGAGCCCGAGGTCGCGACGGAGGTAACGGCGCACCGAGCGCAGGGCGTTGGTCTCCCCCGCGACCCAGACGTATCCGCCCGCGAGGTCCGTGCCGGGCGGAACGGCGGCGGCCACCAGGTCGGCCAGCCGGCTCGGGCCATGACCGTTCCCGCCGTACGTCCAGGTCACCTTGGAGTCGGAGTGCTCCCGCAGGGGGAGCACGGCCGAGGGCGCGGGCGCCTCCAGCACCACCCGGGTCCTGACATGGTCCGGCGTGTTCTCCAGCAGGCGGGCGGCGGCGGGCAGACCGGTCTGGTCGGCGACCAGCACCTGCCAGGAGAGATCGGCCGGGGGGCTGTAGAGGCCGGTGGGGTCGTTGACGCCCACGACGTCCCCGGGGCGCGCCCCGGCTGCCCAGCCGGAGGCCACGCCGCCCTCGTGCAGGACGAAGTCGATGTCGACCTCGCCCGCGTCCGGGCGCACGTCGCGGATGGTGTACGTACGCATCGGGGCGACGGGCTGCCCCTCAGGGGTCTCCCACCCGCCCTGCTCGGTCGTCCGGGGCAGGGAGACGTCGGTGCGGTCCGGGCCGTGCGGAAGGAAGATCCGCACGTACTCGTCACCGACCCCGGTGGTCCTGAAGCCGGCCAGGCCGTCCCCGTGGAGCGTGACGCGGGTCATGGTTCCGGTGAGCGGCTGCACCCGGGCGACGACGGCTCGGTGGATCGTCATGGACTCTGCCCCTTCGTACGCGTGATCGGCCTGAGCGCCTCGCCCGCCGGGACGAGGGAACCGAATTTGCTTAGGTCAGCCTAACCTTCCACGGTTGTCGGTTCGACAGGGCCTCGACCACACGATCGGACTCCGTGCAAGAATCCGCCATGTTCATTCGATACCCACGCCCGCTGCGTCCCGGGGACCGAGTCGGGGTCACCTCCCCGTCCAGCGGCGTTCCCGAGGATCTGCGCGAGCGGCTCGCCGTCGCTGTGCGTGAGGTCGAGGCGCGGGGATACGAGGTCGTGACCGGCCGGTGCATGGACGGCGACGGGCACATCAGCGCCCCGGCGGCCGTCCGGGCCGCCGAGTTGACGGCGATGCTGGCGGACCCCGGCATCAGGGCCGTGGTGCCGCCGTGGGGCGGGGAGACCGCGATCGACCTGCTGCCTCTGCTCGACTGGGACCGGCTGCGGGCGGCGGAGCCCACCTGGGTGGTGGGCTACTCGGACATGTCGACCGTCATGACACCGCTGACCCTTCTCACGGGGGCTGCGACCGTGCACGGGAACAACCTGATGGACACTCCCTACCGGGTGCCGGAGGGACTGCTGTCCTGGCTCGACGTCGTCGCCGCGCCGCCGGGCCACCGTTTCACCCAGCTTCCGCCGGAGCGGCACCGGGCCACGGGCTACGACGACTACGCGGAGCATCCCGACGTCCGCACGTTCACGCTCGACACCCCGGGCCGCTGGACGAGGCTGGACGGGGACGGCGACGTGGACGTCGAGGGGCGGCTGATCGGAGGCTGTATCGAGATGCTGAGCAACCTCACCGGGACGCCCTACCTCGACACCTCCTCCTTCGCCCGGACCCACGCCCCGGAGGGCCTCCTCGTATATGTGGAGGCCGGCGGCCACGACGCGCTCACCATCTGCCGCAATCTGCACGGGATGCGACTGGCCGGGTTCTTCGACGCGGCCAACGCCGTTCTCGTCGGCCGGACTTCGGCCCCGGACACCAGCTCGCTTACCCAGCGGCAGGCCGTGCTGGACGCGCTCGGACCGCTGCGGGTGCCGATCGTCGCGGACGTCGAGTGCGGCCATGTGCCGCCCTACCTCCCCCTGGTCAACGGGGCGCGCGGCCGGGTCGTCCACACGTCGACGCGCAGCGAGCTGACGCAGACACTGGACTGACACACCGCCGGACGGCGTGCGCCCCAGGAAGCGGACACGACCTAGCATGGCGGGATGAGTCGACTGCCACCTCCCCACGCCCGACGCTCTGTGCTCCGCCTGCTGGGCGGCGCCTTCGTGTCCGTGCCGCTCACGGCCTGCGGCACGGAAGCCGACTCCCCCGCGCCCTCGCCCGCCGGGAAGCCCGCCGGATCGCCCTCGCCCTCGGCCTCGGCGCGGGATGCCGGGCGCGCCTTCGCGGCGCTGGAGAAGGAGTACGCGGCGCGCCTCGGCGTGTACGCGCTCGACACCGGGACCGGGCGCACGGTCGCCCACCGTGACGGGGAGCGGTTCGCCTACGCCTCCACGTTCAAGGCGCTGGCGGCGGGGGCAGTGCTGCGCAAGCACGGGCTGGCCGGGCTGGAGCGGGTCGTGACGTACCGCCGTGAGGATCTGGTCGACCACTCCCCCGTCACCGAGAAGCACGTGGCCACCGGAATGAGCCTGGGCGATCTGTGCGACGCCGCCGTGCGCTTCAGCGACAACACCGCGGGCAATCTGCTGTTCGACGCGGTCGGTGGGCCCCGGAAGCTGCAGGCGGTGCTCGCGGAGCTGGGGGACGACGTGACCCGGATGGTGCGACGGGAGACCGAGCTCAACGAGTGGACTCCCGGTGCCACCCGCGACACCAGCACCCCCCGGGCACTGGCCGGGGATCTGCGGGCGTTCGTCCTGGGCGACGCCCTCGCCGGGCCCGAGCGGGCCCGGCTCAAGCAGTGGCTCACCACCAACACCACCGGCGGCGAGCTGATCCGGGCCGGGCTCCCGAAGGGGTGGACCGTCGGCGACAAGACGGGGGCGGGCAGTACGTACGGGACGCGCAACGACATCGCCGTGGCGTGGCCGCCCGACGCGTCGCCCTTGGTGCTGGCGGTGCTCTCCAACCGCACGGAGGCGGACGCCGACTTCGACAACACCCTGATCGCGAAGGCCGCGTCCGCCGCCGTCGCCGCCCTCACCGGGCAGCGGGACCGTCCGTAGAGGACGGCTCAGGCCTCGTCGAGCACGGCGTCGATCTCGCCGAGGAAATCGTCCAGGTCACCGGGGTTCCTGGAGGTGATCAGCGGCCATCCGGACGCGTCGTCGCGGACCACCGGCTTGTCGACCCAGGTGCCGCCCGCGTTGGTGATGTCGGTCCGCAACGACGCGTACGAGGTCAGCGTCTTGCCCCGGACGTAGCCGCCCTCGACCAGCGCCCACGGCCCGTGGCAGATGGCTGCCACCGGCCGGCCGGAAGCGGCGAACGAGCTGACGATCCGGGTGGTGGCGTCCTCCAGACGCAACGAGTCGGCGTTCAGCGTGCCGCCCGGGATCAGCAGCAGGTCGTACGCGGCGGGGTCGACGTCGTCGAGCGTGAGGTCGGGCCGCACGGTCTCGCCGGGATCGCGGTCGCCGACGAGGGTGCGGATCCCGTCGGTGGAGACCGCCGCCACGCTGACCTGCGCCCCGTGTCCGCGCAGGTGCTTGAGGGGGACGACGAGTTCGTCCTGCTCGACACCGTAGTTGGTGACGATGGCCAGGATCCGGCGGTCGTCGAGAGCGGTGGTGGACATGGGCTGCTCCGTTCCTGTGCTGTCGCTCATGCGGTCGTGTCGTCCAGTGGGTCAGGTCTCATAGGTCGTTTCGGGCCGGCAGTTCATCCGGTCGTGATCCGGACGCATTCGGCGACGGTGTCGCGCAGGCTCCCCGTCCGCGCCAGGATCTCGCGTTGGAGCCGTGCGCCGTTGCCACGCCGCTCCACGGCGGCCAGGGCCCGCTCCGCGGCTTCCAGGTCCCCGTTCTCCTCAAGTGCGTCCCGCACATGGTCCAACAGGGCCCCAAGGACGTCGGTGGCCGGCTCCGGCCGCAGGGTGCGGGGGTGGACCAGCCGGCCCTCCAGGCCCGCGCGGCCCGCCTGCCAGGAGGCCGCACGGAGCAGGGACGTGCTGATGTCCGGGGGCTGCTCACCGGCCCGCCACTCGCGTGCGGCCGTGTCCACCAGTCCTCGTACCAGCGTGGCCAGCAGCACGGTGTCGGCCGGGTCCAGGCAGACGTCCGCGACCCTGACCTCCACGGTGGGGTAGCGGTGCGAGAGGCGCGCGTCGAAATAGACCATCCCCTCGTCCCGGAGCACCCCGGTGCCGATCAGCGACCGCACGCGCGCGTGGTACTCCGCGGCGGAGCCGTGGACCTCCACCGGGCCGGCCGACGGCCAGCGCCCCCAGACCCGACTGCGGTAGCTGCGGTAATGGCTGTCCTGCCCCTGCCAGAACGGAGAATTGGCACTCAGGGCGAGCAGGACCGACAGCCAGCGGCGCACCCGGTCGAGCACGGCGACCCCCTCCTCGTCCGAGGCAACCGAGACATGGACGTGGCAGCCGCAGGTCAGCTGTTCCTGGGCGGTCAGCCCGTAGCGCTCCGCCATCCACCGGTAGCGCTCACCCGTGCCGATCTTCGGGCTGACCGGGAGGGGCGAGGTCGCCAGGGCCACGACCGACGCCCCGACGTCCGAGGCGTGCCGTTCCGCCGCCGCACGCCACCGGCGGACCGAGGCGGCGAGTTCGTCCATGTCCGCGCAGGGATCCGTGGCGAACTCCAGCTGCTGGCGGTGCAGTTCCGCCTCGAAGGACGCCTGCCCACCCGCCTCCTTCTCCGCGACCGCCAGCACGGCCGAGGACAGGGCCCGTGGCTCTCCGCCGGCCGCGTCGACCAGCAGCAGTTCTTCCTCGACTCCTACCGTGCGGGCCACAGCGCCCCCTTCGCCTTCGACAACGGTCAGGGGGAGAGGACCGAGTCGTCCTCGGGCCGGGCGCCGGGCAGCCGGTGGCGGGCGGCAACCAGCGCGCTGTCGACGTCAGCCGTGCCGGTCGACACGCACAGCGTGTACGCCACGTCGTCCATGCGCTGCCGGGCCTCCTCGCCGCCGCTCTCCGCGTGCAGCACACGCAGTGCCTCGTACTGCTCGACCAGGTTGCACAGCACCGTGGGGTGGGCCATCAGCATGCGGGTCATCCTTCCGCCGGATTCGTCGGGTGGCGTCCTGTGCCCGGGTGGGGCACCGCCCCGGGTACCCGCCCACAGGCGAGCCACACACACCGGGGCGTCGCATCGTCCCCCGCGTACCGGGCGACGCGCCCCGGCCGGTCGCCGGAGCTCCAATATGGCCGGGCGGCCTGGCCTCCGCATCTTCTCCGCCCCTCGGCATGCGTGCGGGCCCTGTGTCCGGGTCCTCGTCGGATCCAGGGAGTGCTTCGCCCGCCAGGGGGTACCCACCAGGGCACATCACTCGTTCCCCGGTCGCACCGGGGCAGTACGGAAGGAAGCTCACATGACCGACCGCAGGCCGGAAGGCACCGCCTACACCGGGGCTTCCGGCAGCCCGCCCCCCGTTCCGGCGGACATGCAGGACCAGCAGACGCAGGAGGGCGAGGACGCGCTCGACATACCGGTCCCGGACCGGGTGGCGCGCGGAGCCGGGCATCCCGAGCCGGACGAGGCCGGCGCAGGCCGGGAGGTCCCGCGCAACGCGGGCGCGCATCCCGACAAGCACCCGACCCCGGACGAGTCGACGGGCTAGCCCCCGGTCCCACCGGCCCGGTGGGCGCGAATCCGGACGGCCCACCACTGAACGCACGGGTGTGTGCCCCGGCCCTCTCCGGTCCGGGGCACACACCCGTGCGTTCAGTGGTGGCCGCGCGCGCTGCTCGACGCGCCGCCGAACAGCCTGGCCAGTGCCCGGAAGGGCAGCGTGACCACGGTGGCGATGGCTCCGCCGATGGAGCGGAGTACGTCTGCGATGGCCTTCAGCATGGGTCGCCCTCCATTCCCGCCCGGACCTTCCGGAGGTTCCGGAACGATCGGTGCGAGAGCCACCGCGTACCCGGCACCCGCCGCCCCAACCGGACAGCCCCTGTCGGGAATCGGCCCGGAACGCTCTGGAGCCCCGGAACGCGATCGCGTTCCGGGGCTCCAGAGCCGGTCGAACCCGGATCAGGCGGTGGTGATGTTCTCCGCCTGCGGGCCCTTCTGGCCCTGGGTGATGTCGAAGGTCACCGCCTGGCCTTCCTGAAGCTCACGGAAGCCGGTGGAGTTGATGTTGGAGTAGTGCGCGAAGACGTCGGGACCGCCGCCGTCCTGCGCGATGAAGCCGAAGCCCTTTTCCGAGTTGAACCACTTGACGGTTCCGCTGGCCATGCCCGTACCTCTCAGCAGTAAACGGATCCGCACCGCGCGGACCCGGAGGTGATCGCCCTGGTTCTCAGGCACTGCACAGCAAAACGCCCGCGCCAGGCGCGGGCAGGTACTGCGAACCACGACATCTTCCGGCGACGCTACACGGCGGGATCACTCCTCACCAGAGAGCAACGCCAATTTGGTGTGGATCACCTTCACGGTCACCGGCTCGTACCACACCGACTACGGTCCGTTCAGGGCCTGTCGACCCGCTGCTGCCGACGCCTCCTCAGCGCGCCGGCAGCCGCCGGAGCAGCCGCGGCCCCGCCCCGCGCACGCGTGGTCCGGCAGGCGGAGCCCGGGTGCTACTGGATGAACCGGGGCAGCCAGCGCGCCTGGTAGTCGGGGTGGCCCGCGTACTCGGCGGCCAGCTGCCGTACGGCGAAGCCGAGGCCCACCGCGCGGCCGGAGCGGAAGTCCTCGGCCGGGCGGTCGGTGTCCAGGTCGGCCACCTCGACGTACTCGCCGAGCATGACCCGGCTCGTCTCGATGCGCTCCAGGGTCCGCGCGGGGTTCTGGAGGGCGATGTGCTGGTCGAAGCCCCGGCCCCGTACGGTGAACGCCACCCCGCCGGTGCGGTCGTGGACCTCGCCCGGCACATCGGCCGGGCACCGCCATCGGTCCCCGCCGGCGGCCAGTGCGACGTGTTCCTCGTCGGCGAGCCGCGCCCGGACGAAGGCCACCATGTCTGCGTTGCCGGCCATTGGATGCCGCTCCCTTGCGCTGACGGATCTCTGCACTCGATACGGGGAGCATTCTGGTGGACCGGACGCGGCACGAGCCACCTCCGCATCCGGTTCACCCCACCGTGTCCCCCGCGTTGCTCGCGGCCAGGTCGGCGAGGACCTTGTGCAGGGGTTCGGTCTCCCGGCGGCGGTACTCCTGCACCGCCCAGCCGTTGCCGTCCGGATCGGTGAAGTACATGAAGGTCGCCCCGTCGTCGGGAGCGTACCGCTGCGGCTCGGAGACCTCGACGCCCCGGCCGACGAGTTCGGCGTGTGCGGCGGTGATGTCGGTGACGCACAGCTGGAGGCCGTGGTACGTGCCCGGTCGCGGGGTTCCGGTCGGGTTGGGCAGGCCGTCGGTGAGGGCGATCGAGCAGCCGGATCCGGGCGGCGTCAGCTGGACGACGCGGGCGCCCGGCATCACCTCGGCGTCGATGTCGACGTGGAAGCCGAGCTTGTCCCGGTAGAAGTCCCGGGCCCGGTCGATGTCGGTGACGGGAAGCACGATCACTTCGAGGGTCCAGTCCATGGGTCAGCTCTCTTTCGCGGGCCGCTCGGGGCCCTGCTCGGGCCGTGGCTCATCGATGCCGGGCTGTGAATGGTCCGTGCCGGGCCGTGACTTGTCCACGCCGTGCCGGGAAGCGTCCGTGCCCGGCCCTGCCGTGTCCGTTGCGGCGTCGCCCGTTCCCTCGGCGGCGAGCGGTGCCGCACCGCCCTGGAGGCGGGCCAGGTCGGCGGGCCTGACCTGGATGACGAACAGGGCGACCAGGGCGGCGACCACGGCGAAGCAGGCCGCGACGACGAAGGCACTGGAGACGCCCGAGGCGAGCACCTCGTGTCCCCAGGGCGGTGGCAGCTCACCGGTCCTGCGGAACTCCAGCAGCTGGGCGGGCGTGCCCTCCCGGAGGAATCTCGGCACCTGGTCGGTCGCCTCGTTGCGGCTGGCCGTGCCGAACGTCGTGACGAGGATCGACAGTCCCAGGGACCCGCCGACCTGCTGGGTGGCGTTGAGGATGCCGGAGGCGGCGCCCGCCTCCTTCGGGGCGACGCCCGAGACCGCCATCAGGGTCAGCGACACGAACTGCATGCCCATGCCGAAGCCGAACACGAGCATCGGACCGAGGATCGAGCCCAGGTACGAACTGTGGACGTCGGTCAGCGTCAGCCAGCCGAGACCGACGGCGGCCAGGAGGGCGCCCACCACCATGAAGGGTTTGGGACCCCACTTGGGCAGCAGCTGGGAGGCCAGGCCGGCGCTGACCGCGATGACGGCGCTCACCGGCAGGAAGGCGAGGCCGGCCCGCAGCGGGCTGAAGGCGAGGACGTTCTGCACGAAGAGCGTCAGGAAGAAGAACATCCCGAACATCGCCGCGGCGAGGCTGAGCATCATCGCGTAGGAGCCGGCGCGATTGCGGTCGCGGAACATCCTCAGAGGCGTGATGGGCTGTTTCGAGCCACGTTCGACCGTGATGAACACCGCGAGGAGCACCACGGCCACCGCGAACGAGCCGAGGGTGATCGCGTCGGTCCAGCCGTCCTCGGAGGCGCGGATGAAACCGTAGACGAGCAGCACCATGCCGACCGTCGACGTGAGCGCCCCGGCGATGTCGAAGTGGCCCGGACGGCGTTCGGACTCGGGGATGTAGCGGGGGGTCGCGAACGCGATCAGCAGGCCGATCGGGACGTTGACGAACAGGACCCAGCGCCAGTCCAGCCACTCCACCAGCAGCCCGCCGGCGAGCAGTCCGATCGCGCTGCCGCCCGCCGAGACGGCCGCGAACACCCCGAACGCGCGGTTGCGTTCGGGTCCCTCGCGAAAGGTGGTGGTGATCAGCGACAGAGCGGTGGGCGAGGCGATCGCGCCGCCGACGCCCTGGAGCGAGCGGGCGGCCAGCAACTGCCAGCCCTCCTGGGACAGTCCGCCGAGCAGCGAGGCGAAGACGAAGAGCAGCACGCCGAAGACGAAGACCCGGCGGCGGCCGAGGATGTCACCGAGGCGTCCGCCGAGCAGCAGGAGGCCGCCGAACGTCAGCGTGTACGCGTTGACGACCCAGGAGAGGTTCTCGGTGGAGAACCCCAGGTCCTTCTGCATGTGCGGAAGCGCGATGTTGACGATGGTGACGTCGAGCACCACCATCAGCTGGCACGAGGCGATGACCAGCAGTGCCAGTCCGCCGCGGTGCCGATCGGAGGTGGCCGTGTCGGCGGGTGTCGCGTGGGAGCCCGTCATGGTGTAGTTCGTCTCTCGTGCCGAGGGCGGTGCGCCCGGTGGGGGCTGCCGGTCTCCGCGTCGGTCGGGTGAACGCGGGCGTTCACCCGACCGACGTTATGCCGGAACCCGGAGCCCCGCCATTCGGGCGGCCGGCCGCCCGCGCGGGCGGCCTGGTTCACTGGAGCGCGTGGACCGCGGTACGGAAGACGGCGGGAGCCCGGTGGGCCGCGGCGACGATCAGCCGCCCCGAGGACGGGTGGCCCGCGGCGGCCAGCAGGGCCGCGGTGAGCAGGCGGTAGCGTCGGGTGACCCGTACCCACCGGCGCGGGTAGTCCTCGGGGCGACCGGTGGCCAGGCAGTCGACCGCGGCCGTCGCGGTGGCGACCGCGAGGGCGATGCCCTCTCCGGTCAGGGCGTCCACGTACCCCGCGGCGTCGCCGACCAGCAGGACGCGCCCGGCCCGCCGGCCCAGCGCCCGCTGACGCAGCGGACCGGCCCCGCGTACGGGGGTGGCCCCGGGGTGGCCCGCTAGCCTGGCCGCGAGAGCGGGGAAGGCGGCCAGATGCCGGTCGTAGGGGCGACGCTCGCGGCTCAGGACCGCCACCCCCACCAGGCGCTCACCGACCGGGGTCACGTATGCCTCGCCGTGCCGGGACCAGTGCACCTCGACGTGGTCCGTCCACGGGGCGAGCGGGTAGTGGCGGCGCAGACCGTAGCGTCCGGGCCCGGCGACGGGCCGGTCGAGGCCCAGGGCGCGGCGCAGCGGCGAGTGGAGCCCGTCGGCGGCGATGAGCCAGCGCGCGGTGAGTCCGGCGGCGGTGACGGTGCCCTCGTCCTGCCGGATCTCCCCCGCCTTCGCGCCGACGACGCGTACGCCCAGGGCCGCGGCCCGCTCGTGCAGGGCGGCGTGGAGTTCGGTGCGGCGGACGCCCGCGCCGGGGCCGCCCCGGAAGGCCGCCTCCGCGCTGCGCCGGCCGTCGGTGTAGCGGATGCCGCGCAGTTCGTGGCCGGTGACCCGGACGCCGAGGTCGCGCAGGGCCGCGACGCCGCCGGGCATGATGCCCTCGCCGCACGCCTTGTCGACGGGGGCGGTGCGCGGCTCGACCACCACCGCCTCCAGGCCCGCCGAGGCGGCCCGGATCGCGGCGGCCAGTCCGGCCGGTCCGCCGCCCACGACCAGGACGTCGATCACGCGCGCGCGTCCGCGGCCGGGAGGCGGGCGAGCGCCCCGTCCTCGCACCGGATCCGCACGGCCATGAGCGCGGCGTTGAGCACGGTGAACACGAGGGCGGTCGCCCACGCCCCGTGGACCAGGGGCAGCGCGAGGCCTTCGGCGGCGACGGCGACGTAGTTCGGGTGGCCCATCCACCGGTAGGGGCCGCCGGCGACCCGGGGGAGGCCGGGAACGACGATGACGCGGGTGTTCCAGCGGGGGCCGAGCGCGCGGATGCACCACCAGCGCAGCGCTTGCGCGGCCACGACGACGGCGGCCATCGTCCAGCCGAGGACGGGCGGGAAGGGACGTTCGGCGAACCCGGCCTCCGCCAGGCAGCCGGCCAGCAGCCCGGTGTGCAGCGCGACCATCGCCGGATAGTGCCCGCGACCCGATTCGACGCCGCCCCGGGCGAGGCTCCAGCGGGTGTTGCGGCGGGCCACGACGAGTTCGGCGAGGCGCTCGGCCGCGACGGCCAGCACCAGGAGGGTGTACCAGGTGGTCGAGGTCATGGGGGTCTCTCCTTCCTACCAGCGCAGCAGCACCAGTTCGCAGCAGAATCCCGGGCCCATGGCCAGCAGCAGGCCGGGGGTGCCCGGCTCCGGCCGGCGCTGTTCGATGGTGTCCCGCAGGACGTGCAGGACCGAGGACGAGGACAGGTTGCCGACGTCGGCCAGCGAGCGCCAGGTGACGTCGAGCGCGCCGTCGGGCAGATCGAGGACCTCGATGACGGTCTCCAGCACCTTGGGGCCGCCCGGGTGGCACACCCAGTGGGCGACGTCCTTCGGCTTGAGTCCGTGCTCGTCGAGGAACTCCCTTACGTCGTCGGCGAGATAGCGCCGTACGACCTCGGGCACCGCCGGGTCGAGGACCACCGTGAAGCCGGTGCTGCCGATGTCCCAGCCCATGACGTGCTCGGTGTCCGGGTACATCCGGCTGCGGGTGGCCACGATCTCGGGCCCGGAGACGGCCCGGCGGCCGCCGAGGGCGACCACGGCGGCCGCTCCGTCGCCGAACAGCGCGGTCGCCACCAGGTTGGCGGGCGACGCGTCGTGGCGCTGGAAGGTGAGCGAGCAGAGCTCGACCGACAGGAGCACGGCCACGTCGTCGGGGCGGCCGAGGAGATAGTCGTGCAACCGGGCCGTCCCGGCGGCTCCGGCGACGCAGCCGAGGCCGAAGAGGGGCAGCCGTTTGACGTCCGAGCGCATCCCCAGGCGGGCCACGAGCCGGGCGTCTACGGAGGGGGCGGCGATGCCGGTGACCGAGGTGAACATCAGCAGGTCCACATCGGTGGGCCGCAGCCCCGCCGCCCGCAGCGCACCGCGTACGGCCTGGGCGCCGAGGTCGACCGCGGACCGGATGAACACGTCGTTGGACGCGCCGAAGCCGTCGAGGTCGCGGTAGCCGTCCAGGGGGAGCACGGTGCGTCGGGTGCGGACCCGGGCGTTCTCGTGGAGCCGGTCCAGGACACGGCGGTCGGCTTCGGGCGGCAGGCAGGTGCGGGCCACCATCTCGGTGACCTCGCGCTGGGTGTGGCGGTGGGGCGGCAGTGCCCCGTGAACCGCGGCGATGCGGGTCATCCTGCCTCCTGCTTCGGTGGCGTCATGGCCCCATCCTGCCCACAAAAGGTAATGAATCGGCGTAAAAGACCCGCCCGGTCGCCGCATTGACGGGGCGCCAGGCCCCTACGATCGCCGGATGGACGCCGTGGACAGGGTGAGCCCGGCCGGAGCGGGGCCGGCCTACGCCGAGCCGGCCGGGGCGGAGCCGGCCGAGTCGGGGCCGGCGGGCGCGGGCCCGACCGGTGCGGGGCGGCGCGGCCGGGTCACGGGGCTCGCGCTGGCGTGCCACCCGGGACCGGCGCTCGCGGTGACCGCGCTCGCCTGCGCCCTCGCCCTCGGCTCCGGCCTCGGCGGCACCCGCTCCGCGCTGGTCACGGCGGCGGTGCTGACCGGCCAGCTCTCGGTGGGCTGGTGCAACGACGCGTACGACGCGCGGCGTGACGCCGACGCGGGCCGCCGGGGGAAGCCCGCGGCCGACGGCACGGTCGGGGCGCGTGCGGTGTGGGCGGCGGCGGTGGTCGCGGCCGCCCTGTGTGTGCCGCTCTCGCTGGCCTGCGGGGCGCTCGCCGGTACGGCGCATCTCGCCGCGGTCACCGCCGCCTGGCTCTACAACCTGTGGCTCAAGGCGACCGTCCTGTCCTGGCTGCCGTACGTGGCCGGGTTCGGCGCCCTGCCCGCAGCCGTCGCCCTCTCCCTGCCCGGCGGGCCGTGGCCGCGGTGGTGGGTGGTGGCGGCCGGGTCCCTGCTCGGGTTCGCGGCGCATCTGGCCGACACGCTCCCGGACATCGCGGCGGACCGGGCGGCCGGGGTCCGGGGGCTCCCGCACCGGCTGGGCGTCAGGGGGACCCGGCTGCTGCTGCCGGTGCCGCTGCTCGGCGCCACGGCCGTGCTGGCGTTCGGGCCGCCGGGGCCGGTGGGCACCGGGGGTGCGACGGCGCTCGTCCTGGCCGGTGCGGCGTCGCTCGCGGGTCCGGCGCTCGGCCGCCGGTGGCGCAAGGCCGCCCTGGCGGGAGCGGTGGCCGTGGCGGCGGTGGATCTCGCGCTGCTGCTGGCCAGAGGAGCCGCGGGGGCCTGAACGGGCCCACCGCATCACCGATCTGACGCAGCGTCAACCAAGGCATCCGAATGACATGGCCATGCGAAGACCGTTGACAAAGCAGAAGCTGAGCAGAAATCTATGAACCTCTCACCGCAAAAGATTGACTTGTCGGCTCAAATATTGTGGAAGCAGAGGGCATCATGAGATGGAAACGACTCTTCGGACCGTCGATCACCGGGCTGCTGATAGCCGCAATGGTCTCCGTCGGGCTCCTGCCCGTGACCGCGAGCGCGGCTGAGGCCACCGATCTGGCCCGGGGCAAACCCGTCGTCGCCAGCGGGTCGCACGGTGGGTTCTCCGCCGCCAACGCCAACGACGGCAACGTCAACAGCTACTGGGAGTCGAACGGGCTGCCGGCCGACCTCACGGTGAAGCTCGGCGCCGACGCGGACCTGGAGTCCGTGGTGGTCAAGCTCAATCCCGATCCGATCTGGGGCAGCCGGACCCAGGACATCCAGGTGCTCGGACGGACCCAGGACGGCACCGCGTTCACCTCGCTCCGGGCCCGCGCCGGCTACGCGTTCCACCCGGCCGGCAACCAGAACACGGTGACCATCCCGGTGGCCGGCCGGGTCGCCGACCTCCAGCTCAGGTTCTTCGCGAACACCGGGGCGCCCGGCGCGCAGATCGGCGAGATCCAGGTCCGGGGGACGGCCGCGCCCCACCCGGACCTCACCGTGAGCGCTCTGTCCTGGAGCCCCTCGTCCCCGTCCGAGACGGACGACATCACCATCGACGGGACCGTCCGCAACACCGGTTCGGCCCCCTCCCCCGCGACGACCGTCAACGTGAGCCTGGGCGGCGTGGCCGTGGGCAGCGCGCCGGTCGGTCCGCTCGCCGCGGGAGCCTCGGCCCCGGTCTCGGTCGGGGTCGGCAAGCGGCCGCAGGGCTCGTACACCGTCTCGGCGCTGGTGGACCCGACCGACACGGTCGTCGAGTCGGACAACGCCAACAACAGCCGGACCACCGCCTCCCCGCTGGTGGTCGGACAGAGCCCCGGCCCCGACCTGGAGGTCCGCTCCATCGCCTCCAGCCCGGCCGACCCGGCCGTCGGCGCGGCGGTCACCTTCGCCGTGACGGTGCGCAACCGCGGCACCAGCGCGGTGAACGCGGGCACCGTCACCCGCCTGACCGTCGGTTCCACCACGCTCAACGGCACCACACCGGCCATCGCCGCGGGCGCGACCGCGAACGTCACGATCGACGGCAACTGGACGGCGGCGAGCGGCGGCGCGACGCTGACCGCCACCGCCGATGCCACGAACCAGGTGGCGGAGACCAACGAGACCAACAACGTCTTCGCCCGTTCCCTCGTGGTCGGACGCGGCGCGGCCGTGCCGTACACCGAACTGGAGGCGGAGAAGGCCGCTTACCGGGGCACGCTGCTGCGGTCCGACGCCGAGCGCACCTTCGGGCACACCAACTTCGCCACCGAGTCCTCCGGCCGCGAGTCGGTGCGGCTCGACGCCACCGGTGAGTTCGTGGAGTTCACCTCGACCGCCCCGTCGAACTCCGTCGTCGTACGCAACTCCGTTCCGGACGCGCCGGGCGGTGGCGGCCGGGAGACGACCATCAGCCTGTACGCCGACGGCGAGTTCGTCCGCAAGCTCGACCTCTCCTCGAAGCACAGCTGGCTGTACGGGAACACCGACAGCCCCGAAGGGCTCACCAACATCCCCGGCGGCGACGCCCGACGGCTGTTCGACGAGTCCCACGCCCTGCTCACGCGGACCTACCCGGCGGGAACGAAGTTCCGTCTCCAGCGGGACGCGAGCGACAACGCCGCCTTCCACGTCATCGACCTGATCGACCTGGAGCAGGTGGCGGCGCCCTCGTCGCAGCCCTCGGGGTGCGTGTCCATCACGGCCTACGGCGCGGTGGCGAACGACGGGATCGACGACACGGCCGCGATCCAGCGCGCGGTGACGGCGAACCAGAGCGGTGAGATCGGCTGCGTGTGGATTCCGGCCGGGCAGTGGCGCCAGGAGCAGAAGATCCTCACGGACGACCCGCTCGACCGGGGCCAGTGGAACCAGGTCGGCATCCGTGACGTGACGGTCCGGGGCGCGGGCATGTGGCACTCCCGGCTCTACACCCTCACGCCGCCGCACGAGGCGGGCGGGATCAACCACCCGCACGAGGGCAACTTCGGTTTCGACATCGACGACAACACGCAAATCTCCGACATCGCCATCTTCGGCTCCGGCACCATTCGCGGCGGCGACGGCAACCACGAGGGCGGCGTCGCGCTCAACGGCCGGTTCGGCAAGAACACGAAGATCAGCAACGTCTGGATCGAACACGCCAACGTGGGCGTCTGGGCCGGTCGCGACTACACCAACATCCAGGAACTGTGGAACCCGGGCGACGGCGTCGAGTTCACCGGCATGCGGATCCGTAACACCTACGCCGACGGCATCAACCTCGCCAACGGCACCCGCAACTCCACGGTCCACAACTCGTCGTTCCGCAACACCGGCGACGACGCGCTCGCGGTCTGGTCCAGCAAGTACGTCAAGGACCAGTCCGTCGACATCGGCCACGACAACAGCTTCCGCAACAACACCATCCAGCTTCCGTGGCGCGCCAACGGCATCGCGATCTACGGAGGTTACGACAACACGATCGAGAACAACCTGATCTCCGACACGATGAACTACCCGGCCATCATGCTGGCGACCGACCACGACCCGCTGCCGTTCTCCGGGCGGACGCTGATCGCCAACAACGGCCTTCACCGCACCGGTGGAGCCTTCTGGAACGAGGACCAGGAGTTCGGCGCGATCACTCTCTTCCCGCAGAACCTGCCGATCCCCGGCGTCACGATCCGCGACACGGACATCGTCGACTCCACCTATGACGGCATCCAGTTCAAGACGGGCGGCGGCCTGATGCCGGACGTCAGAATCGAGAACGTCCGGATCGACAAGTCCAACAACGGATCCGGCATCCTCGCGATGGGCGGCGCGCGCGGCAACGCGACGCTCACGGACGTGACGATCACCGACTCGCGCGACGGCCATGTACTGATCGAGCCCGGTTCGCAGTTCAGCGTCTCCGGAGCCCCGAACGGGGCACGCGCCGAGCGGTAGTCCGCGGCACGGTTCCCGGGCCGGCGGACCACCGCGGGCCCGGGAACACCCGTTCCTCCCGGATGACGCAGCCGGCCGTAGTTGCCGGTGGGTCACGAGAAACCCGGGGGTGACTTCTTGGCGCGCCCGAGGGCCCCGGACCTGGGGTCCGGGGCCCTCGGGGGACGGAGGATCAGTAGGCGCCGAAGACGTTGTCGATCGAGCCGTACCGGTCCGCGGCGTAGTTGCACGCGGCCGTGATGTTGGCCACCGGGTCGTAACTGTCGGTCGAGGTGCCGGGCACGTGGTAGGCCTGGAAGGTCGGGTCGATGACCTGGAGCAGCCCCTTGGACGGGGTGCCCTTGGCCGCGTTGGAGTCCCAGTTGTTGATCGCGGCCGGGTTGCCCGAGGACTCGCGCATGATGTTGCGGTGAATGCCCTCGTAGGTGCCGGGGATGCCCTGTTCGGCCATGACCGCCAGCGACTCCTTGATCCAGCCGTCGAGGTCGTTCGTGTACGTGACGGCCTTCTCGGCGGCCGGGGCGGCCTTCGCCACGGGGGCGGCGTCGACGCGCTCCGAACGGTCGGCGCGGTCCGCCTCGGCGCCGCGCGCGGCGGACGGCGAAGCCTTGGCGGCCTTGCCCGCCGTGTCGCCCGAAGAGGCCTCGGCCTTGATTCCGAGGGTCAGCTTGATACCCGGGTGAATAAGGTCGGGATTCTCTCCGACGATCTTCCGGTTGCCTTCGTACAGCTTCTCCCAGCCGCCACTGACGGAATATTCACGGGCGATCTTGGAAAGCGTTTCACCGGCCACCACGGAATGCTGGGCAGGGGCGGCACGCAGGACGGAATTCGCCTGCGCGGACACCGGGGCGGACGCCACGGCCTGCTGCGGCGCGGCGGCGGGCGCGGGGGCCGCGAAGGCACTGGTGGCGCCGATCACCGGAAGGGCCAGGACGGCCCCGCCGGTGGTCACGGCGGCCAGGCCGCGGCGCAGCGAGGGGGACTGGGGACGACGGTGCTTACCCTGTGCGGGCATGGGGGATTTCCTCTCCGGCGCCTGCGAGGTGAGCTGTCGGGTTCAGACGGGAGATGTCTGGCCGCACGCTCGTGCGGCTTCACCCCAAGCCGTTCCGGTGACGGATCGGCGACTTACCTGGGTCCCCCGCTCCTGCCGTACGTGAGTGGGTTTCGGATTCCCGGACGGCGGCAGGATTCGGCGTTCCATCCGGATTGACGGTGACCGTAGGCGAGAAACGCCGAACAGAACAAGCCCCGCATTCCGGATTCCCCTTTTCACGCAAGATCGAGTGATGGAATTACCGGATCGGGCCACTCCGTCACGGCGTCAACTTTCTTCGCACGGAAGGGAACCGACACCTCCGCTTCCCCGTCCGCCCCCTCGGACGTGACGCTCACCACTCCCTCGCGGTGGCGGTGAAAACCGGGTCAAGCAAATGCCTCAAAGAGGCCCAACAAGCCCTTTGGGAAACATGAAGGCAAAAGAAGCAAATCGACCATATCGGTATAGCAAAACGGATTAATCGGGCACTCTAGGCGGGGCCGGTCGAGGGGCCCGCGAGGCGATCGCTTACGGTGTGCGGTGGAGACTAGTAAGCCAACCCTTACCTCCGACGTACGCTGTACCTGCCCGCGTTCGCCCGCCCCGAAGGATCACCACGCCATGACACGCCCCGTCCGCGTCGCCATTGTCGGAGCCGGCCCCGCCGGTATCTACGCTGCGGACGCGCTGCTCAAATCCGAGGTCTGCCAGGACCCGGGGGTCTCCATCGACCTCTTCGAGCGCATGCCCGCGCCCTTCGGCCTGATCCGCTACGGGGTGGCCCCCGACCACCCGCGGATCAAGGGCATCGTCAAGGCCCTGCACCAGGTGCTGGACAAGCCCCAGATCCGGCTCTTCGGAAATGTCAGCTACCCGCACGACATCGGCCTGGACGACCTGCGGTCGTTCTACGACGCGGTGATCTTCTCCACCGGCGCCGAGGCCGACCGGGCGCTCGACGTTCCCGGCATCCAGCTGGACGGCTCCTACGGCGCGGCCGAGTTCGTCTCCTGGTACGACGGGCACCCCGAGGTCCCGCGCACCTGGCCGCTCACCGCGGAGAAGGTCGCCGTGCTCGGCGTCGGGAACGTGGCGCTGGACGTGGCCCGCGTCCTGGCCAAGACGGCGGACGAGCTGCTGCCCACCGAGATCCCGGACAACGTGTACCAGGGCCTCAAGGAGAACAAGGCGCTGGAGGTGCACGTGTTCGGGCGGCGCGGCCCCGCGCAGGCCAAGTTCAGCCCGATGGAGCTGCGGGAGCTGGACCACTCCCCCAACATCGAGGTCATCGTCAACCCCGAGGACATCGAGTACGACGAGGGCTCCATCGCGACCCGCCGGGAGAACAAGCAGGCCAACATGGTCGCGCAGACCCTGGAGAACTGGGCGATCCGCGACGTCGGCGACCGCCCGCACAAGCTGTACCTGCACTTCTTCGAGTCCCCCGTCGAGATCCTCGGCGACGACGGCAAGGTCGTGGCGCTGCGCACCGAGCGCACCGAGCTGGACGGCACCGGCAACGTCCGGGGCACCGGTCGGTTCACCGACTGGGACGTGCAGAGCGTCTACCGCGCCGTCGGCTACTACTCGGAGGAGCTGCCCAAGCTTCCCTTCGACGTGGCCTCCGGCACCGTGCCGCACGAGGCGGGCCGCGTCATCGCCGGTGACGAGCACATGACCTCGGTCTACGTCACGGGCTGGATCAAGCGCGGCCCGATCGGTCTGATCGGACACACCAAGGGCGATGCCAACGAGACGGTCGCCTGCGTGCTGGAGGACCGTGCCGCCGGCCGTCTGGCCGAGCCGGCCACGCCCGCGCCGGAGGCCGTCGACGCCTTCCTGGAGGAGCGTGGGGTCCGCTACACGACCTGGGAGGGCTGGCACAAGCTGGACGCCCACGAGCAGGCGCTGGGCGCGGCCCAGGGCCGTGAGCGGGTCAAGGTCGTGGAGCGCGAGGGCATGCTGGAGGCCTCCGGCGCCTTCGTCCCGGCCGAACGCGCCGCCGACGCCTGACGGAAACAGGACGCCTTCCGCGACACGCGTCAGGAGGCCGGATCCGGGGCGCCCGCCGTGCGCCCCGGATCCGGCCTCCCGAACGTGCGCCACAGGTCGGGTCCGGGCGCCCGGCCCGCCCGGGGCCGCCGGACCGCCGGGGTCCCGGCCCACCGGGCGGCGAGCAGGAGCGCGATGTCGTCGGGGCGGTCGATGGCAGCCCGGGCCTCTCCGATGACCTGGTCGGCCGTCTCGGCCAGGGGGACCGCGCCGATCCGTTCGACGGTGGCGCGCAGCCGCTCGATCCCCTCGTCGATGTCCGTCCCGGGGCGCTCGATCAGCCCGTCCGTGAACAGGGCGAGCATCGCCCCCGGTTCGAGCCGCAACTCGGTGACCGGGTAGGACGCCTCCTCATCGATCCCGAGCACGATGCCGCCGGGCAGGTCCAGCACCTCCGTCCGGCCGTCCGGCCGACGGAGCACGGGCTGCGGATGCCCCGCCCGCACGGCGCGGGCCACTCCGGTCACCGGGTCCAGGACGATGTAGCAGCAGCTCGCGAACTGGCCCGGGTCGAGGTCGATGAGCAGCCGGTTGGTCCCGCTCATCACCTCCTGGGGATCACGGCTGCTCAGTGCGAACGCCCTCACCGCGCTGCGCAGTTGGCCCATGGTCGCGGCGGCGGAGACGCCGTGGCCCTGTACGTCGCCGATGATCAGGGCGAGTTCCTGGCCGGTCTCGATGACGTCGTACCAGTCGCCGCCGACGTCCATGCCCTGCGTGCCGGAGAGATAGCGCCCCAGGGTGTCCACCCCGTCCACCTCGGGCAGCCGGCTCGGCAGCAGGGCGTCCTGGAGCCCGCGGGCGAGGGCCGACTCGCTGTCGTAGCGCTGGGCGCGCTGCAGGGCCTGGGCGATGAGTCCGGCCAGCGCCGTCAGGACCGTACGCTCCTCGGGACTGAAGCCGCGGGGCCGGTCGAAGCCGAGGATGCAGGAACCGACGGGCCGCCCCGAGGCGATCAGCGGCAGAAACGCGCGCGCGCCGACATCCGCGTCGATCGGGATGCCCGGATAGGCCTCGGCCAGGCGCTGCATGGACTCGAAGAAGATCGGACGGCCCGTGGTCAGGGTCTCCACCCCGGGAATGCTGACGTCGAGCCCGACTCCGTCGAAGCGGTCGAGGAAGCCCTTCGGGAAGCCCGTCTCCCAGGCCAGGTGGAGATGGCGCTCGTTCAGCAGGTAGATGGCGAGCTGACGGCCGCCGAACGCCGGCAGCAGCTCCTCCGTGACCACCGCGGAGACCTGACGGGCCGTGACCGCCTCGGTCAGCGCGATGGCGAGGGCCACCGGCCGGTACAGCGCCGAGGAGCGGTCGGCGGTCGAGCCGATGCCCAGGCCGGGCGTGGTGACGGAGCCGGGGGCGTAGGCGGGCCGGTCGGTCGCCCGGAGGACGACGGTCACCCCGTCGCGGCCCGGGTACAGGGACACCGACAGCCAGCGCGAGGGCGGGCGCCGGGCGCGGAAGTGGACGGGTTCGTCGGCCATCAGGGCGGCCCGGTAGTGGTCCTCGTAGGCCTCGTGCCCGAACCACGGCAGGGCCTGCCACACGACATGGCCCACGAGCTCCGCCCCGGGGTGGCCGAGCAGTTCCTCGGCGAGGCCGTTCGCGTAGGTGATGCGGCCCAGCCTGTCGAGGGAGAGGACGCCGCAGGGCAGCCGGTCGGCGGCCTCCGGCACGACGGGCCCCGCGCCGAGGTCGACCAGGAAGCCGCTCAGACGGCCGGGGGACCCATCGCCGTCCGGGTGCGTACGGCGGCCGGACAGCTCCAGCAGATGGGACCGGCCGTCGGGGCCACGCAGCCGCATCCGGCGGACGGCCGGCCCGGCCGGCCCGGCCGGTTCCACCGTCCGACGGGCCAGCGCCCACAGTCCGTACGCGTCCTCCGGGACCAGTCGTCCGGCGAGCGCGTCGACGGTGCCCGGGAAGGCGGCGGGCTCGAAGCCGAGGATCGCGCAGAGTTCGTCGTCGGCGGCGACCTGCCCGGAGTGCAGGTCCCAGTCGAAGCGGCCGACCCGCACCGGGGGCGTGGCGGCGGGCAGTCGCACGGGGGCCGGTTCGGTCTCCCATACGCAGTCCACGCCCCGCTGCTCCAGATCGGTGAGCGCGCCGCCGAGCCGGTGGCCCAGGCGGTGCAGCCGGTCGCCGTCGGCGGGGTCGACGGGCTGCCCCGGGGTGGAGGCCCGCAGGACCGCCAGCACGCCCACACTCCCCCGGGGCCCGGTGATCGGCACCCACAACGACCCGAACGGGAACGGCAGCCCGGCCATCAGCTGCGGGAACCGGCGCATCGACTCCTCGGCGTCGGCGAGCAGCACGGGGCGCCCCGTGCGGTAGACCTCGGACACCGGGAAGGGCCGGTTCACCTGCACCCGCCACCAGGGCCGGAACAGCGGGCCCGGCAGTCCGGCGAGCACCGCGAGCCGCAGAAGTCCGGGCGTCCGGCCGCGGAGGTAGATCCCGCCCGCGAAGGCGTCGCTCGATTCGACGGCGCCGACGAGGGCCTGCGCGAGGACGAGGGACAGCTCGTCGGGCACTCGGCCGCACTCGTGCCCCCCGGCCGCGGCCCCGTTTCCGGCGGGCGGGGGATGCCGGGTCGTTTCGTGCCGGGTCACACAGCCAGCATGCTCCCGGGGCGGGGTGCCCCGCACCTCCGGCGACCGGCCGCCCCCCGGCGACCGGTCGCGGGGCGCGGCCTCAGTACAGCTTGGCGACGGCGGTGCGCGTCGTCTTCCTGAAGCCCTCCAGCGGTGCGCCGTCGAGGTCGCCCAGCTGTCCCCACTCGACGACGGTCACGGCCCTGCCGTCGCGGCCCACGGAGTAGAGCCCGATGTCGGTGGAGCCGACCTCCGGGTACGAGGTGTCGATGCTGTAGACGTGCGCACCCTCCTCGACGTCGACACGCCCGTGGTAGAACGCCTCCCCCTCCAGGCCGGGGTTCTGCTCCTTCAGCCGGTCGAGGCAGGTCTCCAGCGCGCTCCGGAGTTCGGCGGCGAGCGCCTTGGCGCGAGCGGTGCTGGCGGCGACCGTGACCGTCTGGCGGGCGCCGGTGTCCAGTTCGGTGCGGAAGTCCCGGTGACGGGTGCCGGCCGCCGGGACGAGGCCGGCGGTGCATCCGGATCCCTCCGCGGGCACTCCCTGGCGTACGGGTCCGGCAGTCCAGGGGGTCAGGGAGGCGGGCAGCTGGCCCGCGCTCAGGAATTTCGGCGGGGCGGGAGCGAGGGCCGGCGCCGCGGCGGCGGGCGCCTGGGCCAGGGCGGCGACGGCCAGGCCCGCGGCCGCGGCGGTCAGAAGTGCGGTGCGAAGGGTGCGCATGGTGAGGTTTCCCCGTTTCGGGTGGTGCGGTCGGATGGTCGTACGCCGTCGCGCCGAGGTGTACGGAGCCCGCTCGACGGGCCGTACGGCTGCGGTACGGGAACGAGCACCAGCGTCGGCCTCCGCCCCGGTCCGGACAAGCGCGACACGGCTTCCCGCCGGGCTGGAACCGTCCCACCCCTGGTGACGTGGGTGTTCTCGGAGGGCTGGAACGCCCTGGAACGGCTGCGGGGGAGGTCGAGCGTGTCGGGTGACGCCGAGGGGGCCGCACGGGCGGTGCTGGCGGAGCAGCTGAGCGCGCTGCGGGAGCGGTCGGGCCGGACGTACGCGTCGCTGGCCCGCCGCATCGGGGTCAGCGGCTCGACGCTGCACCGGTACTGCACGGGGCGGACGGTGCCCGCGGAGTTCGCTCCCGTGGAGCGGCTGGCCCGCCTGTGCGGCGCGTCGGCCGGGGAGCGGGAGGCGCTGCACCGCCTGTGGATCGTGGCGGACCGCGAACGCCTCGATCGGCAGGCGGCGGCGGAGGCCGCGGAGAAAGCGGAGCCCGCGGAAGCCGTGGCGGTGGAGGACGTACCGGTAGGGGTCGTACCGGTGGAGGACATGCCGGTGGAGGTCGTGCCGGCAGAGGACGTGTCGGCGCAGGACGTGCCGGTGTACGCCCCGGCCGGGGAGGTGGCCACGCTCGCGAGCGGGTCTCCCCGGGGACCGGAATTCCGGTCGCGTCGAGCACGCCGGTACGGGCAGGGGCTCGGGGCCCTCGCCGCCGCCGTCCTCGTTCTGGCCCTGGTCGCGGCTTTCGGAGGGACG
Organism: Streptomyces sp. MMBL 11-1; assembly: GCF_028622875.1. Lineage (NCBI taxonomy): Bacteria > Bacillati > Actinomycetota > Actinomycetes > Kitasatosporales > Streptomycetaceae > Streptomyces > Streptomyces sp. MMBL 11-1. Next base: position 7,812,186 of record NZ_CP117709.1, on the reverse strand, counting down.
GCGCTCCCGGGTCCGGACCGGCGCCCGTCGTCGGCCCAGCGGCCGGGCGGGCCTCCGGTGGAGAGCCCGGAGCCCTTGCCTTCCGGTTCCGGCTCCCCCACGCCCGGAGAGCCGCACGGCACGCCGGGCGGGACCCCGCGCGGAACGCCGTCCGGTGGCGCACGGCCGGCCGTGCCGCCCGGCGTGGGACCGCGCGAGGAGACGCTCCCCCGGCCGTCCGGGGGTTCGCCGGGGCCGCAGGCCGGGCGGGCGCCGTTCACCTGGACCGCGGACGACCATGTCTGGAAGAACGGCTGCGACCACTCCTACCTCGTCGACCGGGCGCCGGCCGCCGTTCCGCCGCCCCCGGTGGAGGCGGACGCGAAGTCCTGGGCCGGAGCGCTCGGCGGTGTGCACGCGGGTGAGGCCGGTGTCCGGATCACGTTGCAGGGCCGGGACGAGCGGGCCGTGGTGCTGGAGGCCCTGCGGATCCGGGTGGTCGAGCGCCGTTCGCCGCCGGAGGGCCGGGTCTACCGGATGAGCTCCGGCTGCGGCGGGTCCCTCACTCCGAGGATGTTCGACGTGGATCTCGACATGCCCCGGCCCGCCGCCCGCTCGGTCGCGGGCAACGACTCGGGCGAGCCCATCGAGGCGGTCACCTTCCCGTACAGCGTCTCCGTCACCGATCCCGAGGTCCTCCTGATCACGGGTCGCACGGTCTCCTGCGACTGCGACTGGTTCGCGGAGCTGACCTGGAGCAGCGGCGGCCGGTCCGGCACGGTGCGCGTCGACGACGGTGGGCTGCCGTTCCGTACGACCGGGGTGCGGGGGCGCCCCGTACTCGACTACGACACGGACACCGGCCGCTGGGTGCCCGTGCCGGACACCGGGGAGCCCGCCTCCTGAGAGGTGTGGCCACGGCGCGGAGGTGCCCGGGGCCGGATGCGCCCGGGGCCGGATGCGCCCATCCTGGTGGGGCGGGCGGCCTGCCGGCGGACCGCGGACGCTCCTGGTGGAGGTGCCGATGGACCCCGTCACCGCCCTGCGGCGGATCGCCTTCCTGCTGGAACGCTCGCAGGCCGCCACCTATCGGGTGAAGGCCTTCCGTACGGCCGCGGCCGCCGTGGACGCGATGGCCGCTGGGGAGGCGGCGGAGCGGGTGGCCGCGGGCTCCCTGGAGCGGGTCGCCGGAATCGGGCCCCGGACCGCGGAGGTGATCCGCGAGGCGCTGGCCGGGGAGACGCCCGGGTATCTGGACCGGCTGGAGAAGGAAGCCGCCGTTGAGCCGCCCGTCAAGGGGGGCGAGGAGTTGTACGCCCGGCTGACGGGCGACTGCCACCTGCACTCGGACTGGTCGGACGGGGGCAGCCCGATCGAGGAGATGGGCCGGACCGCCGCGGAGCTGGGACACGCGTGGGCCGTCCTCACCGACCACTCGCCCCGGCTGACGGTGGCGCGCGGCCTGTCGCCGGAGCGGCTGCGGGAGCAGCTCGCGGTGGTGGCACGGCTCAACGAGGAGTGGGCCCCGTTCCGGCTGCTGACGGGGATCGAGTGCGACATCCTCCCGGACGGCTCGCTCGACCAGGAGCCCGAGCTGCTGGAGGCGCTCGACGTGGTGGTGGTCTCCGTCCACTCCAAGCTGCGGATGGACCCGGAGCCGATGACCCGGCGCCTGGAGGCGGCGGTCCGCCATCCGCGGGCGCATGTGCTCGGCCACTGCACGGGACGCCTGCTGGCCGGGCGCGGCCGTCCGGAGTCGCGGTTCGACGCGGACCGGGTCTTCGCGGCCTGCGCCGGTGCGGGGACGGCGGTCGAGATCAACTGCCGTCCCGAGCGGCAGGACCCGCCCCGGAGGCTGCTGCGCGCGGCCGTCGCGGCGGGGGCGCTGTTCGCGATCGACACGGACGCGCACGCCCCGGGGCAGCTCGACTGGCAGCGGTCGGGGTGCGCCCGGGCCGAGGAGTGCGGGGTGCCGGCCGACCGGGTGGTGACGACCTGGAGCGCGGAACGGCTCCTGGAGTGGGCCGGCTGAGCCGTGCGGCCGGTACACGCGCCCGCCCGGGTCCGCACGCGCGTCCGCCCGCCCGCCCCGAGGGCTGCAGAGCCTCCGGGGTGGCGGGCAGACGTCGGCCGGGCTACTTCTCGGGGTAGATGTCCCCGGCCTCCATGGCGCTCTGCTGCTCGCTCCGGTCCCGGATGGTCCGGGACTTCTTCTCCAGCCGCTCGCGCTCGTGCGGGTCGCTCGCGCGCTCCGCGGCCTCCGCGAGCTGCTGGGCCTTCTCACGCATCTGCCGAGCCAGGTCGGCGGGTTCGTCCGAACCGCTCATCACCACTCCTTGGACGCTGGGGACCTCTGCCCCCAGCGAACCAGCGACCGGCCACCTCCGCATCCCGCGCGGCCGGGCACGCGCCCGGACCGGGGTGTCGCTCCGACCGCGGCGGTTCAGGAGGCTGCCGGCCCAGCCGCCGCAGGAGTGCGCGCGTTATGGGGTGACGCGCGTGCGCCTGAGCCGAACGGCGGTCCAGCTCCTCGCCGAGGCGTGCGGTGCGCAGGACGACCCGGTGGAGCAGCCCTTGTCTCACCCTGGGGTTGAGGGTGAGACTTTCCTCCGCCTGCCGCAGGGAGGCGTCGACCTCCACGAGGTCGTGGTCGAGCCTCCGGGCCTCGTGGAGCCGGGCGGCGGCCCTGGGCACGGGGTTGTTCCCCACGACCTCCTCGCCCATGCCGCGCGGCATCGTGCACATCCGGGCGGCCATCAGGGTCTCCCACACCCGGTCCCACGCGGTGTCGGCGACCTGGGAGACGCCGAGGACCAGCATCGCGCTGATCGCCACCTCGGGCACGAACTCGTTGACCCGGACCAACCGCCCGATCGGCAGTGAGGTGAAGATCGTGAGGCCGAGGCTCCACCAGCTCAGCCCCACCGGAGAGGGCCCCGCCGTACGGCCCCGCAACCGGGCGCGGAACCCCCGACGGCGTGCGCGGGGGCCCGGAGGGAGAGACCCTGGGGGCATGGCTGTTCTACTGAATCCCCCAGGAGAGACACCGCCGGCCGAGGGTTCCATCGGGGAGGCCCACGAAGAGCGTGCGGACGGAGGGCTGTGGGAGCACCCCGGCGTCTGGATCACCCTGATCGTGGTCGGTGCGCTGGTGGTCGCCGGATTCTTCCTCGCCCGGATCTTCGGTTACGGATGAGCCGCGAGGTGTCCGCGTCGGCGCGCCGGATCACCGACGCGCTGCTGGAGGCGTACGGGCGGACGTATGCGGCGGAGGCGGGCATCCGGCTGCGTGACACTCCGCAGCCGCTCTACCAGCTGCTGGTGCTCAGTCATCTGCTGAGCGCCCGGATCCGGGCGTCGGTGGCCGTGGCGGCCGCGCGGGCGTTGTTCGCGGACGGTTTGCGCACCCCACGCCGGATGGCCGACGCGAGCTGGCAGCGGCGCGTGGACGCGTTGGGCGAGGGCGGCTACCGCCGCTACGACGAGCGGACCGCCACCCAGCTCGGGGAGGGAGCGCACCTCGTCCTCGACGTCTGGAAGGGCGACCTGCGCCGACTGCGCGCGGAGGCGGACGGCGACGGCGAGGCGTTGCGGAGGGAGCTCCGGCGTGTCCGGGGGATCGGACCGGCCGGGGCCGACATCTTCCTGCGCGAGGTGCAGGACCTCTGGCCGGAGACCGGTTTCCTGGTCGGTGCGAAGGGTCTCCAGGGCGCCGAGCGGCTCGGTCTGCCCACCTCCAGCGGCGCGCTGGCGGAGGCGGCACGCGGCCGGGACCGGGCCGCGTTCGCCGCGGCGCTGGTCAGGGCGGCACTGGACCGGGAGGTCGTCGAGAGGGTCCGAGAGGCCGCCCGGGCGCGGAAGTGAACCCCGCGCCCGAGCGTTCGCGGACGGCGGGAAGGCCCGGAGCGTTCGCGGGCAGCCGGAGGGCCACAGCGTCCGCGGGTAGCGGGAGGGGCCCCAGCGTCCGCAGGTAGCGGGAGGGGCCGCAGCATTCGCGCGCGGCGGGAAGGCCCGGGCCGTGCGGGCTCGCTCGCGAAGGCGCCCGTGCCGTGCACGACGGCCACGGGCGCCTTCGCCTCTCTCAGCGGTCGGAGGCCGCCCGCGCCGCGCGTGCCAGGGCCTCGTCGCGGCGGGCCTCGGCCTGTTCCTTCCTGCCCTGGGCCTTCAGCCACTCGTTCTCGAGGGCGATGCCGTCCGATTCCTTGATCATGCCTTTGAGCCTCCGCGCCTTGGCGCGGGCGATGTCGGTGCCCTTACCCACAGCTGCCTCCATGCCGCGAGGGAGATACGCGCTTCTCCCTCCACTATGCATACCCGCGCGGCAGAACGCGGGCCGCTACAGCAGAGGGTCCTCGTCCTCGTCCGGTCCGCCGCCCTCGACCCGCAGCGCGAGGTCCTGGAGGACGTCCGCCGACGACACGTCGGTCTGCCCGGAGTCGTGGACCTGGGCCAGCATCGTGAACGCGAGGGTGAATGCGCTCACGAGCTGTTCGACCGCACCGCCGACCTCGCGCCCGACGACGGTGACCACCTCCTCGACGGAGAAGTCGTCGGGGATGGCGATGTGGGGCATCGTCTCGTTCAGCAGGGCGGTGACGGCGCCCGCTCCCGCGTCCAGGTCTTCCCGTTCGAGGTCCGCCTCCAGCAGACGCTGCATTTCGCGCGCCTCTGTGAGGATGCCGATCACGCGCTTCACGACTTCCCGTTGCTCCATGGGCGCGAGCATAGGGCGTGCAGCCCGGTCGCAACGTCCGGTCGAGTGGACTTGCGTCCGGTTGTCGCGGCCTCACCGCGGCCGGGAAGGGGCAGGTCCGTGGAGTGTGACCCGAAATCGCCCGCCGTCGAGCCGACACCGCCCGCGGCCGGTCTCCCGCGGCGGCCGCGGACGGACCACGGCCCGTTGATGTTCCATCGGTCGGGCGGTGGCCGACGGCAGCGCGCCGATGCGTTGTCCGGCCGGTGCGTTCCGCACCCCAGACGCCGATGCGGGGAACCGCCGTCCGGCCGGCAGGCGGTGTCGTTCAGCGCGGCGGGCGCTTCGGGCGCGAGCGGTTCTCCAGCATCGCCCGGCGGATTCCGGCCGCCGTGGAACGTGCGTGCTCCGGGGTCGCCGTGTGGTCGGCGACCGAGGTGACGAAGCGGTGCAGCGGCTGCCGGCAGCGGGTGCACGGAGCGTCGGTGGTGAGGAGGTAGCCGTCCTCGCACTGCGGGTCGGTGCACGATCCGGGCCGCAGGAGCTGTTCGGCGATGTCCTGGGCGCTCCACCGGCGTCGGCCGTCCTCGTCCTTCTCACCCAGCGCGTGGGCCCAGCGCAGGTTCCAGCGCCGTTCGATGCGTTCGCGCAGGAGGCCGGAGCTGCGGACGGCGAGTTCCTGGTGGATCAGGTCGTGCACGGTGCTGGGCAGCCGGCCGCCGAGCGCCTGGAGGAGCTGGGGCGGCAGGGCCTGGAGGACGTAGCCGGGCGGGTTGCTCCGGGCGTTCTCCCGCCAGCGGTCGCAGGCGCAGGACCCGTCGGGGCGCTTGGGGGCGTGGCAGCGGCCGCACAGTCCGCGGCACTCGGCGCACAGCCCGCCGTCGAGCCCGTCCAGATGGGGCGCGGGCGCCCGGCCGCACTCGTGGCAGCAGGCCGCGCACGGCCCGCAGAGCCGCTCGTTGCCCGCCTTCGTCGTCCAGGTCCGCATCTGGCACCGGCAGCACAGGCCGGTGTTGCAGTATTCGTGGTGGGCGGCGCCCGCGTGCCGGCCGGAGGGCGGAAAAGACATCTGCCCATTGTGCGGGATGTCCGGGCCGGGCGGGGACCGGCCGACGGTCCGGGCCGGGCCCGGACCGTGCGGGGGTCCGCGTCCAGGGGGTGGGGCCCGGGGTCAGGGGTGGAGGCCGCTGACCAGGTCGGCGGTGGCCCCGACGCTGTCGTGGATGGTCGGCGCCATGCTCGTACCGGCCAGGAAGAAGCCCAGCAGGACACAGACCAGTGCGTGGGAGATCTTCAGCCCGCCGTTGCGCAGGAAGATCACTGCCAGGATCAGCATGAGCAGGACCACCGAGATCGAAACAGCCATGGCCAAACCTCCTCCGCCGCGCCGGATTTGCGGCATTCGGCCGCCAGTGTGGCGCAGCGGAGGAGCTGTTCGGCGCACTGGCGCGTCCGCCGAACGGGTACGTTCCGGCCGGGAGGCGTTACGGGGTCGGGACGCCGTACCCGCGAGCGCGGAGGAATCGTTCGAGTCCGGCCAGGTCGTCGGTGTTGAGGTGGTCGACCCCGGCGGCGAGCAGTTCGGCCCAGACGGCCTCACGTTCGGGTCCGGGCAGGTCGGGGGTGGCCCAGAAGCGGATGCGGCGGCCTTCCCGGTGGGCGGTGGCGACGAGGACGCGGAGCCGGTCGCGCTCGGCCCGGGGGAAGGGGCCCGCGCCGAGCCAGCCGAAGGTCTGGGTCCAGTTGGCGCTGATGAGCGGGGCGAACGAGGCGGGGGCCGGGGTGCCGAGGTCGTCGAGGCGGCCGTCGTAGAACGCGTACCGGGTGCGCTGCGCCTCCATGGGGAGGCGGGCGGCGCGGTCGCCGGAGATCACCGGGGTGACCGCGCCGGGGTGGACGCGGCCGTGGCTGTAGCGGGTGAGGATCCGGTGGTGGCGACGCAGTTGCCGGTCCAGTTCGCGGTAGGCGGCGGCGCCGTCGGCCTTGATGTCGATGAGGAGCTGCACCGGGGCGCGGTGGTGCGGGTGGACCCTGCCGTGCCCCGCGCGGACCAGGTCGGCGAGCGGGTCCAGGTAGAGCGAGGCGAGGGTGCGGGTGGGGTCGAGCGTGGCGGGCTCGTGGGCCACGAGCAGGTCGCCGCCGACGAGGAAGACGTCCGCCTCGACGCTGGTGAACCCGTGGGCGAGCGCGTCGTGCAGCGGCCGGGGGTGCAGGTAGTCGTTGTGCGCGTGGGCGTGGCGCAACGGGCGCGGACCGCGTGGGCGGACGGGTGCGGCGATCGCCGTCGCGGTGGGGGCGGCGACGGCCGCGGCAGCGGTGGCGAGGGCGACCGTGAGCGCGCGGCGGCGGGTGGGGTGGGCCATGGGGACTCCCTGAGCGGCGGACGGGCGGGGTGGACGGTCGCGTCGAGTATGGAGTCGCGCCCCTCCTGCTGGGCAGGTACCTGCCAAGAGTTGGCCGGACCGTCGCCGGCCGGTCGGCCGGGCCGCATCCGCTGTTCGCCGTTCCTCGTGTGCGCGAGGCGCTCGGCCGTGGGCGTCAACCGCTCGGCCGTACGCGTGTGCTGCTCAGCCGACCGCCACGCGCTCGCTTCCGGCGGTCCGCTCGCCCCAGCGGACCGTACGGTCGCACCAGCGCTCCAGCAGCACCCGGTCATGGCCGACCGCGAGCAGGGCCGCCCCGGACTCGGAGCGGTAGCGCTCGACCACGGCGACCAGGGCGGCCGTCGTGGAGGCGTCGAGCATCGCGGTCATCTCGTCGCAGATGAGCAGCCGGGGCTCCAGCACCAGGGCCCGTGCCAGACAGGCCCGCTGGAGCTGGCCGTCGCTCACCGCGTGCGGGCGGCGCTCCAGCAGCTCCTCGGAGAGACCGACGAGCGGGGCCAGTTCCGCCACCCGCTCGGGGACGTCCCGACGGCGCCCGGTGGACCGCAGCGGCTGGGCGATCAGTTCGCGCAGGCTGAGCCGGGGATCGGCGGAGAGCCGGGGCTGCTGGAAGACGACGCCGACGGCCGTGCGCTGCTCGCGCGGGGCCCGGTGCCGCCAGCCGCGTATCACTGTGCCGTCCAGGGTCATGGTTCCGGAGTCCGGGCGGTGCAGGAGGGCGGCGACCTTGGCCAGGGTGGACTTGCCGCAGCCGCTGGGACCCAGCAGCCCGACCGCCTCGCCCGCCGCGACGCGCAGGGAGACCTCGCGGACGACGGGGTCGCGGCGGTCGTATCCGGCGGTGATCCGGGTCAGCTCAAGCATCGGCGGCCTCCTTGAGGGGGTGCGTCCGGCCGGTCGGCGCGTGGTGGCAGGCCAGGTCCGACGCGAAGGCCGGGCGTTCGCCGGTGCAGCGGGCGTCGGCGTACCCGCAGCGGGCGGCGAAGGCGCAGCCCTCGGGCAGCGCCCCGAGCTCCGGCGGCATCCCGGGGATCGGGGCGAAGTTCCGCTCGGGCAGGGCGTCCAGCAGGCCTCTGGCGTACGGGTGGCGGGGGCCGGGCGCGCCGAAGAACGGGGCCGCGTCAGCGATCTCGACGATCCGGCCCGCGTACATGACGGCGACCCGGTCGGCGATGCGTTCGGCGGCGGCCAGGTCGTGGGTGATGATCAGCAGCGCCCGGCCCCCGTCGGTGTGGCGGCGCAGTTCGTCGACGGTCCGCTCGACGAGGTCCCGGTCGAGTCCGGTGGTCGGTTCGTCGGCGAGCAGCAGCGGGGCGTCGCCGATCAGGGCGAGGGCGGTCGCGGCGCGCTGGGCGAGGCCGCCGGAGAGTTCGTGCGGGTAGCGGTCGAGGTGGCCCTCGGGGAAGGAAGCGCGGTCCGCTGCCGCCACGGCGGCCTTCGGTAGTTCGCTCCCCCGCGCACCGGTCAGCTCGCGCAGGCTCTCCTCCAGTTGGGCCCGGACGGTGCGCACGGGGGTGAGATGGGCGGCGGGGCTCTGCGGTACGAGTCCGATGCGCCGTCCCCGTACGGTGCGGGCGAGGGTGCGCTCGTCGGAGGCCAGCAGGTCCGTGTCCCCGCCGAGCACCGCGCTGCCGGTGGTCGCCGCGTTGGCGGGCAGCAGTCCGAGCAGGGCGGAGGCCAGGACCGACTTGCCGCAGCCGCTCTCGCCGACCAGGGCCAGGCACTCCCCCGGAGCGACGGAGAAGCGGGCGTCGGTGACGGCCGCGATGTCCCGCCCGCCGCGCATCCGGAAGCGGACGGAGAGGTTCTGCACGTCGAGGACGGGCACACCGGTGTTCTCACGGTCGTCGGTCACAGCATCAGCTCCGATTTCCGGCGCGGGTTGATCCGGTCGCGCCAGGCGCTCGCGAGTCCCGCGAGCGCGAGGGTCGGGATGATCAGGAAGAGGCCCGGGAAGAGGGTGGGCCACCAGTCCCCCGCGAGCAGGGATCCGCGCGCGGACTGGACGAGGTTGCCGAGGCTCGCCTGATGGGCCGGGAGCCCGAGCCCGAGGAAGGACAGCGCGGACTCGTGCCACATCGCGTGCGGCACCATCAGCACCGCCGCAAGACCGGCCTGCGGGAGCACACCGGGCAGCAGGTGACGCACGATGACCCGGGTGCGGGAGGCGCCACCGGAGACGGCCGCGTCGATGAAGGGGCGCGAGCGCAGCGAGAGCACCTCGGAGCGGACGATCCGGGCGGTGGACAGCCAGTGCGTCAGGGCGACCGAGATGATCACCGGCCAGACTCCGGGTCGGAACATCGCGACGATGAAGATGCCGAGCAGCAGGTGCGGTACGGAGGACAGCGCGTCGACGATCCGCATCACGACCCGGTCCGTCCAGCCGCCGAACGCCCCGGCGAGCGCGCCGATCGCGGTGCCGATGACGGTGGCGGTGAGGGCCGCGACCAGGCCGACGAGCAGCGATACGCGAAGGCCGTAGACGCAGCGCAGCAGGAGGTCGCGGCCGACGTCGTCGGTGCCGAACGGGTGGGCGAGGGACGGCGGTTGGAGCTTGTTGGCCAGGTCGACGGCCTGCTGGTCGAGCTGGGCCAGCGGCGGGACGACGAGGACGGCGAGCAGGACGGCGACGACGATCGTCGCCGAGGTGACGATCCGGACGCGGCGCGAGGTGCGGCCGGGGAGGGCGAGCGTGGTCTCAGCCATCGAAGGCCACCCGGGGGTCGGCGAGTCCGTAGAGGAGGTCGGAGAGCAGGTTGCCGAGCAGGACGGCGGCGGTGGCGAGCACCGTGAGGGCTGCGAGCAGGGAGAAGTCCACCGAGGTGGCGGCCTCCACCGTGGCGGCGGCGATGCCGGGCCAGCTGAACACCGTCTCCACGAGCAGCGCGCCGGTGATGAGTTCGGGGACGCGGGAGCCGATCAGGGTGAGCATCGGCAGCATCCCGGAGCGCAGGGCGTGACCGAGGAGCACGGTGCGCTCGCTCAGCCCCCGGGCGCGGGCGCCGCGTACCGGGTCCTCGGCCAGGGCGTCGGCGACGCCCTGGCGTACGTAGAGGAAGAACCACGGCAGCTGGGAGACGCCGAGGACGGCGGCGGGCAGCACCAGGTGGGAGGCGACCTGGCCGAACGTGACGACGTCGCTGGCGGCGTCGGTGAGTCCGCCGGCCGGGAGGACATCCAGCTTGAGGGCGAAGAACCAGATGGCGAGCAGCCCGAGCCAGAAGGCGGGGGCGGCCTCCAGGGTGTACGCGGCGGAGCTGACGCACCGGTCGAGCCAGCCGCCGGGTCTGCGGGCGGCGAGGACGCCGAGGCCGGTGCCGAGCAGGATCGCGACGAGGAAGGCGGTGGCGGCGAGCAGGACGGACCAGCCCATGCGCTCCGCGATGACGTCGGCGACCGGCTGGCGCATGAGGCTGGAGTCGCCGAGGTCGCCCCGGAGCGCCGAGGTCAGCCAGTCCCACCAGCGGGCGACGAGCGGCTGGTCGACGCCGAGGTTGGCCCGCAGCTGGTCGAGGTTCTCCTGCGACGCGGTGAGCCCGGCGGTGCCCGCGTAGGCCTTGACCGGGTCGAAGGGGGACGCGGCGGCGACGGCGAAGACGCCGAAGGTGACGACGCCGAGGACGGGAACGGCGAACAGGACACGTCGGCCCGCCATCCGCGCCATCGGCCCCCAGGGGAGGCGTCGGCTCACTTCTTCGAGCCCCCGGAACCCTCGGTGGACCACTTCTCGACGTTCCACCAGGGGCCGGAGGCCAGCCCGTGGTCGTGCGGCTCGACCTGGGTGGTGAGGGGGCCGAAGCGGTCGTCGACGACGTAGATGTGGTCGATGTGGGTGAGGAAGGTGTAGCCCGGGTTCTTCACCAGCTCGCGCTGGACGGTGTCGTAGGCCTTCTTGCGCTCGGCCTTGTCGCCGCTCCGGCGGCCCGCCTCGATCGCGGCGTCGACGGCCTTGTTGTCGTACCAGGCCATGTTGGTGAAGCCGTCGCCCGCGAGGGAGGACTTCAGCAGGGTGTACTGGTCGAAGTCGGGGTCGGCGGGAGAGCCGCCGCCCGCGAGCACGGCGTCGTGCTTCATCCGGGGCTCGATGACCTCCCAGCTGCCGGCCTCGGCGGTGATGGCGATTCCGGCCTTCTTGGCGTCGGAGGCGTAGGCGAGGGCGTGCTCCTGGCGGAGCTTGTCGCCGGTGAGGTACCAGAGCGGGAAGGCGGCGCGGACGCCGTCCTTGACCCGGACGCCGTCCTTGCCGGGCTTCCATCCGGCCTCGTCCAGGATCTTCTTGGCTGCGGCGAGGTCATGGGGGCGCTCGGTGCCCGGGGTGAACCACTCGCTGTCGGTGGGGACGGGCCCGTAGGCGGGCTTGCCGTCGCCGTTGAGGATGGCGTCGACCATGGCCTCGCGGTCGACGGCGATGTCGAGGGCGCGGCGCACGGCGGTGTCGCCGGTGACCTTGTTGTGGGTCGGGAGGGTCACCGTGCGGTAGTCGTAGGTGGTGGCCGCGTACGTCTTCTTCCTCTTGTCGTCCGCGAAGCCCTTGGCGAGGTTGGGCGGCAGGATCGCGCCGTCGAGGTCGCCGGAGCGCAGCCGGGTGGCGCGCACGTCGTCGTCCTTGATGATCGCCATGGTGAACTTCTTCACCTCGGGCTCGCCGCCCCAGTAGTGGGGGTTGGCGGTGAAGCTGATCTTCTCGCCCTTGGACCACTTGGTGAGGACGTAGGGCCCGGTGCCGATGGGGCGGGTGGTGAAGGCCCCGGTGTTGACGTCCTGCTCGCCCGCGATGTGCTGGGGGGCGATGGGCAGGACGGTGCGCTGGGCGAACGGCGCGTAGGGGTACTTCAGCGTGAAGACGACCGTGTCGTCGCCCTTCGCCGTGACGTCCTTGACGGCGTCCAGCTCGGTGCGGGAGGCGTTGTTGGTCTTCTCGTCGAGAATGGTGCGATAGGTGAAGACGACGTCCTTGGCTCCGAACGGCTTCCCGTCGCTGAACTTCACGCCCTGGCGCAGCTTGTACGTGTACGTCAGGCCGTCGGCGCTGACTTCGGGGAGTTCGGCGGCGAGGGCGGGGCGGAGCTTCATGTCCGCGTCCAGGGCGAGCAGCCCGTCGAAGATCTTGGAGTTGCCGTCCTTGCCGTAGCCGAGCAGCGGGCTCAGGCTGTCGGGTTCGTAGGCGATGCCGACGACGGCCGAGGTGGACGCCGATCCGGATCCGCTCCCGGCGCCGTCCGGGTTCGAGCAGGCCGCGGCGGTCAGGGACAGGGTGGTCACCAGCGCGGTGGCGACCGCCACCCGTATCGATCGGGCCGTCATAGTCTGCACATCCCTGTTCAAGATCGACTGTTATTGCGAACAGTGTGCAATTAAACAGCACGTAAAAGACCCTGGTACAGCCCGCCTCGACAAGCGAGACGGATGTACCAGGGCCGATGCCCGCGAGAACGTCCCCTACGGAGCCGGAAGCTCCGCCAGCTCCGCGACGGCCCGACGATGACGGCCCGCCGTGCCGTACGCGATCGAGTCGGCCTTGGCGCGCTTCAAATACAGGTGCGCGGGGTGTTCCCAGGTCATGCCGATCCCCCCGTGCAGCTGGACGCACTCCTCGGCGGCGTGGACCGCGACGCCGGAGCAGTACGCCTGGGCCACGGCGACCGCGAGCGGGGCGTCGGGGCTCCCGGTGGCCAGCGCGTCGGCGGCGTTGCGGGCGGCGGCGCGGGCCGAGACGACCTTCAGCCAGAGCTGCGCCATCCGGTGCTTGAGCGACTGGAACGAGCCCACGGGCCGGTTGAACTGGTGGCGTTCCCGGGTGTAGCGGACGGTCTCGGTCAGACACCACTCCGCGAGGCCGAGCTGTTCGGAGGCGAGCAGTCCGGCTCCGGCGAGCAGTCCGCGCCGTACGGCGGTGGCGCTCGTGTCCCCGTCGGCCAGCAGGGTCCCGGCGGCCCCGGTCAGGGTGACCGCGGCCAGGGGCCGGGTCAGGTCGAGCGGGACGAGCGGCTGTACGGCGACGCCGGGGTCGGCCGTCCCGACGGCGTACAGGCCCTCGGCGGTCGGCACCAGCAGCACATCGGCCACCGCCGCGTCCGCGACGCCGCGTACCGTCCCGTCCAGTGCGGTGAGCACCGCCCCCGCCCCGGCGGGCGGCGTCGCGAAGGGCACGGCGAGCACGGCCGTCCGGGCGCCGGAGGCCAGCTCGCCCAGGAGCGCGGCGACCGGACCGCCCTCGACGTCCAGCGCGAGCAGGGTCTCGGTGGCCACGACGGAACTGGTCAGATACGGGGCGGGGGCCACGGCCCGGCCGAGCTCCTCCAGGACCACGGCGGCCTCGCGGTGGGACGCGCCCAGGCCGCCGAGGCTCTCGGGCACGAGGAGGCCCGCCGCGCCGATGCCGGTGGCCAGCGAGGACCACAGTCGCGGGTCGTACGGCGTGTCGGACTCGGTCGCCGCGATCACCTTCGGCGCGTCGGCCCGGTCGGCGAGGAGGGCGCGCACGGCGGAACGCAGGTCCTCCTCGTCCCTGGAGTAGAGCAGGTCGGGGGTGGCGGGGGGCTGGGCGGGCGCGGTCATCGGCTCAGGTCCTTCCAGGCGACGTCCTTGTCGTTGCGGGGTTCTGCGGGCAGGCCGAGGACGCGCTCGGCCACGATGTTCAGCAGGACCTCGCTGGTGCCGCCCTCGATGGAGTTGCCCTTGGAGCGCAGATAGCGGTAGCCGGCGTCCCGTCCGGTGAAGTCGACCAGCTCCGGGCGGCTCATGGTCCAGTCGCCGTACAGCAGGCCCTCGTCGCCGAGCAGTTCGACTTCCAGGCCGCTGATCTCCTGGTTGAGCCGGGCGAAGGCGAGCTTCATGCCCGAGCCCTCGGGTCCGGGTTGTCCGGCGACGAGCTGCTGACGCAGCCGCTCGCCGGTGAGCCGGGCGACCTCGGCCTCCACCCAGAGGGTCAGCAGGCGCTGGTGGGTGTCGGGGGTGCGCAGCTCGGGACGCTCGCGCCAGGTCCGGGCGACCGGGCCGATCATGCCGCCCTCGCGGGGGATGCGGGAGCCGCCGATGGAGACGCGCTCGTTCATCAGGGTGGTCTGGGCGACCTTCCAGCCCTCGCCGACGGGACCCAGGCGGTGGCTGTCGGGGATGCGTACGCCGGTGAGGAAGACCTCGTTGAACTCTGCCTCGCCGGTGATCTGTCGCAGGGGCCGGACCTCGACGCCGGGGTCGGTCATGTCGCAGATGAAGTAGCTGATGCCGCGGTGCTTGGGCAGGTCCGGGTCGGTGCGGGCGATGAGGATCGCCCAGCGGGCCAGGTGGGCGCTGGACGTCCAGACCTTCTGCCCGTCGACGATCCAGTCGCCGGTCCCGTCCCTGACGGCCCGGGTGGCCAGCGCCGCGAGGTCGGATCCGGCGCCGGGTTCGCTGAACAGCTGGCACCAGACCTCCTCCCCCACCCACAGCGGGCGGAGGAATCGCCGCTTCTGCTCGTCGGTGCCGAATTCGAGGATGGTGGGCGCGGCCATGCCCAGGCCGATGCCGATGCGGCGCGGGTCGTTGTCGGGCGCGTCGGCGGCGGCGAGTTCGGCGTCGACGGCCTGCTGGAGGGAGCGGGGCGCGTCGAGTCCGCCGAGGCCCACCGGGTAGTGGACCCAGGCGAGACCGGCGTCGAAGCGGGCCCCCAGGAAGTCGGTGCGGGCGGTGGTGGCGGGCGGGTGCGCCGCGAGCAGCTCGCGGGTGCGGCGGCGGACCTCGGCGGCGTCGACCGCGGGGCTCATCGGGCGCCTCCGGGCAGGACGACGATGCGGCCGGTGCTGGTGCCGTCGGCGACGCGCTGGACGGCGTCGGCCGCCCCGGCCATCGCGACACGCTCACTGACCAGGGGTTTGACGACACCCTGCTGGGCCAGCCCGGTCAGCTCGTCGTGGCAGGCGCGGACGGCGGCCGGGTCCTTGGTGTTGTACAGGCCCCAGTGCAGTCCGAGGACGGAGTAGTTCTTCACCAGGGCGTGGTTGAGGCCCGGGGTGGGGATGACGCCGCTGGCGAAGCCGACGACGAGGATGCGCCCCTCGAAGGCGACGCACTTGGCGGACTTGGCGTACGCGTCGCCGCCGACCGGGTCGTAGACGACGTCCGCTCCGCGCCCGCCGGTGGCTTCCTTCACGGCGGCGACGATGTCCTCACTCCGCCGGTCGATGACCAGGTCGCAGCCGAGCTCGCGGGCGACCGCCGCCTTCTCCGGGCCGCCGACGACGCCGATGACCTTCGCGCCCGCCGCCCTGCCGAGCTGGACGGCGGCGCTGCCGACGCCCCCGGCCGCCGCGTGGACGAGGAGGGTCTCGCCGGGCTGGAGGCGTGCGCGGCGATGCAGACCGAACCAGCCTGTCTGGTAGCCGATGTGCAGGGCGGCCGCTTCGGCGTCGTCCAGCGCGTCGGGGGCGGGCAGCAGGGCCGCCTCGTCCGCGACCACGTGGTCGGCGAAGCCGCCGTGGGGCAGGGCGGGGGTGGCGAGGACCCGCCGCCCGTCCTCGGTGGTGCCGCACACCTCGACGCCCGGGGTGAACGGCAGCGGCGGCCGCACCTGGTACTGGCCCCGGCAGAGCAGGGCGTCGGGGAAGTTGACGTTCGCCGCGCGGACCTCGACGAGCACCTGCCCGTCGCCGGGCGTGGGCCGGTCCGTCTCCTCCAGCCGCATCACCTCGCCCGGCTCGCCGTTCCGGTGTACTCGCCATGCCTGCATGAGGGGCCTCCACAACACTGTCGGCATCAACCGCTGCCGCGGTCGGCATTACCACTGCTGCGCCGCATACTAAGCGGTCGCTTGCCGATCTGGGAACACCTCGGCCCCGCCCCCCGGGCGTCAGACGCGCTTCGGCTTCGCCCTCACGTGCATGCGCTCACCCTGCGGCCCGAACAGGCTGAGGAACTCCACCTTCTCGTCCTCGGCCGGGCCGAACCAGTGCGGCAGCCGGGTGTCGAACTCGGCGGCCTCGCCCGGCTCCAGCACCAGATCGTGTTCTGCCAGCAGCAGCCGCAGCTTCCCGGAGAGCACGAACAGCCACTCGTACCCCTCGTGCGTGCGCTGTTCCGGCGGACCGCCGCCGGGCTCCTGAATCAGCTTGTACGCCTGGAGGCCACCGGGCCGGGCGGTGAGCGGCAGCATGGTCCGGCCGTGCTGCACGATCGGCTTGGCCCGCACCCGCGGATCGCCGACCGGTGCGGCGCCCACGAGGTCGTCGAGCGGCACCTCGTGGGCGCGGGCTATCGGCAGCATCAGCTCCAGGCTGGGGCGACGGCCGCCGGACTCCAGCCGGGAGAGCGTGGAGACGGATATGCCCGTGGCGGCGGAGAGGGCGGCGAGGGTGACCCCGCGGTCCTTGCGCAGTCGGCGCAGGCGGGGGCCGACGCCGGAGAGGACGGACTCCAGTTCCGGGTCGTCCCGGTCGTGTTCCTTCATGCGGCCATTGCAGAATCGGCAAGCCGGTTTGTCAACCGGCCGAACTCGTCGACGGCCGGGCCTCAGTGGGCGAAGACCTCGAACGTGACCGCCGGCCGGCCGCCGAACCGCTCGGCCGCTTCCCTCGCCATGCCCTCCAGGAAGGTCCGGCAGTACCGCTCCGGGTCCTCCCGGGTCAGCGCCTCGATGTACGTGCGGTGCTCCAGGAGCGAGCGGACCGAGCGTTCGAGGCCGGCGGTCGCGTCGACCGCGTGGGTGGGCCGGTCGCTGCCCGCCACGGCGGTCCAGCGCACGCCGTCCCACGGGTCGAGTCCCCGCTCGCCGAGTTCCGGGAAGATCCAGCGGTTGCCGGCGTCGGCGACGGCGTCCAGTGCGGCGCGCCCGACCGCGCGGTGGTCGGGGGTGTTCCAGGCGACCCCGCCCCAGGTGTCCCGGTGGTTGAGGGTGACCACCAGCTCGGGGCGGTGACGGCGGATGGCCGCGGCGATGTCGCGGCGCAGGCCGGTGCCGTACTCGATCACGCCGTCGCGGTGGTCCAGGAACTCCACCGTCCGCACGCCGACAACGGCCGCACTCGCCCGCTGCTCCCGCTCGCGCACCGGCGCGCATTCCTCGGGCGACAGCGTGTCGATCCCGGCCTCCCCGCGACTGGCGAGGAGGTAGACGACCTCACGGCCGCCGTCGGTCCACTCCGCCACGGCGGCGGCCGCTCCGTACTCCAGGTCGTCGGGGTGGGCGACCACGGCCAGGGCGCGCTGCCAGTCGGCGGGCATGGGTTCGAGTCGCTGCGGCGTCATACCTGCAGGCTACCCACGTACCGTCGCCACGGCGGGCCTCCCGGCTCCGGCGCCGGGCGTGCGAGGCTGGAGTCCGGTGACGGTCACCGCGACACGGCCGCCCGGCCCGTCCGGGCGGGGTGAGGGGACGCCCCCTCGCCCCGCCGCTCCGGCGAACGAAAGGAACCCGCCCGTGCCCAGCCCCGCATCCCTCTCCCCCGCCCAGGCCGCAGCCCGTCTGGAGGAGTTCACCGTCATCGACGTGCGGGCCCCTGGCGAGTACGCCGCCGGCCACGTCCCCGGCGCCCTGAACATCCCGCTCGACAAGCTCCCCGACGCGCTGCCCGCGCTCAAGTCCGCTTCCGCGCGCGGTTCGCTGCTGGTGGTGTGCGCTTCCGGGGTCCGGTCGACGCGGGCCTGCGAGATCCTCGCGGGAGCGGACATCGAGGCCGTGACGCTGACCGGCGGCACATCGGCCTGGGAGGGCGACGGCCGCGGCCTGGACCGCCCCGATGGCGCGCGCACCACCTGGCCCATGGAGCGTCAGGTCCGGCTCGCGGCGGGCTCGCTGGTGGTGGCGGGACTGGTGGCGGGGATCCGCTTCCCGGCGGCGCGCTGGCTGTCCGCTGGCGTCGGTACGGGCCTGGTGTACTCGGCGCTCAGCAACACGTGCGGGATGGCCGCGGTGCTCTCCAGGCTGCCGCACAACCGGGCTCCGCGTGCCGCCGGTGACCTGGACGCCACGCTGGAGGAGCTCCAGCGCTGACCCTGCGGGGCGGGCCGGGCCCCGGGCGGCGTGCGCGGCGGCCCGGCCGGTCAGGCCTCGTCGCGCGCCAGCGCCAGCAGCCGGTCCAGGACGCGGGGTCCGCCCGCGCGCACTCCGTCGTGCTCGTACTCGTTCGTCACCCAGGCCCGCAGCCCCCGGATCGCCGCCGCCGTGCGCAGCGAGTCCTCGCTGTCGACGTACATGTCGTCGTGGTAGACGGCCGCCGCGACCGGCACCTCGTTGACGGCGAGCCGCTCGGGGTCGTACAGCACGGGCCAGTCGGTGCGCCGGGCGAGCAGTTCGGCGGTCTCGCGCAGCGGGCGCAGGGCCGGGTCGACGTCGAAGTGCCAGGGGTGGACGGTCTCCCCGGTGAAGAGGACCGGGCCGTCGCCCGCCAGCGCCGTCGCCGCGTCGAACTGCGGGAACTCGGCCCGGACACGCTCGGCGGCCCAGGAGGTGGGCCGCTCGCCCTGTCCGTAGATGGCCTCGTGGAGCAGGGCGTACAGCGGGTGCCCGGCAAAGGAGGCGGCGGTACGCATGGCTTCCTGGAAGGCGTCGGAGAGTTCGGCGCCGCCCGGGGTGCGGACGAACGCGTTCTCCAGCAGGTAGTGGAGCTGGTGGCTGCCGCTGCCCGAGCCGAGCATGATGCCGAGCGACTGGAAGCCCTCGGGAGTGAGCCGGTGTCCGGCGCTCTCGGGCCGGTGCTCGGCGAGGTACGCGGCGATCGCGCGGGCGCGCTCGATGTCCTGGGGGTAGCGGGCGTAGTGGGCGGCGACCTTGCGTTCGATACGGGGGTACGCGGACCGGTAGACGTCGTCCGCGTGCGCGTCCAGCGAGGGCAGCCCGCCGGTGATCAGGACGGTGGCGAGGCCCTCGGGCGCCGAGGAAAGATAGCGGACGGCACAGAAGCCGCCGAAGGACTGGCCCAGAACCGTCCAGGGCGCTCCGCCGGTGAGCCGCGGCCGGATCAGTTCGCAGTCGCGGACGATGGAGTCGGAGCGGAAGTGGGCGAGGTAGTCGGCCTGTTCGCGCGGGCCGCCGCGCAGCGGGAGGGTCTGCCGGTTGGCCGGGGTGGACAGCCCGGTGCCGCGCTGGTCGAGGAGGAGCACGCGGAACTCGCGCAGGGCGCGGCCGAGCCAGGCCTCCGTGCCGACGAACCGGCGCGCGCCGAAGCCGGGGCCGCCCTCCAGATAGACCAGCCAGGGCAGTTCCTCGCCGGCCCGGGAGGCGGCGACGACTTCCCGGCCGTAGACCTCGATCTGCTCGCCGCCGGGGTCGCTGTGGTCCAGGGGCACGGTGAAACGCCGGTCGGTGAGGACGACGCCGGGCTGCCGGTAGCTGATCACAAGAACTCCTGATTCCGGGGTGCGGGCTGGTCCGGGCGAAAGGGCAAGTTCAGCACATGGCCGCACCGTCCGGCGCAGGGGCCGCCGGGGGCCGGGGCCCCGCACGGTCCGGGCCCGTGGGCGCGGCGGCCTCCCGCGCACTTCCGCGTGCCCGCGCGGAAGTGCCGGACACCGCCTAGCGTTCAGACATGATCCGGTTCGAGCAGGTCGGCAAGGTCTATCCGGACGGGACGACGGCGGTCGACGGGCTGTCCTTCGAGGTGGCGGAGGGCGAGCTGGTCACCCTGGTGGGGCCGTCCGGCTGCGGGAAGACGACCACGATGATGATGGTGAACCGGCTGATCGAGCCGACCTCCGGCCGGATCCTGGTGGACGGGGAGGACATCGCCGGGACCGACCCGGTGAGGCTGCGCCGGCGGATCGGCTATGTGATCCAGCAGGTGGGCCTCTTTCCCCATCGGACCGTCCTGGACAACACCGCGACCGTTCCGGCGCTGGTGGGCTGGAAGCGCGCACGGGCCCGGGAGCGGGCGGCGGAGCTGCTGGACCTGGTGGGTCTGGATCCGAGGACGTACGGCTCGCGCTATCCCGCGCAGCTCTCCGGCGGGCAGCGCCAGCGGGTGGGAGTGGCACGGGCGCTCGCGGCGGATCCGCCGGTGCTGCTGATGGACGAGCCGTTCGGCGCGGTGGACCCGGTGGTCCGGGAGCGGCTGCGGCACGAGTTCCTGGCGCTCCAGCGGCGGCTGCGCAAGACGGTGCTCCTGGTGACGCACGACATCGAGGAAGCGGTGCGGATGGGTGACCGGATCGCGGTGTACGGGGAGGGCCGCATCGAGCAGTTCGACACCCCGGCCGCCGTGCTCGGCACCCCGGCCACCCCGTACGTGGCCCGGTTCGTGGGTTCCGACCGGGGGCTGAAGCGGCTGTCGGTCACCGCGATCGAGCCGGAGGACCTGGAGGAGCCTCCGGTGGCCCGGCTGGAGGAGCCCGCCCGGGAGGCGGCGGCCCGGCTGGAAAGGGCGGGGGCCCGGTGGGCGGTGGTGCTGAACGACGGGGGCGAGCTGCACGGCTGGGTGTCGGCGGACGCGCTGCGGCCGGCCGGGGAGGGAGAGGCGGTGGGTGCTCTGGCCCGCCGGATGGACGCGTGGGTGCCGGTGGGCGCCCCGCTGAAGCAGGCGTTCAGCGAGATGCTCCAGCACGACGCGGGGTGGGTGGCGGTGCTGGACGGGGCCCGGCTCCTCGGGGTCCTCACTCCGGCGAAGCTGCACGAGGCGCTGCGCCGGTCGGTGGACGCCGACGCGCAGGGGGTGGGCCGTGAGGAGGTGGAGTTCGATTCCGTGGCGGACGCGTAGGGGGGATCCGGCACTCTCACTCGCGTTTGCACATAACCCGCGTGTGCAATTATTGTCGACGCCAGTTAACGTCGTGCGCCAGGCGATCGCGGCGGACGGCGCGCCCGAGGCACACCGCCGCACCGATGCCCTGTCGCCCTACCGGAAGGCCCTCACATGTCCACCGTCCCCACCGTCACGCTCAACAACGGCGTGACCATCCCCCAGCTCGGCTTCGGCGTCTTCCAGGTGCCCGACGACGAGACGACCGCCGCGGTCTCCGCCGCGCTGGAGGCCGGCTACCGGTCCATCGACACCGCGGCGGTCTACGGCAACGAGGTCGGCGTCGGCCGTGCTCTGGCCAGCTCCGGGATCCCCCGCGAGGAGCTGTTCGTCACCACGAAGCTGTGGAACACCGACCAGGGTTACGACGCCACACTCGCCGCCTTCGAGGCGAGCCTGGCCAAGCTCGGCCTCGACCACGTCGACCTCTACCTGATCCACTGGCCGACGCCCGCCCACGACCTGTACCCGGAAAGCTGGCGCGCCCTGGAGAAGCTGGCCGCCGACGGCAGGATCCGCGCGGCCGGGGTCTCCAACTTCCAGCCCGCCCACCTGCGCCGGCTGCTCGACGCCGGCACGCTCGTCCCGGCCGTCAACCAGATCGAGCTGCACCCGGGCCTTCAGCAGGCCGAGTTGCGCGCCTTCCACGCCGAGCACGGCATCGCCACCGAGGCCTGGAGCCCGCTGGCCCAGGGAGCCCTGCTCAAGGAGGAGGCGCTGGTCTCCATCGCCGCGCGGCACGGCAGGTCCCCGGCCCAGGTGGTGCTGCGCTGGCACCTCCAGCTCGGCAACATCGTCATCCCCAAGTCGGTCACGCCCGAGCGGATCCGGCAGAACATCGACGTCTTCGACTTCGAACTGTCGGCCGCGGACATGGACGCCGTGGCCGCCCTGGACCGGGGCATGCGCACCGGCCCGGACCCCGACACCCTCAACTGACCCGGGTCACCGGGCAGCGAGGCCAAGAGCGTCGCGGGCGTCCGGAGGAGGGGCAACGCCTTTTCGCCGTGGTCCCTCCTCGCGTTGACAGACGCGTACCGCCCGGGTTGTGATGGTGCGCGTGCAGCGTGACGTCGGCCAAGGAGATCTGGGCCGGCCGGCGGTCGGGCCAGCACCTTCTTCTCGGGGATGACGCCATGAGTCCACTCATCGCCCCCTGCCTCTGAGCAGCCGCGCGCTCCGAGCGCGCCTTCGCATCCGAACACCTCGCCGCGAAAACCCCGCGACGCCGGGCCTTCGCCTGCCCGCTTTCCTTCCGGGAGACCCAGAACCTCCATGCCTCAGAACTTCCAGCTGTCCGTCATCGCCGAGTTCCGCGCCAACGCCGGAAAGGTCGGCGGCCCCTTCGAGGGCTCCGACCTCCTGTTGCTCACGACGACGGGGGCCCGCTCCGGCACCCAGCACACGACACCGCTCGGTTACGTCCGCGACGGCCGCCGTCTCCTCGTCGTCGCCTCCAACCTCGGCGCACCGCTCCACCCCGACTGGTACCGCAACCTCCTGGCCCGTCCCACCGTGCGGGTCGAGCTGGGGGACGAGGAGTTCGAGACCCTCGCCGTGCCGGCCGAAGGGGCCCGACGCGACGAACTCTTCGCCCGGGTCGTCGCCGAAGCGCCCGGGTACGCGGAGTATCAGGACGCCACCGACCGGGTGCTGCCGGTCGTGGTCCTGGAACTCCCCGACCCCGACGCGACGGCTCCCGCGATCACCTCGCTCGCCGACAAGCTGGTGGAGGCGCACACCTGGCTGCGCGGCCAGTTGCTCCACGTGGGCGCCGAGACGGAGGCGCACTTCGCCGCAAGGGCTTCCCACCCGGGCGGGGGTGAACCGCCCGCACCCGGGCTCGGGCTGCAGATCCGGCAGCGCTGCCTGGCGTTCTGCCAGGTGCTGGAGTTCCACCACACGGCCGAGGACGGCCACCTGCTCCCCACGATGCGGGGCCACCACCCGCACCTGGTGGACGTCTTCGACCGGCTGCGGGAGGAGCACCGGCGCATCGGGGCCGTACAGACGGCGCTCGCCGCACTGCTGGCCGATGTCGCCCTGGCCGAGCCGGACCGCTTCCGCGCCGAACTGGCCCGGATGACCCGGGAGCTGACCGCCCACCTCGACTACGAGGAGGAGCACCTCCTGCCCCTGCTGGCCGATGTGCCCTGGCCCCCGGCGCCGCCCACGACCTGAGCGGTCGGGCGGCTCAGCCCCTCGGGAGGAGCTTCTTCGACTCCAGGTAGGTGCGCGCCACGTCCTCGGGCAGCCTGCGCCAGCTGTCGACCCGCTCGTTCATCGACGCCAGGTCGGCAGTGGTCAGCACGGTGTTGAGCCGGCCGAGGGCGTCGCGCACCCCGGCGCTCCCGGCGCGGGCGCGGTTGACGACGGGGACCACGTAGTCCGCGTTCTGGAGCTTCCTGTCGTCCTCCAGCAGCACAAGGCCGAACTGGTCCAGTGTGGCGTCGGTCGTGGTGGTCAGGACCATCTGGTCCTGACCACTCTGCACCGCCTGCTTGGCCTGGGTGGTGCCGACGCCCTTGGGGTCGACGGCGACGACGTCGATGCCGTACGTCTCGCGCAGGCCGGGTGCGCAGTAGGGCCGCTGTACGCATTCATCGCCCGCCGCCAGCCGTACGGGCAGCTTCGCGGCGCCGACGTCGCTGAGGGTCTTGAGCCCGTGTCTCCTCGCGTACGCGGCGGTGACGGCGAAGGCGTTCTGGTCGACGGCCCGGCCGGGGTCGAGCACGGTCAGCCCGCGCGGGGCGGCGAGCGCGCGGAGCGCCTTCATGGTGGCGGCCCGGTCGGGCGAACCGACGGGAGGCGCGTCGGCGCCGTTGGCCTTGGCGTTCAACCAGTCGGCGAAGGTCGCCGCGTACTCCGGCACCACGTCGATCTGACCGTTCTCCAGGGCGGGTTCGTAGATCTCCCGGTTGGTCACGGAAATGATGTCGGCGGAGTACCCGGCGTGCTCCAGGAGCAGGGCGTACATCTGGGCCAGCAGCTCGCTCTCGGTGAACCCGGCGGACCCGACGGTGAGTTCCCCGCTGTCGCCGGGCGGTGCGGTGACCTCGCCCCGGTTCTCCAGCGTCGGGCCGGTGGTGCAGGCGGTGGCGGCGAGGAGAGCCAGCGCGGCCAGGGCCCGGCCGGCGCGGCTCATACGGCCTCTCCTCCGCGCCGGGGGACGAGACGCTGCCCGGCCTCGAAGAGGCTCTCGACGAGGAGGGCGAAGGCGGCCACCAGGATCGCTCCGGCCACCACCTGCGGGGTGGAGGCGAGGTTGAAGCCCGCGGTGATGATCCGGCCCAGCCCCCCGCCGCCGGCCAGCGCCGCGAGGGTGGCGGTGGCCACCAGCTGGACGGCGGCGATCCGCACGCCGGTGAGGATCAGCGGCAGGGCGAGCGGCAGTTCCACGCCCACCAGCATCTGGCGGCCGGTCATGCCCATCCCCCGGGCGGCCCGGACGACGTCCCGGTCGACCTCGCGCATTCCGACATAGGCGTTGGTGAGGAGCGGGGGCACGGCGAACAGGACGAGGGCGATGATCGTCGACCACTGGCCGTAGGTGCCGATGGGCGTGAGCAGCAGCAGGACCAGGACGGCGAAGGTGGGCACGGCCCGGCCGATGTTGGAGAGGTTGACGGCGAGCGCGCCTCCCTTGCCGAGGTGGCCCAGGACGAGGGCCACGGGAAGGGCGATCAGACAGCTGATGAGCAGACAGACGGCGGTGAGGAAGAGGTGTTCGCCGAGCCGGTTCCAGACGCCGTCGGGGCCGGACCAGTGGGCGGCGGTGGTGAGCCAGGACCAGGCGTCGGAGAGGGTGTTCATGTCTGCCTCCGCACCGAACGGGGGGTCTTCACGCCTGCCTCCGGGTCCAGGGGGTCAGCAGCCGTCCCGCTCCCAGGAGCAGCAGGTCGGCGGCGACGGCGATGACGACACACAGCACGGAGGCGGTGAGCACCTGGGCCTTGAAGTAGGTGTTCATGCCGGAGTAGATGAGGTTGCCGAGTCCGCCGTGGCCGACGATCGCCCCGACGGTGACCAGGGAGACCGCGGAGACGGTGGCGATGCGCAGCCCGGCCATCGCGGCGGGCAGCGCGAGGGGGAGCTCCACGGCGAGCAGCAGGCGCAGCGGTCCGTATCCCATGCCGCGTGCGGCCTGCCGGGTCTCCTCGGGGACGGCCCGGAGCCCGGCCAGGAGGTTGCGGACGAGCAGCGTCAGCGAGTAGAGGACGAGCCCCGCGATCACCAGCGCGGCGGAGAGTCCGTAGAGCGGCAGCAGCAGCGAGAACATCGCCAGTGACGGGATCGTGTAGAGGATCGTCGTCAGTCCGAGCACCGGGCCGGCCGCCCAGCGCCACCGGCGGGCGGCGAGCGCCAGGGGAACCGCGAGCAGGAACGCGAGGGCCACCGAGGCGGCTGTCAGCTGGAGGTGTTGCAGCACCGCGTCCATCAGGATCTCGCGGCGGCTGGAGAGATAGGCCCCGCAGATCCACTCGTTACGGGCGAGGCAGTCGTCCGGGGGCGCCGTCACCCGTCCATTCGAGCGTGGCAGGGGGCGCGTCGCCCGTCGGGGGCCGCCGTTCGGGGGTTTTGAGCGAGTGCTCAACTCTCTGGTAGCGTCCCGGCGCACAAGGGTTGAGCGCTCGCTCAACATCCGTGGCTGCCGGGGGGACGCGTGGGGCTGTACATAGAGGCGTTGATCCGTACCGATCCGGAGCGCCTGTGGGCACGGACCCAGGATCCCGGTCAGCATCAGCGGTGGGATCTGCGCTTCACCGAGATCAGCCCCCTGCCCGGACCCGCGGGTTCCGCCCGGCGGTTCCGGTACGCGACCCGGGTGCTGCCCTTCCTGACCGTCGGGGGGACCGGGACGAGCGCGGGTGAGCGGCACCGGGAGGACGGCGAGCGGGTCTCCGCGCTGCGCTTCGCCTCCCCGGAGAAGCTGTCGCCGCTGTCCGAGGGCAGCGGCTACTGGCGCTACGTCCCCACCGCCGACGGCATCCGCTTCCTGACCGGTTACGACTACCGGACCCGCTGGGGCCGCTTCGGCGCGGTCGCGGACCGGCTGGTGTTCCGGCCGCTGATGGGCTGGGCGACCGCCTGGTCCTTCGACCGGCTGCGGCTGTGGTGCGAGCGTGACATCAGCCCCGCCCGGTCGCTGACCCATGCTCTGGCGGAGGTCCTGGCCCGGATCCTCGTCGTGGCGGCGGCCCTGCCCTTCGGCCCGGCGGCCGTACTGCCCGCCGCCCTGGCCGCGCTGCTGGCACCCCCGTCCCCTCTCACGCCCGCCGCCCGCCGCTGTCTGCGCAGGGCGCCCGGCCGCCCGGCCGCCGCCCCGTCCCTCCTCGCCCGACTGGAGCGCCCATGACCTCGATCTTCGCCCGTGCGATGGGGGAGGACTTCGAACGGCTCCACCCGCAGTTGCGCCGACGTTTCTCGGTCGGCCTGGAAAGCGGGGAGGCGTGCGTCGGGCGCGGTTCCATGGACCGGATCTGGCACGGCCGGGCATTCGTGAAACCGTTCCTCGCGCTCGGCGCCACGCGCAACATCCTGGTGCCGAGGACCGGCCGCGACATCCCCTTCACCATCGAGAACGTGCCGTACACCGACGCCCACGGCCGCGAGACCGTGACCTTCGTCCGGACGTTCGCGATGCCGGGCGGCCCGCGCCGCTTCGACGCGACGATGGTGCACAGCCCCGAGCGGTCCTGCGTGCTGGACTACCTCGGCACCCACCAGCACCTGGCCTCCGACCTGCGGCTCACCGCGGAGCCCGACGGTTCCCTGCTCATCCGCTCCGGGGAACACCGTTTCCGCGAGGGGCCCGTCGACGTGCGGGTCCCCCGGCTGATCGGGGGCGACGCCGAGGTCCGCGAGTCCTTCGACGACGCCACGGGCCGTTTCCGCATCCGGGTGGCGGTGACCAACCGCCGCTTCGGCCCGCTGTTCGGGTACGAGGGCACGTTCCGCGCCCGCTATGTCGACGCCCTGCGCCACGGCGTGCGGGCGGGTCTGCGCCCGGTCCGCGAAGAGGCGCGGGCGTGACGGGGAGCGCGGCGGGCACGGACACCCGCACGAAACTCCTGGAGGGCGCGCTGCGCACGCTCGCCGAACAGGGGATCGCCAGGACGTCGGCCCGCTCGGTGGCCGCCTCGGCCGGGGTCAACCAGGCGCTGGTCTTCTACCACTTCGGCTCGGTCGACGAGCTGCTGGCGGCGGCCTGCCGGTACGGCGCGGAGCAGCGGGTGGCCCGCCACCGCGACCGGCTCGCCGCCGTGACGACCCTCGCCGAGCTGCTGGAGTGCGGGCGCGCACTGCACGAGGAGGAGCGGGCCGGCGGCCATGTCGCCTTTCTCGCACAGGTTCTCGCGGGGGCCCAGAGCCAGCCCCGGCTGGCGCCCGCGACCGCGGCCGGGCTCGATCTGTGGACCGTTGAGATCGAGAAGGTGCTGGTCCGGGTCCTGGCGGACTCGCCGCTCGGCGAGTTCACCGACCCGGTGGGGCTGGCGCGCGCCGTGACCGGGTCGTTCGTGGGCCTGGAGCTGTACGAGGGCGTCGACCCCGCAGGGGCGAGGCGCGCCTTCGACGCGTTGGAGCAGCTCGCCGGACTCGCCGGGGTGCTGGACGAGCTGGGCCCGGTCGCCCGGCGTGCGGTACGCCACCGGCTGCGGCGCACGGGGAGGGCGTAGGGAGGGCGACTCGGGACGGAAACGCGGAACGACCTGGACTTCCCGAGCAACCCTCCTCGCCCGGCTGCCGTCTTGATCGACGACAGGACGGTGCGCCGCGTGTGACGTGCGGCGTCCAACCCCCACAAGATCCGGGCCCGCACGACCGCCGGACTATACCCTCCGCGTATACATGGAGGGTATAGCCACGCCGGAACGGGCCCGGCACCGCGCGGAAGGCCCCCATGCAGACCAAGGCACTGGCGCCCGAGTACCAGGGAGCACTCACCAAGATGTCGGTGAACGCCTCCCTCACCGACGTACTGGCCGAAGGCATACGCCATTTGAGGCAGGCCGAGCTCTCAGGATCACAGGAGGAGGTGGCGCGTTCGGGCCTCGCCGTGGCCGAGGCGCACCGCAGGCTCGGGCAGGTCGCGGAGGCCGACCGGGCCTGGAAGGCCAGCTACCGGGCCGCGCGGACGGCGGGGAACACGGGGGCGATGGCATGGGCGCTGTGGAGCGGGGGCACGCTGGCGCGCCAACGCGGTTCGCTGCGCCTCGCGTTCAGGCTGCTCGGCCTCGCCGCGGAGTTGGGGAAGCGGGGCGGCGACGTGGTCGCCCGCGGCTATTCGCTGGCCGGCCTCGCCGAGACCGGACGGATACAGGGCGACTACGCGACCGTCGCGACGCTGCACGAACAGCTGCTGGCCGAGGCCCGCGCCCGGGGCGAGGCCCGGCACACCGTCTGGGCGCTGGAGGGCATCGCGCAGATCCACCGCAACACCGGCTCCCTGGACACCGCGTTGGAGATGTTCGAGGAGGCGGCCGTCCTCGCGGGCGACGCGGACGACCGGCGCGGCCGGGCCTGGGCCCTGCGGGGCATCGCCGACATCGTCTCCCTCCGGGACGGGGCGACCGGGCGGGCACTCGGTCTGCTCTCCGAGGCCGAGATCACCTGCCGCGAGATGAACCTCTCCAGCGCCCTGGCGTACAACCACAAGATGCGGGCCAACGTGCTCTTCCGCGCCGGGCGGTACGAGGAAGCGCGCGAGGTCTACGAGCAGGCACTCGGCGAGTTCCGCGCGATGGACGAGCCGCGGGGTGAGGCGCTCGCATCGCTCGGCCTGGTCAAGGCGCGCGCCAGGCTCGGCCGGGACCGCGACGCCACCGCCGCCGAGCTGGACGAACTGCGCGGCAGGCTGAGCCGGATCGGGCTGCTCAACGCCCAGGAGATGGTCGAGAAGGCCTACGCCGAACTCGGCGTGGAACCGGCCGCCGCGGGCGAGAGGGGCGGCCGCCGATGACGCTCTCCACGACCGGCCTGGCGAGTGCGCCGCAGATACTGGACCGCTGCCGCGCACTGGTGCGCCCGGCCCTGGTGGAGTCGGTGGGACGGCTGCACCCCTGGCACGCGGAGACGGCGGCCTTCTCGCTGGGCTGGAGCGGGACAGGCGGCGAGCCGGCGCCCGGATCGCAGGGCAAGGGGGTTCGCCAGGCGCTCGCGGTGCTCGGCGCGGAGGCCGCCGGCGGCAGCGGGGAGGACGCGGTGCTCGGCGCGGTCGCCGTCGAGCTGATCCACACCTTCTCCCTGATCCACGACGACATCATGGACGGCGACGAGACCCGTCGCCGTCGGCCGACGCTGTGGAAGGCGTACGGCACGGGCCCGGCGGTCCTCGCGGGGGACGCGTTGTTCGCGCTGGCCGTCTCCACGCTGGCGGAGGCTCCGGGTCCCGCCGGCCCGGCGGCGGTCCGGCAACTGGCGGGCGCGCTCGGCGATCTGGTGAGCGGTCAGGCGCAGGACCTGCTGTTCGAGTCCCGGCCGTGGACCGGGCCCAGGGCGGTGCTGCCGCACGAGTACCGGTCGATGGCGACCCTCAAGACGGGCGCCCTGCTCGGTTGCGCCGCCGCCCTGGGCGCCGTGCTGGCCGGCGCCCCGGCAAGCACCGTCGAGGCGCTGGACACGGCGGGGCGGCATGTGGGGGTGGCGTTCCAGGCGGTGGACGACCTGCTCGGGATCTGGGGCGATCCGCAGGTGACCGGCAAGCCGGTGCACAGCGACCTGCGGCGGCTCAAGAAGACGTACCCGGTGCTCGCGGCCCTCTCAGCCGATCACCCGGCGGCCCGGCGTCTCGACGCGCTGCTCACCTCCGCCGGGCCGCTCGACGACCTGGCGGCGCGCCGTGCGGCCGAGCTGATCGACGAGGCCGGCGGGCGGCGGGCCGCGTTGGCCGAGGCGCACGAGCACCTGGCCGCGGCCCGCGCCTGTCTGGACCGGGTGCCGCTGACCGAGGGCGCGCGCGGGGATCTGCTCACACTGATCCCGTACCTCGTGGACCGCACCGGCTGACCGTGGCCGCCCGCCGGAAAGACGGCGGGCGGCCACGGCCCTTCGTACGGCACGATGGGCTTCGGCCCGGCCTTCTCCCCCGCACCCGCGGCTCCGACGTGAGGACTCCCCCGGCATGACCGCCCTCCCCGCGCCTGTGACGGCGCTGCTCGTCGTCGACGTCCAGTCGGCGTTCGTCGCGGGTGACGCCGCCGTGCCCGCCGCGCCCCGGCTGCTGGACCGGGTGACGGATCTGGTCGGGCGGGCCCGGGAGGCCGGGGCGCTCGTCGTCCATCTGCAGAACGACGGCGCGGTCGGACAGCCCGACGAGCCGGGGTCACCCGGGTGGGAGCTGCACCTTCCCGTGCGCACCGGACCGGCCGAGGCGGTGATCCGCAAGAGCGAGGACGACGGTTTCGAGGAGACGTCGCTGGAGGCCGGGCTGACGGCGGCGGGTGTCCGGGCGGTCGCCGTGTGCGGCGTGATGTCGGAGATGTGCGTGCTCGCCACCGCCCGCCGGGCCCTGGAGCTGGGCTACCGGGTCGTCCTGCCTCATGACGCCCACGCCACGTACGACATTCCGGCCGCGCCGGACATCAGTGACGTGGTGCCGGCGGCGATGGCGTCCCGGGTCGCGGAATGGGCTCTGGGCGACGAGGTGGAAATCGTGGCGCGCGCCGGGGACGTCTCCTTCGCCAGTCCGTTCGTCACCACGAGAACGGCCGGACACTCCAGCCTCGGTCGCCCGAGATCGCGCCGCTGATTGCCGACTCCCTCACCCGCACCTGGGCCTGACCGACGCGCGGTCCAGCACCGGCAGTGCTCCCCGGCCGGCCGGGCTCCGGAACCGGCTACGCGCTCCGGGTCAGCAGACCGGTGTCGATGACCTCGGCGACAAGAGCGGCGCCGCGGCTGTTCTGGTGGATGTGGTCGGTCGTGAGCACGAGGCCTCGCCGTCGCGAGATCGTGTCGAGGCTGCGGCGCAGCGCTGCGCGCTGGACGAGGACGCCGAGGACCGCCGCGGGCGTCGCCTCGCGGTAGGAGATCGGCGGCGCGTCCGCCCGGCGCAGTTCCTCGATCTGGCGTTCGTGAAGCGGAAGGTGGACCACCTCGTGGGCGGCGGCGATCTCGGCGATCATCCGGCTGTACGTCCGCGATGCCTGTGCCGCCGCTCCGTCGAGCTGTTGGCCGAGTACCGGTAGCGACAGGAGACCGATCGTCGCGTCGGTCTCCGCTCGCAGCCGTGCGACGGCAGCTCCCAGGCACTGTTGGAACCAGCCTGCCGACGGGCGTTCGGGGAGCCGTTTGCGCTTCATGGCCTGTTCTACGGGGTAGCCGGCAAGGCTCGCTCGGGCGTCGTTGGTCCCGATCAGCACGGTGATCACATCGGGCGGGTCCGCGATGACAGCGTCGAGGCGCCGCAAGAGGTTGTGGGCGAAGTCTCCGTTGGCGCAGAACCGGGCAATCCGCAGGTCGCCGGGAGGGTGGCGTCGCTTGAGAAGATCCAGGTAGTCGACGCTGAACTGCGCGCGCGTGAGGCTGTCGCCGAGGCACGCGACGCGTGTCGTCACGGCGCCTTCTCCGGGCCGGGCGTGCCGGCGGGCCCGGTCGGGCGGCTGTCGGTCCGAGGACGGTGATCGGTGCCGAGGGTCGCGGTGACGGCCAGGATGGACGTCGACCCCTCCATGTCGACCACGTGCCATACCCCGGCCGGGTTGACGGTGGCCTCACCCGGCCCGAGCAGAACGCGTTCGCGCACCCCGTCCACGTCGCGGGTGACCGTCACGGCCCCGGTGAGGCAAACGACCAGTTCGTCGCCCGCGGGGTGGCTCTCCCAGTGATCTCCGGGCCCCTCGCCGTCGAAGATCATCACCATCCGGCCCTCGGCGCCGTCCGCCGCGACCGCGGCGCTGTAGGCCTGGAGCGCCTCCGGGTCCCAGGTGAAGCCCTCGACGGGTTTCGCTCTCGATCCCAGTCCGAGGTGCACGGGGGTGGTCCGCAGGTCCAGGGCATCGCGTTGGTGGTTGACGAGTCTCATGCCGACGATCGTCCACGACAGCGACGGGACGGTCTTGAAGAAATGGGAAGGGAAGTCGACGCGAGGGGCGGGCGGTTGGCGGCTACCCGGCTCCGAGGAGGACTTCGCCGCGACGCCAGCTCGTCGGCGACCGGCCGGTGAACTCGCGCCAGTCCCGAACGAGATGGGCCTGGTCGGCGTAGCCGGAGACGGTTGCCACCTCGCCCCACGGGAGCGGGTCCCGCGCCGCCGCCAGTCCGTGCGCGTGCTCGAAGCGCAGGACTCGGGCCATGGTCTTCGGCGACAGGCCCACCTCGACGCGAAACCGCTCGGTGAGGTACCGACGGCTCCAGCCGAGTTCCGCGGCGAGGGCCCCAACCCTGACGCACCCCCGCGCGGCGACGAGGCGGCGCCATGCCTCGGCCACCTCGGGGCGCTCCCAGCGCACATCGTCGCCGCAGGCGCCACGACCGACAGCTCGGAGGAGTAATGCGTCCAGCGTGGTGAAGCGCGCCGCCCATGTCGTCGCCGATCGGAGCCGGTCGACCAGCTCGACGGAAAGCGCTCCGAGAAGAGCGTCGAGGGGGACCAGCCGGTGGGCGAGCTCGGCGGCGGGCATGCCGAAGATGGCCCGGGCCCCGAGGGGTGTCAGCGCCACCTGAACACCTTGCTGGCGTCCGTCGTGGTGTATCGCGACGGACCGGCACATCAGACCGCCGGCCACGCTGCCGAATCGGGCGACCGGTGACCCGTCGTCGACGCCCGCCGCCACCTCCAATGGATCTGACAGGCTGATCACCGCGGTGAGCGCGCGGCTCGGCGGGCCGCAGTGCACCCCCGTCGGGAGCCCGCGGAGGTCGAAGCCGACATACGAGTCGACGTACTCCCGCAAGACGGGTGCCGGGCGTGCTCCGATCCCGGTGGCCGTGTGGTCCTCCATTTTCGCCAGTGTACGAGCGCCCGGCCCAGGACGATCACCCCCAGGGACCGACTGGCTCACCGCCGTTCGCCGCTGGTCCTCGGCCCCCGCGAGGACCGGCCCCGTCCTCGGCCCGCCCGCCCCGGCCATCCACCGGATTCCGGCCCGCCACGGGCTGACCCGTTACGCACAGGACCGGCCCACCCGTGACCGCCCCCGCAGTTGATCGTTGGCCACGTACTGGCGGCCGGAGCCGCGGAGACCGACGAACGTGACAGGACAGCAAAACTGATGAGTGTGGACCGGACAGCCTGCCCCGGACGACCGATTGTGCCGCCCGGCGCGGGAGCGCTCGCCCACTCCCGGGCCCTGCGGTTCTGGCTGGACCCGGCCAACCTCGCGGCCCGCCTCGAGCAAGCGGGCCCGGTCGTCCCCACCAGGACCGGCCCGGCAACCGCCTTCCAGGTCAACGACCCGGCACTGCTGCGCAAGGTCGGCAGTGATGAGGACACCTTCCGGTTCTGGGGCCCGGACCCGAGCCTGCGCGACTTCACCGAGGACGGGGTGGTCGGCATCGAGGGCGCCGCCCACCGGGAGCGGCGCGCCGTGATGAGGCCCGCGTTCAGCGCGTCCCGGCTCACCGCTCTCGGGCCCGGCGTCCAGGCCCGTACCCGGCAGCTCCTCGCCGACCTGCCCGCGGACCGACCGCTCGACATGCGGGTGGAGATGAGCCGGCTCGCCTGCGGCCTCCTCGTCAGCTGTGTCCTCAACAGCGAGATCGCTCCCGACACCCTGGCCAAGATCGCAGCCGCCCGCTCCGCCCTGTCCGGCGGCACCTTCTGGCGCTACGCCCTCGCACCCTGGCCCTGGGTCCCCGTGCCCCGGCGCCGCGCCAGCCGCCGCGCGCTCGCCGAACTGGACGAGGCCGTCCGCCAGGTGCGAGACCGCCACCGGCCCGACCCCGACGGCCAGGACCTGGTGTCCTTGCTCGAAGCCGCCGCTCCCGAGAACCCCCACGTGGTGCAGCGCGACATCCGCGCTCTGCTGATCGCCGGCATGGAGACCAGCGCCTCCACCCTCGCCTGGGCCTGCTACGAACTGGGCCGCTCCCCGCACTATCAGCAGGCGCTCCAGGACGAAGCCGACGCCGCGCCCGACGCGAGCCGCCTCCAAGCACACCAGCTCCCGCTCGCGACCGCCTTCGTCCAAGAGGTCACCCGCCTCCACGGCATCCCGTTCCTGGTCCGCCGCACCCGCCGCCAGACCTGCCTGGGCGGTGTACGGATCCCGGCCGGATCCGTGGTCACCCTGCCCCTGGGGGCCCTGCGCCGTGACAGGAACCGCTACCGCGACCCGGACGTCTTCGACCCGCAGCGCTGGCTCCCCCACGCCGAGCCGCCACCGGCCCCCACCGCGCTCCTCGCCTATGGCCTGGGCCCCCGATACTGTCCCGGCGCAGCCGCGGCCGATGCCATGCTGCCCGTCGCCCTGGCGACCCTGGCCAGTTCGCGCACGCTGCGCCCGGCGCGGCCGGGCCGCAAGATCGGCGTGAGCCTGGAACTCACGCCGACACCCAAGGGCCTGACCATGTACGCCACACCATGCGAACCTCAGCCGGCCGACACCACGCCGGCGCCCGGCGCGAACATCGTTTCCGGTTCCGGGGTGACTTCCCCCGAACGTGGCCACGCGTGACCCGCGCTCCCGGGGGCGAACAAGCGATCTCCGGCTTCGGCTTCTGCTCCGTGCGACGCCCGGACATCTTCGCGTCCTTGCTGGGTACGCGGATGGCATACCGCTCCCAGGAGGAATCATGGCCGGACTGATCGCCCGTCTCACACAGTTCACCCGCAGCCCTCAAGGGCGGCGGACCATCGCGTCGGCCCGGCGAGCCGCAGCCGACCCGCGCAAGCGCGCCCAGGCTCGCAGCCTGCTCGGCCGACTGCGCGGACGCCGGTGACCTCGGCTCTTCGGCGGACGACCGAAAGTGCCTGCTGACGTCGCTCCCGCCGCCCAGGCGCCCTGACTGCCGGCCCGGAACGTGCGGCCGAAGGCGATGCTGTGCAGGCCGTCGATGCTCGCGGGACGCCCCGTGGGGGTGCTGGTCACGCGGATTCGTCCTGAGTCTTCCGGCGGTGGGAGCGGCGTCGGCCCGACGGTAGCGGGTGGTTCTGTGGACCTTCAGCGTGAGGGAGTCGAAAGCGCGCTCGGGGATCGAGGCGCAGGCGTTTGCTCGCTCGGGCGCGGGAACAGCGGGGCACGGGGCGCGTGGGGTCCTCGCCGAACCGGCCTCGGACCTCCTCGCCGCACCACGTCGGCGTACGGTCGGCGCCGTTGATCAGCGGCACCCCACGCGAGCAGGAACCCGGCCGGCAGGTCGGCCTCGAACTGCGACCGGCTCCTCCGCCGAGGCGGTACCGCGAAACTGGCACAGATCGCGTACGGCAGCCGGCACCGGCCCAGGCCTCGCCACCGTCGGTCCGACCGCAGACCGATCGGACGGTCTGAGAACGCTTCAGGAATCCGGAAGCCGCGTCGCCGGGCACCGTGGCCCCCGGAAGGGAAGAGCCCCCGGCCGCAGCGGCGGACACTCAGCGGGCCCCGGGAGAACGCCAGGGATACCGCACAGGAGTGCACCGCAACGGCCGGGCTCGATCACGAACCGGCCCTTACCGGCGACAAGCCGGAACAGCCCCGGGGCGGCCGATAGATGGTGCCGCCATCCGGTGTGGCGATCGGCCGAGCACGGCATGCCGGAAATCGGCTGTCGACATAAGCGGCGGGATACGCGCGGAACACCTCCGCCCTTCCGTACAGGGACGCTCAACAAGCCCTTTCACCTGCTGTTTTTGAAAGGCGTGTGGTCATGCGCCGATCTGCTGCGCGACCACTCGAATGGTCTCCCTTCTCCCGTCATTCCCCTGTGGTCGTATGAGCGAGTCACGCGCACCATTTCGCCACAACTCTGCCAAAGTGCAATTCGGCTTAGCCCTACCGGCAATGGGGGGTGAAAGAAGGAGTAGGGCTGGGTGCGTGCGGCTGCAAGGCGGAGGACCGAGGCAACGCGGAGCGTTGATGGACGACAACGCCGGAGGGGGCCCCTCCCAGCTCAAGCGATTCCGAGAGCTTGGGGGAGCGCGTGCCCGGCCCCGCGACGCCGCCCCCTCCATTGCCGGTGGGTCTTATTCACCGGATTGAGCGAAGAGAGCCGTGCGTGCTGCACATGCGTCGTACTGAAGAAAGCCAATTGACGGTCCTTCATTTGGTTCAGCCCGTGGACGGCGGAGTTGCCCGGGTCGTCACCGATCTCGTCAGGGCCCAGGCCGGATCCGGGCTGCGCCCCTTGGTCGCCTGCCCGCCCGGGAGCCCGCTGGCCCTCGGGGCGGCGGCCGCGGGCGCCCAGGTCCACGACTGGTCCGTCACCCGGGCCCCCGGTCCCCGGCTGGCCGGTGAGGTGGCCGCCGCGCGCCGGATCGTCCGCGCCAGTCGCCCACACGTGGTGCACGCCCACAGCGCCAAGGCGGGCCTGGCCGGCCGGATCGCGGTACGCGGCCGGATCCCCACCGTGTTCCAGCCGCACGCCTGGTCGTTCGAGGCCGTCGGCGGACGCGCCGCGGAACTCGCGCTCGGCTGGGAGCGGTTCGGCGCGCGATGGGCCGATCACATCCTGTGCGTCAGCGAGTCCGAACGCCGCACCGGGCAGGAGGCGGGCATCGCCGCCCGCTGGTCGGTCATCCACAACGGCATCGACCTCGACCGGTTCCGCCCCGGCGGAAGCGGGGACCGGGCGGAGGCCCGCGCCTCGCTGCCCTTCCTGGAGGGCGTCGACCGGGACGCTCCGCTGGTCGTCTGCGTCGGCCGGCTGACCCGGCAGAAGGGGCAGGACGTGCTGCTGCGGGCCTGGCGTCGGATGCCGGCGGCGGGGGCCCGTCTGGTGCTGGTGGGCGACGGGCCCGACCGGGGCGGGCTGGAGGCGTCGGCCCCGCCGGGCGTGCTGTTCACCGGAGCCTGTGAGGACGTGCGGCCGTGGATCCACGCGGCGGACTTGCTCGTACTGCCCTCCCGCTGGGAGGGCATGGCACTGGCCCCCCTGGAGGCGATGGCCTGCGGGCGCCCCGTCGTGCTGACCGACGTGAACGGGGCGCGCGAGAGCCTGCCGCCCGGCCACGACGACCACTGTCTGGTGCCGCCGGAGGATCCGGCGGCACTGGCCGCGGCGCTGACCGCCCTGCTCACCGACCCGGAACTGCGCGAGGCGGTGTCCCGCCGGGCCCTGCGCCACACTCGCGCGGCCTTCGACGTCCGACGGACCGCGGGCGCGGTTGCCGGTCTCTATCAGGAACTTGTCGGCATGTCCGGCCCCACGACGAGGAAGCGCACCGAGCGATGACGATGGAGAGTGCACCGGTGCCCGGCACCGGCCAGGCAACAGCCGTACAGGCGCCCACGGTTCATCCGCCGCGAAGAAGCGGTGGCGCTGCGCGGACGCGGCCCGGCGAGCGCCGGACCGTCCGGCGCGGCACTCTCGCGCCGCTCCTGTGCGCGGACGCTCTGGCCCCGGCCGTGACGTGCGCCCTGGTCGTCCCGGTCTCCTGGCCCTGGCCGCTGGTGGCGGTCCAGGCGGTGGCGCAGGTGCTGCTCTTCGCCCGGCGCGGCCTGCACCGGCCGCGTCTGTCCCCCTCGGTCCTCTCCGAACTCCCCGCCCTCCTCGGCCTCACCCTTCTCCAGTGGTACGTGACCATGGAGATGCTGGCCGCCTGGGCCCCGCAGCAGGCGATCGGCTGGACGGTGCTCGCGTACGGGGCAGCCACCCAGACCGCGTTGACCTGCACGGGACGCGCGGCCGTGTACCGGGCGCGGCGGCGGGCCGCTGTCCGCCGCCCGCTGTCCACCCTGGTCGTGGGCCAGGGGCCACTGGCCGGCCAGGTGACGACCGCCCTGTACGACCACCCCGGCTACGGACTGCGGCCGGTCGGTCTGGTCGCCGGCCCGGGGTACAGGGACGAACAGCGGGCGGCAGGCGCCGGCTCGGTGCCGCTGCCGGTCCTGGCCTCGCCCCAGGAGGTGGGGCGGGCCGTCGTCCAGAACAGTGTGCGGCACGTGGTGTTCACGGCCCCGCCGGAAGCCACTCCGGACGGTGCCGCTCTCTTCTCGCTGCTCACCGGGTACGGCTGCCGGATGTGGCTGGTGACCGGTCCCGGCTCCGTCGCGGGGCTCCCGGCAGAGGGCCGCCGCGACCACCTGTGGGGCTTCAGCGTCCAGCCGCTGCGCGACGGAACTGACCGTCCCCTCGGCCACGGGGCGAAACGGACGATGGACGCCGTCCTGGCCACGGCCGGGCTGCTGCTGGCGGCCCCGGTGATGGCGGGCTGCGCCCTGGCCGTGCGGCTCTCCGACGGACCGGGCGTGATCTTCCGCCAGGAACGCGTCGGCCGGCACGGACGACCTTTCGTGCTGCTGAAGTTCCGTACGCTTCGGCCCGCCGACGTCCAGGAGTCGGCCACCCGCTGGAACGTCGCCTCCGACGGGCGGATGAGCCGGGTCGGCCGAGTGCTGCGCCGGACCTCCCTCGACGAGCTGCCCCAGTTGTGGAACGTGCTGCGCGGCGATATGAGCATGGTCGGTCCGCGTCCCGAACGTCCTTATTTCGTGGCGCAGTTCAGCCGTGCCCATCCGGGCTATCAGGCCCGCCACCGGATGCCCGTGGGCATCACGGGGCTGGCCCAGGTGAACGGGTTGCGCGGCGACACCTCGATCGAGGAGCGGGCCCGCTTCGACAACCACTACATCGAGACCTGGTCGCTGTGGCAGGACGCGTGCGTGCTCGCGCGGACCGCGGGTTCCCTGTTCCGGCTGGGAGGCAGCTGATCATGGCCGCCGTCCTGACCCCGCCCGCACCGTCGACGACCACCGGGCCGCGCACCGTCACGCGCCCCCCGCGGGGCGGTTGGCGGAGCCGTTGGCCGCTGCTGCCGCTGGTCGCGACCGTCCTGCTGCCCGCTCTGCCCCACGGGGCTTTTGGTGGGGGCGGTGCCGGTCCGGCCGACGTGGCCTCCGGTCTCGCGGTGCTGGTGTGTGCGGGGCGGCTGCTCCAGCTGCGACAACGTCCGCTGAGCGCCACCGCCGCGCTGGTCCTGGGACTGCCCGTCGTGGGCTTCGCGGTGGCCACGGTCACGGCGGCGGACCCTGCGGCGGCCCTGCCGGGGCTCGTCCGCTGTCTCCAGGTCTTCGTCCTCGTACCGATCGCCGTGTTTCTGCTGCTCCGGGACGCCCACGGGTTCCGGATCGTCGGCGGCTCGCTGGTCCTCCTGGCGGTCGTCCAGGGCGTCACGGGCGTCCACCAGTACGTCACCGGGACCGGCGCCTCGTACA
Source organism: Streptomyces sp. MMBL 11-1 (assembly GCF_028622875.1). NCBI lineage: Bacteria > Bacillati > Actinomycetota > Actinomycetes > Kitasatosporales > Streptomycetaceae > Streptomyces > Streptomyces sp. MMBL 11-1. The sequence goes on along the minus strand of NZ_CP117709.1, from coordinate 7,773,125 downwards.
TGGGCGAGGACATCCGGGCGGTCGGCACGTTCGGGCCCGGCGACATCATGGGGATGGCGACCGTCGTCGCCTACGGGCTCCTCGCCGCCGCGGCCTGTGCCCTGCGTACGCCGCGGAACGCCCCTGCCTGGCTGCGGCCCTGCGCCGCCGTCCTCGCCGTCACGCTGATCGTGCCTCTGACGCTGTCGTTCAGCCGGGGCGTGTGGATCGCCACGGCCGCCGCGGTCCTCGTCGTCCTGGCGCTGACCGGGTGGCGGCAGGCCTGGACGTCGCTGGCCGTGCTGGGCGCGGCCGGGGTGGTGCTGGTCGGGGGGTTCGGCATCGGCTCCGAGATGATCGCGGACCGGGCCGCCAGCGTGACCCGGGTGACGAGCACCCCGGACCGGTCGGTCAGCGACCGCTATGCCATGTGGAGCGCGGCGGGCGCGATGTGGCGGGAGCGGCCGGTCGTCGGGGTCGGCCTCAAGGGCTTCCCCGCGCACCGTGACGGACACGCCTCCATCGGGCTCTCCTCCGGCAGCGACACGGCCGGGGCGGGCCAGGAGTTCCGCCGGCAGGCGCTCCTCTCCCCGCACAACATGTACCTCCTGGTCCTCAGCGAGCAGGGCCTCATCGGTCTGACCGCGCTCGTCGGCAGCTGGGCGGCGATCCTGGCCGGCGCGGTCCGCAGACTGTGGCGCGCCCGCTCGCGCGGGCACACGGCTCTGGACTGCGGGCTGGCGGCGGTGGCCCTGATGACCTGGCAGTGCGTCAACTTCCTGTACGCGGACATCGGCGGGCCCACCACGGTGCTGAGCGGTGTCGTGCTGGGGCTGGCCGCATGGTGGGCGCTGGCCGGGCCGGACCGGGTGGACGCCGCATGAGCGACACAGGCGCGGGGACGGGGACGGGGACGGAGGCGGCGGCGCGTCCGGCGGACGCGGCAGCCGCGCCGCCCCTGCTCCCGCCCCCGGGAGGAGGGTCCGAAGGGTCCCTCTCCCCCGGCTCCGCGCCCGGGACGGCCGACGGCGAGGTCCCCCTGCTGGGGTCGTTCCTCGCCCGCGCGGCGGCGGCCACGGCGGTGCTGACCGTGCTGGGGGCCGTCCTCGGTCTGGTGCGGGACCAGGCCGTCGCCCGGTACTTCGGGGCGAGCGGCGCGAGCGACGCCTTCCTGGTCGCCTGGACCGTGCCCGAGATGGCGGCGACACTCCTGATCGAGGACGGGATGGCGCTCCTCCTCGTCCCCGCGTTCGGCCTCGCCCTGACCCGGCGGGAGGCGACCGCAGGATTTCCCGGTCCCGACCCCGTACGGGATCTGGTGGCGACGACGCTCCCCCGGCTGTTCCTCCTGCTGTCCGGCGGCGCGGCGCTGCTGATCGCGGGCGCCCCGTGGGTCGTGGGCGTGCTGGCGCCGGGCCTCGCCGATCCGCGGCTCGCGGTGGACTGCACCCGGCTGACCTCGGTCACCGTCCTCACCTTCGGGATCACCGGGTACTTCAGCGCCGCGCTGCGCGCGCACCGCAGCTTCCTGCCGCCCGCCGGGGTCTATGTCGCGTACAACCTCGGCATCATCGGGATGACGCTGGCCCTGCACGCGCGGTGGGGTGTGCGGGCCGCCGCGGTGGGGGTCGCGGTCGGCAGTGTGCTGATGATCCTGACCCAACTGCCGATGTTCCTGCGGTTGGTGCCCCTCGCGCGGCCCCGGCTGCCGCGGTTCGGGCGACGGGAGGGGCGGGCCGCGCGGACCGTTCCGCCGCTGGGCTTCGCGGTGCTGGCCCCGGTGGTCCTGTTCGTGGTGAGCCGTCAGTCCCAGGTGCTGGTCGAGCGGTTCCTGGCCTCCACGCTCCCGGCGGGCGCGATCTCACATCTGAACTACGCGCAGAAGGTCGCGCAGCTCCCGATGGTGCTGTCGCTGATGATCTGTACGGTGACCTTCCCGGTGGTCGCGCAGGCCATGGCCGCCGGGGACCGGGAGAAGGCCCGGCTGCGCGTCGAGCGGGACCTGGCGCTGGCCGGGGCGGTGGTGCTGCTCGGCACTGCGGTCGTCCTCGGCTACGCGCCCCGGATCATCGAGGTCCTCTTCCAGCGCGGCGCGTTCGACGCCGCCGACACCGCGTCCACCGCCCAGGTGATGCGGGTGTACACGCTGGGGCTGCTCGGCCACTGTCTGGTCGGCGCGCTGAGCCGGCCGTTCTTCTCGTCCGGGCGGCCCACCTGGTTCCCGGCGTTCGCCATGGGCACCGGGCTGCTGGTCACGATGGGGGCCGGGTACGCCCTGACGTTCCGCTTCGGCGTGGACGGCATCGCGACCGCCAACGCGATCGGGATCAGCACGGCGGCGCTGCTGCTCCTCATGGGCCTCGGCGCCCGGGTGGTGCCGATCCGGACGCGGGCCGTGGCGCTCTCGCTGGCCCGGCTCACCGGGGCCTCGTTGGTGGCGGGCGTGGCCGGCTGGGCGTGCGCGCCTCTCGTCCCCGATCCGGTGCTGAGCCTGGCCGCCGGAGGCCTCCTCGTCCCTTCCGTGTTCTTCCTGACCGGGCTCGCCCTGCGCTCGCCCGAGATCGTCTCCCTGCTGGCACTCATCCGACGGAGGTTCCCTGATGGCCGCTGATCCCTCGGCACTTCGCGCCGACGCTCCCTCGTCCCGGCCCCGCCCGCACACCCGCCGCCGGCCGTGGATCCTCACGTATCACTCGGTGACGGACCCGAGCGACGATCCGTACGGCATCACCGTCTCCCCCGACCGCCTCGACGAGCAGCTGTCCTGGCTGCGCAGCCGGCGGCTGACGGGGGTGGGAGTGTCCGAGCTGCTGCGCGCGGGGGCCGCGGGGCGGCGCGGGCTGGTCGGGCTGACCTTCGACGACGGGTACGCGGACTTCCTCGACGAGGCACTGCCGGTGCTGCGCGGGCACGGTTTCCGGGCGACGGTATTCGTCCTGCCGGGCCGGCCGGGCGGAGTCAACGCGTGGGATCCGCTCGGCCCACGCAAGCCGCTGCTCACCCAGGACGACGTCCGGCGGGTCGCCGCGGCGGGCATGGAGGTCGGCTCGCACGGTCTGTACCACCAGGATCTGACGGCCCTTCCGGACGAGGAGCTGCGCCGGGAGACCGCCCACAGCCGGGAGCTGATCGGCGATCTCACCGGGTCGCTCCCGGAGGGCTTCTGCTATCCGTACGGCATCCTCGACCGCCGGGTCACCGAGGCCGCGCGCTCGGCGGGCTACGGCTACGCCTGCGCCCTGGCCCCCGGCCCGCTGCTCGGCCGGTTCGCGCTCCCCCGCACCCACATCAGCCAGGCGGACCGGGGGGTGCGCCTCTGGGCGAAGGACCTGCGGCACGGGCTGCGGCAGGTGGCGCCGCCGGGCGCCGCAGCCCGGGCCGCCGGGCCGGTGCTGACGGGCGGTCGGCGGTGAGGGCGCTGCACGTCATCACCGGGCTCGGGGTCGGCGGCGCCGAGCGGCAGTTGCGGCTGCTGCTGCGTCATCTGCCGGTGGAGTGCGATGTCGTGACGCTCACCAACCCGGGGGCGGTGGCCGGGGAGCTGCGGTCCGACGGGATCCGGGTGACCCACCTCGGGATGCGCGGCAACCGGGACCTGTCGGCCGTCGGAAGGCTGGCCCGGCTGATCCGGGACGGCCGCTACGACGTGGTGCACACGCATCTGTACCGGGCCTGCGTGTACGGCAGGATCGCGGCCCGGCTCGCCGGGGCCCGGGCCACCGTCGCGACCGAACACTCCCTGGGGCGTGCCGAGATCGAGGGCCGCCCGCTCACCCGGCCCGTCCGCGCCCTCTACCTCGCGACCGAACGCCTCGGGTCCGCGACCGTCGCCGTCTCCTCCACCGTGGCCGGCCGGCTGCGGGACTGGGGGGTGCCCGCCGACCGGATCCGGCTGGTGCCGAACGGCATCGACGCGGACCGGTTCCGCTTCGACGCGGGGCGACGGGCCTCCGTACGGGCGGAACTGGGCCTCCCCGGGGAGGCGTTCGTCGTCGGCGGGGTCGGGCGGCTGGTGCCGGGCAAGCGGTTCGACGTGCTGATCCGCGCGGTCGCCGCCCTGCCGGAGGCCCGTCTGCTGCTGGCCGGGGACGGGCCGGAGGCCGGGTCGCTGCGCGCGCTGGCCCTGCGGCTGGGGGCCGTGGACCGGATCCGGTTCCTCGGGGAGTGCGACGAGCACGGGGACGGCCCGGTCCCGGGGGTCCCGGCGTTGCTGAGCGCCGTGGACGTCTTCGTCTCCACGTCCCGCGAGGAGTCCTTCGGTCTCGCCGCCGTGGAGGCGCTCGCCGCCGGACTGCCGGTGCTCCACGACGCCTGCCCGGCCATCGACGACCTGCCCGCCGCCCACGCCCCCGCGGCCACCCGGATCGCCGGGAGCCCCGAGGAGCTGACGGCCCGGCTGCGGCAGCGGATACAGGCCGGAGCGGACCGGAGGCCGCCGCCCCGGGCCGTCGGCCATTACGACATCAGGCGCAGCAGCGAGCGCCTGATGGACGTGTACGCGTACGCCCTCGACACCGCCCCACCGAACCGGAGAGCCCTTTCATGACCGACTCACCCGAGCAGCAGCGACACGTCGTCGTCCGTCGGCTGCGCACCGCGCTCGCCCGGCTGCCTCATTGGTGGCCGCTGCCCGTCTGTGTGCTGATCGGCACCGCGTCCGGGCTCTCGTACAGTGCGCTGGCCGCGGACCGGTACGAGGCCACCAGTTATGCGATGGCGGTCGCCGAGGCGGGGACGGATCCCTCGGCGGCCCTGGGGTACGCCCAGTCGTACGGGCGGCTGACGACGAGCGACGCGACGCTCTCGTACGCCCGGGGCGCGGCGGGCGAGCCGGTGCGCGAGCTGCGGTCCCACGTCCGGTCGGAGACCTCTCCCGACTCACCGATGATCGCGGTGACGGGCACGTCCGGGGACCGGCGGAAGGCGGCCGACATCGCCAACGCGGTCATCGAGGCCGTCATCGTGAGCAGTGGTCATGTCTCCAAGGACACCGGGGTGAAGCTGATCAAGTTCTCCCATGCGATGACGCCGGACCAGCCGGTCTCGCCGTCCGTGCCACTGGGCGTCTCCGTCGGGGCCGCCGCGGGCGGGCTGCTGGGCGGCCTCGTGCTGCTGGTGCGCCCGCGCGGGGCGGGCGGGAGCGTCTCGGCGCGGGTTCCCGGTCCGACGGCCGAGGGCGGCAGCGTCGCCCAGGACGACCGGGAGCTCGTCCGATGACGGGGCGGCGGCGGGCGGGCGGGCTCGTCGTGACGCTGTGCCGGGATTTCGCGGAGTTCGGCGCGCTCGCCGGGGAGTGGGACGCGCTGCACCGCCGCTGCGCCACCGCGACCCCGTTCCAGAGCCATGCCTGGCTGCACTCGTGGTGGATCTCCTACGGCCAGGAGGGCCGGCTGCGGGTGCTGCTGGTCCGCCGGGCGGGGCGGCTGGTCGGGGCGGCGCCGCTGATGCTGGTACACCGTCCGATGCCGCTGCTGGTCCCGATGGGCGGGGCGGTCTCCGACTTCTTCGACATCCTGCTGGACGAGGAGGAGGCCGGGTGCGCGGTGGGGGCGCTGGGGCGCGGTCTGGACCGGGCGGCCCGGCACGCCGTGGTGGACCTGCGGGAGGTCAGACCGGACGCGTCGGCGCAGTTGCTGTTCGGGCGGTGGGCCGGGGCCCGGAGCCGGCTCACGGACTCGACGTGCATGGAACTGCCGGCCGAGCCGCTGGGCGACGCCGTGGCGCGGCTGACGGGCTCGCGGGGTCAGCGGCTGCGCTCCAAGCTGCGCAAGGCCGACGCCCTGGGCGTCGAGGCTCTCCGAGTCCCGCGGGACGGGGTGCCCGCGGCGATCGCCACGTTGCTGCGGCTGCACGAGCGGCAGTGGGAGGGCCGGGCGGTCAACCCCGAGCATCTCCGGGCGCGGTTCTCGGACCATCTGATCCGGTCGGTGGGACGGATGGTGGGGGACGGTACGGCGGCCATGACCGAGTTCCGGTTGAACGGCGAGGTGGTGGCGTCCAACCTGTCGTTGCAGTCCGGGCGGCTGACGGGCGGCTATCTGTACGGTGCGGATCCGGCGCTGCGCGAACGGAAGGTCGATGTGTCGACGCTGCTGCTGCGCGAGGTCGCCCAGCAGGCCGCGGACAGCGGGTACGAGGTGCTGAGCCTGCTGCGCGGTGCGGAGCGTTACAAGAACCACTGGCAGCCGGTGCCGGTGGTCAACCAGCGGCTGCTGCTGGCCCGGCCGGGTCTGGAGCCGCTGCTGCGGCTGCGCGAGTCGCAGGTGGCCGTACGGGAGCGGGCGGTGGAGACCGTGAAGGCGCGGTTCCCGGCGGCGCGGGACTGGCGCGAGCGGCTCACGGGGTTGCCGGTGATCGGACGCTGACGCGGGCCCGGTGTACGCCGGACAGCGGCATCGGAGGTACCACCTGTGAGCAGATCCGTTACCGTCCGGCGTCTGCCGCGTTGTCAGGGGGTGCGGGCCTCGCGTCCGCAGCACACCCCCTTCTTTACAAGGAGTTCCGAATGTCTCGTATCACGAAGGTTGCCGCTGTCATGGCCGGCACCGGCGCCCTGATCGCCGGCGGCGCCGGCATGGCGTCCGCGGACGCCGGCGCGCAGGGCCTCGCCGCCGCCTCCCCCGGCGTCGCTTCGGGCAACGTGGTCCAGGTCCCCGTGCACGTGCCGGTGAACCTCTGCGGCAACACGATCGACGTGATCGGCGTGCTGAACCCTGCCTTCGGTAACACCTGCGTCAACGCCGACGGTGGTCACCACGACAACGGCGGCTACGGCTACGGCCGCTGATCCCGCGTAGTACCGGAACGGCCGGTCCCCTCCTCCCGGAGGGGACCGGCCGTTCCCCGTTCCGGGCTCAGGCGTAGCGGTAGGTCTTGCTGTGGTCGAGGAGTTTCCTCGGGGTCACGCCCCAGGGGGGCATCGCCTCGTCGAGGCCGAAGACGTAGTCGCGGTCCGGGCCGGGCGAGGCGGGCTTGCGGCCCGGCAGGTAGGCGGATTTCGGGTGGGCCTTGCGCCACCGGTCCCACAGCAGGTCGATGAAGGAGTGGTGGAGCCAGAACACCGGGTCCTCGGGGGAGGCGGCGCCCGCCATCGGACCGCCGACCCACTGGTGGACCCGGTTGTGGAGACCCACCGTGCGCACGCCCCGGATCCCCCAGCCCTCGACGCGGTTGCGGAAGCCCTCGGTGCAGACGCTGTTCCAGGGCTCCGTGTCGTAGACGGGGTCCTGGAGCGCCCGCGCCACATCGTTCCGGGTGGGGAGGGACACCGGGTTGCGGCCGGGCCTGCCGAAGTTGCGGGTGAGGTAGCGCTCGTCGGTGACGCCCCTGCCGACGTTCCAGTTGCCCGTGTCGTGGGCGAACGCTCCGGTGGTGACGCGGCGGTCGCCGGGCCTGCCGTTGCCGCCGAGGAAGTCCTCCGCCCAGAGCGAGGAGGTCGGGCTGTCGTCCTGGGTCCAGTCCCAGTACGGGACGCTGACGCCCGCGTCGACAGCTTGGAGCGCCTTCTCGAACTCCAGGAGGTACTGGCGGTGCCAGGGGAAGAACGAGGACGTCATGTGCGCCGGGCGCGGCCGCCTCTCGGTGTCCATGACGTAGTACTCCCGGTGCATGACGACGAAGTCGTCGTAGCGGCCCGAGCGCTTCAGTTTCAGGATCGCGTCGACGAGGCGGCGCTTCTCGGTGCGCGTCAGGTCGCGCTGGTTCTTGCGGGTGTACACCGGTGCTGCTCCTCCTGGTTCACATGCGGTGCGCGGCGGGGTGCGCGAGCCCGGCGGCGCCGAGCTCGTCGACGGCTGCACGGGCTGTCTCCAGCAGCGTCGGGTACGACTCGTAGTGCCGGACGTCGCTCAGATAGGTGCCGTCCGCCCGCCTCATGACGTGCAGCGGCCTGCCGTCGATGCGGATCTCGGCGCCCGGTCCGGCGGCGACCATCACGCGGTCGTCGTTCGAGGCGGCGGCGACGGCTTTCGTCGCCCCCCGGATCTCCCGGCCCCGGTACATCTCGGCGAACTGTTCCGTCGTGGACACGGGGCCGGGCACGGCGCGGGCTCCGGGCGCCCCGGGCGCCGGTGCGGGCCGGGCCGCGGCGGCCTGCTCACGGTCGAGCAGCGGGAGCAGGGCGCCCGCTGTGCCCGTGACCACCGCGGCGGTGAAGGCTCCGCGCAGGACGATCCGGCGGGAGGGGGTGCGGGTGACGCTCGGTTGCGCGGGGGTTCGGCTCATGGGATGACTACCTGCCTCTCGTTGACTCGCCTCATTGATTCGTTAACTCGTCCGAGGTGCTTCTGATGGCGATGTTGACAACGAGGCGGGGGCGAAACAGTTCTCGTGCGTGCGGCGTACGGCGCACCGGCGGTGGTTCCGTTCCGTCAAACGCGTGAGGGTGCGGGGTCGTCGGGGCGGCGGGCCGCGTCGATGAGGCGCCTCGCGGCCGGTGGGCCGGACCATGGCCTGGCGAACCGTGGAGGTGAAGGGCATGACCGTTCCGTACCAGCTGTCCGGGGACCGTGTGCTGCGCGCGGCGGACGTCGACCTGGCCGACCCGGCCTTCTGGCGGCTGCCGCGCCCCGAGAGGCTCAGGGCCTTCGCCCTGCTGCGGGAGCTGGACGCACCGGTCCTGTTCACTCCCCGGGCCGGTGCCGCGCGCACCGCCGGCAAGCCGTTCCACGCGCTGGTGCGCCATGCCGACGTACGGACCGCGAGCCGCACGCCCCAGGTGTTCGCGAGCGCTCCGGGGGTCACCACCCCCGAGCCGGCCGGCTGGGCGAAGGCACTGTTCGGGAACTCGATGGTCAACATGGACGGGCCCGAGCACGCGGCGCTGCGCCGGATCATCTCGCGGCGGTTCACCCCCCGGCTGCTGGCGGACGTCGAGGAGAACATCGGCCGGCTCGCCGGGCGGCTGGTGGGCGAGCTGATCGCCGAGCGCCCCCGGGACTTCATGCCTTCGGCGGCCTCGCGGCTGCCGCTGGAGGTGATCTGCGACCTGATGGGCGTCCCGAAGGCGTACCGGGCGCGGATCGCGGAGCAGATCGACCACGCCTCCGAGCACGTCGGCGTCGAGCGCCGGGGCCGGGCCCGGCTGCGGATTCCCGGTCGCGGGCTGGCATCGCTGGCCCGGATGCGGATCGTCATGGGACGGCTCGCCCGGGAACGGCGCCGTCACCCCGAGGACGACCTCGTCTCGGCTCTCGTCAGCGCGGACATCGACGGCGAGGCACTGTCCGGGCAGCAGCTCGGGGCCTTCTTCTCCCTGCTGCTGGTGGCCGGGGTGGAGACGACCCGCAACGCCATCGCGCACGGGCTGTTCCTGCTCGACCGGCACCCGGAGCAGCGGGAGCTGCTGCGGTCCGACTTCGACCGCCACATCGGCGGCGCCGTCGACGAGATCGTGCGGCATTCGACGCCCATCATCCAGTTCCGCAGGACGGTCACCGCAGAATGCGCACTGGGTGGCCGCACGTTCCTCCCGGGGGAGAAAGTCGCGCTCGTCTACGCCTCCGCCAATCGTGACGAGGCGGTTTTCACCCATCCGGATCGATTCGATATCACCCGGTCGCCGAATCCGCATCTGGGATACGGCGGCGGGGGCCCGCACCACTGTTTGGGAGCCCATCTGGCTCGCCTCGAAATGACAGCCCTGTTCCGGGAACTGATCAGCCGTCGCCCTGTCATGGGGAATCTGGGAGATCCGGAGCTGGTCGACTCGAATTTCGACAACCGTGTCGGCTCGCTGCCGTTCACGTTCGGCCCCGCATTCACCTGAACGGCGCGCCCGCACCACCGAACAGGATAAATGGACTCCTGCGCATGCCCCCGGTGGACGATGATGCGACTCTCTCCCTATCAGGCCGAACCGGCCGGAATTCACCGCAGCCAGGAGGAGCAATGCCGGCCAAGCGCCGTCTCTTCGTATCGTGCATCGCGGCGGCTGTTCTCAGCCTCCTGGCGGGTGGCGGCATCGCGGGTCAGTCGCCGCCGGGCACCGATTCCGTCGACGGCGCCGCCCCCGGCCCGCCGGGGGCGGCGAGCAGCACCGCGCACGGCGCGTATCTGGACTACGGGCCCGCCGGGGTCCGCAGGATGGCCGACCTGTCGCGCTGGCTCGGAGGGGCGGAGCTGCGGGCGGGACACACGTACCTGCCGGGTGATCTGTGGGTGAACATCGAGGGGGCGCCCGATTTCCTCGAAGCCTGGGCGGACTGGAGACAGGCGGACGCGGACCGGATGTTCGTCCTGAACGTACCGATGCTGGAGCGCAACGAGGAGCGGGTCGGGGACGACGAGGTCCGCGGCCTGCTCCGGGCGGGCGCGGCCGGGGAATACGACCAGCACTTCACGCGGCTCGCGGAGCGCCTGGTGGGGCTGGGCGTTCCCGATACCGTGATCGTGCTCGGCTGGGAGATGAACGGCACGACGTACACACATCGGTGCGGTCCCGACCCCGCCTCCTGGAAGGCGTACTGGGAACGGATCGTCACGGCGATGCGCGCGGTGCCCGGTCAGGAGTTCCGCTTCGACTTCACGCCGAGCCGGGGGCGGGACGCGGTGCCGTGGACCGAGTGCTACCCGGGCGACGACGTCGTCGACATCATCGGGATGGACTCCTACGACCAGCCTCCCGGCGAGACCTTCGACGACCAGATCACCGACCCGTACGGGCTCCAGAAGCACGTCGACTTCGCGGCGGAACACGGCAAGCCCATCTCGTTCCCGGAGTGGGGGCTCTTCCGCAACGGTGACAACCCCGAGTACATGCGGCGGATGCTGGAGTGGATCGACCGGCACGAGCCGCTCTACCAGACGGTCACGGACTACTGCCCGCACGGCGTCTGGCAGTGCGGGAGCAATCCGCGGTCCTCGGAGGTGTACCGGACGATGCTGACCGAGATGGCCGCGCCGGCCACGCCCGGCCCGACCCCGACCCCGACGCCGCCCGCTCCCTCTCCCGCTCCCTCGGACCCGACGGTGCCGCCGTCCGTGGTGCCGTCCCCGGTGGCTCCCTCGCCCACACCGCCGGGGGCCGGGGCACCGCCCACCCGCGGGTGGTGCGTCCCCGTCCCGTTCGGCGACTGGCTGGGCCCGTGGCTGCGGGAGCGCGAGATCTGCTTCCGTCTCTGAGCCTGGACATGGAAACGGCTCCGGCCCTCCTGTCGGAGCCGGAGCCGTCCACCCACACGGGTCCAGCGCGGGGGCAGGTGGACAAGCGGCCGCTTGTCTCCCCCTCCAACGCGGACACGGCCCGCTCCGTCACGCCGCCGAACGAGGGACAGCCCGCCCCGGCCCCGCGCCGGGCGGGCTCCGGCGCGACGCGCGACCATGGAAACCTACAGAGGGTGGTGAGGTGCGATGGCGTCCGCCGATGAGGGCTCCCCGGCGGAGCCCGGCCCGCTGCCCTCCGGGGACGGGTGGGAAGCCGCGCGCATGACCGACGACGCGGCGGCCGTGATCGCCGGGGACGGCACGGTCATCGGCTGGACCCGAGGGGCCGAGGCGCTGCTCGGGTATCCGGCGGCCGAGGTGGTCGGCCGGTCCGCCGCGCTGTTGCTGGCGGACCCCCGGGGAGCCCGGCGGACGGCCGAGGTGGCCGCCCGCTGCCGGGCCGGTTCGGGGTGGAGGGGGCTGGTCCCCCTGTGGAGCCGGGACGGCCGGTCGCTGGAGATCGACGTGCGGGCCACCGCCTCGTTCCTGATCGCCGGGCGGGAGGGCTTCCTGGTCTCCGGGCGGCGGCTCACCCCGCACTGGTCGATGAGCGGGCCCGTGGTCGACAGCTTCCTGGCCCGGTCGCCGGTCGGCATGGCGGTGCTCGACCCCGACCTGCGCTATCTCTGGCTGAACGACACCCTGGAACGGTTCGGCGGCGTGCCCCGGGAGCAGCGCCTGGGACGCCGGCCGGCCGAGGTGCTGCCCGGAGCGCTCGCGACGTCCCTCGAACGGCTGATGCGGCAGGTCCTGTCGACCGGCGAGGCGATCACGGACTACGAGTACCTGGGCTGGAGCTGGGCCGATCCGCACCGTCGGCGGGCGTTCACGAGCTCGTTCTTCCCGCTGGCCGACGCCGGGGACCGGCGGATCGGCATCGGCTGCACGGTCCTCGAGGTCACCGACCGGTGGAACGCACGCCGGCTGCTGGCGCTGGTGAACGAGGCCGGAGCGAGTATCGGCTCCACCCTGGACGTACAGCGCACGGCGCAGGAGCTCGCCGACTTCGCGGTGCCCCGGTTCGCGGACTTCGTCTTCGTCGACCTGTTGGAGACCCCGTTCGGCGGCGACCGGCCGGGCGCGCCGGCCGAGGGCGAGCGGCCGGCCATGCGCAGGGCGGGCTTGAGCTCGGTGCGGGAGGGCTGCCCGGAGGCGGTCGTGCGGGTCGGGGAGGCGGTCGGCTTCGTACCTCCGCCGCACGACGCGCACTTCCTCCTGGACGGCGACCCGGTCCTGCTCCCGGTGCTCGACCCGGACAGCCACGGGTGGGCGGTGGAGCAGCCCGCGCGGGCCGCCCGGCTGCGGGAGTTCGGGCTGCACTCGCTGATCTCCGTACCGATGCGGGCGCGCGACACCGTACTGGGGCTGACCACCTTCATGCGGTCGCGGAATCCGGTGCCGTTCGACGAGGACGACGTGGCGCCCGCCCGGGAGCTGGTGGCGCGTGCCGCCGTGTGCGTGGACAACGCCCGCCGTTACACCCGGGAGCACACCGCGGCGCTGGTGCTCCAGCGGAGCCTGCTGCCGCACACGCTGCGCGGCGGGACGGCGCTGGACGTGGCGTCGTCCTATCTTCCGGCGGACGCGAAGGACGGGGTCGGCGGTGACTGGTTCGATGTGATCCCGCTGTCCGGAGCCCGGGTCGGCCTGGTCATCGGCGATGTCGTCGGGCACGGCATCGGGGCCGCCGCGACCATGGGCCGGCTGCGCACCGCCGTCCAGACGCTGGCCGACATGGACCTTCCCCCGGACGAACTGCTGGCACGCCTGGACGATCTCGTCCTGCGGCTCAGCGAGGAGGAGCGTGCGGGGGGCCCGGCGGAGCGGGGCGGGACGACGGTGGTGGGGGCCACCTGTCTGTACGCCGTCTACGATCCGGCGAACGGCTCCTGCACCATGGCGCGGGCCGGTCACCCGCCGCCGGTGGTCGTCACTCCGGACAACACGGTCAGCTTCCCGGACCTGCCCGCCGGGCCGCCCCTGGGACTCGGCGGGCTGCCCTTCGAGTCCCTGGAGATCGAGCTGCCCGAAGGAAGCCTCCTCGGCCTCTACACCGACGGGCTCATCGAGGGGGCCGACAAGGACCTCGAACGCGGCATGGACCGGCTGGGCCGCGCGGTGTCCCGGGACGGGATGCCGCTGGAGGACCTGTGTCCGGCGGTGGTCAAGGAACTGCTGCCCGTACCGCAGCCGGACGACATCGCGCTGATCCTCGCCCGGACCCATCGCCTGAGCCCGGAGCACTTGGCCTCGTGGGACGTGCCCGTGGACCCCGCGGCGGTCGGTGAGGCGCGGGCCAAGGTCTCCCGCCGGCTGGAGGCGTGGGGGCTCGCGGAGCTGTCGATGACGACGGAGCTGATCGTCAGCGAGCTGGTGACCAACGCGATCCGGTACGCGGTGGGGCCGGTACGGCTGCGGTTGCTGTTCCAGGCGTCGCTGACCTGCGAGGTGTCCGACGCCAGCAACACCTCGCCGCGGCTGCGGCACGCCAGGACGACGGACGAGGGCGGGCGCGGGCTGTTCCTGGTCGCACAGCTCGCCCATCGGTGGGGCACGCGCTACACCCCCCGGGGGAAGATCATCTGGGCGGAGCAGCCCCTTCCCTGATCCGGGCCCGACCGCCAGGTCACCCCTGAGCCCTCTCCTCGCGGGCGAAGAGGCGGGTCAACGGCCCGCCCGCCCGGATCAGCTCGTCCCAGGTGCCCTCCTCGACGATGCGCCCGCCGTCCAGGACCGCGATCCGGTCGGCCCTGCGGACCGTGGCCGGGCGGTGGGCGATCACCAGGGTCGTCCGGGTGGCGGAGTCGGCCGCGAGCGCCCGGGACAGTTCTTCGTCACCGCGGTGGTCCAGATGTGCCGTCGTCTCGTCCAGGACGAGTACGCGCGGGCCGCTCAGCAGCCCCCGGGCCAGGGCCACCCGGGCGCGCTGGCCGCCGGACAGGGTCGCGCCGCGCTCGCCGACGGCGGTGTCCAGCCCGTCGGGCAGGGCGTCGGCGATGGGGGCGATGCCGCAGATCCGGGTCACCGTGTCCAGTTCGTCGGCCGTGGCGTCCGGAGCGCCCAGCCGGAGGTTCTCGGCGAGGCTGCCGTGGAAGAGCGGGGCCTCCTGCCCCACCACGGACACGACGGCGCGCAGGTCCTCCTCGGTCAGGTCCCGCAGGTCCACGGGGCGGGCCGGGGCGGGGGGCACGAGCTCCACGGAGCCGCCCTCGGGGTCCCAGTACCGCGCCAGGAGGTGTGCGCAGGTCGACTTGCCCGCCCCGGAGGCTCCGACCAGGGCCACGGTCTCGCCCGGCCGGACGGTCAGATCGACGCCGTCGAGCACGGCCTCTCCCCCGTAGCCGAACCGGACCCCGCGCAACCGCAGCCCCAGCGGTCCCGGCGGTACGGTGCGGGCGGCGGCAGGGGCGGGGGCTCCGGCGGGGGCGTGCACGGCGGCCCGGACCCGGGCGGCGGCGGCGCGCAGGCCGCCCGCCCGGCCGAGTGCCGCCGCCGATTCGGCGACCGGAGCCAGGGCCCCCAGGGCGAGCGCCATGGCGGCCGGGGCCCACGCCCCGTCCAGACGTCCGGCGGACGCGGCGTGGGCGGCGGCCGCCACGACGCCGATGACGGCGGCGACGACCAGCAGATCGCGGGTGGCTCCCGCGCCGGTCTCCCAGGACTGTTCGGCACGCTGGGCGCGGGCGAGCCCGCGTCCGGCGGACCGGAGCCGGGCCCGCCTGCGGTTCAGCGCTCCCGCCATCAGGAGTTCACGCAGCCCGTCGACGCTCTCCACGGTCTCGGACGAGACCTCGGCGAGCGCGCCGCGGGTCCGCGCCCCGCGTTCGGCCCGTCCGCGCGCTTCGAAGAGCGGCGACCAGATCAGGAGGAGCGCGGCGGGGACGACGGCGAGCAGCAGCCAGGGGCCGAGGGCCGCCAGCACGGCGGCCGACACCGCGAAGACCACGCCGGAGGCGAGGAGTTGGGCGATGGCGTGGGCGTAGAAGAACTCCAGCGCCTCGACGTCCCCGAGCGCGGTGGACGCGAGGTCGCCGCTGCGCCGGCCCGCGATCCGGGCGGGGGCGCTGCGGGCCAGCCCGTCGAAGACCCGGACGCGCAGTTCGGCGAGGACCCGGTAGGCGAGGTCGTGCGAGAGGTCCATCTCCCGCCAGGTGGCGAACGCCCGGAGCAGGACGAGTCCGATCAGGACGGCGACGGTCCCCGGGGTGGGCGGGCGGTGCTCCGTGACGGCCGTGCCCACCGTGTACGCGGCGAGCGTCACGAGGGCGACCAGGGCCGCCTGGTCGACGAGGGCGGCCAGGCAGGTGCGCAGGACGGTGGCGCGGTGTGCGCCCAGGACCGGGAGGAGCGAGCGCAGGGCCCCGGTCGCGGCGTCGTCGAGGGCGGCGGGGTCCGGCCCGGGGGGACGGGTGGGGCCGGTCGGGGCAGGAGCCGGGGCCGGGGTCGGGGTCGGGGTCATGCGGCGCGCTCCTCCTGTGCGGTGCGCCCGGCCGCGACGAGCGAGGCGTACACGCCGCCGCCCGCGAGCAGGGTGGTGTGGTCGCCCGTCGCCGCGACGCGGCCCGCGTCGAGGACGACGATGTGGTCGGCGTGGCGTACGGCGTCGAGCCGGTGGGCGACGACGATGCAGGTGCGGCCCCGGCCGGCCGCCGCGAGTTCCCGCACGATGCGGGCCTGGCCGCGCTCGTCGACCGCGCTGGTGGCCTCGTCCAGGACCAGGACGGGGGCGTCGGCCAGCAACGCCCGTGCGAGGGCCAGTCGTTGGCGCTGACCGCCGGAGAGCGTGGCGCCGCGTTCGCCGACGAGGGTGGCGTAGCCGTCCGGCAGCCGGGCGATCTCCTGGTCGATCCCGGCGGTGCGGGCGGCGGCGCGCAGTTGTTCGTCGGTGGCGGCCGGGCGGGCGATCCGCAGGTTCTCCGCGATCGTGGCGTGGAAGAGATAGGTGTCCTGCGAGACCACGGCGATGCCCCGGCGCAGTGAGGCGAGGGTGTACGCGGCGGTGGCCGTCCCGGCGACGGTGAGGCGGCCGCTGTCCGGGTCCCGTTGCCGCAGCAGCAGGCTCAGCAGGGTCGACTTCCCCGCCCCGGAAGGACCGACGACGGCTGTGGTGCGCCCGGGGGCGGCGGTGAAGCTGACGCCGTCGAGGGCGGGCCGCCCGCTCCCGGGATGGGTGAAGCGTACGTCCTCGAAACGGACTTCGGGTGCGCTCTTCCAGGCGGCGGCCACGGTGCCCCGGTCGGGCACGGCGGCTTCGGCGGTGCGCAGGGCGGCGATGCCGTCGGCCGCGGACACCCCGAGGTAGCCCGCGTGCCACTCGCGGGAGAGGTCGCGGACGGGGCGGAAGCATTCGGAGGCGAGGAGCAGCAGGAGATAGGTACCGGTGGCCGCGGTACGGCCGGTGGCCGCCGACGAGCACGCCACGAGCACGGCGGCGGCCGTCCCGCCCTGGACGGCCAGGTCGGTGAGGCCGGTGTCGACGAGCGAGACGCGGAGTTTGGCGACGGTGGTCCGGTGCAGGGCGGCCGACCGCCGCTCCAGCCGTTCCCGTACGCGGCCCACCGCACCGGTGGCCCGCAGGGTCGGCATCCCTTGGAGCGCCTCCAGGTAGTCGGCGGCGAGGGCTTCGTAGGAGTCCCAGTGCTCCTTGCCGCGCCGCGCGAGCAGCCGGTCCCACCAGCGCGGCCCGAAGAGGGCGAGCAGGAGGGCGGGGCCGAGAGCGAGGGCCGCGTACGGCTCGACGAGGGCGACGGCGACGAGCAGCAGCGGCGGGACGGCGCAGGTGATGAGCGCTTGGGGCAGATAGCGCGAGATGTACGCGTCGACGCCCTCGACGCCGTCCACCAGGGTGGCGCGCACGGCTCCGGCCCGCGCACCGGTGATCGCGGTGGGGCCGAGTGCGCCGAGCCGCTCCAGCAGGGTGTCGCGAAGCCTCACCCGTACGGCGGCTCCCGCCGTGACGGCGGTCAGGCGCTGGGCGCGGCCGAGGGCTGCGCGGACCAGGACGACGGCGATGACGGCGGCGAGCAGCGGGGGGAGGGTGGCCGTCTCCCCCCGGGCGATCCGGGCGAGCACGAGGGCGAGGAGGACGGCCTGGGCGAGGTGGGTGGCCGTGACCGCCGCGAGCAGCGCGGTGGCGAGACCGAGCGGGCGGCGCGCGGTGTTCGCGGCGCGCAGGAGTTCGGGGTGGAGCATCATGGGCGTTCTTCCTCGCCGGGCGGAGCCGCCGGAGTGGCGGGTGTCGTGGTCGCTGTGTCAGGTGCCGTCGGGGTCGGTGGCACGTTCGGCGTCGGTGGGCGTCGGGCGAAGCCAGGGACAACGGGTCCTGGCGGTGGGGGCGCCCCCACCGCCAGGCCGTGCATGACCCAGTCGCGTCCGGGTGCCTCGCCGAGCGCAGCGCCCAGGTCCGCCCGCTGCCAGGAGCCGATCGGCCGGGAGCGCAGGCCCAGCGCGGTGGCGTGGATCTGGACCGCTCCGGCCGCGTACCCGGCGGCGAGGTGGCCGCTGCGGACCGCGGCCGGCGGGGCGTCCCCGGGGCAGCCGTGGGCGAGGAGCACCGCGCCCGCGCCGCCGATCCACTGCTGGCCGGCGGCCCAGCGGGCGAGGGTGGGGCGCGCGTCCCCGGAGGCCCGGACGGCGAGGCCGCGGCTGCCGGGGGCCTTCGCGTACAGCGCCGGGGCGTCATCACCGACGGCCACGGTCCAGGCGGGTCCGTCCGGCCGTGCTGTCCGCGCGGTGATCAGGAGCCGGACGAGCAGATCCTCGCTGGGCGGGTGGTTCAGGTCGTCGGGCGGGGCGCTCCGGCGGGTCGCCAGTGCCTCGTCGGTCACCGGTGCGGGGCGGGGAGCCGGGTGCCAGGTGCCGCCGGGCCGTTCGCGGGCTCGGGCGATGTGGTGCAACAGATGCCGTGTCGCCGCGAGTTCGCCGGGCGGGGCGGTCTCCGCGCCGGGTTGCGGCGACGGGGTTCCGGCGCGGGGCGGGCAGGCCCAGACGGCCAGTGTCCCGAGGTCGTCGCCGGTCACGCCGGCAGGGGTCAACCTGACTGCCGCGAGGGCCAGTTCCGGCTCGGTGCCGGGCCATGTGTCCGGCCAGTCCGGCGCGGCGGGCAGTCCGGCGGCGGCGGAGAGAAGGTCGGCGTCCGCGTCGAGGCAGACCCGTACGTCGGCGGCCGGGGGCCCGGCCAGTGCCAGGGCCGCGGCGGCGTGGCCCGTGTCCAGCAGGAGGAGCGGCCAGGCCCGATGGCCGTAGTGCACGACGGTGCGGGACGCGGCCACGGTGAGGACGACGAGCCCGCCCGGGGGTGCGCCGTCGGGGGCCGGGCCGCGTGGGTGGGCGCGGTGGGCGCGCGGGTCGTAGGCGTAGCGACCGGGCGGCAGTGAGCACCGCGGCCCGATCAGGAGGTGGGCGCGCACCGGGTGCAGGGCTCCCGCCGAGGGAACGGGCCGCAGTCGGCCCGGTGTTCCGGCGGGTGCGGCCAGGGAGAGGCGCAGGACGCGGTCCAGGTCGATCGCGGCCCGGCCCCCGGTCCCCGGACCCGCCCCGGACCGGAACGCGACCCCGGTCAACGGCAGCCCGGGCCCGCTCCAGGGGAACGGGCGCTCGGGCACGTAGGGGGCGAGGCCCGGCGCGCGCGAGGAGCGGGCGTCCGCGAGGGCCCGGCGCAGCAGGCCGGACGCGGGGTGCGTCCCGGGATCGGGGGCGGCGGTCCGGGCCGGGGTGTCGGGCATGGCGGCGCGCTCCTTCACATGTGCGGGGGCGGGGCCAGGGTGAAGTCCCCCGGCGCGGTGGGCGGTCGGGTGCGCCAGCCCCGTGCGAGCGCGGCGTCCGCGAACCGCGGGCAGCCGAAGTAGCCGAAGGCCGCCGGTGCGTTGGGGATCAGTCCGGAGACCAGCACGCGGGCGACGCGCAGTGGTGTCTCGGCGACGTCCTCCGTGGTGAGGTCCGCGGTGATCACCCGGTGCCCCCCGGCGGCGAGCGCCGCGTCGAGCGCGGTACGGCTGCCGGGATCGATCGCGGTGACCGGGACCGTGCCGAGGGCGGGTTCGGTGAAGCGGCGGGCGAGCGGGGCCATCCGGTCGTCCAGCCAGACCTGGACATGGGCCCCGAGGTCCCGGACGGCGGCGAACTCGGGCCCGCAGTCGTCGAGATAGCGCCGGTCGGCGCGGTGGTCGAGGTAGAGGCCGCGGGCGAGCATCCCGGCTTCGACCGCCCGGTACACCCAGCCGTCGGCGTCCACCGCGCCCTGGGTGAACACCCAGGTGTGCACGGCCTCCAGCACGGCCTTGCGGGCCGCCTCCGCCGGGTCGTACCGGCAGGCGAACCCGGCCGCGTGGATGCCGCGTCCGGGGTCGTGCACGAGGGCCGCCACGCAGGGGGCGAACTCGGAGGGCATCTCCACGATGTGCACGTCGAGCCCGCAGCCGGCCAGGTCCTCGGTGAGCCCGGGGACGGTCGCCGGGTCGATGCCCCGGGTGGGCCCGTCCAGGTGCCACCACAGCTCCAGGGCGTCCCGCTCCACGACTTCGAGGAGCCCGCGCTCGACGGCGTCGTCGAGGCCCTGCCCGGTGGCGATGCCCGCGTAGTTGAGGTGGTGGGTACGGGGCAGCGAACGCAGTTCGCCCTGCCGCCAGTTGAGGTGGGTCAGCGCGACGGGGGCCCAGCAGGGGCGACCGCCCTCGGCGGCCCGGGTCCACAGCGCCGGTGTGTCGGGGGTGAGTTCGGCGTACGGGAATCGCGGCCGGACCAACTGCCAGGGGGCGTAGGCCGGCAGAGCGCCCGGCCCGTAGACCCGGTGGCCCTCGGCGGTCAGTTCGGCGGCGGTGGCCCGACGCGGCGCCTGGGCGTGGCCGGGCGGCGGGAGACGGTTGCCGCAGTAGCGCTCGACGGCCTCGGCCACCGCTGCGATCCACGCGCCCCGGGGGTCGCCGAACGTGGTGCCGAGCGAGACGCGGTCGGCGGGCCAGGCGCCGAGGCGGCGGGCGTCGGCGACGTCGGCGGTCATCGCGGTGTAGCGGGGCGGCGCACCGGCGGGGTGCTCGACGGGCGCGACGTCACGGATGATCCCGCTGACGGGATCGACGAGTGCTTCGATGGGCAGGACGCTGGTCAACGGCATATCTCCGGTGCGGGCTCGACGTAGCGGCGTCGGGCGACGACGGGCAGGTGGAGGACGCTGCCCCGGGGGTTCACGGTGCGGCGGGACGGGGCGAGCCGGGTGGCGGTGACCGGGTCCTCCCCGGTGTGCGGGTTCCGGGCGTGGGCGGGAAAGTGGTGTCCGGCGATCTCCGCGCGCAACCGGGTCCCGGCGGGCAGCCGGCGGCCCAGCGTGCCGAGCGGCACGGTGATGTCGGCGGCCTCACCTGGCGGGTCGGTGCGCCGGACGATGCCGAAGGCGAGCGGGTCCGCGTGGCCGGACGGGTCGAGAGCGGTCAGGCGTACGGCCCAGTCGGCACAGGGCGCGTCGGCCGTGACGTTGATCCGGGCGACGGCGGCTCCCGCCAGGTCGAGCGGGCCGGGCAGCGGCGGCGAGAGGAGCAGACAGCGGTCGGCGCGGTCGCCGCCGGCCGGGACGGCGAGGTCGTCGGAGCGTACGGGGCGGTCCGGGTCGGCGCTGAACTCGGCTCCGTGGAGCAGCCGTAGACCGGTGGGCGAGCCGAAGGCCCAGCGGGACTCCGCCTCCGGCCGGTCAGGCCGGTCCTCCCCCGCCGGCCCTGCCCGCCACTCCGGTCCCTCCCGCGGGGTGGCGGGCAGGGCCGGCGGGGGAGTGCTTCGCACCCGGGTGCTGTGCCAGCGACCGCTGTCGCCGAGGGCGATGACGCCGTGCCGCGTCGGTTCCAGACGCCCGGCGAGCGCCGCGCGGGCCCACCGTACGTACAGCGCACCGAGGTTGACGCGTGCGCGGGCCGGTGCGGCCGGGTCGGCGGTGAGGCGGTGGCCCCAGGGCCCGAGCAGCAGGCGGGACGGTCCGCCCCAGGCGCGCCACAGGGCCACGGTGTCGTCGGCGAACGGGTCACGGGTGCCACCGACGGCGAGCAGTGGGAGGCGGCAGTTGGAGCCCAGCGCGGCCAGCCGGCCCCGCCCTCGGGCGGCCCAGAGCCCGGACCAGGAGGGCAGTTCGCGTCCCAGGCTCTCGGCCAGCCGCTCGGCGAGGCGGGCAACAGGGAGATGTTCGAGCAGGCGGGGGTCGTCCGCCAGGGCGCGGGCCAACGCGTCCGGGTCGGAGTCGCGACGGTCGCCGTGGGCCGCCCACCAGCCGGCCCGGGCCCACAGTCGCTCGGGGCCCCCGGGCTCGCGTGCCGTCTCGGCGAGCCCGAGCGCGGGGACGGCGGCGATGACCGCGTCGGGGACGCCGTCGCACCCGGCGGCGTCAGGGGTGGCGAGTGCGGTGACGAGGGCGCAGTGCGCGGCGTAGGAAGCGCCGACGGCGACGACCTCCCCGTTGCTCCATGCCTGTGCGCGCATCCACGCGACGGTGGCCGCGCCGTCCGTCCTCTCGTGGCCCCGGTAGGGGTGCCACTCCCCCGGTGAGCCGTGGCGGCCGCGCACGTCCTGGGCGACGGCGGCGAAACCGTGCGCCGCCCAGCCGCGCAGCTCGGCGCGGTGGGCGTCGCGCCCGTAAGGGGTTCTGATCAGGACGGCGGGGAGAGCGCGGGTTCCGTCCGGGAGGCATACGTCGGTGGCGAGTACGGCTCCGTCCGGCGTGGGGACGTCCACCGTACGGGTGTTCACGGGCGTGCCTCGGCGGTCCGGGCCCCGGTGCGCGCCCGCACCGGCGTCGGGGCGGGCAGAGGCGCGACGTCCGGGACGGGGAGCACGGGGTGCTCGGTGAGGGTGAGATCGCGCAGGTCGATGCGGCGCAGCCGTCGGCGCACCGGGAGAACGGTCGCCCGGCCTCCCCCGGCTCCGGCTGCCACTCCTGCTCCAACTCCGGCTCCGGCTTCCGCTTCGGCTGCCACTCCTGCTTCGGCTTCGGCTTCGGCTTCGGCTTCGGCCCAGGCGATCAGATCGGCGGTGAGGAGAGCGGCGATCAGGGCGGCCGAGGCTTCGGTGGGATGCGGCCCGGTGTCGGGCGTCCGGTGTCCGGCCCAGTACGCGGCGAGTTCACGGTGGGCGGGGGTGGCCGCGAGCCTGCGGAGCCGGATGTGGCGGGAGGTGACGTCTCCCGGGGCCGCGGCAAGGGGTTCGGTCCAGCTGTGGGCGCCCTCACGGTGGCAGCGCAGCCAGGCGATGCCCCGCCCGGGCAGCCGGTCCGCCGCGTCCCAGAGACCCTCGGGCACGGGCGAGTCGAGGCACCACACCACGGCGACGCGCCCTTCGGCGCCGCGGTCCGGGATCGCCCGGGCGAGCTCCGCCACGCCGTCCGGGGTGATCCGGTGGACCTCTGCACCCTCGGCCCCGGCGCAGCGCGCCACCGGCACGGTGAGCACGGGGTCGCCGAGGACATGGACGGTACGGCCTTCGAGCGGGGCCCGGGCCGGCGCGGAGACCGCGTGCCCGCCTTGCTCGAACGCCTCGACGAGTCGGGTGAGTTCGGCCGCGTGGGCGCCCTCGTCCCGCGCCTCCTCCCCCGCCAGCCGACGCACCAGGTCCTCGCCGGCGACGCCACCGGTGTCGATGCGCAGGAACTCCCCTCCGGAGGTCCGGAGCACGGGGGCGCCACCGGGGACGGTGACGATCCCGGTGCCGGGAGCGAGTCGACTGCGGGTCACGGATTCCTCCGGAGCTGGAAGCGGGAAGGGACGTTCGGGGCTGAACGGGGCGGGCCCGCCCGGGAGGTCACCGGGCGGGCCCGCCCCCGCGCTACGCGGGAAACCTGCCGTCAGCGGCAGGAGCCGCTTACTTCTCGGCCGGGGCGTCGGCCTCGACGGCGTCGTCGAAGGGGTTCTCGACGAGGGCGTTCGAGTGGGTGGCGGAGAGGTGAGCGAGCTGGCCCTGGTCGGCGATCGGGCTGAACACCTTGTTCTGCTCCATGAGTTGAGTCTCCATTCGGTCGTTCGGATGAGTGTCGTTCGCGGCGTCGGTGCGTGCCGCAGCACAGACACTAATGAATATGATTTTCATTCCGCAATAGCTGGAGCGGGTCGAGAGGGTGATCTGGGTAACAGACCGGCCAGCCGCCCTCGCTGTCGATCCCCACCCGGCCCTCCACGCCGAGGACTTCGGCCAGCAGACGCCGGGTGACCACCTCGGCCGGAGGCCCGTCGGCGGCGACGCGCCCCTCACGCAGGGCGACGATCCGATCGGCGAACCGCGCGGCGTGGTTGAGGTCGTGCAGCACCATCACCACCGTCAGACGGCGTTCCGCGCGCAGCCGTACGACCGTCTGGAGCACCTCCAGCTGGTGCCGGAGATCGAGATAGGTGGTCGGCTCGTCGAGGAAGAGCACGCGGGCGTCCTGGGCCAGCGCCATGGCCAGCCGGACCCGCTGGCGTTCGCCTCCGGACAGCGCGTCCACGGGCCGGTCGGCCCAGGCGGTGACGCCGACGTCCGCGAGCGCCCGCGAGGTCACCTCGTCGTCGCCCTCCCGCAGCATCCCGAGCGGCCCCCGGGCGGCATAGCGCCCCTGGCGCACCAGCTGCCGCACGGTCAGTCCCGGTACGGCGGGCGCCGACTGATGGAGCAGGGCGACGCGCCGGGCGGCGGTGCGGCGGGGCAGCCGCGCCACGTCGTCGCCCCCGAGCAGGACGCGCCCGCCGCTCGGGGCGAGCAGCCCGGCGGCCAGCTTGAGGAAGGTGCTCTTGCCGCAGCCGTTCAGCCCGATCAGGGCGACCAGCTCGCCGGCCCGGACACTCAGGTCCACCCCGCGCAGAACCATCCGTCCGGGGTAGCCGAAGGCCAGCCCCTCCGCCCGGACGACCTCCGGGCCGGGCATGACGTACGGTTCCGCTTCCGGCCCGGCCGCCTCCGCCGGGCTCGATTCCACTTGTCCGGTCAGGCCTTCCGGCATGCCACCCTCCTCATCCGCTGTCCTCCACTTCCGTCAACGTCGATGCCGATGCCGGTGCCGACGTCGGTGCCGATGCCGATGCCGACGTGTCCCGTCCGCGTACCGCTCTCCGTCATCGCTCGTCCGCCCGTCGCCGCGCCACGACCATCAGCAGCGTCGCCCCGACAAACGTGGTCAGGGCTCCGACCGGAAGGGTCAGCCGGTCCGCGTCGAGCGCGGTGGCCAGCAGCCGGGACAGCACTTGGGCAGCGGCGTCCGCCCCGCACACCACCGCCCCGCCGAGCAGCGCGGCACCCGGAAGGGTGATGCGCAGGTCGGCCCCGAAGACGGCCAGCGCCAGATGGGGCACCAGCAGCCCCACGAAGCCGAGCGCTCCCACGGCCGACACGGCGCCGGCCGTCAGCGCCACGGCGCAGACGAGCGCCGCGCCCCGGCCCCGGCCGGTGGCCAGGCCCGCGGCGGAGGCCTGTTCGTCGCCGCAGCGCAACAGGGTCAGCGGCCCGGCGAGCAGCCAGGCCGCCGCGCCCCAGAAGGCGGCCCACGGCCAGAGCAGATTCCAGTGCTGCCACACCCGGCCCTCGGTGGAACCGATCAACCACTGGACGACGCTGCCGAGTTCGCCGGGTGCCACCAGGAGGACGACCGCGGTGAGCCCGGCGAGCACCGCCGAGACGAGGACCCCGTAGACCGCGGTCTGTTCCGGGTCGCCGCGGTCCCGCCCGGCGAGCAGCCACAGCAGCCCCGCTCCGGCGAAGCCGCCGAGGCAGGCGGCCACGACCACGGCGGTGGGGGATTCCCAGCCCGCGAGGCCGAGGCCGGTCGCGGCGACCGCGCCGAGCACCGCGCCGGGAGTGACCCCGGTGACCTCGGGCCCGGCCAGCGGATTGCGCAGGGCCGACTGGAGCACGAGCCCGGCCACCCCGAGGCAGGCTCCGGCGACCAGCGCCACCAGCAGCCGGGGCAGCCGCAGTTGGAGCACGATGTGCTCGGCGGTCGGGTCGTCGCCGCCCCCGAGCAGCACGGTCCGTACGCCTTCGGGGGTGACACCCCGGCCGGCGAACAGGTCGGCGCAGGCCACCGCGGCGACGAGCAGTGCCAGGCCGCCCAGCCGGACCCCCGGCGCGCGCAGGGCCCGACGGGCCGGTCCGGGCACGGTGTCGATGAGCGTCATCGTTCCGCCTTCCGCAGGACGGGAGCGGCGAGGTCCGACAGGGCCCCCGGGGCGGGCGGGGCCACGGGCCCCCGGTCCCGGGCGGGCCGGCCGCCGCGCTTGAGCAGAACGACCCCGACCGGCACCCCGACCAGGGCGGTCCAGGCGCCGACAGGCGTCTCGACCGGGGCGAGCGCCAGCCGGGCCGGCTGATCGGCGCACAGCACGACGATCGCGCCGCACACGGCGGACCGGACGAGCCAGCCGGCCGCGCCGCCGTCCGGGCGAAGGCGGCGGGCGAGATGGGGGGCGAGGAAGCCGACCCAGGCCACCGGCCCGCAGACCGCGACGACGGGGGCGATCAGAACGACGGCGATGCCCAGCGCGGCCACGCGCGCGCGTTCGACCCTTACGCCCAGCGCCCGGGCGTCGTCGTCGCCGAGGCGCAGCACTCCGAGCACCGGCACGCACAGCACCAGAGCCGGGACGGCCACGACGAGCCAGGGCAGCAGGCCGGTGACGTCGTCCCAGGTGCGGGCGGACAGACTGCCCAGCAGATAGCGGTAGATGAGCTGGAGGTCGAGCTGGTCGGCCATGACCATGAGCACCAGCAGGCCCGCCTGGAGCGCGGCGGCGACGGCCGCTCCGGTCAGCAGGACGGCCGAGGGGCTCCGTCCGAATCCTGCGGCGACCAGGGTGAGCAGACCGCCGAACGCCGCCCCGGCGAGGGCGAGGAACGGCTGGAGCCCGAGGGGCACGGACAGGGCCAGGACCAGCGGTGCGGCAACGCCCAGGGCCGCCCCGGAGGAGACTCCCAGCATCTCGGGCACGGCCAGCGGGTTGCGCAGGGCCTCCTGGAGGACGAGGCCCGCCGCGCCCAGACAGGCCCCGGCGATCAGCGCCAGCACCATGCGGGGCAGGCGCAGTTCGGTGACCACGAGCCCCGCCAGCCCGTCGTCCCCCAGCGTGGCCGGGAGCGTGGCGGGCGGGACGTACGGCGTGCCGAGGCTGAGCGCGCAGACCGCGCTCGCCAGGGCCACCGCGCCCAGGCAGAGCGGCGCCACGGGTGGGCGCCTCACCGCAGTGCGGCCGTCGCCTCGTCGAGGACGACCCCCAGGGACCGGGTGCCGCGCCCCTTGGCCCACACCTCGGAGTCGACCTCGATGACCTTGCCGTTCTTCACGGCCGGGATCCGCGACCAGAGCGGGTTGTCGGCCAGCTTGTCGGACAGCTTGCCGTCCGGCGCACCGAACGAGAGGGTCTCCACGAAGAGGACGTCGACGTCACGGGCGAGGATCTCCTCCAGGCTGTAGCTGCCGTCGACGCCCCGGCTCTTCCATGGGTAGTGGGAGATCTTCGGGAACAGTCCGGCCGCCACATCGGTCTCCGGGGTGGCCACGCCGAAGTTCTCGTCGCTGCCGTAGATGATCAGCGCGGTCTTGTCGCTCTTCCTCTTCTCCGCCTGTGCCAGGCGGGCACGGAAGGCCTTCTCCGCCTGCTCGCCCTGCTCGGTGCGGCCGGTGAGCGCGGCCAGGTCCCGCAGGTAGCCGACGCTGTCCTGCCAGGATCCGGGCTGGACCGGCCAGAACGTCGTGGCGCCCTTCAGCGCGGGGGCCAGCTTGCCGTGCGTGTCCTTGAGACCGATCACCAGGTCGGGCCGGTGGGACAGGATCGCCTCGACCTCGGGGCTGAGGAAGCCGCCGGGCACGACCGGTATCCTCGCCGCCTTCTCCTCGCCCAGGAACCTCGGGTGCGCCAGCACCTGGGAGTTGGTGGCGGCCGGGGTCATACCCAGCTCGACGAGGATGTCGTCGCAGAGGGCGACCAGGCAGACGATCTTCTGCGGCGGCTTCGGCAGGGAGACCGTGACGCCCTGGGCGTCGGTGATCCGGGTGGCGGCCTCGATGGGCCGCACGTCGGTGCTCGTACGGGCCGCGGTCCCGTTCCCGGGAGCGACGGCGTCCTTCGCGGTGTCGGCCTCCCCGGTCCCGCAGCCGGCCAGCAGGCCTCCCAGTACGGCGATCGCGGCCCAGCGGCGGACTCTCAGCGCGGTTCGTGGCATCGACGGTCCCTCAACGTTCCTGTGCGGTCCCGGGGTGCGGCAGAGACGGCGGCGGAGCCCCGGGAGCGATCCCCGCCACAGACCGGAACCATACACATGATTATCATTTCCAATAAAGTGGGCGGGAGGCACAGCTGGACCCCACCGGCCCCCATCACCCCTACGACCCCGCCGAGCTCAGGAGTTCGCCATGCCGCAGACCCCAAACCCCTCGCCCCAGGCGCCGCCGCGCCTGCTGATCTCCGATCATGTCGCCGGCCGGATCAGCCTGTTGGACCTCCCGGACGGCACGGAGCGCGCGGAGCTGACCCACCGGCACCTCGCCGAGCACGCCGGCTTCCTCCCCCTGCCGGGCGACCTCACCGCCTGCGTGGACGACCGGGCGGGCGAGCTGCTGGTCCTCGACCCCTACGGACCCGGCGCCGGCCGGCCGCTGGTCCGGCGGCGGATACCGGTCGCGGTCCCCGCCGAGCACCTGGCGGCGGACCCGGGAGGGCGGCACCTCGCGGTGACCACCGGTCTCGGCCGCAACGAGGAGGCCTGGACCGGGCTCCTGACGGCCGTCGACCTCGACGCACCCGACGGGGCCGTCGCCGTACGCGTACGGGGGCGGACCGGCGAGCCGGGGGTCACGGTCCTCGGCGGGCGGTCCCCCCTCGTGGTGCTGCGCCACCGGGAGCCGGGCGAGCTGCTGGTCCACCGGCACCACGACCTGATGCGTTCGGCCCCCGCGTGCCCTCCGGCGACGCCGCTCCGGCGGATCGCCCTGCCGGACGACGACGGGCACGGCGACGCCCATGACCCGCTCACCGGCCGGGCGTTCGCCGCCGCGGGCTCGGGGGTGCATCGCGTACGACGGGAGGGGGACGGCCTCACGCCCGAGGCCCCCCTGTCCTGGTCCGCCGACGGGCGCTCCGGCGGACGCGGCTACTACCTGCGGCTCGACCCCGTGCGACGCATGCTCTGGTCCTGCGTGCGCGGCGGGCCGGGCGACCCCGGACAGTGGCCGGACTGGTCCAACGACGCCTGGTGGCACCACCTCGACACGGGTGCCACGGGCCGACTTGAGCTGGGCCCCGGTCTGGTGTTCCGGCTCGCGGTGACGGCACGCCACATCGCGTACACCCGCGTCCACCCGGACGGCGACGAGCTCGTCCTGCTCACCGCGCCCCCGGTAGCCGGAGGCCGCCCGGAGGTCGGCGCGCGCCTACCCCTGCCCGCCATGTCCGGTGCGCCCCGGCGCGGCGGAACCCCCTGGGACGGTGTGCAGCGGCGGGCCGTCGCCGCCTCCCCCGGCGCGGGCCTGGTGGCGGTCAGCCGGGGAGGCCACGGCGAGGTCCACGTCTTCGACGCGGACCGGGCGGACCTGCTCACGACCCTGACCGTCCCGACGCCCCTGGACGACGGCGGCCACCTCGCCCTCCTCGCTCCCGGGGACGGGGCGCACGCCGACCCGGTCGGCCGCTGACCGACGCGTCGCGGGTGGTGGCGCGGCGCGACCGCCGCACCACCACCCGCTGCCGGCGCTCGGGCCGTCCTCACCAGGAGGACTTGGTCACCCCCGGGAGGAATCCGGCGTGGGCCTGCTCACGCATCCGGACCCGGGAGAGCCCGAACCTGCGCAGGTACCCCCGCGGCCTGCCGTCGACGCTGTCGCGATTGCGGACCCGCGTGGCACTGGCGTCGCGCGGCTGACGCCGCAACTCCTCGACCGCCGCGACGCGTTCACGCTCCGGCGTGCCGGGCCGACGGATGATCTCCTTCAGCTCGGCCCTGCGGGCGGCGTAGCGGTCGACGGTCTCCCGGCGCCGGTCGTTCCGCGCGATCTTGCTCTTCTTCGCCATCAGACCTTCCCTCCCCGCGCGCGGATGCGCGCGACCGCGGCCTCGATGCCGATGCTGTCGACGGTCTTGATAGCCCGAGCACTCAGCGTGAGGCGCACGTACCGCCCCTCGCCGGGCAGCCAGTACCGCTTGCGCTGGACATTCGGGTCGAACCGGCGGGACGTCCGGCGGTGCGAGTGGGAGATGTTGTTGCCGAATCCCGGCTTCGAGCCGGTCAGTTGGCAGTGGGCGGACATGAAAGGTTACCTGCCTCTCCTTCGACGCATCCATTATTGAAAATGGAAACCATTGCCATATAGTAGCGCCCATGGCTCGCAACGAAGTACGCCCGGTCATCAAGCTCCGCTCCACCGCGGGGACCGGCTACACCTATGTCACCCGCAAGAACCGGCGCAACGACCCCGACCGGATGGTGCTGCGGAAGTACGACCCGGTCGCCCGCCGCCATGTCGACTTCCGCGAGGAGCGCTGAGGCCCCGTCGGTCCGGCCCACCCGCACACACCACAGACCCGACCCCCCAGGAGATCGTCATGAAGCCCGGAATCCACCCCTCCTACGGCCCCGTCGTCTTCCGCGACAAGGCCGCCGACTTCGCGTTCCTCACCCGCTCCACCATGACCAGCGACCGCACCGTCGCGTGGGAGGACGGCAACACCTACCCGGTGGTCGACGTGGAGATCTCCTCCGCGAGCCACCCCTTCTACACCGGCACCGCCCGCGTTCTGGACACCGCCGGACGCGTCGAGCGCTTCGAACGCCGCTACGGACGCGGTGAGGCCCGGTGAGCGAGCACCGTACGAAACTGCCCGTCGTCATCGTCTGCGGCCTGCACTCCGAAGCACGCCGCGACGTGGTGGAAGGGCTGCTGCGGGATGTCCCGCACAGCGTCGCGCTGCACCACGACCTGTCCACGGCCACCGGCGGGACGGTACGTCGCTCCCTGCGGGACGCCGGCGGTGAACTGGCCTCCGGCGAGACGCCGCTGGTGAACGAATGCGCCTGCTGCGCGCTGCGCGAGGACCTCGTCCCCGAACTCGAACGCCTCGCGGGGGACGGGCGGACCCGCCTCGCCGTCCTGGAGCTCTGGGACTCCGTCGAGCCGAAGTCCATGGCGGAGGTGATCGCCGCGCACACCACCGCCGCCGAGGTCACCAACGTGTTCACGGCGGTCGACCCCACCCTCGTCCTGCCCTGCCTTTCCAACGGCGACGATCTGGCCGAGGCCGGCCTCGCGGCGGCGCCCGGCGACCGGCGGACCATCGGCGACACGTGGGCCCGGCAGATGGAGTACGCGCCCGTCCTGGCCGTGACGCCGAGCCCGGCGGCCGACGACGAGGACCACGCCCTGATCCGGCAGCTGCACCCGACGGCCCGCCAGGCCGGGGCCGGTTCCGCCGAGTTGGCCCGGCTCGCCTTCGCGGGATTCGACGTGGAGGCGGCGGACGCGGGCCAGCACCCGGCCTGCGCGCTGCTGCCGCAGGAGGCGGACGAGGCCGGGGTGGGCACGCTCGTCTGGCGGCGGCACCGGCCCTTCCACCCCGAACGCCTCCTCGACGCGCTGGAGGACCTGAGCTGCGCGGCCGCCCGCAGCCGCGGCCGGTTCTGGCTCGCGGACCGGCCCGACACCCTGCTCTCCTGGGACGCCGCGGGCGGCGCGCTGTGCGTGGAGGACACCGGCCCCTGGCTCGCCTCACTCCCGGACGCCGCCTGGTCCATGGTGCCGCCCTACCGGCGGGCGGCCGCCGCACTGGACTGGCACCCGGAGCACGGGGACTGCTGCCAGCACCTGGTCTTCGTCTCCCCCGGCCTCGACCGCGACGGTCTGACCGGCCTGCTGGACTCCTGCCTGCTCACGGACGAGGAGTACGGCTCCGGCCGGGAGGCGTGGAAGAGCCTGCCCGCCGCGTTCGACGCGCTCCTCGACCCGGTCCACTGACCCCGCTCCGTACCGCCCGCACCCCGGCCCCGCCCCCCTGCGGCCACGGCCCACCGACCGCCCGCCGAACATTCCCGACACACCGAGCACGAGGAAGTCCCATGGCACGTCAGCAGGACCCCCGCAAGCCGCTCAAGCCCCGACCGAACCCCTTGGACGCCGCCGGAATCACGTATGTCGACTACAAGGACACCGATCTGCTGCGGCGGTTCATCTCCGACCGGGGGAAGATCCGCAGCCGGCGGGTCACCCGGATCAGCGCCCAGCAGCAGCGTCAGATGACCGCGGCCATCAAGAACGCCCGAGAGATGGCCCTGCTGCCGTACTCCGGCTCCGCGGCGGGCAGGTAGCAAGCGACACCCCCGGCCCGGGGCCTTCCGGATGCGGCCGTCCGGTGACGGTGACGAGCCGACCGGGACGGGTCGCCGCCCGCCGCGGCGGAAACGGCTGGGGCGACCGCATGGCTCCCGGTCGTCGTGAACGGGTGGCGTGTGCGGGGCACGCCTGGCGGGGCGGATCACCGGACGCCTCGGTGGGAGGGTGGCGCGCTCCGTCACCCCGGCGTCGGCACGCCCTGGTGGGTCAGAAGGCGAATACGGCGTTGCCGTTCATGCTGCCCGCCATCTCGCAGGCGTTGCCGTACGTGGCGCTGAACTCGACCTGCTCGCCCTGCCAGACACCGTGGGCGGTCACCACGACCGGGTCCCACTGGCGAGTGCAGGTCCGGTTCGACGGGCCCGCGGTCAGTTCGGAGAACTCCCCCCGGACCGCCGCCAGTTCCTCGCAGGCCGCGGCGGGATCGGGATGCGTCCCCTCCGCGGTGGGAGCGCAGCTGAGCGTCACGGCCCGTTCGACGGTGGCGGTCCGCGGGTCCTCGCCGCCGGCCACGGTGAGGACGAGCGCCGAGGGCGCGTAGAGGCTCTCCGCCCCCGCCGGTGCCGCCTGGGCGGTGGCGGCCGCGAATCCGCCGAGCAGAAGGGCGCCGGCCGTGATGGTCGCGAAGATCGCGTGAGGGTTGTGTCGCATGAGTGAAGGCTCCTTGGTCGTGTGCCTGATTGCGGTCAGGAGTCTTACGCATGCGGAAAGTGAGCGCACATCGACGGCCAGCTTCCGGCCGAAGACAGGCGTTCGACCCGACCGAATGATCATTCGGGCAGCTCAGGCCGTGCGCGTGAACCGTCCAACATGTGGACGAACTTCGGCGGTTCAACGCAAAACCATCCCTTGACCTGCGGATACACAGAGAAGGCCCGGATGCGACCAGCCGCCCCTTCGACCGGAAAGCACCGCCACCCGGGGATCACCCGGGGTCGCGCGAGCCACGCGGATCACGCGGAGGACGCGATTCCGGATCCCTCTTGACCGGGGGAATTTAGGTTAGGCTAACCTCACGGTCGTGATCGCTTCTGCCCTCGACCGAGAAGGCCCGCCGCCACGTCGGCGCTCCGCGCCCGCCGCCGGTCCCACCACCGCGCCCCCCGGCGCCGAGCCCGGCCCGGCCGCGTCCTTCCCCGCCCCCGAAACCGCCGCCGGCCTCGACGCCCGCGGCATGACGATCGCGTACGACCGTACCGACGTCGTGCACGGGGCCGACCTCCGGCTGCCGCGCGGTCGCGTCACCGCGCTCATCGGCCCGAACGGCAGTGGGAAGTCCACCCTGTTGCGGGCCGTGGCCCGGCTGCACAAGGCCCGCGCCGGCAGCGTGACCGTGGCGGGCCAGGCGGAGGAGAGCGGACCCGTCGACGCCCTCGCCCTGTCGCGCTCCGACTTCGCCCGCCGTGTCACCCTCCTCGCGCAGAGCCGGAACGCACCGGCCGGCCTCAGCGTGCGCGACGTGGTCGGTTTCGGCCGGCACCCCTACCGGGACCGGCTCCGGGGAACCGATCCCGACGGCGCCCGGATGGTCGAGCACGCGCTGACCGTCACCAACCTCTCGGCGTTCGCCGACCGCGGGGTCGAGAGCCTCTCCGGCGGGCAGTTGCAGCGCGTCTGGTTCGCCTGCTGCCTGGCCCAGGACACCGACGTCCTCCTCCTCGACGAGCCGACCACCTATCTCGATCTGCGCTATCAGGTCGAGATCCTCGACCTCGTCCGCGACCTCGCCGACACCCACGGCGTCACCGTCGGGGTCGTGCTGCACGACCTGGACCAGGCCGCCTCCGTCGCCGACCAGGTCGTACTCCTGTCGTGCGGGCGGATCGTCGCCGCGGGCACGCCGACGGAGGTGTACGCCCCCGAGCGGCTCAGCGACGCGTACGGCATCCGCATCGACGTCGAACCCGACTCCTCCACCGGTATCCCGCGTACCCGCGCGGTCGGCCGCCACCACCTCCGTTCCGAAAGGCCCTGAACACCCCCATGAAGAACCAGCACCTGACGTGGCCCGCCCTCGCCGCCGCGGCCGCGCTCGCCCTCACGGCCTGCGGCACCACCGAGGCGCCGATGAAGGAGTCCGCCGGGAACAGCGCGGTGACGGTCACCGACTCGCGCGGCAAGAAGATCACGCTCGACGGACCGGCCAAGCGTGTCGTCGGGACCGAGTGGAACGTCGTCGAGACGCTCGTGACCCTCGGCGTCCAGCCGGTCGGCGTGGCCGACGTCAAGGGCTACACCGCGTACAACACCGCCGCGCCGCTCACCGAGGGCGTCAAGGACATAGGCACCCGGGGCGAGCCCAGCGTCGCCACGGTCGCGAGCCTCAAGCCCGACCTCATCGTCGCCACCACCGACCTGTCCGACTCCGCCATCGCGCAGCTCTCCAAGGCCGCCCCCGTCGCCGTGGTCCGCTCGGCCGACGCGAGCCGGCAGATCGACCAGATGGTCGACACCGTCGAGCTCATCGGCAAGGCCACCGGCAAGGAGGACAGGGCCGAGTCCGAGATCGGCTCCTTCCGCAAGGCGGTCGCGGACGGCAGGAAGAAGCTCGCGGACGCCGGTCTCGACGGCGAGAAGGTCGCCTTCGCCGACGGCTGGCAGGAGGGCAACCAGGTCTCGGTGCGCCCGTACGTCAAGGGCTCGCTGCTCTCCGACGTGAACACCGAACTCGGCCTCGTCGACCCGTGGAAGCTGAAGGGCGACAAGGCCTACGGCCTGGCGGCGACCGATGTCGAGGGCCTCACGAAGATCGGCGACGCGCAGTTCGCGTACATCGCCAACGACTCCGACGGCGGCGACCCGTTCGCCGACGGCCTCAAGGACAACGCGGTGTGGAAGTCCCTCCCGTTCGTCAAGAACGACGAGGTCCACCGGCTGCCCGACGGCATCTGGATGTTCGGCGGCACGGCGTCGATGCGCGACTACGTCGATGCCCTCGTCGGCGCACTGACCGCCTGACGATGCGTACACGCACCGCAACCGCCCCGCCCGCCCCCGTGCAGACGGGGACGGGCGCGGCCGGTCCGCTCGGGGCCGCGCCCCCGGTGGCGGCCGGCCCGCCGGCCCGCCGCGGCCGGATGTTCCTCCTCGCGATCGCGGGGATCGTCGCCCTGGCCGCCCTCGCGATCGTGCACGTGGGTCAGGGCACCGCCGCCGTGGACCTGCACACGCTCTGGCAGTTGGCGACCGGGGCCGCTTCCGACCGGAGCGCCGACGAGCAGACGGCGGCCGTGGTCCTGGACTCCCGGCTGCCCCGGCTCGCCGCGGGGCTCCTCGTCGGCTGCGCGCTCGGCGCGGCGGGCGCGGCCCTCCAGTCGGTGTCACGCAACATGCTGGCCTCCCCCGACACGCTCGCCGTGAACGCGGGCGCGTACCTCGCGGTGGTCGCCGTCGCCGCGTTCGGCATCACGCTGCCCGCGCTGCCGGCCGGGGCCACGGCGTTCCTCGGCGGACTGCTGGCGGCGGGCGTCGTCCTCGGCCTGTCCCGGGCGGGGGCCGGGCCGATCCGGCTGGTACTGGCGGGTTCGGCGCTCACCCTCGCCCTGTCCGGGCTGAGCGGGATGCTGCTGCTCCTGCGCTCCCAGCAGACGACCGGGCTGTTCGCCTGGGGCAATGGTTCGCTCGCCCAGATCGGCATGCAGTCCATCGACCGGCTCGCCCCGGTCGCGCTCGTGGCGTTCGCCGGACTGATGCTGCTGGGCAGGCGGCTGGACATCCTCGCCCTCGGCGACGACGGCGCCGCGGTCGTGGGCGTGAGTCCCCGGCTGACGCGCAGCATGGCCGTGATCCTCGCCGTGCTGCTCGCGGCGGTGTCCGTGGCGGTCGCGGGTCCGGTCGGCTTCGTCGGACTGTGCGCGCCCGCCGTGGTCCGCCTGCTGAGCACCTGGATCCCCGGCCTGGTCCGGCACCGCGCGTTCATCCCCGCGTCGGCGCTCGCGGGTGTGCTCGTGGTACTCGGCGCGGATGTGCTGTTGCGCGCGGTGTTCGGCGCCCGGGCGGGGGCCGAGGTGCCCACCGGCATCGTCACGACCTGCTTCGGCGCGCTCGTCCTGGTCGTCCTGGCCTACCGGTCGCGCGACATGGGCACGGACAGCGGCTCGACGGCGTTCACCCGGCTGCGCGGCCGGCGGGCGTTCGTCCTCACCCTGGTGGCGACGGTCGTGGGGCTCGTCGGAGCGGTGGTGGCGGCGACGCTGTTCGGCGACGCGACGCTGCTCCTGGGCGACGTGGGCAACTGGCTCGGCGGCCGGGCGGGGCAGTTCGTCGGTTACGTCCTCGACACGCGCGTCCCCCGGGTCGCCGCGGCCCTGCTGGCCGGTGCGGCGCTGGCGGTGGCGGGAGCCGTCGTCCAGGCGGTGTCGCGCAATCCGCTGGCGGAGCCGGGGGTCCTCGGCGTCGTCAGCGGGGCGGGGGTCGGGGCGGTCGCCGTCCTCACCGTCGTACCGCTGGCGAGCTTCTGGCTGATCGGCGGCTCCGCGCTGGCCGGCGCGACGGCCGCCGCGGCGCTGGTGTTCGGTCTGGCCGCCCGCCGCGGGCTGGAGCAGAACCGCCTGGTGCTGATCGGTATCGGCGTCCAGGCCGGTGCGGGCGCGTTCGTGAGTCTGCTGATCGTGCTCACCG
This sequence comes from Streptomyces sp. MMBL 11-1, assembly GCF_028622875.1. Taxonomy (NCBI): domain Bacteria; kingdom Bacillati; phylum Actinomycetota; class Actinomycetes; order Kitasatosporales; family Streptomycetaceae; genus Streptomyces; species Streptomyces sp. MMBL 11-1. The sequence continues at coordinate 7,737,013 of NZ_CP117709.1, read as the reverse complement.
ACCCGCACAACGAGACCAAGGCGCTGGCCTGGCTCGGTGGTTCGACGTACGGGCGGACGTTCCCCGAGCTGATCCCGGTGCTGGTGGGCCTGGTGGTCGCGCTGCCCGCCCTCGCCCTGATGCGCCGCGAGCTGGACCTGATCGGGCTGGACGACGAGACGCCCGCCCTGCTCGGGGTGCGGATCGGTGCCACCCGGCTGGCACTGCTGAGCCTGGCCGTCCTGCTGACGGCCGGAGCCGTGGCGGCGGTCGGCGTGATCGGGTTCGTCGGCCTCGTCGCCCCGCACGCGGCACGCGCCCTGGTGGGCCGCGGACATGTGCGGGTGATACCGGTGAGCGCGCTGCTCGGCGCGCTGCTGGTGGTCGTGTCGGACCTGGTCGGCCGGACCGTCATCGCCCCGGCGCAGATCCCGGTCGGACTGCTGACGGCCGTGATCGGCGCCCCGTACTTCATCTGGCTGCTCTGGCGGTCGCGCCGCGAGGGGTGAGCGGGCGCCGGGGCGGGGCTCGGTCCGGACGCCCTGGGGGAGCTGCCCAGGACGGGAGCTGCCCACGGAACGGTTCGACGTGGCGGCGGGGCGGGCGGGGGGCCGGCTGCCGGGGCTGCCCGACCGTCCGACCGTCCGACGCAGTGTTCTGCGCCGACGACCTGCTCACCCGGCCGGACGGCCACGCTTCGGTCAGACGGCCACCTTCGGTCAGATGTGGGAGAGGAGTCCGTCCAGCGGTTCCGGCAGGCGTGCGAGGTCCAGCGCTTCCGTCAGCGCTCGCGCGTAGTGCTCCTTGCGGCCGCCGATGGTCCCCATGAAGCGCCGCAGCTGCGCCTCGACCGTCCGCTCCCGCTGGGCGGGCTGCCGTTGGAAGATCCGGAAGGAGCGCAGGTCGCCCTGGGCGTCGACGACCTGCTGGACGCCGTCCGAGCCGAGTGCCCGGATCAGCTCGTCCTCCAGGTCGGCGTGGCAGGTGAAGAAGCCCAGCGCCTCCAGGTCGCCGGGGGCCGGGGCGAGGCCGAAGCCGGTCCGCTCCAGGCCCTGGCGGAAGAAGCGCTCCTCCGCCGCGTCACACAGCCCCGCGGGCCGGGCGTCGAGCCCGTCGGGCCCCAGCAGGCGCAGGTAGCGGGTGATGCTGGTGGCGCCCCCGAGCGGCACGACCACGACGCCCTCGGCGCTCAGGGTGCGCCCCTGGCGCTCGGCGAGCGCCTCGACCGCCGCCCGGTCGCTGACGCCCTCGACGAGCACGACGGTGCGCAGGCTCAGACGGGCCGCCAGCTCACGGGCGGCCCGGGCCTCGGCGGGCACGGGGGCGTCCCCGTCGCCCGCGGCCCAGGACATGACCGTCTGCCGGAAGCGCGTCGCTGTGTCCACGGGGCCAGTGTCGCACCGTGATCGGCGGGGACGACAAGGGTTTTCCGGGCCGTGGGCCGGGGCTGTTCCCGGGTACGTCAGCGGGCCCGGCGAACGCGGTGTGTTTCCTCCGCCGGTCAGGGCCGGGTGTCCGACGGGCTGGGGGAACGGGGCGGTACGGGGTCGGCGGCCCGGTGCGCTACGCGGTCTCGCCGTCCTCGTCGGCGGCGGTCGCGTCCTGGCCTCCTTGGCCCTCGGGCGGGTCGGGCAGCTCACGGCACCGGACCATGAAGGACCGCTCGAAGACGATGACGGTCTCTCCCGTCGACTTCGTGCCCGTCGTCTCCACGGTGATGATCCCCTGGCCCGGCCGGGACCGGGACAGCCGCTTGTCGAGGATGCGGCTCGTCGCGTAGAGGGTGTCGCCGACAAAGACGGGGCTCTTCAGACGGACCTTGTCCCAGCCCAGGTTGGCCACCGCCCGCGCCGACAGCGCCTGCACGGTCATTCCGCCGACCAGGCACAGCGTGATACCGCTGTTCACCAGGACCCTTCCGTACTCGGCGCCGGCGCCGTAGTGCTGGTCGAAATGGAGCGGGTGCTGATTCATCGTCAGCAGGGTCAGCCAGGTGTTGTCGGCCTCGGAGAGGGTACGGCCCGGCCAGTGGCGGATCACCATGCCCGGCTCGAAGTCCTCGAAGTCCCCGCCGTGCTCCTCGACGTACTCGTTGTCCTTGACGTGACGCAGGGTCATGCGGCATCTCTCCGGTGATATCACTCGATCAGGGGGCGGCGGCGCGGACGGCGCACCGACGCCGGGGGCGGAGCGTGCGGGGTGCTGCCGTCAGATCGCCACCATGACGTTGTCGGAGCTGCTCGTTCCTCCTCGGACACTGACGATCCCGGCGGAACCGTCGCCGAAGAAGCGGCAGAACAGCCCTGCCGGACGGCCGCCGAACAGCAGAGGCCCCAGCACCGGGGCGACATCGACGTCGTACGGCTCGTCGACCCCGTCGGCGATCAGCGCGACCCGGCAGGTCCCCGGTCGCACGAACTCCTGCACCACGCTGGTGCGGCCCTGGACGGCCTCGCCGACGGCGGACTCCCACGCGGCCTGATCGGTCTCGCGGCCGATGAGCACTTGTTGCCCGCTCTCGCCCAGGGCCGCCTTGAGCACCAGCAGCTCGCGGTTCTTCAGCACGAACGGCAGCAGGTCGACCTGCCGGCCCTCGCGCTCGGTCCTGCGCTCGGAGAGGATCCGCGTCCACGGCAGGTACCGGTCGATGAGCCTGCGGTCGCCCTCGGTCATCCAGGGCCGTCCCTCCGACAGGAGCCCCATGGTGAGCTTGCTGTGCAGGAAGGTCGATGTCTGGGTGCCCACGAGCAGGCAGCCGTGGTCCAGGGCGTCCTGGACGGGAGTGGTGTCCAGGCCCGCGTCGAGCCAGTCCGGGATGGTGAAGTTCCGCAGTCCGACCGGATGGCGCAGATGCGGGGCGCAGTCCCATGCCTCGGACAGCTCCTCCGGCTCGAAGAAGCGTGCGGTCAGGCCGTGGCTGTTGTAGTAGTCGGCCTCCATCTCGAAGTACCGTCGCTCCACTCCGGTCACCCGGGCGCTGCCGACGACGGCCACCCTCGGCGCCACCGCCGACTCCGCGCTGAGCGACCGGAACATCTCGGCACGTACGGCGAACGGGTCCGGCGAACGGAACGGGGCCCGGCCCTCCTCGTCGGCGTGCAGCCCGTGCCACACCGCCAGACGGCTCCGGGTCTCCACCACGCCACCGAGCGCGCCGCTGACGTTGAACTCCAGGAACTGCGGCCCGTCGGGCCCGATGACCAGGTCCGGACGGACCACGGAGTCGGCGTAGCGCTCCTCGACGAACGGGTCGCGCATCCACAGCCGGTCCTCGGTGGCGGGCATCCCGTAGGCCGCCAGCCTGTCGGCGGTGGTGTGCCCGCTCTCCAGGGCGGCGCGGCGCAACAGATCGACCAGCGCGACGCTCGCCCGGAAGATCTCGGCATAGGCCGCGCGCGGGATCGCCAGCGGCGCGGCGGGAAGAACCCTCTGGTACGGCCAGCCGGTGTCCCGCAGCTCGTGCCGCAGCATGTGCCGGATCGTGTCCGCCGACGCGGCGGGCCTCAGCCGGTGGCGGCCGAACCACGGGTGCCCCTGTCCTGGACCGAGGTCCTCATGCGTGTCCATCCGGCGCTCCCTCCTTCGTTCGCGGAACGGCGGTCGGACCGCCGGTTCCCCGCTCGGCCGTACCGCGCTCCTCGAACAGCGCCACCGCGGCGGCGGTGTCCTCGATGGCCATGCCGACCGTGCGCAGGACCGTGGTCCGGCCGGTGACGCCGCCCCCGCCGCTCACCAGATCGCCCAGTTCGCGCAGGTCTTCGGCCCTGATCAGGCCGTCGGCCAGGGCGGCCCGGATCTCCCCCGCCCCGTCCAGCGCCGCGGCCCGGTCCTCGACGAGGGTCACGGCGCCGACCAGCAGGGCGGGGGCGAGCTCGACGGCGTCCGGGTGGGTTCCGCCGATCACGTTCACATGCGCCCCGGGGGTCACCCAGTCCGCCTCCACCACGGGTGTGCCGTCGTCGGTCGAGGTGGCGGTGCAGATGATCGCCGCGTCGGTGACGGCGTCCCTCGCGGTGTCGCAGACCGTCACGCGCACGGGTCGTGATGCGGTGTCGCGGATCAGGTCTGCGAGCTTCTCGGCCCCGGCGCGGGTGCGCGAGTGGACGCGGACGGTACGGACCGGGCGTACCGCCGTCACCGCCCGGACGAGGGCGCGGGCCTGCACCCCCGCGCCGATCACCGCCAGGTCGTCGGCGTCGTCGGGGGTGCACCAGCGGGTCGCCAGGGCGGCGACCGCGCCGGTGCGGACGGCGGTGAGCTCGGCGCCGTCCAGGAGCGCGGTGATCTGCCCCGTCTCCAGATCGGTGAGCGCGACGACTCCGTGGATCAACGGCAGCCCGCGGTCCGGGTTGTCGGGGGTGAGCGTGGTGATCTTGACGCTGCCCACCCCGCGCTGCTCCCAGACGGCGGGGCTGACCAGGAGGACACGCCGGTCACCGTGCTCGACGACCGTGCGGGCCGGGGACCTGGTCCGGCCGGCGGCCAGGTCGGCGAACATCTCGCCGAGCACGTCGATGACGCGGAGCATCCGCCGGGTACCGGCCATGTCGGCGGCCTGGACCATCACCGGCGCGCTCACGCGGTTCCACCGTCGCGGCCGAACCGGCTGGTCCAGGCGTCCTCGCGCGCCACGGTGGTGCGGGCCAGCCGGGCGAACGGCGGGCCGACCATGTTGCCCTCCAGGACGGCTATCCCGCCGTCGGCCGCCGTCACGGCCTCCACCACTCTGCGGGCGTGTCCCAGCTCGTCGGGCCTGGGCCGCAGGAGCCGGTTGATCACATCGAGTTCGCCCGGGTGCACCGTGGCCTTGCCGTGGAAGCCGAGCGCCCGCACCCGGGTGGTCTCCTCGGCCAGGACCGCCGGTTCGGCGAGCCGGTAGTTGGCGGTGTCGACGCACGCCGTGCCGTGCCGGGCGCAGGCCAGCGCCATCGCCTGCCGGGCGGCCAGCATGGCCTCCCAGCTGATGTCGACACCGAGCGTGGCGGCCAGATCGGCCGAGCCGAGCACCAGTCCGTCGGCGGAGCGCGCGATGGAGTCGACGCGGGTGACCGCCTCGACCGTCTCGACCGTCACGTAGATCTCGGGGGTCGCGCCCGTCGAGGCCAGCATCCGGCGCAGCAGGTCGACCTCGTCCGCCGAGGTCACCATCGTCATCAGGACGATGCCGGGCCGCACCGGGCTCTCGGCCAGCATCAGGACGTCCTGGACCCCGGCGAGGCTGCCGAGTTCGTTCATCCGCACGGCGACGTGCCCCGGCCGCGGTGTCTTCTCCAGCGCGGCCCGGCAGACCGTGCGGGCGGCCTGCTTGTCGGCGGGCGGTACGGAGTCCTCCAGGTCGATGAGGTGGACGTCCGCGTCGTACGACCAGGCCTTCACCACCTTCTCCGGCGACAGGGCCGGCGTGTAGAGGATGCTGCGCGGAATCGCCCGTGCCGCCCCGGTCACCGGGACACCGCCCCGGCGGCCGCGGCCGCCGGGCGCGCCCCGGCCTCGATCAACGCGCCGCCGAGCCGCTTGATCTGCTCCGCGCTCTGGCCGGCCCGCAGCATCACCCGCAGTCCGGCGGTGCCGCGTGCGACGATCGGGAAGAACACCGGTGAGGTGTAGAACCCTGCCGCGAAGACCTGTTTGGCCGCCTCGACGACCGTGTCGTCGGCCATCGGCACCACCCGGATCGGGTAGGTGCTGTCGGCCTGCTCGGTCAGGACGAGCGAGTCGAACAGCGCGATGTTGGACCGCAGGCGCTCCTGCAGCCGGGTGAGCTCCTCGGTGCGGTGGATCTCGGCCGAGGCGAGTGCCGCACCGACGGCGGCGGCGTTCATCTTCTGCGAGTAGCCCAGCGGGCCCGCGAACCGTTCGATGAGCCGGCGCGTCTCCTCGGGGTAGCCGTCGAGCAGGATCGCCGTGCCCCCGGCCCCGAATCCCTTGGTCAGGGTCGCCACGGTGATGGTCCGCTCGTCCAGCACCGGGGAGTGCGTGCGTACGTAGCCGATGCCACGCTCGCCGTACGCGGACAGCGAGTGCGAGTCGTCGTAGAAGACCATGAGGTTGTACTTCTCCTGCAGTTCGGCCAGTTGCCCGACGGGCGCGTAGCCGCCGAGGCTGTCCGAGCCGTCCACCACGTAGCAGACACGTTCGTAGGTGCGGCACATGTCCTCGAGGAAGTCGAGGTCGTGGTGGCCGCAGGTCACGACCTCGCTCTCGTCGGCGCAGCTCGGCTTGGCGTTGGCCAGGGAGACATGGGCGTTCTTGTCGAACACCATCAGCGGTCTGGTGCCGTTGCCGAGGTGTCCCGACGCGATCATCGGCAGCAGGCCGGTGCTGGCCGCCGCGGTGGAGAGCGCGCTGATCACCATCGCGCCGAACAGCTCGCCCAGCGACTCCTCCAGCTCCAGCAGTACCGGTGTCTGGACGCGGGTGCGCGGGATGCAGTGGTCGAGCACCCCGAAGCGGCGCAGCGAGTCGACCGCGCCGTCGATGACCTTGGGGTGGGTGTCCAGGTCGAGGTAGGAGCAGACGGTGAAGTTGACGAATTCATGCCCGTCGGGCATGTGGAACACGCCGTCCTCCAGGTCGCCGACGATGCCCGCGACCCCGTTCTCGTAGGACTGGTTCCAGAAGGCGTTGCCGATCCCGATGAGTTTGTCGTTGTTGCGGTACCGGTGGGTGGGGGTGATGGTCCTGCGCTCGCTCATCGGGAGTTCCCCTCGGTGGGCTTGTAGCTGTAGACGCCCTTGAGTCTCCGGTAGGCGTACGTGTACAGGGCGACGCCGAGCACATGCGGCCTGCGGAGGATCTTCTTGGACTTGAGCCAGAAGTTGACGTTGATGTTCATCTCGCCCAGCGACTCGGCCTGGTGCCACCAGCCGAGCGGCAGATAGAGCATGTGTCCCGGTTCGAGGACGAAGTCGCGGCGCTGGGCGAGTCCGGCCGCGAGCCTCGGGTAGCGCGACAGGTCGACGTCGTCGAGGTCGACGACGTTCGACTTGTCGCCGAACCCGCGCAGGACCGACCTCGGGTAGTAGGCCCGGACGCCGGGTGGAGCGATGATGAACCGCTTGCGGCCCTCCAGCGCGATGTTGAAGTTCTCGAACTCGTCGAAGTGGTTCTTGGTGAACACGCCGCGGTGGCTGATCCACAGGTTGGCCGCGTACAGGCTGTCGCCGTAGCCGAAGAACTCCTCGGCGTCGAAGCCGATGACGGCGTTCACGTCGGCCGGACTGCTGCGGATGTTCGACACCACCCGGTGCCAGGTGTCCGTGCTGGTCAGGTGCCGCTCGTCCGCGAAGAACTCGCGGAGCTTGATGTCGCGTGTCTCCCAGCGCCCCGGGTGGTTCTTGTCGCCCGGCTCGGTGAACAGGGTGACGGTCATCTCGGCCAGGCGCGCGGCCACTTCGTCCCGTCCGAGTCCCTGCACGTCGGCCGGCAGCTTGATCACCACGGGTCGGTCGGCCTCGTACAGCCCCCGGGGGCCCACGGTCAGGAACTCGTCGAACGACATACGGGTGATCTCGACACCCGCCGTCCCGTTCGAGCCGGGCACAGCTTCCGGAACTGCCATGTCGCTGGTCCTCCTCTCTTCGCCGGGTCTCATGCCGCGTCAGCCGTCGGCGCCGCGGCCGCTCAACTCCGCCACCACGTCCACGATCAGGTCCTCCTGGCCGGCGATGGCCTGCCGTCGGCCGAGTTCGAAGAAGACCTCGCGCGGGTCCACGCCCGCGGCCCCGGAGAGTTCGACGACCCGGTGTTTGAAGCCGGAGAACACTCCCGCCAGGCCGCTGACGATGCTCATCGAGGCGGTCACCGGTGGGGCGGGCATGAGTTCGCGCTCGGCGAGGTCGGCGGCGTCCAGCAGCGCGTACAGGTCGATGCCCGTGGCGTACCCGCTGCGCTCCAGCACCGGCACCACCACTTCGAGCTGGGTGTTGCCCGCCCCGGCTCCGAAGCCACGGGCGCAGCCGTCGATGATCTGGGCGCCGGCGTCGGCGGCGGCCACCGAGTTGGCGACGGCCATTCCGAGATTGTTGTGTCCGTGGAAGATCACCGGGGCGGCGCCGACCGCCTCGACGATCGCACCGATCCTCGCGGTGACGTCCGGAGGGAGGAAGTGACCCGCGGAGTCCATGATCCCCACGGCCTGCGCTCCGTATCCGACGGCTCGTGCGGCCTGCTCGGCCAGTTCGTCCGGGGAGGCCATATGACTCATCATCAGGACGCAGTGGGCTTCGACGCCCGCGTCCCGCAGGAAGCCCAGATGGTGTTCGGCCAGGGACGCCTCGGTGGCGTGCACGCCGACGCGGAAGACGTCGACCCCGTGGGCGATCGCCCGCCGGAGGTCGTCGGAAGTGCCCCAGCCGGGCAGCATGAAGGTACCCAACCGGCTGTGGCGCAGCGCCTCCCGGACGGTCGACAGCATCTCGTCGTCGGTCGCCGCCGCGAGCCCCACCTGCAACGAGGAGGCGCCGAGGCCGTTGCCGTGGCCGACCTCCACCACCGGGATCCGCGCCGCGTCCGCCGCCTCCGCGTAACGGCGCAGTGCGGTCAGTCCGAGCTGGTGGCGGACGGCGTGCTGGCCGTCGCGCAACGTCGGGTCGTGGATCACCAGTCGCTTCACGACGTCACCCCCGTCCGTGCCGCCCGGTCCGGCCGGGCCGCGTACTGCTCGGCGACCATGACGGCGGCGGCGTTGATGATGTCGAGGTTCCCGGCGTACGGGGGCAGGACGTCACTGTGCGCCGTGACCTTGAGGACGATCGTCACCAGATCGCCGGCCGCGGTGCAGGCGACGACCCGGTACCCGGGGGCGAAGGACCGCACCTGCTCGGCCGCCCGGCCGACCACCGCGCGCACCGCCGCCGGATCAACGTCGGGCACCCGTGCGTGGATGACGGTGCGGAAGGTGGCCGGCGGCACCGCGGGACTGATGTTGAGGATCACCTTGACGTCGCGCACGCCGGAGAACGTCGTCACGGCGTGACCGGTGGCCGTCACGTACTCGTCGAGATTCAGTCTGGTCGCGCGGCCGGCCACGTCGCTCGCCACGGTCGACACGACTTCCAGGTACGTCACCGGGAAACGGGCCGCGAGCGCGTGCACGACCGGGACGGACGCCTGTCCGCCGCAGCTGATCAGATTGACGTTGCGCGCGGCCTCCGCCGCGACCCCGGTCACGGTGGGCGCCACCATCTGCCCGACCTTGCTGGGCGTCAGGTCGATCACCAGCGTCCCGAGCGGCTCCAGCAGCGGCCAGTGGTCCCGGTGGGACGCGGCGCTGGTGGCGTCGAAGACGACGTCGAACGGGCTCGCCGCCGCCAGTACGGCGTCGATACCCGCTGCGGTGGTGGCGCAGCCGAGGCTCTCGGCGTACCGCAGACCCGCCGAATCCGGGTTGCGTCCGGCCACCAGCCGGCAGTCCAGCGTGGGTGACCGGTCGATCTTGCTGACCAGATCACGCCCGATCGCCCCGGTGCCGATGACGGCGACCGTCACCTTTTCGACGATGTCCGGCCGGTTTTCGACGATGTCCGGCCGGGCGTGCGCCAGGCTGTCCGCGAGACTCACCGTATGCCTCCGGGGCGCCGGAGGTGGCGGACCAGGGGATGGCGTAAGAGACGACGGCGGGCGCCGGTCGTCTGTCTCGCCGCATCGGGTTCGTAGGTTCTCATGAACGTTGTTCCCACCCTTCCATCTGCGCGCGGCTGGTCCGTGGCAGTCCTGGCCACGGGCAGCCAGGTGCCTCACCGGGGATTTCCGTTCGTTGCGGACCGTCCGCCGAAGCGGGCGGTCACGATGCCTCTTCCTGCAGACCTCGGCCGGCCATCGGCCGGCCATTGCTTCAGTCGTCGATGAGTCGTCGATCAGCTGGCGATCAGTCGTCGGTCAGTCGTCCGTGCCGTCAGCCGCGGAGAGCCGAAGCCCCGTTCACGGCATGTCCTCCCCTGCGTGCGCGTCCATGACCGCCGGTCCACCCGCCCAGCGGCGGTGAACATATCAGAAGACCGCAGGACACAACCCCCCTCTTTCACACATGATTTGATCTTCGTTGGGAGGCGCTCGGCCGGTTCGTCCGGCACATGAGCGGCGGTGATGAGGCGCTCCCGGCGGAGCCCGATCGTCCTCTCGACTCCACCGCGGACGCCGACTACTCTCGGGAACCCCGCGCACCTGGCTGTGCGGGCCTCGGCGAACGACGACGGGCTGGTGGCGTCGACGGCGGGGCAGCCACATCGAAGGGGGAGGCAATGTACTGCCGGTCGCGCTGCCACGCGCTTTCATGACCGCGTCGACGACCGACAAGGCCGACGCGCGACGGCCCCTTCTGGGACGTGACTTCTCCCGGCTGTGGTGGTCCGCCGCGGTGTCCTCGCTCGGTGACGGGGCCACGATCGCCGCCGCGCCCCTGCTGGCCACCCGTCTGACCGACGACCCCCGCCTGATCGGTGCGGCCTCGGTCGCCTTCACCGCGCCCTTCCTCCTGTTCGGCATCCCGGCAGGGCTGCTGGTGGACCGCATCGACATCCGGGCGATGATGGTGCGCGTCGACGTCGGCCGGGCCGTCCTGCTGGCGGTGCTCACCCTCGGGATCCTCGGTGGCTGGGGCGGGTTGCCGCTGCTCTACGTGTGCATGTTCCTGCTCGGCGTCGGCGAGGTCCTCTGCCGCAACGCGGCCCAGGTACTCGTTCCCTTCATCACCCCGAAGGCCGGACTCTCCACCGCGAACGCCCGCATCATGGCCGCGCAGGAGGCCGGTACCGGCTTCATCGGCCCGCTCCTCGGCGCGCTGATGTTCGGTGTGGCGACGGCCCTGCCCTTCGGCGTGGACGCGGCCACCTTCCTGTGCTCCGCCGTCCTGATCAGCCGCATCCGCCGCACCCGGCCCGTCGAGCGCGGACCGGACAGGACCGGCGTGCTGTCGGAGATGCTGGCCGGCGCCCGATGGCTGTTCTCGCATCACCTGCTGCGCAGCCTCGCCCTGGTGTCCTGTCTGATCAACCTCGCCGGGAGCGCGATGCTGGCGGTCCTCGTGGTGCACAGCGGGAAGGTGCTGGGCCTGGGTCCGTTCGGGTACGGCGTCCTGCTCGCCTGCCAAGCGGTGGGAGCCGTCGTGGCCTCACGGTTCGCGCCCGCGCTGACGGAACGTCTCGGCCGGGAAGGAGCGCTGGTCGCCACCGCCGTCCTGATCACCACGAGCGAGACGGTGCTCGCCGCCGTGCCCTCGGTGTACGCGGCCGGCCTGGCCCTCGCGATCTTCGCGTGCGGGACGGTGACGTGGAACGTCGTCGTGGTCGTCCTGCGGCAGACCCTGGTGCCGCAGCACCTGCTCGGGCGGGCGAACAGCGTCTACCGGCTCGTGGCCTGGGGCGGACTGCCCGTCGGCGCGGCGGCCGGCGGCATCGTCGCCGCCGAGGTCGGCACCCGCGCCGTGTTCGGCTGCGGCGCGGTCGTCATGGCGATGGTCGCGATGGGGCTCCTCGTGGGCGCCCGCCGACGGTGGATCACCCGCGCCGACCCGGCTCCGCGAACGACGGGAACGGACTGAGCGGGCAGCCGTCCGCCGCGGGGCGCCGGCACCGAACCGAACACGGGACCGTACGCGGCACGGCACCGTACCGAACGCGGGACCGTACCGAACAGACGGGTCCATTCCGGAAAGGGACACCCCATGACGACCACGAGTCCGCCCACGCCCCCCAGGTCGCGGTTGGGCCACGTGTACGGGGAGCAACTCGCGCGGAACGGGTCGACGGGCCGCCCCACGGCCGCCGCGCTGGAGTCCGCCACCCTGAGACTGGCGTACCAGGACCGGTTCCTGGACGGTCCCGCCTTCCTCGGCGAGAGCGAGCTCCGCACCCTCGTGGGAGACCTCCACACCGTCTACGGGTTGCTGCGCTCGCTGCCGGAGCGCCGGTTCGGCGGAAGCACCACCGCGCTGGCCGCGGCGGTCGGCCTGGACCCCTCGGCATCGGCGCTGATCACGCGGAGCGCCCGGACCGGGTCGCTCCTCCCGCTGGGGCGGGCCGACCTCTATCACGACGGCGCGGGGTTCAGACTTCTCGAATTCAATATCACCAGCGCGCTCGGCGGCTTCGAGAACGCCGACATCAACCGGGCGATGCTGGCCTATCCACCGCTCGAAGCGTTCGTACGGCGGCACGGACTCCGCTACGAGGACACACTGGGCCACATGGTGCGGACCATGTACGCCGAGTGCGCCGCGAACATCCCCACCGACCGGGCGCCCGTCGTCGCCGTGGTGGACACGGTGGAGAACTTCGCCGTCGTGGGACCTCGACTGCGGGTGTTCGCCGAGAAGCTGGCCGACTTCGGGGTCGAGGGGATCGCCTGCGACCTCGGCGAGATCACGTACCCGAACGGTCGTCCGACGGCCTCGGGGCGAACCATCGACGTCGTCTTCCGGTACTTCCTGCCCGAAGACCTCGTCGACCCCACCGCGGCGGCCGGGCTGGAGCCCCTGCTGACCGCGGTCGAGCAGGGCAGGCTGGGCCTGTTCAGCCGTCTGGACGCCGAGCTGTACGGCAACAAGGGCACCCTGGCGATGCTCTCCGACGAGGAGCACCGCGACCTGTATGATGCCGCCGAACTGGCGTGCCTCGACCGGATCCTGCCATGGACGCGGTATGTGCGCCCCCACGCCACGGACCCCGGCGGCACCCGGGTCGACCTGCTCGCCCATGCCCTGGGCCACCAGCACGAGCTGGTCCTGAAGCCGACGCTGCTGCACGGCGGCAACGGAATCATCGCCGGCTGGACGGTGGACCCGGCCGAGTGGGAGAGCAGGGTCACCTCGGCGATGAACGGCCCGTTCGTGCTCCAGCGCCGTGTACGTCCCTGCGCCGAGCCGTTTCCCGACAGCGCCGGCGGTGTGCGGGATCTCTTCCTCAACTGGGGCGTCTACCTGAGCGCGCGCGGCGCCGGGGACGACGGCTACGCGGGAGGTTTCGTACGGGGCAGCGCTGATCCGGCCGTGGGGGTGGTCAGTATGGGCAGCGGCGCCACGGTCGGCTGCGTCTTCCACGGCGGCGACCGCTGACTCCGGTTCTCCGGTGCGGGCTCGACGGGCGGGGCCGGCCGTGCCCGACGCCGGCCGGACCTGGCGCCGTCGTGTCCGCCGGGGTCATGCCCCCGGATCCTCCGTCACGGGCAGGCACTCGGTCAGCAGGTCGACGACGTCGCGCCAGGCTCGCCGTGCGTGCCGTGGGTGGTAGCCGACGCCGGGGACCACACGGTGGGCGACCGGCGGGTGATGGAAGGCGTGCAGGGCGCCGCCGTAGACCGTGAGGCGCCAGTCGACGCCCGCCGCCCGCATCTCAGCGGCGAACGCGTCCCGTTGCGCGGGCGGCATGATCGGGTCCTCCGACCCGACCCCGGCCCACACCGGGCAGCGAATGCGCGCCGCCTCGCCCGGCCGGCCCGTGGTCGTCGCGTTGACGGTCCCGATCGCGCGCAGGCCGACGCCGTCGCGCCCGAGTTCGAGCGCGACGGCGCCCCCGGTGCCGTAACCGATCGCGGCGATCCGGTCGGGGTCGGTCCGCGGTTCGGAGCGCAACACGTCGAGCGCCGCACGGCCGATGCCCCGCATCCGGTCGGGATCAGCGAGCAGCGGCAGACAACGGGCCAGCATCTCCTCGGGGTCGGCCAGATAGCGCCCGCCGTGAAGGTCGAAGGCCAGCGCCACATACCCCAGCTCGGCGAGCGCGTCGGCCCGGTGGCGCTCGACGTCGCTGAGCCCCGTGCCCTCCGGTCCGAGGAGCACGGCAGGCCGGCGGTCGACACCGGCCGGGAGCGCGAGGTGCCCGGTCATCGTCAGACCGTCGGCCGGATACTCGACCGTACGCGCCGTCGTCATCGTCGTCATGAGACCGGACTGTAGTGACCGTCGAGCCCGGCCCGAGCGGTGTTCTGCCGCCGGCAGAACAGTGCGGGCATCCCTCCGGAACACGGCGGGGGCTCACCCGAACCATCAGCCCCCGTCCCTTTCGGGCCGAGCAGCGCGGCCCGTTCCTGTCCGAGCCGCCCGAACGCGCCGCGGATGTGGCCGACGGTCCCGCTCGCCCCGGCAGAGTGACGGTGCGCCCCAAATCGCTCCGGCGGCTGCGCCCGGGCGGCGCACCGAGCGGACGGCCCCCGCCGGTACCCCCGCGTCGGACGACGCGGGGGTACCGGGAGGACACGACGGGCATCCCCCTCCTCGGAGTTGTCCTCACGGCACCACCGTTCAGGGCAGAGTCACGACACACCCGGCGTAGGACAGGCCCGCTCCGTATCCGAGCAGCAGCGCCGTGTCGCCGCTCCTGGCGGCACCCGACCCGAGCAGCGCCTCCATGGCCAGCGGGATCGACGCACCCGAGGTGTTCCCGTTGTCGATGATGTCCTTGCTGACGATCACCGCCGGAGGGAAGCCGATGCGGGACGCCATGGCGTCGATGACGCGGGCATTGGCCTGGTGGGGAATGAAGACGTCCAGGTCCTCGACCCCGAGGCCGGCCGCGCTCACCGCCCGCAGCGCCACCTCGGGCATCTGGTAGACCGCCCACCGGAAGACGCTCTGGCCCTCCTGGCGCAGCGAGGGGAACTCGGTGTCGGGCGCGTCCCTGAGGGCGGTCCACGGTTCCGTCTGGCTGATGACGTCCGCCTGGGAGCCGTCCGCCCCCCAGACCACCGGGCCGATTCCGGGGGTCTCCGAAGGGCCGACGACCACGGCCCCCGCGCCGTCGCCGAAGATGAAGGCGGTCGAGCGGTCGTGGAGGTTCAGCAGGTCGGTCATGCGTTCCACGCCCACCACCAGGACGTGGCCACCGCGAGCCCGGACGGCGTCGGCGGCGAGCGCCACAGCGTGCACGAAGCCCGCGCACCCCGCCGAGACGTCGAACGCCGCCGCGTGGGTGGCGCCCGTGCGGTGAGCGATCCGCGCCGCGACGGCCGGTGTCTGCATCAGATGGGTGAACGTGGCCACGATGACGCAGTCGATCTGCGCGGGGTCGGTCCCGGCCGCTGCCATGGCCTTGTCCGCCGCCTCGCTGCCCATCGCCTCCAGGGTCTCGTCGGGCTCGGCCCAGCGGCGGTTCACGATGCCGGTCCGCTGGCGTATCCACTCGTCCGTCGACTCGATGTACCGGCATACCTCGTCGTTGCCCACGACGCGCCGGGGCCTGTAGGCGCCCACCCCGAGGATGCGGGCGTGGCGTGTCCCGACCGGGGTGGTGATCTCTCGTTTCACGGCACCTTCCAAGTGATCGGTGTACGGGACCGGCGCTGCGGGGCGGCGTGATCAGACTCTGCGCCACTCCGGCACCCAGGCCCCCTCCTGTACCTCGTAATCGCTGAACAGTGCCGGGGCCTCCGCCCGCATCAGCTCCCCGACCTTGTGGAAGACCAGGCGGATCTCCTCCTCGGCGCCGGGTGCGGTCCGCGATTCGACCGTGTGCCGCAGCGTCCGGATGTTCGCGGTCCAGACAAGGCTCGTCCCCACCCCCTCCGGGGCGAAGCGCCTCATGAACGAGGTCTTGTGCTTCTTCTCCCCGAAGGCGACGCCCTCGTCGTCCAGCCCGAAGTGGTCGGCCATCCAGGACTGGAACCGTTCGAGCTCGGTGAGCATCTCGTTCGCCCGCTCCATGAGCTCCGGGTCCTCCTGGGCCCAGTCGGGCAGCCAGAAGGGGATCTCCTGGAGCCGGACGAAGCGCAGCGACTCCTGGGAGACCGCGGTGCCGACCCGGTGCCGGACCAGCTCATGGGTGAGGACCCGGCTCACGTCCTTCAGTACGAACGTGAAGTTGACGTGCTCCAGAACCGAACCGTGCGCGCTCGACAGGATGTTGCGCAGGTAGGCAGTCTGGTCGGTGCGGACGCGCTTCACGTTGGGGTTGAGTCCGGGCTCCCACGACCGGTAGCACATGCGGCCCGCGACCTCCGCGAGGGTCTGGGCGTCGTTCAGCTCGCCGTCCAGCCGGCCCTGGTCGAGCCGGGCGAGCCACTCCTCGCCTCCGATCTCCTGGAGGTAGGAGGCGATCTCTGCGAGGTCGAGTGCGGGCCTGGCGATCACGGAGACCTCGGGTTCCACCGATTTCATGGTGCTGTGCTGCCTTTCGCTTCGTACGGGGTTCCCTGTGTACGGGAGGGTGCGCGGGTCACGCCCAGACGCGTCGGGGCACGGAACGAGACCAGTTCGAGGAAGGGCGGGCGCTCCGGCGTGGCGAGCCGCAGGTCCGGGAAGCGTGCCGCCGCAGCACTCAGCACCACCCGGCCCTCCACCCGCGCGAGTTCCCCGCCCGGGCAGCGGTGACGGCCGAGACCGAACCCGAGGTGACCGCGCCCGGCCTTGCGCATCGGGCAGATCCGCTCCGGCTCCTCGTAGGCGTCGGGGTCGGTGCCCGCGCTGGTGAACATGAGGAGGATTTCCGCGCCCTCCGGGAGATCGACCCCGCCCAGAGTGGTGGCTCGGCTCGTGACCCGGCGCCAGGCGGTCAGGGACGGCTCCCGGCGCAGCGTCTCCTCGGTCCATCCCCCGGCCAGACCGGGGTCCCGCGCCAGCTCACGCCACTGGCCGTCGCTCTCCAGGGCGCGGTAGACCGCCGTACTGATCATCTGGGAGGTCGTCACATGACCCGCGACCATGAGGTTGGAGCAGACGGCCACGGCGACCTCGGGGGGCACCGGGGAGCCGTCGGGCATCCGGATCCGTGCGAGGGCGCCGAGGAGGGAGTCGTCGGGTGCGTCGCCGCGGGTGGCCAGTTCGCTGAGCCATCTGTAGAAGTCGGCGACCTGGAGTGCCAGCTCCCGCTGCCGGTCCTTGTCCGTTCGTCCCCAGAACAGGGTGATGAACGCGTCCGTCCAGTCGGCGACCGTCGTGATGTCGGCGCGCGCCTCCTCGGGGACGCCCAGCATCTCCAGCATGACCCGGACGGGGATCCTCCGGGCCGGGCCCCGGGCGAAGTCGTGGTGCCCGGTCGTTTCCAGCTCCGCTGCCATGAGGTCGAGTTCCTCATGGGTGATCCGTTCGATCATCGGCAGGGCGGCGCGTACCTGCTGTGCGCTGAACAGCCTGAGAACGGCCCCGCGCAGCACCGGATGGGTGTCCCCGCTGTTGTTGAACAGCGCGGGCGGCAGGGTCTTGAACCCTGCCCTGTCCAGGATCCGCAGCGCCGGCAGGCGCAGCGGCACGACCGAGCCGAGCGCGTTGTCGTTGCGGTAGGTGGCCGGCTCCAGGAGCACCTGGCGGATGTCCTCGTCCCGGCTGACCAACCACAGTTTCGTGGCCGGGTCGTAGTGGACCGGCGCGGAGCGGCGCAGCTGGGCGTAGACCGGGAACGGGTCGGCGGTGAACTCCTGGGAGAAGAGGTCGATGGGGGGTGCGGCGTGCGCGGCCGCGGGAGCGGTGGCAGACGTCTCGGTGGTCATCTCGATGACCCTGGTCAGACCTTGGCCGCGGGGCCCACGAGGGGCAGCGTGCCCTCGGTCACCATGGTGCTCAGGGCCTGTCGCCGGACCTTCCAGGTGGAGGTCATGGGGATCGCGTTCCAGCGGCAGTGCAGCGGTGCGGCCATCGTGGGCAGATCGGCCACCGCCCGCTCCCAGGCCCTGGTGTCGAGAGGCTCGTTGTCGTGGGTCGAGACGACCGGGATGGGGCGCCCCTCCTCGTCGCCCACCAGGACCATCTCCGTCAGCTGCGGCAACCGTTCCATCAGCGTGTCCTCGACCCGCAGGCTGCTGGCCACCCCGTCGATGTGGTCGATCTCCCGGTCCAGCAGGTGCACACAGCCCCACTTGCTGCGGTAGCCCAGGTCGCCCATGCGCCACCAGCCACCGGCGAAACGCTCGGCGAACTGCTCGGCCCCGCCGATGATGCCCAGGGAGTGGCCGTGCGTGCGGACGAGGATGGGGCCGACCTTCTCGGATCCCGGGGCGTCCGCCAGCGGTTCGCCGATCTTCACCTCGGTGATACCCCTGAAGGTGTGCCCGAGGCAGCGGCCGTCGGCGGACTCGAGCAGTTTGCGGGTGTAGGGGCGCAGGCAGATCGGGCCGGTCTCGGACTGCCCGTACCCCTGGATGTACACGGGCATTCTGCGCTTGCTCGCGCCCAGCAGGATGCGCATCGTCCGCGGGTGCATGGCGTCGAAGGTGTTGATGAAGTAGCGGATGCTGGCGAGCGGGGCGCGCGGGTCGTCGGCCAGCTTCTCCCACTGGATGAAGCAGTTGGGGTGCGCCTCCAGCAGGCCCGGCCGGGTTTCGCTGAAGAGGTCGGCGACCTTCTTCGGCTCCGGGTCGGTCAGCACCACGGTGTGCTGGCCGCGGGAGATGACGATGTACAGCAGGGGCCACATCCGGGCGTGCACCAGGGAGACGCAGACGGCGCGGGTCTCCCTGGCCCGCATGATCTTGGCGGTCTTCAGCTGGGGCTTGAGGTGCCACCACAGGCTGCTGGCCGACTGCTGCACGAGCTTGGGCAGGCCGGTGGTCCCGGAGGTGTGGGTCACCAGGCTGGGGGCGTCGGCCTCCAGGCGCACCGGCGCCCGGAGCGGTGCGCCGGCGAACTCCTCCAGGCAGGTGTGGCCCTCGGCCTCACCACTGATCAGCAGCACCCGGCGCGTCGCCCCGGACAGGTCGACGCCGTCCAGGGCGCCGCCCAGGGTATCGGCGTCGGTGAGGAGCAGCGGTGGCTCGTCGAACTTGGTGAGCAGTTGCGCCACCACGTCGCCGTCCAGCCGCGGGGAGAGCAGCACGGGTACGGCTCCCGCGCGTGCCAGCGCGCAGGCGGTGAGCACCAGGTCGAAGGTGTTGGAGGCGAACAGCACGACGTGTTCGCCGACCCGGACGTCCGCCGCGGTGAGGCGCGCGGATATCTCCGCGACGTGGTCGGCGAGCCGGCGGTAGGTGATCCTGGTGCCGGACTCGGGGAACATGCGCAGCGTGTGGTCGAGGGTCACGTGGCTGTTCGGGTGCTGCGCGGCACCCATGTCGAACAGCTCGCCGATGCGAAGGGCCTCACTGGATCGTACGGACACGGGGGATCTCCAAACGGTACGGTCGGGTGGGATGTTCGGGGATGGCGCTCCGGGCGCTACGGCACCGCTCGGGCCGGAGGGTGTGCCGGCAGCCGGGCCTCATCGACAGACTTCTTCGCGGGTATGACGACCTGCACCGCCTGAGCCGTGCAGACCTTCAGGCCGTCGTCGGTGGTGAACACGGTGTCCACCCACACACGTCGGCCCTGCGTCCGTACGACGGCGGACTCGGTACGGACGCGGCCGCCGGTCACCGGCAGCAGGAAACGCATGGTCAGTTCTCGTGTGGCCAGCCACTGTCCGTCTTCGAGAACGGTGTACATGCAGATACCGGAGAAGCTGTCCGCGACGGCCGCCAGGTAGCCGCCGAACATCCCCCCGGGCCCCACCATGACCGGGTCCACGTCCCAGGTGCCCCAGACACGGCCGTCCGCCCATCCGTCGAGGCCGGGCAGACGAAGGGCCTCGACGACGGCAGGCGGGCTGGCTTCGTCGGCGACGATCCTGTCCAGGAGCCGGTGGTAGCTGCGCATGAGACGTCCTTAACATCAGGTGCGGGCAACTGCCCAGGTCAGTACGGATCGTGAGGAGCGCACGCCGCCGGCCTCGAACCGGACTCCGCGCACGGTGAAGCACCCGGTGGCCGGGAGCCCTCCGAGACGGCCCACCGGGCACTCGACCTCCTTGACGCCGCGGACGGACACGCCCAGCACGCAGAGCGCCTTGTACAACGACTCCTTCAGGGAGAACAGCGCGGTCAGCTGGTGAGCGGCGTCGTCCGGCCGGCCTTCCAGCCAGTCGCGCTCGCGCTCCGTGCACACGAGCCGGGCCGCGGCCAGGGGCAGTGCGTCCGCGAGTTCCAGGTCCACCCCGACCGCGCGGATCCGTGGGCTCGCGGCAGCGAGGCACACCGCCGTGCCGTCACGGTGGCTGATCGAGCCGGTGACGCCGTCGGGGAACCGCGGCAGCCTTCCGTCCGCCAGTACGGGTCCTGGTGTGCCCAGCCGGGTCAGACAGCGCGCGGACGCCGCCCTGCCCAGCCGGAAGTCGTCCCGGCGCGCGGCGGGCAACGCCGTCATCAAACGGCGCTCCGCCTCGTGCAGGGCATGGGACGCGCCCTCGTCGTCCCGGACGAATCCGATGACCGTTCCTCGGGGCGGGCCGCCGCTTCGCGCGACGGCCGCCGCCATGACCGCCCCCGCCGCCACCGTCGTGTTCCCGGAGGTTACGCCGCGTCCTGCGCGGACGCGGCCGACGGATCGGCCCCGCGCAGAAGGGCGTCGATGCTCGCGATCGTGGTGACCGAGGCGATCTCGTCGTCGCTGAGCGCCCTGCCGATGCCTTCCTCCAGGCGCATCACCACCAGGACGATCTCGCCCGAGTTCAGCCCCGCCTCCCGCAGGTCCTCGTCGTCCGCCAGGGAGTCGAGGATCGCGGGCGCGGATATGCACTGGGCCAGGAATTCGCGGCCGTTCATGACGGGATCTCCTTGAGGGGTTTGACCAGCACCACGTTGCGTGTCGGGGCCGGTGACTGCCGGTGGGTGTGACGTACGGTCTCCAGATCCGCGGGGCAGTCGCAGGGGACCAGCCGGTTGGACACCGAGCCGAGACAGAACTCGACGAACTCCTCCGAGGCTCCCTGCCGGAGGCCGAGCAGCGCGAAGACGGGGTCGACGACCTTCCACTCCCCGTCCTCTCGGACCTCCACCCAGGAGTGGTCGCTGCCGAGGATGCCCATCAGGTAGCCCTTGCGGCTGCGGGCCTCCAGACCGGCCTCGGTGAAGACCCGCTCCAGGTGGAGGCTGACGCTGATGCAGTTCGCCGTGCCGTTCGCGCGGGCCGCCACCGGGTCGTTGCGCAGGGCCGGCGGCATCGCCTGGTAGTACATCCGGCCGGTGCGCATCTCGTCGAGCGACTCGTGGAAGGCGTCGCGCACCAGCTGGTGGCGGACCGTCCGTACGGCACCGACGGTCCGCACGGTGGCGCTGAACTCCGCCAGCGGCGGGTACCCGTCGACGCTGGCGCCGGACGCGTCCACCGCCTCGTCGGTCACGGTGCGCTCGTCACGTGAGCGCCCCGCGAAGTCCTCCGCGGCCAGGGGTGCGAACTCCCAGGGCTCCCGGCAGCCCGTGACGTCGGGGCAGGCACCCAGGTTCCGTATCGCCCACGCGCGTTCGTCGATCCACTCCGCCGGTGGGGAGACCGCGAACCGGAACAGATAGCGCTGCACCAGCTCCAGCACCGAACCGCCCGATCCGGACGCCGCGGCCACGTTCCGGATGTCGCTGTCGTCGAACAGCACCCGGCCGCCTTCGGTGCGGTGCCGCAGTCCCGCCCGCATCAGCTGGTCGAGGACGTCGGGCGAACACCGCATGATGGCGAGGGCGCTGTCGCGCTCGGTGTCGAAGCGCACGTACCGGTCGGGCGTGGGTACGATCCGGTGCAGTGCGTCGATCCACCCGGCCGTGCCCCGCGGCTCGGCAACGGCCGGGGCCCCCGTTCTTCCGCTCACGGCCCGGACTCCGCGGCGGTCCCGCCGGCGGCCGGCCCGCCCCGCAGGACCCGGACCAGATCGTCCACGGTGTCGATGGAGAACAGCGCGTCATCGTCGAGGGCCACGCCGTGGACCTCCTCCAGCGCGCTGACGATACGCAGCAGCTTGACGGATTCCATGCCGGGCAGGAGGGAGAGTTCGGCATCCCCCACCACGGCGTCGGCCTCGATACCCAGCTCGGCCACGAGAGCGTCGCGGACGGACGCCTCGACGTCGACCGGAACAGTGGTCCCCACCTTCGTGCTCCTTTCGGTTCTTCGTTCCGCGGACATGGTCACGCCTGGCCACCGGGCCCGGTGGAACCGTCGGCGACGAGCTCGCCGAGAGACGAACGCAACTTGTTGCGCTGCACCTTGCCGCTGCTCGTCTGCGGCAGAAAGCGGGTGGGGGCGAGGTAGACCGTGACCTTGTCGAGCCCCATCCGGGAGCGGATCTGCCGGTGGCACTCGGCCACGAGCGCGGCACACTCCTCCTCGGTCTCCAGGGCGGTCTCCACCACGAGCGCCATGTGATCCTCTTCGGGAACGGCGGCACACCGCTTGCGGAACACTCCGGGCAGGTCGCGGATGACCGCCTCGGTGTCCTCCGCGTAGTAGTTGACGCCCCGGACGATGATCATGTCCTTCTTGCGCCCGAAGATGTACAGTTCGCCGTCCGCGATCACGCCCATGTCACCGGTGCGGCACCAGCCGTCCGCCGAGCGCTCGTCCCCGGGCTCCCTGCGGTAGTACCCCCGCATCACGGGAGGGCCCGAGATCTCGATCTCCCCCGGCTCCCCCTCGGGCAGGGGGCCTTCGTCCCCGCAGATCCGAACGTCGATGCCGGGCACGGGACGGCCCACTCCGACGAGTGCGCGCGCACCCGCTCCTTCTTCCGAGGGGACGAACCGCCCGTCGGTGAGGGCCTCGCGGTCGACCCAGCGCACCACGGGCTCGCGGCCCAGTGGTGGGAAGGTCACGGTGAGCGTCGCCTCCGCCATGCCGTATACCGGGCACATGGACTGCGGGTTGAAGCCCCAGGCGCGGAAGGACTCCTCGAACTCCGCGAGGGAGCGCGCGTTGACCGGCTCGGCGCCGTTGCACCAGACCCGCCACTTCGACAGGTCGGCCGGCTCCAGTGGTTCCTCCTGCGCCTTGACGGCCTCGACCAGCGCGTCGACGAAGAAGTTGGGGGCGGCCGTGTGGGTGCACTCCTCGGCGGCGAAGCGGCGCAGCCAGTCGAGAGGGCGCCTGATGCCGCCCCTCGGCCGCCACAGCACCACATCGGCTCCCGCGGAGAGCGCGGTCAGCAGACAGAACATGCCCATGTCATGGAAGAGCGGCACCCACAGGCCCCAGCGGTCCTCGCTGGTCGTGCCGGAGGGGGCCGCCAGGGCGTGGAGCCCGGCGATGATGTTGGCGTGGGTGAGTGCCACCCCCTTCGGCCGGGACGTGCTGCCGGAGGTGTACTGAATGTACGCCAGCTGTTCGGTGGTGCCGGATCCGGAAGGTATCGCTCCGGCATCCGCCGTCACGTCCAAGGCGTCGGCCGACACGACGGAGACCTGGGGCAGCGCGGCCTCCAGGGCGCGCCGTACCCGCGCCAGCTCCGGGTCCACGACGAGGACGCGGGCGTCGGCGTCCTCGAGGATGGCACGGACGTACTCGACGTAACCGTCCACCCCTCCGTACCCGAAGGGCAGGGCGATGGACAGGGGCACCGCGTGGGCGTACTGGGCGCCGAAGAGCACTTTGAGGAAGCCGCTGCCGTTCTGCATGATGAAGGCGATGCGGTCGCCCGGGGCGACGCCCAGGGACGACAGCCCGCCCGCGGTCACGCGGGATTCGGCCAACAGGCCGTCGAGGGAGAGTCTTCGGTCCTCCTCCACGAAGGTGAGCGAGGAGAGCGCGCCTCGGCTCTCCAGTAACTGCAGTACCGTTTCAGTCATGCTGAGAAGTCCCTTCTGGCCGCTACCTGCTCACGGCTCGGGGTTCACGACTTGGGGGCGGGGCGCGGGAGGAGCCTGACGCCGAGCGCGACCAGGGCGACCGCGGCCGCGAGCACGAAGGTGCTCACCGCGTAGGCCATCCGGTAGTCGTGGCGTTTGGCCTCCACGAGTTGCGTCTTCACGGTGCTGTCGGATCCGGCGAGCAGCGCGCGGCACGGTTCGGCCGAGGCCTCGTCGCCGCCCTTGCCCTGAGCGATCACGCAGGCCGAGAACTCGTCCGTGAGCCGCTCTGCCTGTTCGGCACCCGCACTCGCTGAGACGGCGGCGCGCACCGTGTCGGCCCGCTGCTCCGCCGAACTCTCGCCGGCGCTGCCGAGCGTACCGAAGAAAACGGCTCCGATCAGCGCTACGCCCAAGACCGCACCGACTTGTTGGCCGGTGCTCAGCGTGCCGGACGCGGAACCGGCGTCCGAGCTGCGCACCGAACCCAGAACCACTCCGAGCAGAGGGGCCAGGGCGATGCCGAGGCCGAAGCCGGCGACCACGAAGCCGGGAACGAAGTGCCAGCCCTGAAGTCCGTTTCCGGCCAGCAGTGTGGTGGCACCGACCGCGGCGATGCCGATCGACCAGATCAGCGCGCCCACGGCGACGGCCACCCGCCCACTGGTCTTCCTGGCGAAGGGCGTCGAGGAGTAGTAGCCGACCATCGAACCGATCGCGAAGGGGCTCATGATCGCCGCGACGGCCAACGCACTGTACCCGTAGGCGAACTGAAGCATCAAGGACTGGTAGAGGAAGAACGACGCGATGGCCGAGTAGGCCAGCACGTACATCACCAGCCCCACGGTGAACGCCCGGTCACGCCACAGGGACGGGGGCACGAGAGCCGACTGTGTCTCCCGGTGCACCTTGGTGCACCGGAGGTGGAAGGCGGCGAACAGCGGGATGGACAGGACCATCAGGGCGAAGGACCACCAGGGCCAGTCGCGCTCGTGGCCCTCGATCAGGGGGTAGATGAGGCACGCGAGCGCGGCGGTGATCAGCAGGACCGACGGGATGTCGAGCTTGCGGGCCTGCTCCGAACGCGACTCGGGCAGGTACCGCATCGCGGCGAGCACACCGAGCAGTCCGATGGGGAGGTTCAGCAGGAACGCCGGCCGCCAGCTGCTGCCGAAGAGGTCCAGTTCGATGAGGACGCCGGAGATCATCGGGCCCGCGATGGTGGCGCCGCTGATGACCATACCGAGGGCGGCGAACGCCTTGGGGCGGCGCTCGGGGGGAACCACGACCTGGATGACGGCGAGCGTCTGCGGGTACATGAGGGCGGCCGTCGCACCCTGGAGCGCCCGCGCCGCGATGAGCATGGGGGCGCTGGTCGCCAATCCGCACGCGGCCGAGGTGATCACGAAGCCGACGAGACCGATCACGAACAGCCGCCTGCGGCCGTACAGGTCACCGAGCCGGCCACCGGTGACCAGCAGCACCGCATAGGTGAGCTGGTAGACGGCCACCACCCACTGGGTCTGGGCGAAGCTGGCGCCCAGATCGCTCTGCAGGACGGGTGCCGCCACGTTCACGATGGACGTGTCGGCGAGGACGAGGAACGCGGCTACCAGAACGATGGCAACAGCGAGACCTGGAGATCGGGGCTTTAAAGAATCTGCATTCAACGAAGTAGTCGCGTTGCTGGTCATGGCACCCTTCTGCCTGTAATTCCGATAGTGCATGCCGAGGGTGCTCGCTGGCGAGAGGTGCGCGACGAAGCACCCAGCGCCGGAGGTATCCCGGGAAAGAGTAGAGAACGGGGCGTCTGGGCTCAGATCGCTGCGATCCACTTGCGGGTGACATCCACCACATGGGGTGCACCCTTTTCCAGACGCTTGGCGAGATCCTCAATGGTCTGCGCGGCCAGGGCCTTTCGCCAGACCATCTCAGCCTTTGCCATCTCGACCTGAACGATGCACGGAAGATTCATGTTACTCAGACCGGACTCGGCGATCACGCCGCTTTTCCGGATCTCTACGCACTGGAAGAGCTCGGCTCGGCCCTCCACTGCCGCGACGATGTCCATCAGCGTGATCTCGGCGCTGGGGCGCGCCAGGGAGAAGCCGCCTCGCACCCCTGGGGAGGAACGCAGGACTCCGGACCTCACGAGGGCCTGGAGCTGCTTCGTGAGGTAGGGCTTCGGCAGTCCGTGGAACTCCGCCAGTGCGCCGGCATGCACGGACTCCCCAGGTGGTGCGCATGCCAGCGTGAGGCACACATGGATGGTCCACTCAACCGTCAACGACATCTTCACGACACTCAGGATAGCAGTTGTCCTGGTTCCCGCCCAGGGTCGCCCGTCCGCCAACTGCCTGCGAGCCGACGGATCCTGACGCCACGCTCACCGGCCAGAACGCCACATATGACCATGCGCGCCCCGCCGGCAAAGGAGCATGGAGGCACCAGAATTGGCCAAACCGGAGCCACCATTGAACCCGGAGCCGTGCGGTCACCACCCATGGATCCTCCCGGCACTTCGGGGCCGGAAAGCTCCGTGAACCCATTCACGCCACCCCGGCAAAGGGGAGCCGGGGCATCAGAATCAGCCAGACCGGAGCCGCAATCCGAAAATTTTCGGTCACCGAGAAATATGGACGTGGATGGTTCCGCTTAGCGTGCGCCGCATTTACCCAAAGGGCAATAGCCCGGTCAAAGGGACAGCGCAACGCCGTCACTAACCCTCTTGACGCAGGAAAATTGCGTCCCGTAGGGTCCGCATCTGTATCGCGGTTGCTTCAGGGGATATTTGGCCAACTCGCCTTCCCCACCGCA
The DNA here is from genome assembly GCF_028622875.1 of Streptomyces sp. MMBL 11-1. NCBI lineage: Bacteria > Bacillati > Actinomycetota > Actinomycetes > Kitasatosporales > Streptomycetaceae > Streptomyces > Streptomyces sp. MMBL 11-1. The sequence goes on along the minus strand of NZ_CP117709.1, from coordinate 7,710,715 downwards.
GAGTAATGCGCCCCACACCCATCCAAAGTGGCCCGTGGCAGACATCGCTCCAGGGGTCACCAGGCATGACTGGAGTTCATCACGCATGGCAACCGATGGAGTTACACAAGGGCCCCGCGCGTACCGCGCGATGACCGAGGAGGAGCGGCGCGCCCAGTCCGAACAGACCAACGGCGAGCCGGTCCTGGACTTCAGCGTGGGCCGTGTCAACGAGAACAGCACGCCGTACATCGACTACCACAGCGTGGACGCGCTCCTGAGCCTGCAGCACCCGCGCACCGAAGAGCCGGCGGAGCTGACCTTCTACATCACGGGCCAGGTCCAGGAACTGCTGTTCAAGCTGCTGTTCACCGAGATCAACCGCGTCCGTGACCTGCTGTTCGACGACAGGCTCGACGAGTCCCTGCGGTATCTCCGCAGGATCGAGCACATCCAGCGCGTTCTCGTCGCCTGCTGGGAGCCGGTCAGCACGCTGACCCCCAAGGAGTTCGCCAACTTCAGGGACGAACTGGGGGCCGCGTCGGGCTTCCAGTCGTACATGTACCGGCAGTTGGAGTTCTCCCTCGGCAACAAGTCGCGCCGTCTGGCCGAGGCGTACCGGGCGGTTCCGTGGCTGTACGAGCAGGTCACATCGGTCCTGGAGGCGCCGGGTCTGTACGACGCGACGTTGTCCCTGCTGCACCGCAGGGGTCGCATCCCCGAGAAGTGCGTCCCCGTGGAGTACGCCGAACCGTACGAGCCGAACGCGCTCGTGGAGGAAGCGTGGGCCGCCATCTACCGGTCCCCCGAGACGGACCCCCAGCTCCACGCCCTCGCCGAGGCCCTCTCCGAGCTGAACTACCAGTACTCCCGCTGGCGCACCACGCATCTGCTGACCGTCGAACGGATCATGGGCCACAAGCCCGGAACGGGCGGCACGCTGGGCGTGGAGTGGCTCCGCCGGGTCGCCGAGCACCGCTTCTTCCCCGAACTGTGGTCCGTACGAACGGAGTTCTGATGCCGAAGGAAGGCGGACCGGACACGCTCGTCTATGGAGCGTACGCCCAGAGGCCGCTGGACAGGCAGTACTCCCCCAGTTCCTGCGTCACCGACATCAGGGTATTCCTGGACGAGTACGCCGCGCTCAGCAAGCGGACCAGGGACGAGCTCACCGTCCGCGCCGGGCTCCCGTACGGAACCGGGACGTGCGAGACGCTGGACTTCTTCCCCGCCGCCGAGCCCGACGCCCCCCTCCTCGTGTTCGTCCACGGTGGCTACTGGCAGGAGCTGAGCAAGGACGACTCGTCCTTCCCGGCGCGCAGGACCGTGCCGGCGGGCGCCGCCTTCGCCGCCCTCGACTACGGTCTGGCTCCGGCGTACCGGCTGGAGGACATCGTTGCCCAGGTGCGCCGCGGACTCCAGTGGCTGGTCGCGCACGCCGCCGAACTGGGTGTGGACGGGCGGCGCATCCTTCTGAGCGGCAGCTCCGCGGGCGCCCATCTGGTGCTCATGTCCCTGCTGGACGACTGGCGGCCTGGCGGCCGTCACCCCGCGGATGTCTTCGCGGGCGCGGTCCTGCTGAGTGGGGTCTACGACCTGGAACCGCTCAGACTGACCTACGTCAACGAACCTCTCGGCCTGACGGCGCGGACAGCACGTCTGATGAGCCCGATCCACCGGCTGCCCGACCGTCTCCCGCCGCTCGTGGTGGCGCGTGGCGGAGCCGAGACCGACGAGTTCCGCCGTCAGCACGACGAACTGGTGTCGGCGGTGGTCCCTCGCTCACCCGAGGTCCAGGACCTGGTCGTCTCCCACCGCAACCACTTCGACATCACCTTCGACCTCGACGATCCCGCCACGGCTCTCGGTGGGGCCGTCTTCCGTCGGCTGGGCCTGACGGCTGCGTGATCACGCACCTTCCGCACCACTCCCTGCAACCAATCACCTTGGGGTTAACACAGCCATGACCAATGACAACCGGATCAAGAGCATCGTCGTGCTCGGAGGCGGTACCGCGGGCTGGATGTCCGCCGCCTACCTGGGGCGCGCGCTGGGCGACACCGTGAAGATCACGGTGCTGGAGGCGCCGGCGATTCCCCGGATCGGCGTCGGCGAGGCCACCATCGCCAACCTCCAGAAGGTGTTCTTCGACTTCCTCGGACTGAGCGAGGAGGAGTGGATGCCGGAGTGCAACGCCAGCTTCAAGATGGGCATCCGATTCGTCAACTGGCGGACGCCCGGCGCAGGTCAGTCCGACGGTCGCCCGCACGGCCAGGGCAAGGACCACTTCGACCACCTCTTCGGACTCCTGCCCGAGCACGACAACCTGCCGCTCTCGCACTACTGGACGCACAAGCGGCTCAACGGGCTGACCGAGGAGCCGTTCGACCGCTCCTGCTACCCGCAGCCTGCGGTCTTCGACCGGAAGCTCTCCCCGCGCTATCTCGACGGGACCAAGTGGGCCAGCTACGCCTGGCACTTCGACGCCAACCTGGTCGCCAACTTCCTGCGGCGGTTCTCCACCGAGAGGCAGGGCGCCGTCCACATCGAGGACAAGTTCGTCGGGGCGGAGATCGACCAGCGCGGCCACATCACCTCCATCAGGACCGAGGGCGGTCTCACGCTGGAGGCCGACCTCTTCGTCGACTGCTCCGGCTTCCGCAGCCTGCTCATCAACCAGACGATGAAGGAACCGTTCCTGGACATGAGCGACCACCTGCTCAACGACCGTGCGGTCGCCACGCAGGTGCCCCACGACGACGAGGCCAACGGCATCGAGCCGTTCACCTCATCGATCGCGATGTCGTCCGGCTGGACCTGGAAGATCCCCATGCTCGGCCGCTTCGGCACCGGCTACGTCTACTCCAGCCGGTTCGCCACACAGGACGAGGCCACCGAGGAGTTCTGCCGCATGTGGGGCCTCGACCCCGAGAAGCAGCCCCTCAACCACGTCAAGTTCCGCGTCGGCCGCAACCGCCGCGCCTGGGTCAAGAACTGCGTCGGCATCGGCCTGGCCTCGTGCTTCCTGGAGCCGCTCGAGTCCACCGGCATCTACTTCGTCTACGCGGCCCTCTTCCAGCTGGTGAAGAACTTCCCCGACAAGCGCTTCGACCCCGCCCTGACCAACCGCTTCAACGGCGAGATCGAGACCATGTTCGACGACACGCGGGACTTCGTGCAGGCGCACTTCAGCTTCGCCCCGCGCAACGACACGCCGTTCTGGCGCGCCTGCAAGGAGCTTGAGCTCGCCGAGGGCTTCAAGGAGAAGGTCGCGCTCTACAAGTCCGGCCTCGGTGTGAACCTGCCGATCACGGACGAGAGCAACTATTACGGCAACTTCGAGGCGGAGTTCCGCAACTTCTGGAGCAACGCGAACTACTACTGCGTGTTCGCGGGCCTCGATGTCCTGCCCGACCATTCCATGCCCGCGCTCGCCCACCGCCCCGAGTCGATCGCCACCGTCGAGGCCGCGTTCGCCGAGGTCAAGAAGCGCGAGGACGAACTGCTGAGGACCCTGCCCAGCACCTACGACTACCTGCGTCAGCTGCACGGCAAGTAGGCCTCTCGAGCCGCCCGGGCCCTGCGCGGCCCGGGCGGCCGGTCTCCTCCCGACACCGACAGGAACCCCCGTGACAGCCCCGGAACTACTGCTTCGAGCCGCTCATCTGCTCGCGGTCCTCAGTGCTGCGGTGCTGGTCGTGCGTGCGGGCCGGCTGGTGGCTCGCACCACCCGGCAGCCCGAGGTGATCGGCGAGATCGTGGCGGGCCTGCTGATCGGCCCCGTCCTCATCCAACTGCTCGGACCCGAGACCTTTCGGACACTCCTCCCCGACGCCGTCCTCGACAACCTCAAGACGATCTCCGAAGCCGGTCTCGTCCTGTTCATGGTGGGGATGGTCGGCCATCTCCACCCGCGTCCCGCCGGCTCCAGGTCCAAGCCCACCCGGTGGGTCATCGCGGGATCGTTCCTGCCCGCGTTCGCCGCGGGACTGATGCTCGCGGGCTGGGTGCTGCTCACCGACGACCGTGCCGCCCGCGGCGACGCCCCGCTGGCCTCCTTCCTGCTCGTGGTCGCGGTGTCCATGTCCATCACCGCGGTCCCGGTGCTGGCCCGGATCCTCGACGACCGGGGGATGGCGGACACCGCCACGGGCCGCACCGCGCTCCTCGCCGCGATCGTGATCGACTGCGTGGCGTGGCTGTTGCTCCCCGTGGCGGTGGGTCTGCGCTCCGGCGACATCAGCGGCCTCCTGCGGGCTGCCGGGGTCCTCGCCGCGGGCACACTCGTGGCGGTGGCGGTGCGCACGCTGCTCGCGACCCACGTCAGTACCCGTGCCTGTACACGGTTCCCCAGGGCCGCCGCGCTCCTGGTCGCCCTGTTCGCCATCGCCCTGGCCTTCACGATGGAGAAGCACGGCATGACCGCGATCGTGGGAGCCGTGCTCGCCGGGCTGGCCGTCCCCACCCGGAACCGCAAGGTGTGGCAGCGCCCCGTGGCCGGCGTGACCAAGGTCGGACACGCGCTGGTGCCCGTCTTCTTCGTGGTCAGTGGCATCACCGTACTGACCGAGGCTCTGGGATCCGCGTCGGCCGTCCTGATCACGCTCACCATCCTGCTCGGAACCGCCGGCAAGGCGGTGGGCGGGTACGTCGGTGCGCGCCTGGGCCAGTACGGACACTTCGACGCCCTGCGGATCGGGACGCTGATGAACACCCGCGGACTCACCGAGCTGATCGTGCTCCAGATCGGCTACAGCACCGGCGTGCTGACCGGCACGCTCTACCTCGCCCTCCTCGTCATGGCGCTGGCCACCACGGCCCTGACCGGGCCCGCCCTGCTGACCATCGACCGCGCCGAACACCGCCGCCTGCTGGACACGGATGCGGCCTCTGGGCTCGCACCAGCGAGAGGAAACGTTTCGTGACCGACCTATCGACCATGTCCCCCAAACCCGTGACACCCGAGGAGTTCCGCACCCTCATGTCCGAGTTCCCCACCGGGGTCTCCGTCGTCACGACGCACGACCGCGAAGGGCGGCCGTGGGGCATGACCTGTTCCTCGCTGTGCAGCCTCAGCGTGTCACCGCCGACGGTCCTGGCCTGCCTGCGCTCGGAGAGTCCCACGCTCGCCGCCCTGCTGGAGAGCGGCGCCTTCGCCGTGAACCTGCTGCACGGAAAGGCGCAGTCCGCCGCCGCGCTGTTCAGCTCCGGGGACTCCGACCGGTTCGACCGGGTGCCGTGGTCGCCCGGCGGGGGCGGGCCCCACCTCCTGGAGCAGGCGCACGCCGTCGCGGACTGCCGGGTCACCAGGACCGCCGACGGCGACACCCACATCATCGTGTTCGGCGAGGTCTTCGGCGTCACCACCGTGCCGGACCTCCAGCCCCTGCTCTACGGACGGCGACGCTACAGCACCTGGCCGGAAGCCTGACCGCCTCGCCGCGTCCCCGGCGCGGGCGTCCACGGACGCCCGCCCGCACGACACGACGACCCCAGAATCGGATCGGAGATCCCGTACATGACGAGCCGAGCAGCCGCCGAGCGGCTGGACCGTGCCGACCCCCTCGCACCCGCTCGTGACCGCTTCGAGCTTCCGCCCGGCATCGTGTACCTGGACGGCAACTCTCTCGGCGCCATGCCGGCCGGCGTGCCGGACGCCCTGGACCGCACCGTGCGGCAGCAGTGGCGCGACCACCTGATCAAGGGCTGGACCGACGACGGGTGGCTGGACTCCCCCATGCGGACGGGCGACCGCATCGGCCGGCTGATCGGCGCCGCGGCGGGGCAGACCGTGACCGGCGACTCCACCTCCGTACAGCTGTTCAACGCGCTGACGACGGCCGCCCGGCTCAGGCCGGAGCGCACGGTCGTCCTCTCCGACAGCGACGGCTTCCCCACGGACCGCTACCTCGCGTCCTCCGTCGCCAGGATCCTCGGGCTGGAGGTCCGGCAGACCCCCATGGGCGACATCGGTGCCGCCCTGGACGCGTACGGCGACGAGGTCGCCGTCGTCCTGGGCAGTCCGGTCGACTTCCGCACGGGCGAGGCGTTCGACGTGGCGGCGGTGACCGCGCGGGCCCACCGAGCGGGCGCGGTCACGGTGTGGGACCTGTGCCACGCCGCCGGAGCCCTGCCGCTGTCGCTGGACGCGGACGGCGTCGACCTCGCGGTCGGCTGCAGCTACAAGTACCTGTCCGGGGGCCCCGGCGCCCCGGCGTACATCTACGTCGCCCAGCGGCACCGCGCCGCCGCCGACCCGCCCCTGACCGGATGGCTCAGCCATGCCACGCCCTTCGAGATGACGCCCGACTACCGTCCGGCCGACGACATGTCGCGGTTCCGCGTCGGCGCGCCGCACATCCTCTCGCTGTCGGCGCTCCAAGCGGCCCTGGACATGTTCGACGGTGTGTCCATCGAGGACATCCGGGCGAAGAACGTCCTGCTCGGCCGGTTCTTCATCGAGTGCTTCGACGAGCACCTGGCCGGCCTCGGATTCGATCTGGTCACGCCCCGCGAGGACGAACGGCGCGGCAGCCAGGTCACGTTGAGCCACCCGGACGCGTCCCGGCTCATGGACCAACTGGCCGAGCGCGGTGTGATCGGCGATGTGCGTCCGCCCACGCTGCTGCGCTTCGGCTTCAACAGCCTCTACGTCTCGTACATGGACATCCACGATGCCGTGACGGCCCTCGGCGAGCTGGCGGGGTCGAACCGCCTCTCGCGCGGACGGACGGATGCGGCGCACAGACTCATCGGAGAGGCCCATGTGGCTCAGTGAGATTCTCGACCGGCACTGCCAGCAGCGCGGGGACGCGCCCGCCGTGGTGGAGGGCGACCGCAGCCTCACCTGGCTCGAACTCCGGGGGGCCGCGCATTCGATCGCGGCGTACCTGAGCGAGCACGGCGTCCGGCACGGCGACCGTGTCGCCGTGTACTCGCGCAACAGGCTCGAAGTCATCGCGAGTTACTTCGCCCTGGCACACCTGGGGGCGCCCTTCGTCCCCGTCAACCACGCCATGTCGCCGACGGAGTTCGCCGACGCCGCGGAGCGCATGGAGATCCGGCACGTCATGGGCGAACAGCGCCCGGTGGAGAAGCTCGGCCTCGCCGAGGACCGGACGACCGTCTTCGACTCGGAGGAGTTCCAGAAGCTGCTCGTCGCCGGGCGGACCCCGCCGCCGCTCGCCGCGACCATGGACGACCCGCTCGCGGTGCTGCTGACGTCCGGCACGACCGGCGCGCCCAAGGGCGTGCTCCAGACGTCGGGCGCGCTGCGGCAGATGACGCTGTCCTGGCTCGCCCAGGCCCGGGTGGACGACAGCGTCCGCCTGCTCAACCTCAACTCGCTGTCGCACGGCAGCATCACCGCGACGCTCCACTACGTCGCGGCGGGAGCCACCCTGCACGTCATGCGCGAGTTCCAGCCCCGGGCCGTCCTGCGGCAGATCACCGAACGCGGCATCACGCACATATGGATGGTGCCGCAGATGCTGCGGTTCGTGATGATGGCGGTCGGAAAGGACACCAAGGTCCCCAACACGCTGCGCGAGATCATGTTCGGCGCCTCGCCGATGAGCCCCGAGCTGCTCCGGGACGCCCGGCACGCCTTCGGCTGCGGCTTCCGCAACATCTACGGCATGACGGAGGCCGGCGGCACCTTCTGCACCTGGCTGTCGGACGCGTCCACGGAGAAGGACGGCAGCATCCCGCTGGAGTCCAGCGGACGGAGTGTGCCCGGCATCCGCGTCGAGATCCACGACGAGCAGAACCGTCCGCTGCCCGTCGGTGAGATCGGCGAGGTGTGCGTGCTGGCCGCGGGGCGCATGTCGCACTACGTCGGCAACGCGGCCGAGACGAGCCGCACCATCATCGACGACTGGGTCCGCACCGGCGATCTGGGCTGGATGGACGCGAGCGGCTACATCCATCTCAAGGACCGCAAGAAGGACGTGATCAAGCGGGGCGGCCAGAACGTCTTCCCCGCCGAGATCGAGAACGCCATCGCCGGTTTCGACGGAGTGGCGGACGCCGCGGTGATCGGCGTCCCCGACGACGTGTGGGGCGAGGTTCCCCTTGCCTTCGTCGTCGTCGAAGAGGGAGCCACGTTCTCCTCCGACGCCCTCCTCGTCTTCCTGCACGGGCGGCTCTCCTCGTACAAACTCCCGAAGGAGGCGCGGACCGTGTCCGAGATCCCCCGCAACCCCGCGGGGAAGATCCTGCGCCGGGTGCTCGCGGAACAGGTTGGCCCGGCCCTGTGACCGGCCCCCGCTCCGGCAGCGCGCGCAGGACGGTCGCCTGTGTGGGGGCGGGCCCCGCGGGCCTGCTGGCCGCCACCCAGATCAAGAAGGCCCGCCCCGACTGGGACGTCGTCGTCCACGAGCGGTCGCCGAAGGACGTGACCTACGGGTACGGGGTGGTCTTCTCCGACGTCGCGGTCCGCACGATCGAGTTCATGACGCCGTCGCTCGGCGCCCTCCTCTCCTCCCAGGTGACCTGGCAGGACGTCGAGGTCCGGGCGCACGGCCGACGGCACCGCAGTGCGGGCCATGGGTACGTGGCCCTGTCCCGGCAACAGCTGCTCTCCGAACTCGCCGGGCAGGCGCTCCACGCGGGTGTCGAGCTGCGCTACGAGTCGCCCGTCGAGATCGACGGTCTCCGCTCCCGCTACGACCTCGTGGTCGCCGCCGACGGAGCGCGCAGCCGGACCCGGACCGCCCTCGCGACGGCGCTGGGGGCCCGCGTCGGATACGGCCGGTCGCGCTTCGCGTGGCTCGGCACCACCGCCGCGTTCGACGCCATGACGTTCATCTTCGAGGAGACCTCGGCGGGTCCCGTCATCGCTCACGGCTACCCTCACGGCGACGGCATCAGCACGTTCGTGGTGGAGGTGCCGTGCGGAGGCCAGGGGCCACGGGAGGATCTGGAGCAGGACCTCGGCCACTGGTCACAGGTCTTCGCGGAGCACCTCGACGAGAGGCCCCTGCAGGCCAAGGACCTGCGGTGGGCACACTTCCCCACCGTCCACCTCGACCGGTGCGTCCACGAGAACGTGGTGCTGATCGGCGACGCGGCGCACACCGCGCACTACTCGGTGGGCTCCGGGACCCGTCTGGCGCTGGAGGACTCGTTCCTCCTCGGGCAGGCCCTGGGGCGCGAGGACGACATCGGGACCGCTCTGGCGGAGTACGAGCGGCGGCGTATGCCCGGCGTCCGGGAGCTGAGGGCGGCGGGCGAGCGGAGCATGCGCTGGTTCGAGCGCGCCCCGGAATACCTGGCCAGGCCCGCGCCGCAGTTCACCGTGCACCTGCTCAGCCGCGCTTCGCTGGCCCCGCTGGAACGGGTCGAGGCCGACGCCCCCGACCTGGTGGAGCAGGCGACGCGGCTGCTGGCCGGGGACGCGCCGCCGTCCGCCGGTGTGCTCGCGCTGCCCCTGGAGGTGGGCGCCACCCGCCTGCCCGGGCGCCTCGTGCGGGACCTCACCTCCGGCGCCCCCGGGACCGAAGAGCACGAGGACCAGACGTACGGGTGCGTGCTGGGCGCCGCCGAGGACCGGGCGGCGGACCGGGGCTCCGCGTCGCGGGGCCTGCCGCGGGGCGTGGTCGTCGCCGCCGGGGACGTGCCGCTCGGCGGGCGTGCTCACGCCTCGGCTCCGCTCGTCGTGATCGACATGGGGCCGTGCCCGAAGGACCCGGAGCGGGCCACGGCGGAGGCCGAGGCCTTTGCCGGGACCGCGCGCGCCGCCGGGTGGCCGGCCGGTCCGGCCGTCGCCGTACGCACCGGGTTCACCGACGCCGCGGAGGCGGTACTGGCCCGGCTGCGCGTGCTGCGCGCGGCCGGCCTGTGCGACCTGGCCGACCTCGCGGCGCCGCCCGGCGGCACCGCCGAACCGGAGACGGTGCTCGACGCCCTCGAAGCGGCCGACACGGTACGCACGGCCCTGGGGGCCCCGGTCATGCTGAGCGGCTTCCGGGCCCGCCCGGACCAGGTCGCGACGCACATCCTGGCAGGTCGAATCGACGCGTGGTGCGTTCCGGGACCGCAGTAGCCCGGCCCGCGAGCCTGCCGGCGCGGGGCGCTCCTCCGCGGTACCGCCCCGTCGCCATCATCCGCACGAACCGAGTGACAAAGGGAGATTGACAGATGATCAGCCGCAGGACCCTGCTGGGAGCAGGCGCCGGCCTCACCGCCGCCGCCAGCGGAATCGTCACGGCCTCCGTGGCCGGAGCCCGCTCCGCGCCGCGCGTGGACACGAAGTGGGCCGCGCTGCGCGCGTCCCTCACCGGCGATGTGGTGCTCCCCTCCGACATCGGCTACGACAGCGCCAGGATGCTGGCCAGCGCCCAGTTCGACTCCATATATCCGCAAGCGGTCGCCCTCTGTGAGACGCCCCAGGACGTCAGCACGTGCATCCGTTTCGCCCAGGACCACGGCATCCACGCCTCGGTGCGCAGCGGCGGCCACAATTACGGCGGCTGGTCGACGACCGAGGGCCTCGTCATCAATCTGACCCGGATGAACCAGGTCGTGCCCGGGGCCGACCAGGTCCGGCTCGGCCCCGGTGTGCAGACGGTGGACGTCGTGGACCGGCTCAGCGCGAGCGGGCTGACGGTCCCTTCCGGCTTCTGTCCGACCGTCTGTCCCGGCGGTTTCATCACGGGCGGCGGCACCGGCTGGCAGTACCGCAAGTACGGCCCGGCGTCCGACCGGCTGCTCTCGGCCCAGGTGGTCCTGGCTGACGGGCGCGTCGTCACCGCGTCGAAGTACCAGAACGCCGACCTCTTCTGGGCGCTGCGCGGTGGCGGCGGGGGCAACTTCGGCGTGATCACCGACTACCGGATGAAGGCGACCTCCATCCCCCGGGTCGGTCACTACAGCCTGACGTGGTCCTGGGACAAGGCGCAGGCCGCGGTCGCCGGTTACCTGGAGTGGGTGGCGCAGGGCTCCGCCGACCTGGCCTGCGGCGGCGTCCTGCGGATGCCCGACGCGAGCCCGGGGGCCGTGCCCGTGTTCGGCGTCTCCGGTGTGCACTTCGGCTCGATGGAGGCGCTCGACGCCGAGCTGCGGATGCTGTCGGCCCTCATCGGCAGCGAGCCCGCGACGCGCGTGGTGCAGGACCTCACGTACGAGAAGGCGATGATGCGCGTCTTCGGCTGCGAGGACAAGACCGTCGACGCGTGCCACACCACGGGCAGCTCCCCCGAGGCGTCCCTTCCGCGCACCGCCTACATCAAGAACCGCGGCCGGATGTTCAGCCGTGTCCTGCCCCGGACCGGGGTGGACGAGATGCTCGCCGCGTTCGACGCCGACCGCAGGGCCGGCCAGTTCCGCGTCATCAGTCTGCTCGGCCTGGGCAAGAACGCCAATCTGCCGGCCACGGACTCCACGGCCTGGGTGCATCGCGACGCCCTGTACAGCGCGACCATCACGACCAGCCTCAAGGGCTCGTACCTCACCGACGAGGACAAGGCGGCCGCGGGGCAGTGGCTGAACGGCGTGTTCGGAGCGATGGACCCCTACTCCAACAGCCGTTCGTACGCGAACTTCCCTGATCCCGACCTCACGAACTGGGCGGACGCGTATTACGGCTCGAACCTCCCCGAGCTCAGCCGTGTCAAGCGCACGTACGACCCGAACGGGTTCTTCCGTTTCCCCCAGGCCATTCCGGCCTCGGTCTAGCCCGCGTTCGACGTGACGCGCGGGTTCTGAGGGTCCGCCGGAGTCCGCCGCCCGAGGACCGGGCGGCGGACGCGGACCGGGTTCCCTCCCGTACAGGAACAGGGTCGCCCCCATCGAGCGTGCGCGGCCGGCCGGGCCGCCCGGCTTGCCGACGGGTGGCCCTTCCGGGTTACGGCGAACGCGTGGGTCATGTTGAGGGAGGGCCGCTTCGGGTACCGATGACCGGTCGGTACAGGGAGCGCCGCGAGCGCGCAGGCCAGGAGGCACGTGTGAAGACTTCGGTTGACCGGATCGCGCGACCGTGGGGCGGCCGTACTCCTTATGCCCGAGGCGAGGCGTGGCCGGCACGGGAGGACACCCACCTGGCCGAGGGGGTGGAGGCCGCAGGCGTGGAACGATGGGTACAGGCCGCGTCGATTCTGCATTCCGACGGTGACGCCATGGACATCGCCGTCAAGGACGGCCGGATGGTAGGTGTACGCGGCCGGGTGACGGACCGTGTCAACCGCGGCCGGCTGGGGCCGAAGGACGCGTTCGGCTGGCAGGCCAACGCCTCGCGGGACCGGTTGACCAGGCCGCTGATCCGTCGTGACGGACGGTTGGTCGAGACGGACTGGGACACCGCGATGGAGACGGTGGTTGCCCGTTCGCGCGACCTGCTCCAGGAGTGCGGCCCCGGCTCGGTCGGTTTCTACACCTCGGGCCAGCTGTTCCTGGAGGAGTACTACACACTGACGGTCGCGGCACGGGCCGGTATCGGAACGAACCACCTGGACGGCAACACACGGCTGTGCACATCGACGGCGGCGGAGGCGCTCAAGGAGTCCTTCGGCTGCGACGGACAGCCCGGCACCTACGACGACATCGACCACGCGGACGTCATCGCGCTCTTCGGCCACAACCTTGCCGAGACCCAGCCCGTGCAGTGGATGCGCGTTCTCGACCGGCTGGAGGGAAGCGACCCGCCGCGTCTGGTGTGTGTGGACCCGCGGCCCACACGGGTCGCTGGTGCCGCCACCGTGCACCTGGCTCCACGGATCGGAACCAACGTGGCGCTGCTCAACGCGCTCCTGCACGAGATCATCCGCACCGACCGCGTCGACCACGACTACATCGAGGCCCGTACCGTCGGCTTCGACGAACTGGCGAAGACGGTCGAGAACTGCACGCCCGAATGGGCGGAACGCATCTGCGACGTCCCGGCCGCCCGCATCGCGGAGGCCGCGGAAGTGCTCGGCACGGCCGACAGGCTCCTGTCCACCGCCCTGCAGGGCATCTACCAGTCCCACCAGGCCACGGCCGCCGCGGTGCAGATCAACAATCTGCATCTGCTCCGCGGCATGCTGGGGCGGCCGGGCGCCGGAATGCTGCAGATGAACGGGCAGCCCACCGCGCAGAACACCCGGGAGTGCGGGGCGAACGGGGACCTGCCCGGGTTCAGGAACTGGCAGAACGACCAGCACGTGGCCGACCTCGCCGAGGTATGGAATGTCGAGCCCACGACGATCCCGCACTACGCCCCGCCCACCCACGCCATGCAGATGTTCCGCTACGCGGAGCAGGGCTCGATCCGCATGCTGTGGATCAGCGGCACCAACCCCGCTGTCTCCCTGCCCGAGCTGTCCCGGATCCGCTCGATCCTGGCGCAGGACCGGCTTTTCGTCGTGGTGCAGGACCTGTTCCTCACGGAGACCGCACAGCTGGCGGACATCGTTCTGCCAGCGGCGACGTGGGGTGAGAAGACCGGAACCTTCACGAACGCCGACCGCACCGTGCACCTGTCCGACAAGGCCGTCGAACCTCCGGGAGAGGCCAAGCCCGACCTCGACATCTTCCTCGACTACGCCCGGCGGATGGACTTCCAGGACAAGGACGGCGGACCGCTGATCTCCTGGCGCGACCCGGAGTCCGCGTTCGAGGCGTGGAAGCGCTGCAGCGCCGGCCGCCCCTGCGACTACACCGGCCTCACCTACGGCAAGCTCCGCGGCGGCAGCGGCATCCAGTGGCCCTGCAACGAGCGGGCACCGCGGGGAACCGACCGCCTGTACACCGACGGCATCGCCTGGGCGGATCCGGACATGTGCGAGACCTACGGCAAGGACCTGGTCACCGGCGCGTCCGTTTCGGTGGTCGAGTACCGCTCCCTCAACCCGGACGGCAAAGCCATGATCAAAGCCGCCGAGTTCCTTCCGCCGCATGAGGCGCCGAGTGACGACTATCCGTATCAACTGACGACCGGACGCACGCTCTACCACTTTCACACCCGAACCAAGACCGGCCGTGCTCCTCAGCTGAACGCCGCGGCACCCGACGTATGGGTGGAGCTCTCCGCCTCCGACGCGGAAGCCCAAGGACTCGACGAGGGCGACCTCGTCGAGGTCGCCGGCCCGCGTGGCGCCCTGCGGGGGCGGGTGCGGATCACCGGCATCCGTCCCGGACTCCTGTTCGTCCCCTTTCACTACGGCTACTGGGACACGGCCTCCGGCTCCGGCCCCGACGACACGACACCGCCACGGGCGGCCAACGAGACGACCATTACCGACTGGGACCCCGTGTCGAAACAGCCCCTGTTCAAAACGGCGGCAGCCGCGGTCACCCTGGTGGAGAAGAGCGCGGGGCAGCCCGCACCAGCCCCCACGACCACCGCGTCCGCGCCTTCCCGCCCGAGCGGCGTCCGGCCCACCGAGGGTGGTGTCACCGCGAGAGTTCTGGAGTCGACCGGAACGGACCAGGACGACACCGTCGGAGGTCCTCGGTGAACGGCATCGTCCTCACCCTGCGTGCGCTGCACCACGGAGAGCGGCAGCTGGCGAACACGCTCATCGTGATCGGCGAACGCCACAGCTCCGAGCACGAGGTCCACCACGTCGCCAGGGATCTCGCCAGGTGGTCGAACGAGCACTGCCTGCGCTTGGCGGAGACGGCCGGCCACTACGGCCTGGATCTCGACGGGCCTTCGCAGAAGTCCGCTTCGGGGTGGGTGCCGGCCATCGGGGAGAAGACCGCCGAAGCCGTCGGCCACCGCCCGGAACCAGGTCCTCTGCTGCTGAGGGACCTGCGGGAACTGCACCTCGGCGCAGCCGGAAACTCCCTGTACTGGGAGATGCTCGCCCAAGCCGGACAAGCAGCGAAAGACACCCGCCTTCTGGAGCTGGCCGCCTCGTGCCATCCTCGGACACTGCGGCAGATGCGCTGGACCAACACCATGGTCAAGAACCTTTCGCCCCAGCTCCTCACGAGTCCGTGACCACGACCGGGCAGAACCGTCTTCGTACTTCCCCTGGGCAGCGCCGAAGCACCACGCCGCGCGACGTCGGCCTGGCGAGTGTCCGCAAAGTATCGTCGTCCGCCCTCCGGGCGGGCCGGACGAGACTTTGCGGACACGACCCTACGCGTGGGGCGCCAACGGGTTGTCCAGCTCGCCGATCAGCTGCAGGGCGGCCGAGGGATCGGCCAGGTCGACCATCTGCCGGTTGTCGCGCAGCTGGAGGCGATTGAGACAGGACCGCGGGAACGCCTCGGCGAAGATATCGAACCGTTCGAAACGCTCGGCGAGGTGCGGTACCTCCTCGCGGTAGTCGTGCACGCATTCCGCGACCGTCCGCCAGAAGTCGTCCTCGCCGAGGGTCCGCGCCTCATCGAGGATGGCGGAGAGGTAGCGCAGGAAGTTGTCGAAGACATCGGTGAAGATGGACAGCAGCCTCATCTCGTCGGGGATCTCCGCGCGAATGCGCCGCACCGTCTCCGGCAGGTCCGCTTCCGGGTCCATGATGACGATTTCCTCGGCGATGTCCTTGAACACCGCCCTGACCACGGTCCCGTCCTCGTCCAGCACCAGGATCACGTTCTCGCCGTGGGGCATGAACGCCAGGTCGTACGCGTAGAAGCTGTGCAGCAGCGGAGTGAGGTAGGCGTCCAGGTAACGGCGCAGCCACTCCCGGGGGGCCAGAGGGGAGGCGGCGATGAGGGAGACGGCGAAGGACCCTCCGTCGCGGTCCGTGTGCAGCAGGGAGGCCATGGTCGCCAGGCGCTCGCCGGGGGCCAGAGCGGGTGTCGGACTCTCGCGCCACAGCGCGGCGAGCATCTTGCGGTAGGGGGAGAAGCGGTCGGTGGCCGCCTCGTACTGGGGGTGCCGGTAGCCGATGGCCGCCTGTTCGCGCAGGATCGTCAGTCCGGTGCCCCGCAGCAGCGGGTCGCCCGCGATGAGGTCGGCCAGCCAGTCGTTGATCGCCGGCGTCGCCTCCATGTAGGCGGCCGACAGCCCGCGCATGAACCCCATGTTGAGCACGGAGATGGCGGTCTTGACGTACCGCCGCTCGGGCCGGTCCGCGTTGAAGAAGGTCCGGATGGACTGCTGCGGCAGATAGGCGTCCTCGCCCCGGCCCAGATGGACCAGCCTGCGGGTGGCCACCTCGCCGGCGAAGGTGATGCTGATCCGGTTGGTCCACTGCCAGGGGTGGACAGGGAAGAAGAAGTAGTGCGCGGGGTCCAGCCCCAGGTCCGTCAGCACTGCCTCGAAGCGCCCCCGCTGGGCGCCTCCCAGCTCCTGCTCGATCAGCGAGTCGTAGTCGATGTCCGAACAGGAGGTGAACACCGTCCGCTCGCGGTGGGCGGCGAGCCACACCAGGCGGACCGGGGACGCGGCCTCGGGCGCGTACTGGTGGAACTCCTCGATATCGAAGCCGATCCTGCCGTTGTTGGCGACGAAACCGGGATGCCCCTCCGTCATGCCCGACTCGACGGCCTGGAAGCCGGCGCGGGTCAGCTCGGCGGCGGGCACGTGCGCGCGGGAGAGCTTGTACGCGGCGGAGGACAGGGTTGAGTTGATCTCCTCCAGGTAGACCGGCAGCACCTCGTCGCTCAGCCCGAGGGAGCCGCGCAGCTCGAGGATCAGGTCAGCGGCGTCCAACGCGAGTTCCACCTCGCCCTGGTGGCGGGTGATGCTGTGGGGGTCGATCTGCCAGTGGTCGAGGGCCATGCGCCGGGCGGCGAAGCGGTACGCGACGGCGCCGTCGTCCGAGCGGACCGTGTAGCGGCCCCCGCCCTCGGGATCGGGGCGCAACAGCTTCTCGTGGGCGAACTCGGCCAGCGCCTTCCGTACGAGGGCGCGGTTGGCCGCCGCCCAGGCGTCCGGACGCAGGTGCGCCACCGTGTCGCGGGCGGCCGGGTGGTCGGTGGTGCCCGTGCTCATGAGGTGATCCCTTCGGTCGCGGCCCGGAACTGTTCCCGGGTGCAGAAGCTCAGCAGCGCCTCTTTCTCCGGCTTGGCCAGCGGCCCTCGCGGTACGAAGCCGACGGCGGCGTTGAGGGCGTGTACGGCCGTGTTGCGCAGGTCCGGCTCGACCACCACGCGCCGGACTGCGGGGTCGTCGAAGAGATAAGCCATCACGGCGGTGATCACGGCGCGGCTGAAGCCGTGCCGGGGCCGGTCGGTGGGCGCGCAGAGGAAGTGCATGCCGATGTCCCCCGGGCGGGCCGGGTACAGGCCCGCCAGCTCCACGTGCTCGGGGTCGTAGCGCTCGATGAGGAAGCAGGGCGTGCCGTCGAGCGTGCCGACGAACGCCTCGTGGTGCGGGTGGTCGGCGACCTCGCGGTAGAAGTGCTCCACCTCGTCGACGCTCTGGTCCTGCATCAGCCAGTAGGCGGCCTTGGGATGGGTGACCCAGGAGTGCAGCAGGACACGGTCCGCCGCGGGGTCGAGGGGGTGCACGGCCAGGGTGCCCAGCGCCGAGGTGTGTGCGAACAGGGTGGGGCGGTCGAAGTCGTTCACGCGATGACGTCCTCGGGGGCGCCGAACTCCTGGAAGGCGATGGACTTCTCGATCGGGTAGACCTCCCGGCCGACCAGCTCGCGGATGATGGAGGAGTTGCGGTAGGCGCCCATTCCGAGATCCGGGGAGGTGACGCTGTGCGCGTGCGGGGCCCCGTTCTGGAGAAACACCCCTCGGCCGCCGGTGTCGACGCTGTAGTTGCGGGCGACGTCGAGGCGGCCGTGGCCGTCCCACCGCAGCCGGTCCCGCACGGGTTCCAGGAACGCGGGCGGTGCGCAGGAGTATCCGGTGGCGAGGACCAGGCCGTGCGTCGTGAGAGTGAACTCGCGGTCCTGCTCGCAGTGGTGCAGTCCCAGCGTGTAGACGCCCTCGGCCTCGTCGTACCGCGCGCTGTGCACGGCGGAGTTCGTCAGGAGTCTGGTGGCGACCGGGCCCGCGAGGTTTTTCTGGTAGATCAGGTCGTAGATCCCGTTGATCAGGTCGGCGTCGATCCCCTTGGACAGCATCTTCTGCTGCCCCTCCAGCCGGTACCGGGTGGCTTCGGGAAGCGCGTGGTAGTAGTCCACGTACTCCGGCGAGGTCATCTCCAGGGTGAGTTTGGTGTATTCCAGGGGGAAGAACCGCGGCGACCTGGTCACCCAGTTGAGCCGGTATCCGTGGGTGTCGATGTCACCGAGCAGGTCGTAGTAGATCTCCGCTGCGCTCTGCCCGGAGCCGACGACCGTCACCGACTCCTTCGCCTGGAGCACGGCCTTGTTGCTCAGGTAGGCGGAGTTGTGGATCACGTCGCCCTTCAGCCCCCGGCAGGAATCCGGTATGTGGGGCGGAGTGCCGGTGCCGACCACGAGATGACGGCCGTAGTGGCGGACGCGGTCGCCCGTCGCCGTGCGCTCCGACGTGACGACGTAGACGCCGGCCGACTCGTCGAAGTCCACCCGCTCGACGCGGTGGCCGAAGCGCAGCGACGTCAGACGGTCCGCCGCCCAGCGACAGTAGTCGTTGTACTCGGCCCGCAGCGGGTAGAACCGCTCGCGGATGTAGAACGAGTAGAGGCGCCCCTTCTCCTTGAGATAACTGAGGAAGGAGTACGGGGACGTCGGGTCGGCAAGCGTGACCAGGTCCGCCATGAAGGGCACCTGCAGGGTGGCGAAGTCCAGCATCATGTCCGGATGCCACGAGAACCGGTCCTCGGACTCCAGGAAGACGCCGTCGAGTTCATCGAGCGGTGCGGTCAGGCAGGCGAGTCCGAGGTTGAAGGGACCGAGGCCTATCGCGACGAAATCGTGGACTTCGCCGGTGGCGTGAGCGGGCATGGGTTCTCCAGTCCAGCGGGGGGTGTTCCAGGGCTGCGGGGCGGGACCCGCTGCTCGGGGCGGTGCCCGGTGCGTGGTGGCGCGGACCCCCGGACGGCACGCACCGGCTCCGCGGCGTCTGTCCGGACGGGTCCCCGGACCGGGCTGCCGCCCGAGTCCCGCTTTCCGGCCGTTGCTCCGAGGTCCCGCCGAAGGCCACTCCGGCATACCCGTCCGATGGTTCCTTGCCGACCAGTTAGATTATCTGTCCGATCTTCCGTGACCGCAGCCACCCCGGAGCGGTGCGCACGCGGACTGCTGGGAAACCACCCCGAGGAGCTCGCTTGAGTGCCCGCGTCTACCGAGACAGCCACGGCATACCCCATCTGCGGGCCGCGGACCCCGTCGAACTCGCCCATGCGCAGGGGGCGGCGACGGCCCGGGACCGGGCCTGGCAACTGGAGGTCGAGCGCCGGCGCGCCCTCGGTTCCTCCGCCGCCTTCCTGGGGCCGGACCACCTGCCCTGGGACCTGCTCGCCCGGCGGGTGAGACTGGCGGACACCGCGCGCCGCTGTTACGCCGGTCTCTCGCCCGTGACGGCCGCATGGGTGCGCGCCTACACCGACGGCGTCAACTCCGCCCTGCCGCGGTCCGCCGCCTCGGCCCCCGAGTTCGCCGATGCGGCGATCGCCCCGGGAGAGTGGGAGCCGTGGGCGCCGCTGGCGATCTGGCTCTCCCACCACCTGCTCTTCGCGGGCTTCCCCGCGAAGCTCTGGCGTGACCGGGTCGCCTCCGTCATGGGCTCCGAAGCGGTCGCCCGCTTCGCCACGGACGGGCCGACGGGCTCGGGCAGCAACGGCTGGCTGCTCGACGGCGGGAGGACCTCTTCCGGGCTGCCGCTGCTGGCGGGCGACCCCCACCGCTTCATCGAGGCGCCGGGCATCTACCAGCAGATCCGGCTCGCCTGCCCGGAGTTCGACGTGCTGGGGTTCGCCGTCCCCGGGGTTCCCGGCATCGCGCACTTCGCCCACGCCGGGACGGTGGCCTGGGGCATCACCAACGCCATGGCCGACTACCAGGACCTCTACCGTGAGCGGTTGAGGCAGGTGCCCGGCCCGGGGCGGGGCGGTGTCGAGGCCTGGGGCGCCGACGGCTGGGAGCCCGCCGAGACCGGCGTCGAGACGGTGGAGGTCCTCGGACGGGAGCCGGTGACGGTCCGTACGGTGGAGACGCGGCGCGGACCGGTGGTGATCGGGGGGCCGCCCGAGGACGCGCTCGCCGAGGACGCCTTCGCCGATACGGACCCCGGGGCGGCGGGGCGCTGGCGCGCCGTCAGTCTGCGCTGGCCGGCCCGGGTGCTCGGTTCGCTCGGCTTCGAGGCGCTCCCCGCTCTGCTGCGGGCCCGCACGGTCGCGGACGTCGACCGGGCGATGGACCACTGGGTGGAGCCCGTCAACGTGGTGCTGGCCGCCGACACCCGGGGAGGCCTCCTCCACCGGGTGGCCGGCGCCGTCCCCGTACGGACCGAAGCGGCCCGGCACGGCGTCGTGGACGCCTGGGACGCCGGGGCCGCGTGGTCCGGCGACTGGGAGCCGATGCCCCGTGCCGAGGTTCGCGGCCAGGCGGTCATGGCCAACGAGCGGGCGCTGTCCGCACCGTTCGGCGTCGAGTTCTCCGCCCCGCACCGCGCCCGTCGCATCGCCGAACTGCTCGGCTCCCGCCCCCGGTGGTCGGCGGCGGAGCTGCCCGGTGTCCACACCGACACCCTGCTGCCCACCGCCTCCGTGCTCCTGGACCGGCTGATCGTCCCGCAGCGGGAACTCTCCGCCGGGGCCGAGGCGTTGCGCTCGGCGCTCGTCGACTGGGACCGGCGCATGGACGCCGCGTCGCGGGGCGCCGCCGTGTTCGCCGCCTGGCGGGGGGCGCTCGCCCGGCGTCTGACGGACGACCCCGCCCTGTCCGGGCTCGCCGTACGCCCCGACGATCCTGAGGTGTTCCGGCCCTGGCTGGCGCCGCTCACCCGGGTCGGCTACGCCCTGGAACACCTGACGGTCCCCGGCGCGCTGCCGGACGTGGACGTGATGGCGCACGCCCGGGAGGCGCTCGAACGGGTGGCGGCCGACGGAGCGCCCGCGACCTGGGGCGAGACCCACCGACTGGCCCTGTGGGAGGCGGTGCCCGGCAAGGACACACCGCGGCCACCGGTGCACGGCGACCACGACTGCGTGATGTCCTCCTCCAGCGTGCCGGGCCTGACCGACCTCAGCGCCCGCGCTTCCGCCGCCCGTTACGTCTGGGACCTGCACCGCCGGGAGAACAGCGCGTGGATCACCCCGCTCGGAGCCTCCGGGACGCCCGGCTCGCCCCACTACGCCGACCAGCTGCCGCTGTGGCTGCGGGGCGAGCTGGCTCCGGTCGTGACCGACTGGTCCGCGCTCACCGAGGAGACCGGCCTCTGACGGCCGGCCGGGCCTCAACGGACGATCTTGAAACCGAAGAGGTGGGTGCCCAGCGCCCGCGAGGTGTCGATCCACATGCGCAGCATCATCTCGGTGGCGCGGGACGTGACGATGCCGCCGAGGTCGAGCACGTCCCGCCAGCCCAGTGCCCGCAGCAGCTCCGCCACCCGGGCCTTGGCCGCCTCGTCGTCACCGCTGAGGAACACCGTGTGGTCGGGCCCGACCGCGTCGGGCCGGGGCATCACCTGCGCCGCCAGGGTGTTGAACGTCTTCACCACGAAGGCGCCGGGCAGGGCGCGCTGGATCGCCTCGCCGAGGCTGTCGGTGTTGACCGGATCGAGGACCGCGTCCGGACGCGACCAGTCGTAGGGGCTGGAGACGTCCATCACCACGTGCCCGGTCAGCCCCTCGGCGAGCGGGGCGAGCGCCTCCAGGCAGGCCGGTCCGGAGACCGCGTTGACGACCAGTCCGGCGCGGTCGGCGGCCTCGACGGCGTCCGCGAAGGACACGAGCCGCAGCTCCGGGTGGCGGGCGGCCAGCAGACGGTAGGGGTGGTTGCCCGCCAGGGTCGCTTCCGGGTCGCGGGTGCCGACGACGACCTCGTGACCGAGGGACAGGAAAGCCGGGGCGAGGTGGCGGCAGACTTCGCCGGTGCCGAGGATGACGGTCTTCATCATGGTGTCCTTGTGCGGGGAGAGGTTCATTGGACTGCGCGGATGCGCCGTACGAGGAGCAGCGAGGCCATCAGGGCCGCGCCGGCGAGCTGACCGCAGGCGATCACCGTCGCCGCCGGGGCGTGGGCGCCCAGCCAGCCGCCGAGAGCGAAGCCGACCGGCATGAGCGCCTTCGTGCCGAAGAGGTTGACCGAGTAGACCCGGGAGAGCTTGTCCGGCGCGACGACGTGCATGAGCAGCGTCTCCCAGAGGGCGAAGCCGAGGCCGCCGCACATCCCCCGCACGGCGGCGAGCGCGACCGCGCCGGGCAGCCAGGTCGTCAGCGCCATGGCCGCGCACAGGATGTGCGCCGTGGTCCACATGGTGTACACGATCACGGCCCGCCGCCGGCGGGGCATCAGCCGCGCGTACAGCAGCGCTCCGGCCGCCGCGCCCGCACCGTACGCGGTGGTGAGCAGCGAGAGCGTGCCCGCGCCGCCGTCGAAGTGCTCCTCGACCAGGCGCGGCAGCAGCGTCTGCGTCGGGCCTTCGGAGAGCAGCAGGGCGACCGCGGCGACCGGGATGGAGACGAGCAGCGGAACCGACAGGACGTACCGGGCGCCCTCCCCGATGTCCCGCAAGGGGCGGGAGCGGACCCGCGGTCCCTTGCGCGGCAGCGGGCGCAGCGCCAGCGCCGTGCCGAGGGCGACGAGGAACGCGAAGGCGGTCAGGGCCAGGACGGTCGCCATGCCCGCCGATGCGTAGACGGCCCCGCCCAGGGCCGGCCCCGCGATGGCGCTGACGGAACGGACGAAGCCGAGCGTGGCGTTGGCCGAGCCGATCAGCTCGCCGGGGACCGTGGCCGGGACGATCCCGCCCAGCGCGGGGTAGAACAGGCCGTCGAAGAGGCTCACGAGGGACGCGCACACCGTGAGCACCATCAGATCGGTGTGCCCGGCGGCGGTGACGACGGCGAGCACCCCCACGGCCACCAGGCGGCCGGCGTCGGCGACGACCATCATCGACCGGCGGTCCCAGCGGTCGGCGAGCGCGCCGCCCAGCAGCAGGGTGGTGACCTCCGATACGGCGGCGGCCCCGAGGACGAGTCCGGACGCGCCGGGTGAGCCGGTGAGCTGGTAGGCGTACCAGGACAGAACGGCCAGATAGGCGCCGTAGGTGATCATGGACAGGAACTGGCCGGCGATCAGCAGCCGGAAGTCACGGAGCCCCAGGGCCGAGCGGCGCTCGGTCACGACGGTCACGGCCGCTCTCCGAGGAAGGCGGCGACGGCCGCCCGGGGAGCGTCGATGTGCGGGGAGTGGCCCGCCCGTTCGACGACGCGGAGCTCACCGTGGGCGGCCCGCGCGGCGAGCGTCTCGGCGTCCGTCCGGCGCAGCAGGGCCGAGTGCGCCCCGCGCAGGACGACGACCCTGCCCAGGTGGGCGGCGAGGGCCGCGCCGGTCCGGTCGGCCCGGTCCCGCAGGAGGGGGCGCGCCGACTCCGGCAGGGGCGGCGCGGGCGGCGGAGACGGCCCCACGGCGGCGAGAGCGGCGGTGACGGCCCGCAGCGTGGTCTCGGCGGCGAGCGGATGGAGCCGCCGCAGGGACTCCCCCGGATCGTCGCCGGGCCGGGCGACGAGACCGGGAGTGCCGGGAACGTCGGGACCGGAAGTGCCGGGAACGTCGGGACCGGGCGTGCCGGGTCCTCGCGGCGCCGGGTGCACCGCGAAGTGGGACGGCACCGGCTCGATCAGGGTGACCGTGCCGAAGTCCGCCAGCGAGGCG
This sequence comes from Streptomyces sp. MMBL 11-1, assembly GCF_028622875.1. NCBI lineage: Bacteria > Bacillati > Actinomycetota > Actinomycetes > Kitasatosporales > Streptomycetaceae > Streptomyces > Streptomyces sp. MMBL 11-1. The sequence continues at coordinate 7,687,103 of NZ_CP117709.1, read as the reverse complement.
GTCAGCAGGGCGGCCGGAGCGCCCGCCGAGTGGCCGAGGACACCGCTGATCCCGTGTTCGTCACACGCGGCGGCCAGCGCCTCGGCCATCTCCCGCAACCGGTCGTACGAGCCCCTGGGCGCGGCGCTCTGCGCGGCGAGCGCGCCCGGGTCGACGGCGAGGAGCGCGCGGTCCCGGGAGGCCAGCCAGCGGGCGAACGGCCCCCAGTGCGCGGCGCTCTGGCCGAGACCGGGGACGAGCAGAAGGCGCTTCCCGGCGCCGGTGGCGCCGGGGAGTACGGGGTGCACGGGAGCGGCCGGTCCGGCCGCTCCCGTGCCCAGATCGGGAAGGCTCACCGCGCGGCGTCCCCCGGGGAGGCGGTGAGGACGACGGAGTTCTTGCGGCACTCACGGGCCTCGACGCGGCGGATCCACACCCGGCCGTCGGTGGCCTCGCGGACCAGCCGTCCCGCCTCGTCCATGACCCAGGCGGCGGCTCCCTCCATCCCGGTGTGCTCCATGACCCGCAGGTCGACGACGCCGCGTGCGGCGAGCTCCTCGAAGAGGGGCCGTTCGGGATCGTTCACGGCGACCAGGGTGGTGTGGTCGAACTGGTCGTTCAGCAGGGCGCGGACGTTCTTCAGGGCGCTGAAGTCCACGACGAAGCCCGTGACCGGGTCCAGCTCGGCGCAGACGAACTCGATCTCGAAGCTGCGCTCGTAGCCGTGCAGGAAGCGGCACTTGCCGTCGTGCGCCCACGACCGGTGGCAGCAGGGCAGGTCGTCGAAGAGCTTGGTGACGGCGAACGCCCCTGCCGGGTATCCGCCCGGCGTGCCGACGGTGGAGGCGGCCTCGTCGGCCGCACACGCGCAGGCCGACGCCTGGGACTCGTGGTGGGTGGGGGTCGTCACTTGGTTCCTCCGGCAGCCGACCGGCCGCGCAGACGGCGGATCTCGGCAGCGGTCTGGGCGATGGTGGGATTGTCGAACATGGTGATCACGGACAGGACCACGTCGAACCGCAGGCTGAGCCGGTGCGCGACGGTGACGCCGAGCAGGGAGTCCCCGCCGAGGGCGAAGAAGTCGCTGGTGCCGGTGAGGTCGCCGATGCCGAGGACGTCCGTCCAGACCTCCGCGATACCGGACTCGATGTCGGCGTCGTCGCCGGAACCGGCCTGTCCGGCGGTGGCGGGCGCCGCCTGGCGGTCCGCCGCGGAGCGCACCCACTGGTCGATGCGGCGTTCGAAGTCCGCGGTGGAGATCAGGACCTGGTGCGGCTCGGTCATGTTCATCAGCCGGCTGTAGAAGTCCTGCCCCTCGCTGGGCCGGATGGCGATCTCGGCGACGACGCCGAAGTCCGGGGAGGCGAAGGACGGGGACACCACCGACTGGTGCAGGGTGTCGTCGTCGCGCTCGCGGAAGATCCAGCCGTCCCAGTTGACCGTCATCCAGGGGATGTCGGCGTCGCGGTGGCGCTCCGCGAAGGAGTCCATGAAGGCGTTGCCGGCGGTGTAGGCGTAGAAGCCGAGGCCCCCCAGGTGCGAGGAGAGCGAGGACTGCATGAGGACGAAGTCCAGCTTGCGGCCCCGCAGGAACTCGGCGAGCACCAGCGTGCCCTCGACCTTCGGACGCAGCCGCCTGACGCAGTCCTCGCGACCGGTGTCGTCCAGGCCTCGGAAGGCCCGCTGGGTCTCGAACACCCCGGCGGCGTGCACGACGCCGTCGAGCCGGCCGAACCGCTTCTCGATGGTCTCGAACAGTTCGGCGGTCTGGTCCCGGTCGGCGGCGTCGCACCGGGCGGCGACGATCTCGCCGCCGAGGGCGACCAGCTTGCGGATGCGCGTCACCCGTTCGGCCAGCGCCTGGTCCACGCCGTCGAGGGGTTCGTCGTCGCCGTTCTCCCACAGGGAGGAGTCCGGGACGGCGTCCATGCCGGTCAGGACGAGGCGGGCGCGGCAGGTGCGGACCAGGTATTCCGCGAGGGTCATGCCGATGCCGCCGAGACCGCCGGTGATGAGGTAGACGCCCTCCTCGCGCAGACGCAGCGGAAGCCGGTCCTCGGGGACGGGCGGCAGCTCGTCGCGCTCGTAGCAGCGCACCCAGCGCGACCCCGGAGCCAGCGCGACGGTGGTGTCGGCGGAGGTGCCGAGGAGCTCCGCCACCAGCTCGGCGGACCAGCCGTCCACGGGGAGCCCGGTGATGTCCAGGGTGCGGGCCGACATGGCCGGGAAGTCCTGCGGGATCACCAGGCCGGGGCCGGCGAGCAGGGCGCGGTCGGGCACGGTGTCGGCGGGGTCGGTGCTGACGGGGTGCATGCCCCGGGCCGCGATGTCCAGGCGCACGTGACGCGAGCCCTGGACCAGCCCGATCTCCTGCACGGCGTACAGGAGACTGTAGAAGCCCCGGTCGTACTCGGATTCCAGCACGGCCAGCCGGCCGTCCAGCGTCTCGCCGTCGAGGAGCGGGGCGGTGCACCAGAGATGGACGACCCGGTCGACGGGGTGCTGGTCCAGGCCCAGTCCCCGTACGGCCGACTTCACCGACTCCTCGTCGCCCGGCCGGACGAGGAGGACGTCGTCGGCGGTCCGCTCCGCACCGGACGCCCGCGGCGCCAGGTGGACGCAGTCCACGCCGCGGGCCCGCAGGGCCGCCACGACCTCCGCACCCTCTCCGTCGGCCTCCGCGAGGACCAGCCAGCGTTCGCCGGCGGCGTCGTGCACCCCGGGACCCCGGCGGCGGAACCGCCAACTCGGGTAGTAGGACCAGCGATCGAGGTCCTTCTCCCGCCGGACGGTGCCGCGGGCCCGGGAGGCCGGGTCGGCGGTGGCGGGGGCGGCCTCCTTGAGGTGCTGTTCCCGCGCGAACACGCGGGCGGGCAGCTCGATCGTCCGGCCCTCGCCGCCGGCCGCCGGGCCGGTCTCGCAGGGAAGTCCGACGACCCACAGGGCGGCGAGGCCGTGGACCCACGCGTCGCGCGGGTCCTTGTCGGCACGGAGCGGGCGCACCGCGACGGCGGCCGACCCGTCCACCGCACGGGCGAGGAACCCGTCGGGGCTGAGGTCGACGACGACGCAGCCGCGAGAGGCGGCGGCCTCCGCGACGGCGCGGGCGGCCGGCGTGAGGTCGAGCGGACCGGCCAGATGGGCGGACCAGTAACCGGCGCCCAGAGTCTCCCGCCCGGCGGCGGTGGTGACGAGGCGGGCCGATCCCGGCAGGACGGCCACGGCGTCGGCGACCGGGGCGAACGCCTCGGCGGCCCCGGCCAGCAGCCCGGAGTGGTAGGGCAGCGCCGGTTCGAGCACCCGGTGCGGGACGCCCGCGTCGGCCAGCAGGCCGGTGACCCGCCGCAGGGCGTCCGAGGCGAGCGATACGACGGTACGGTCCGCGCTCAGCGTGACGGCGGGGGCGGCCAGCTCCTCGGGGACCACGGCGGCGATCTCGTCGGCGGGCAGCCGTACGGCGATCATGGCGCCGGCGGGGGCGTCCCGCAGGACGTCCGCCCGGGCGAGTACGAGGCGCAGGGCGTCCTGCTCGCCGATGACCCCGGCGGCGGCAGCGGCCGCGTACTCGCCGAGCGAGTACCCGACGAGGCGGTCCGCGCGGACCCCGCGCGCGGCGAGCTGCTCGGTGAGGGCCAGCAGGACGGCCGTGTGCAGACAGTGGGCGGTGGCCAGGCCGGCGGTGGAGTCGGCCGGGGCCTCCTCCAGTGCGGCCGACAGGGCCGGCAGCGACGGTTCGATCGTCCGCGCGGCGGTCCACAGCCGGTCGAGGGCCTCGGTGAAGGCCGTCTCCCAGCCGTACAGGGCTCGGGCCGTGGGCAGCAGGTCGCTGCCCTGACCGGGCAGCATGAGCAGGGTCTCGGAACCCGGCTTGTGCCACCCCTCGACGGTGTGCGCGCCGACGCCCTCCAGCCCGGCGGTCAGCTCGGCGGGGGTCGCCCCGACCGTGGCGAGACGGTAGGCGTGATCGTCCCGGCCCACGCGCAGCGTGTGCGCGACGTCGGACACTGCGGGAGCCTCGTCGGAGCGGAGCAGCTCGGCCAGGGCGCCCGCGGTGGCCAGGCAGGAGTCGGGGTCGGCGGCGGAGAGCCGCAGCACGTGCGGGCCCTCGGCGGGGGCCGGGACCGGCCGGACGTCCTGGTGGCCCCGGACGACCGCGGCGACGTTGGTGCCGCCGAAGCCGAAGGAGTTGACTCCGGCGAACCGCTCGCCGACGGGCAGGTCCAGGGCGCCGGCGGTGCGGGGCAGCGGTGTGTCGCCGGGGCGCAGGGCGTCCATGGGGCGTTCGAGGTTGGCGAGCGGGGGGACGACGCCGCGCGCCACGACCTCGCAGGCCTTGATGAAGCCGATGACTCCGGCGCCGACCCGCAGATGTCCGAAGTTGGCCTTGGCGGAGCCGAGCGGCGGCAGCGGGGTGTCTCCGAACGCCCCCATGAGGGCCGAGAGTTCGCTGCGGTCGCCCAGCTGGGTGCCGGTGCCGTGGCACTCGACGTAACCGATGTACGCGGGGTCGACCTCGGCGACCTCCATGGCCTGGGCGATGGCCTCCGCCTGGCGGGAGGAACGCGGAGCGGTGAACGAGGCCTTCTCGGCGCCGTCGTTGTTCACGGCGGAGCCCATCAGGACCGCCCGGACCGGCCAGCCGCGCTCCTCGGCGACCTCGGCGTCGGCGAGCAGGACCAGACCGCCGCCGGAGCCGAAGACCGTGCCGCTCGCCCCGGCGTCGAACGGACGGCAGACGCCGTCCTGCGCCATGATGCCGCCCTCCTGCCGGAGGTAGCTGACGGGCTGGGGGAACTCGATGTCCATACCGCCTGCCAGCGCCAGGTCGCACTCGCCCGCGGCGATGGCCTGCGCGGCGGTGTGGATGGCGAGCAGGGAGGAGGAACACGCGGAACCGACGGACATCGCGGGACCGGTCAGACCGAGCTTGTACGCGATGCGGGTGGCGGCGTAGTGGCCGTCCCCGCCCATCAGCGTGGAGAGGTTGTCGTCGGCCGTCGCCCGCCCGCCGTGGGTGGTGAGCAGGTAGCCGCTCAGCCCGGTGGCCGCGAAGACGCCGATGTCGTGGCCGGACCCCTCGGCCCGCACGCCCGCGGACTCCAGGGCCTCCACGGCGCACTCCAGCAGCAGACGCTGCTGCGGGTCGATCTCGGCTGCCTCGCGCGGGGAGTACCCGAAGAAACCGGCGTCGAACATGCCGATGTCGTCCAGTACGCCGTACGCGTGCACCCGGCCGCCGGTGGTGGCTCCGACGTTGGTGGAGGCCCGCGTGACGCAGTCACGGCCGTCGGCCACGATGCTCCACAGGTCGGCGACGTCGCGCCCGCCCGGTACGCGGCACGCGTATCCGAGGACGGCTATGCCTTTGCCGTTCAACTCGTTGGCTCCTCTTCTTGGTGACTCTGGGTGGGCGTGGGGGAATCGGGAGTGGGATCCGTAACAGCCGCGGCGACGCCGCGAGCGGCCCGCCGCCGGTCGCGCCGACCGGCGAGCGCGGCACGCCTCGCCGCCGCGCCCCGGGACGCCGGGGCGGCCTTCGGGCCGTCGACGTCCCCGCTCAACGCGGCGATCTGGAGGTCCAGGCGCGGGTGGTCGAGAAGGAAGGCCGGGGTGACGGGGCGGCCGAGCACCCGGGTGAGCCGCGCGGCGGCCGTGACCACGCCGAGCGAGTCGACGCCCGCCTCGAAGAGGTTGGCGGTGTACGGGATCCCCGCGCCGAGAATCTCCTGCCACACCGACCGCACCTGGGCGGCGAGTCCGCCGCCGCCCGTCGGCGAAGGACCCGGGACCGCCTGCGTACGGGTGTCGACCTTGCCGTTACGGGTGCGGGGCAGCGTGTCGACCAGCACCAGACGAACGGTCAGGGGCGCGCCGAGAGCGGCGACGACCTGCCCCCGGATGCGCTCCGCCGTCACCCCTGACGCGTCCCGGGGAACGGCCGTGACCTGCAGGCACTCCTGTGGGTCGGCCCCCTCCAGGCGGATCTCCGTGGGTGCGGCGGAGACCTCGTCGACGCAGCCCCCGGCGAGCAGGGCGCGCTCGACGGACTCCAGGGCGACCCAGCGCCCGGCGACCTTCAGGCGACGCCCGCCCCGTCCGACGATCCGCAGGCCGCCGCCCTCGGCCCAGCGGCCCAGGTCCCCGGTCCGGAACGCGATCTCCCGCTCCGGACCGACGCGGACGAACCGGTCGGCCGTCTGCCCCGGGTCGAGGTATCCGGCGGCCACCCCGGCCCCTTGGACGTGCACCTCGCCGGTCGTCCCCGGGTCGTCCGGCGGCACGGGTGCGCCTTCGGCCGTCAGCAGGGTGACCCGGACGCCGGGCAGGGGGTGGCCGACGTATCCGGCCATGACGGCGGGCACGTCGGCCGCGGTGACCCGGTCGGCGGTGATCTGCCCGGCGGTCTCCGTGGCCGCGTAGGTGTTGACGACGACGCTTCGGTCGCCGCCCGGCAGGGCCAGGAACTCGGCCAGCTGCCCCCGGTGCGCCGGTTCGCCGCTCAGCAGGACGAACTCGGGGACGCCGGCGCCCGCTTCGCGGAGCCGCGCGGTGAGCAGGGACAGCTCCGATGGGGTGAGGCAGAGCGCCGTCCCGCGGCCTTCGGACCGCGCCGAGGTCACCAGGTCGCCTACCCCCGCGCAGGTGAGCGGTGACTCGCGGTCCACCAGGGCGAGCTCCCCGCCGAAGGCGAGCGCGCCGAGCACCTCGCACATCGAGTAGCCGAACGTGAGGGGGTGGAACTGGGCCCAGACCAGCCCCTGGGGAAAGCCGAGTTGCGGCGCGTCGCGCAGGCCGCCGAACACGTGCCGCAACCCCGCACGGGTCACCACCGTGTCCTTGGGCGCCCCCGTGCTGCCCGACGTGGTCATCACGTACGCGGCGTCCGCCGGCAGCTCCCGCCGCCCCGTCAGGATCTCGGCGACACCGGGTCCGGGCACCGCTCCGGCCGGGAGCATCACGAAGGCCGCTCCGGCGGCGAGGACAGCCAGCAGCTCCACGACGGCGGCCGGGGTGCGCTCCGCGTCCACCCGCACCAGCCGCCCGGGACCGGCGCCCGCGCTCCTCAGCTCCGCGGCCCGCGCCGTGATCGCGTCGGCCAGCTCGCGGTAGGACAGGACCGAGCCGTCCGTGCCCCGGAGGGCGGCGGTGTCCGCCGGAGGGGCATCCCGACGGGGAGCGGCGCCCAGACACCGACCGAGCAGGTCGACGCGCTCCGGTTCCCCGCCCGGGGAGGGGCGGGGTTCCGGTTCCCCGCCCGGGAAGGGGCGGGCTTCAGGTTCCCCGCCCGGGGAGGGACGGGTCATCGCCAGCCCGCCCCGCCGCCGCTCCCGCTCTCCGCACGGCGCATGAACTCCTCGCGGCGGTGCGGGTCCTCACGCAGGACGCCCCGCACGGCGGAGGTGGTGGTCCAGGCACCGACGGCCTTGACGCCCCGCACCGACATGCAGGTGTGCTGGGCCTCGACGACCGCACCCGCGCCCAGCGGATCGAGTTCCTCGGTCAGCCAGTCCGCGATGCGGGTGGTGATGCGCTCCTGGATCTGCAGACCCCGCGCCGACGCCTGGACGACCCGCGCCAGCTTGGACAGGCCCAGCACCCGCTTGCCGGGGACGTAACCGACGTGGGCAACGCCGAAGAACGGCAGCAGATGGTGGCAGCACAGCGACTGGAAGGGGATCGACCGTACGAGGACCAGCTCGTCGCAGCCGTCATCGTTCGGGAAGGTCGTCGCCGTGAACTCGTGCGGCTCCAGGAGTTCACGGTAGGCCGCGGCGACCCGCCTCGGGGTGTCGGCGAGGGACTCCTCGGCGAGGTCCACGCCGAGAGCGGTCAGCAGTGCGGTCACCGCCTGTTCGGCGGGGTCGGGCCCGCCGACGGGTATGGCTTCGTTGACGATGGACATCGGTTTCCCTCGGTCGGTGGAAGGGACGGTGCGCCCGCGCGCGGGCGGCACGCCGCAGCGCCTCGCCGTGCTCCGGGACGAGGTGGTGCGATGGTCGGACGAGAGGTTCGGGGACCGGCGGGGGCAGGCCCGGGGGCGGGCGCGCGCACAGGGAGCGGGCACTACCAGACGAGGTCGTTGACGATGTCGGCCAGCACGGCCCGGTAGCGTTCGGCCACCCGCTCCATCGTCGACGCGTCGTAGAGGTCGGTGTTGTACTCGATCTGGCAGCGGATGCCCGCCTCGTCGGGCCACACGTTCAGCGTGATGTCGGCCTTGCTGGCCTGCTGGGAGAAGGGTCTGCGGGCGCAGGCGACGCCCTCCAGCGCCAGCGGGGCGACGCGGTGGGTGTGACAGATGAACAGCGTCCTGAAGAGGTAGGGCGGCAGGTTGTCCGCACCGTAGCGCGCGATCAGGTCCTCGTAGACGGCGATGAGGGGCACCTCTTGGTGCCGCAGGGCGTCGGTGAGAGCGCGGGCCGTGGCGTGGAGCAGATCGCGCAGTGGCGTGCGAGCGGGCAGTTTCGACCGGACGCAGTGGGTGTTCGTCAGGAATCCGACGCAGTCGTGCGTCCACGGCTGCACCCGGTTCGCCGTCGGCACCCCGACGACGATGTCCTCCTGGCCCGCGTACTCACGCAGCAGCAACTGGTAGGCGAGCAGCGTCACACCGGCGACGGTGACCCGCTCGGCGCGCGCCACCTCGCCGACGCTCCGGGCGAGGGCCGCGGGCAGCTCGAAGTCCAGCCGGTCGCCGGCGAAGGTCTGGTAGGGGCGGGCCGGACGGTCGTAGGGAACGGTCGAGCCGTCCTGCAGACCCGCCAGTTGCCGGGCCCAGAAGTCGAGGAGGGCGGCGGCCTCGGGGGAGGAGGTCAGTTCCCGCTGGTACCGGGCGAAGTCGCCCAGCTGCCCGGGACGTCCTGGGCCGAAGGGCCTCTCGCCCGCGCGGACGGCCGCGTACGCGGAGCCCAGGTCGTCCAGCAGGACGCCCATCGACCAGCCGTCGAGTACGAGGTGGTGGACGACGACGACCAGGACGTACTCCTCCTCGCCGGTTCGGTGGAGGGTGAAACGGCTGGGCCGTTCACCCGCGAGGTCGAAGAGGTGCTCGGTGTCGGCGCGGACGATGTCCTCCAGCGCCGCCGGGGACAGCGGGGCGCCTCCGGTGTGGTCACGGCAGACCAGCGCACCGGTCGGAGCGGGCAGGACCCGCAGGCCGACGCCCTGATGGCCGGTCACGAAGGCGGTGCGCAGCGACTCGTGACGTTCGACGACGAGGTCCACCGCACGGCCCAGGGCGGTCACGTCGACCGGGCCGCGGAGGACGTGGATGTTCTCCACGTTGAATGCGCGGTTCTCGTCGGGGTTCGCCAGCATCGACGTGAACAGCATCTCTTGCAGCTGAGTTGACGGACCGAAGTCCGTATCGGCAGTTCCGGCCGTTTTGTTGCCCCTGATCGCCACGAGGGTTTCTCCCTTTCCCCGCCTTCGCAGAAGCGCTCGATCCGAAAGTGCTGCAGGTACTCTACACGGGTCCGACCTGGGCTTTTAAGTCCCCCGAGCACTCCGTCGCGTAATCGAAGCGGCCGCGTTCCGGGCCTCTCGCGAGTGAATTGAAGGCATATGACACACGATGACAACTACGGAGCGACAGCTCCGAACCGCCCGGCGACGACCCATCAGGAAATGATCGAGGGGTTCGGGACGGTCAGCATGCGGCCCGTCGCGCCCGCGTCGGACGCCGGCGTCCTCCACGCGTGGGTCAGTCAGGAACGTGCCCGGTACTGGGGCATGCTCGGCGCCGACCGGGAGCGCGTCCAGGAGGTCTACGCGTACGTGGACTCCCTGACGACCCATCACGCCCACCTCGTCCACCTGGACGGCAGCCCGGTGGCGCTCTTCCAGAGCTACGAACCCGAACACGACCCGGTCGCCGAGTGCTACGAGGTCCAGCCCGGCGACCACGGCATCCACATACTCATCGGCACACCGGTCGGCCCGGTCAGGCCCGGATTCACCGGCCACCTGCTCGGCTTCTTCCTCACCCACCTGCTGGAGAACCCCGACCGCAGAAGGATCGTCGCGGAACCGGACGCCCGCAACGACCGGGCGATCGCACGCTTCCTGCGGGCCGGCTTCACGAAGGGCCCGCAGATCGAACTCCCCGACAAGCGGGCCCAACTCGTCTTCCTGGACCGGGAGGACCACCGACGGTCTTGACGCCGGGCCGGCCCACCGCCTCGGCACGCGGCATCATCACGCCGCCCCGCCGACCACGGCAGGCGCCGGACCGGGACCCCCGTCGACCGCGAGCCCGGCTACGGCGAACTGTCCGGCGAGCAGACCGGGCAGCTCGCGCATGTCGTGGAACACCGTGGTCCCGGGCCCCTCCAGCCAGTCCCCCGGGGTGACACCACCCGCGTAACCGAGACACCGCATCCCGGCGGCGCGCGCCGCCGACACGCCGGGACGGCTGTCCTCCACCACGACGCACACGGCGGGGTCGAAGCCCATCGCGGCGGCCGCGCGGAGGAACAGGTCGGGAGCGGGCTTGCCCCGCTCGACCTCGGTCGCACTGTGGATACGCCCGGCGAACCGCTCGTAGAGGCCGGTACGCCCCAGCGTGTGCGCCATCTTCTCGTGGGTGCCGCCGGACGCGATACAGGTCGCCAGACCCGTCCGGTCCAGGGCGGCGAGCGCCTCGGGCAGACCGTCCACAGGCATCAGACCCGCGTCGACCTCTTCCCGGTGGTACCGCGTGAACCGTTCGCACCACAGCTCCGCCGCCCGGTCGCCCAGGCGGGGCCGCACCACTTCCGCCAGGGAAACCAGCGAACGCCCCATGAAGAGCTCGACGACCTCATCTTCGGTGAGCGGCCACCCGAGCTCGGCGCCGATGCGCAGCTGGACCCGGAGCGCGATCCGCTCCGTGTCCACGAGAACTCCGTCGCAGTCGAAAATCACCAGCTCCACGGGCTTTTCCATCGGCACAGCATACGCAGCGTGAATAGCGCGGACGGAGGCGGAAGCACCAAGGTGGAGGACAGATGTGATCTGCCCTGGACCTTCATCCAGCCGCCTTCGGAATGCGACCCGATATGGGCGCATGACGGGACCGAGAGCGTGCACGCCGGTTCCCACAACCGTCGCTCACCCGCGTCAGAGGTCGCGCCTGTCCGGGTGCCGGGCGAGACGGGCCGGCCACTGACGCGGCCCCTTTCCGCCGACGTCGGCGGCCCGGCGCCGTGCCTGCCACGTCGCATCCGGGGCGAGCGCCTACTGCACGGGCGGGAAGCGGGCCCGGCGAGCGCTGCTCCTCCCGGCGGGAGTTGAACCGTATGCCTATCAGCCGTTACGCGGGATCCGGCCATTCGCCCCCGACCTGCGGGAATCGGCTGTACGGGTGACGGCCACACGGAAAACTACCTGTGTAACCGCATGCGTACTCAAAGTGAGGGTGAAGTGTTGTTCGGTAGGAACGGCGGAGAAGACGCGAACGGCAACGGGGACCGCGACGAAGCCCCCAGCGGGCTGACCATGCTGCATCAGGCGATGCTGCACACCAGCACCACGCTGAGCGAGACCCTCGACCGGGGGCTCACAGAGGTGAAGAACACCAACACCGATGCCCACACCTCCGTGACCAAGGAGCTCGCCCGCATGACCAGGACGCTCCTGGACACGCAGAAGCTCTTGCCCGTGCCGTACGCGGCCCGGGACGCGGACAGGGACAGTGCTACCGCTGACCAACTGCGCCGGCTGCACGAGTTGGTGACCGTCGTGCAGGCGACCCTGGCCGGCGTCGCACGAGAGGTCACCTCCCTGGCACCCACACCGGCTGCGGTGACCGTCACAGCCGGCGCGGGCAGCGGGTACGACACCACGGCGGAGACCGTGTACAGCGAATACTCTCTGCTGGACGGAGTGCCGGAACAGCGGGTGGACAGCGTCACCGTGGGCGCCGCCTCGGCCAGGGAAGACGCCGCCTCGGCCGAGGGCGCGGATACGGCTGACGTGCCCGCTGCTGAAACCAACGCCGCAGTCGAGAGCGGACCCGACGTTGAGGACGGACCGCAGGCCGGCCCGGAGACCGAGGCCCCGCTGACGCGGGAGCAGGTGGCTGAGGCTGTGCGCGAGGCGCTCGCCGAGCAAACGCAGGCTCCCCTCACGCGGGACCAGGTCGCTGATGCGGTCCGTGAGGCGGTGGCTGCCGCGCTTCCGGGGCCCGAGGCCGACGACGCGCCGTCCGCCGTCGGGGAGCTGGGCGGGCAGATCGCCGCTCTGCGCGCGGAGGTCGCCGGCCTCGTCGAGCGTCTTCCGGCCGCCCCGCAGACCGGGGCCGGAGACCGGGGGCGACCCGCCGCCGATCCCGAGCACAGCAGGGTACTGACGCAGGCCGCGGGAATCTCTTCCGCCGTGCTGGTGTGCCACCGTGACCTGTGGGAACTCCTGTCCGGCTGGGCCGGCGGGCACCCCCACTTCCGGATGCCTCCGCAGATCGCCGACCAAGGCGAGAACCGCATCGCGGCGAACATCTCGGGCCGTTCACTCATCGCCGTCCTCATCAGCCTGTCCCACCTGCGAAACACCGCCACCGAAGGCGACGGCGACCGGGAGCTCGCCGAAGCCGTCTACCAACGCATCGGCAACAGCCTCGCTGCCCTCTCCCCCGACGACGGCCCGCTCGTCACCATCACCCTGGACGACCGCACCCCGAACACCGGCGACACCGCCGATTCCTGACCGGACCACAGGCACCATCGAGGGTGGCCGCACCTCGGCCACCCTCCCACCCAGCAGGAAAGCGCACAGGGGCCAGACTTAGTGGTCGGCGCAGGAAGTCCTTCGGGGGTTGGTCATGCTGCCTGGGCTGGAGGATTCTGCCTGGTGATCGGCGGGGTGCCGGTCGAGCCTGGCCAGCAGATCATCCAGGTCGGAGGTGGTGAACTTCCCCTGAGACGGCTGTGCTGTATGCCTTGGTCAACCGGTCGGCGGCTTCTTGCCGCGGGGGAGGAGCCGTTGTCGACGATCCAGAACACGCGCTTGGCGCTGGCGTAGGGCTCGCGGCTCATGACCTGGGTGACCAGATTCATGAACGGGTCGATGCCGGTGCGTGGTTCGGTGCGGCCGAACACCTTCGCGTGCTGGACGTCGTCGGCGGCCAGGTAGGCCATCGCGCCACCGCTGCCGTAGGCATACAGTTCCAGCACCCGCTGAGCCTTGGGGCGGAAGTCGGGGTCGGTGATGGAGATCCAGGAGCGATGCTGCCAGGGCTTGAACACATCCTGAGCGAGCCATCGGCGCACAGTGGAGGCGGAAAGGAAGGTCGCTATGCCGCGCGCGATGGCCTCACGTGCCAGTTCCGGGGCCGACCAGCGTGAGATCGGCACCCCGCTCTCGGCGGGCAGTCGGCACGTCAGTGCAGTGACCGAAGCGGCCCGTAATGCGGTGAACGCGCCGGGACGGCCGGAGCGCTTGCGATCCGCCAGGCTCTCCAGGCGCGCTTCGGCGAACCGGCCCCGCCACCTGCGCACGGTGTCGAGGTGCAGTCCCGTCTGACGGTCGATCTGCGCGTTGGAGCGTCCACGCGCCGCGTGCAGCACGATCTGCGCGCGCATCCCCAGCCGGTGCTCGGTCTTGTGACCGCAGGCCACCTTTTTCAGCCGGTGCCGCTCGGCGGCGATCAGGGATATTGAGCGGGCCAGAGCAACGGGCATCAAGTGAAGGCCGATCGGGAGGAGTAGATCACGACGGGTCGCTCATCGGGGTTGCCCTGCCGTGCGGAGGGGTCACCGGCGTACCTGGCTCGCCTCGCGGAAGATGATCGCGGCGCCGAGCGCAGACGCGGCGGGTACGAAGATGTTGCCCGAGTCGGTTCGGCCGAGTGGGAATCCGTTGTCGTGCAGAAGCTTCCGGGTGGCGGCGAGATCGCGCACGGCGACTGCGTAGGCGACGAATGCGGGGACAGCGGGGGCGTGTTCGCCTGGCAGGACGGTCGGGAGCTGGGAATCGGGCACGAGCGTCAGCCGGGCGCCGTCAAGGTCGAAGAACCGCGACGGCCCGTCGGCCTGCGCCGGGCTGCCGAGGTAGTCCTGGTACCTGGCCCCAGTGGCGTCGAGGTCGGCTTCCGCCACACAGGTCACGACCTCGACGAGGTCGAGGGCACCGTTGGGGTGGTCGAGCTGCCGAGCAGCTTGCACCAGCGGGTCCAGGTCTGCGACGACCCCCACCCTTCCCTCGGCCACCGTCCCCGGCCTCACGGCCGGTTCACGGCTGTCGATCTCCAGATAGCGGACGGACTCCGTGCGGGATCCGTCGGCGGTCTCCACAGCACGGTGGACGGTGTTGACTCCGCCGTGCGCCACGCGGGCAGCGCTCAGTCGTGCGGCGGCGGCGTCGATGTCGGGCGAGGAGAACATGAGGATGTGCAGGCCCTCGAAGCGTTGGAGGGACGCTGCGATATTGGCGCTGGTGTTGCTGATGCGTTCCACAAGTTGGGGCAGCAACTCGGCTGGAGCCCGCAGGGGGACGAGTTTCGCCTCGCTGGGGACCTGGGTGGCCCCTCCCTGCGGCACGCAGGTGACGAGCTCGACGAAGTTGCGCGGGAAGTCGGCGTGAGTATTCGCCGCGCCGAACGGCTCCGGGGCGGCCCCCTTGCTCAGGGCCATCGCGGGATAGGCCGGCGGTGCCAGGGTGAAGCCAAGCCGCCGATAGAGGTTGAGGGCCTCGCCCATGTCGCGGACGACGTGGCCTACGTGGTGCAGACGTCCGATGTCGTGGCTCATGCCGACCACCGTAAAAATAGCTCAACCATTTGGTCAATCTATTGTCGCTCGCGTAACATCGGCCGGGTGGACACGGAGCGCATCGACGGTCGGAGTCTTCGTTACCAGCACCGGCGGCCTGAACTCCTAGGCGCCGTCGCTGACTACGTCCTGGAGCACAGCGTCAGCGGCCTGGCAATGCGGCCGCTGGCCGACGCGATCGGGGTGAGCCATGGGACGCTGCTGCATCACTTCGGCTCCAAGGAGAACCTGCTCACGGAGGTGATCGAGCTCCTCCGGCGACGGCTGGCGGATGCCGCGGACCTCGCCGACTCTCCGCGCGATCTGACGAGCCTGACGCGCTGGTGGCGGACCACAACTGCCCCGGGCGACATGGCCGTCTACCGACTGCTGTTCGAAGTACATGCCCTAGCGGTACGGGAGCCCGAACGCTACGCCCGCTACCTCCAGCGGGCCGCCCTCGACTCACTCGCGCTGATGGAGAGCCTGGTGGTGACCGAGGGGTGCCCGGCTGATCAGGCGCCCCTGGTGGCCTCGATGATCGTGGCGCAGGCTCGCGGCCTCCAACTCGACCTGCTCGCCACCGCAGACCGGGACCGGGTCGACCGCAGCTTCGAGCTGTTCGTCGACTTGATCGGCCGACTCAGGCTGACCTGGCGCCTGGAGGAGCGAGCGTAACGGCGCAACCGCGGATGAGGACGGAGCTGGCCTGTTTGGCGCTGCACGTGCCGGGCGCGGTCTCTACCTCGCCGCGCCCGACAACCAACGCACAGGAATGCACGGCCCTGGCGCGGGAGTCAACCCCCGAAGGATTTCCAGAGCCGACCACTTAGCTTGAGTTTTGACCTCTGCCTGTTCCTACAGCGCCGGGTGCGAGGGCGAGGCAGCCCGCCGCGCTCGGCAGGCTGCCGACGAGGATCTCGCGCACGAGATCACCGTGCTGCACATCGCTGCCGCCACGCCTACGGCGTCCCGCGCATCCACGCCGAACTGCGCCGCATGGGTTGGCGGGTGAATCACAAGGCGTTGCCCCCAACGGCCTGAGTCTGTCCAGCCGCATCCGGCTAAAGGTCACGCTTGTACCCATGGGCCCCTCCGGGGTCGGGCCCGGCGAAAACCTCTGGGACGCCGTGGGTGCAAGCGCATACGCTGCCGACTCCGGAAGATGACAAGGTGGTTCGTGTGCCTGAGAAATCGATCAGCAGAGGCGCGGAGCTGACGTTCCGTCGTATTACCGCGCTGAATGTGTGTGATGTGTGCGAACTCAGCGAAACACTGTCCGAGGAGCAGCAGGGCTTCGTCGCCGACAACGGCATGTCCATCGCCGAGGGCTTCTGCTCGAGCAACGCTTGGTTCAGGGCTGTTTACGCCGATGAGACCCTGGCCGGCTTCGTCATGGTCCACATCGGGTCCGACTGGGACGACGGCATCGAGTGCCCCGGCGCCTATCTGTGGCGGCTCATGATCTCCGGCCAGTTCCAGGGACTGGGCTTCGGTCGCCGCGTCGTCGAGAAGGTCGTGGAGGAGCTGAGGGCCCAAGGTATGAAGGAGCTCTACACCAGCTACGGCGAAGGGCCCGGGGGGCCGGAGGAGTTCTACCGGCGTCTGGGCTTCGAGCCGACAGGGGGCCGGCTGGGTGACGAGGACGAGGAGATCGAGGTTGTACTGCAATTCTCGTAGCCCGCCGTCGGCAGGTGGCCGACGGGCTCTATGCCCGGCCCACGATGGCCTGCACCACCGATTTCGGCACATCCGTGAGGACGGTGAGATGGGGGTGGGTCCAGAGGGCGGGGAGATCAGGTCGGCGCGGCTCAGCACCCGATTCAGGCGCAAGATGCTGAGGCGGGTCAGGGCATCGTAGACGGTGGAGACGAAGGTTGGGCAGCTGTCCGCGATTCGCTCCGGGTCGACTTCCAAGGTGGTGAACAGGGCGCCGTTCTGGGTCAGCTACTCCAGGATGTTGCGCTGGTTGCCGGTGAGGTTGAGCGTGTAGACGGGGTGGGACATCGTCAGGTCGTCGGGGATAGTCACGCGTCGACCTCAGCGGGGACACGGGCCGTCCGGCTCACGGAACAGGGCGGTCTGTTCGTCGGGGTGGAGGACGAGTACGCGGGAGATCCAGGCGATGGCGTCGCTGCTCAGAGTGGACTGAAGGATGTCGGCCAGTCCGGCTTCAGCGTTCAGGAGGGCACCGAGGGCGTCGACGGCGGTGTCGTGGCGGGAATGGATGAGGACTTCCCGCAAGCCGACTGCACTGTCGAGGACGACGTCCAGACTCTCGTCCAGGGCGCGCTGATGCAGTCCGAGCCGGTTGCTAACGGCCTGGCCGTCAAAGTCGTGCGCGGGGTGGTCACCTCCGGGACCAGACCGCCGACCTGCGCCGCCACGCCTACGGCACCGTCCGGCCCATGTACCTCGACGGATGGTGCCCCCGCCCGGCATGGTTCCGGATCATGTGCAGCCCCTCCACGAACCCAGCCTGCGCGTCATCACCGGCGAGCCCGCCACTTCCGCCCGCGAACCCGGCCGCGCTTCCACCGGATAACAGTGCGACCCGGGTCACCCCATGAGAAGCACCCGGACCAGGAGCGGATCGTGAGCCCTTGGCGGTGGTTGATTCATTCCCTGGCTCGGCAACGCAGAGGGGGCGGCGGAAGCCGCCGTTCACCTGACTGGCAGACAACTCAGCTACTACCGTGGGCCTGTGTCCCACGAACCACCTCCTCCGCACGGCGGCGGCCCTCCGCCTCCGGGGCGGCGGCAACGATTACGGGCTCGCTGGGCAGACCGGCACGCCCTGCCCCGGTTCGGCTTCTGGCTGCTCAGCCGCGGCGCCCTCGTGCTTTCAGTGTGCGGGATGCTGTACGTCCTGAACGGGTTCCTGATCGGCTGGACGGACGCCTATGACGTGATGCTCGGCATCACCTCACCCGCCGAAGTCCGTCCGCAGTGGTGCGCCTGGCCGCTTTCCCTGATCGGCTGGGCCGCGATCCCCGCCGTCGTCGGAGCGGCGGCCGGCTACGTCATCACCGAACAGATCAAAACCCACCGTGCACGCGAGCTGAGCGAGGTGCTCAGCGAACTACGCGGTTTGGCTGTGCCTCCCAGTCCGCCACCGGCCTCCGGAGACGGCGCGTGATCACTCTGCACGACGTGCACAAACAGGGCAGCGAAGCGGTCAAGGCCGCAGTCATGGCGTTCGGTGCCCGGCACCCCCTGGACCGCACCGTCCAGCCTGCCGACCCCAACTGGCACCTGGCAGAGCAGCACTTCACGCGCCTGATCGAGATCATCATGGGGGCGGCATCCTTGCGAGACAGAGCCGCGACGGCTGTGCAGAGGGCCGAGAACGAGGCAGTCCACTTCCTTCTGTCAGTCAGTGACGTACCCGGCTACCGGTGTCCCATCTGTGTCAGGCACCAGACCCCCGTTGTGAGTCCCGGGCCTACGCTGGAGGCGACATGACGCACTCCGAAGCAGCCGAGCACGCAGACCGCCTGCGCGAACTGCTCTACCTCGCCTGCCCCGATGCCCCGGCCTGGGCTATCAAGTCCACGGCCGAAGCCATCACCCGGCACGCCGAGGAGATGCCCCGCGAACCGGTCCCCGAGACCGCCGGCCTCACCCAGCCCCGACCCGATTCGGATCCGGCTCTGTTCGAGACGGATCGGCTGCTGTCGCGCGTCGATCTGTCCGGCACGGCTCTGTCCCGCGTCGATCTGTCCGGCGCGGACCTGTCCGGCGGTGACCTGTCGAACGCCGACCTGTCCGGGGCTGACCTGACCAGGGCGAAACTGTCCCGCGCAAACCTGGTCGGCGCGGACCTGACCCAGGCGGTCCTGACCCACGCAAACCTGATCGGCGGGGACCTGTCCGGCGCGAAGCTGATCAACGCGGATCTGCACGGCGCGGACCTGACCCGCGCGAGGCTGACCAGCGCGGATCTGCACGGCGCGAACCTGACCTACGCGGGGCTGACCAACGCGGATCTGAGCGGCGCGAACCTGACGTACGCGAGGCTGACCGACGCGCTTCTGATGGATGCGAATCTGATCGACGCGTCTCTGGTTGGTGCGCATCTGGCCGACGGGGTGCTGACCGGTGCGGACCTGACTGGCGCGAACCTGACTAGCGCGGACCTGACCAGGGTGAACCTGTCCGGTGCGAACCTGATCAGCGCGGACCTGACCCACGCAAATCTGACCAGCGCGGACCTGGCTGGCGCGGACCTGTCCGGTGCCGACCTAATCAGCGCGACGCTCTTGAGCGCTTCGAACATGCGCCTTCCAGTAGGAGCGACCTGGAACCGCGAAACCATGTGGCCCGCCGAATTGGTACGAACTATTGCCGAACACTCAGACGAGGTGAGTCCGGGCGTCTACCAGGTACGCGGCGGCGGGCGGAGCTCGGATCGTGACACCGCCGGGGTGTGACAGCCCCTCACACGCAGGCTGACGTATGTGTCAGACCACGGGGCGGTCATACCGGCACGGCGACCTGGTGCACGTCGTCGCCCCTGATGCTCTCCATCATCCCGGCCCGGCCCAGTCCGTTCCCTTGGAGCCATCTAGCCCTGTTCAAGACGTTCGGCCCTCAGCTGCGTGGCAGAGGGCCGAACTCGTGTTGCTGGCACGGGGTTAGGAGAGGGGACGTACCTGCCGGACCGGTACGCGGTCGCTCTTGCGTTCGCCCGGCGGTGACGTGGCGGCACGCGAGGCGTGGGCTTGCTGACGCGATCCACGCCTACGACCGACTGGTGCCGAGTGGCACCGGGCGGCGCGGGAGCGGGGGCCGAGAAGTATGACGAGGAGCCGGTATCCGACCTCATCACCGAGGACGACACCGCAGGCGCGCGCAGGCTCCTGGTGACGCTGAAAGGCACTGGTCCCCTTCCACCCGGCAAGCCGGTCCTTCAACTACAGCGGCCGTGCCTCCTCACTCGAGATGGACACGAAGCCCGTAGCCGCCCGCGCCAGATCGCACTGACGACGCGTCCGGCCCTCACCTTCGCGCGCGTGCCCCACCACGTCGGGCCTGCTCTGCGACAACCCCCGGGGGGCCGGTACGGCTCCACCCCTCCGGCGAGCGGCCTGACGACACCGCTCGGCGGCTTTCCGGCGTGCCGGCCGCGACCCGGCGGCGCGTTGACCACGGAGCCGGGCGGGGTGCTGGTGCGGTCGCCTCCCGGGGCGGGCGGATCCGAGTGCCCGCGCGGCCTGGGAGGAAGGGTGTGCACCCGGTGAAACTGGGCAGGCCACGTCCCTCGTGCAGCACGCCTTCTCCCGGTCTGTCCCGACCGCGCCGATCGGCCGGGACAGACCGGTTCACCCGGAGCCGTGCCCGCAGCGGCTGTAACCCACGGCGACCCGACCCCGGTCCGGAGCGCTCACGTCCCCGGGCCCGGGGCTGCCTAGTCCGAGGGCTTCGTCGCCACGGAGCTGGTCCTGGCGGAAAGGGCAGGCATTGAGGTGAAATGGCAGCCATCAGGCTCTGCCGAGGGCGGCAGCCTCAAGGTTCTTCAGGTGCCGGCTGCCCCGGTTTCCTCTGAGGCGGCTTAAATCACTGCCCTTCAGTACAAGTCGCGCGAGTTGGGCCGATTCATGGCGGTCTGAGTCTGATGCGCCCTGCGACGTGCATGGCCGCGAAGGCGATGTCCTATGAGTAGAGCAGGACACGTGGCTTCATTCACTTCTGACGGCAGCGATTGTTGCTGAGTTTCGGACAGCAGACTGAAGTCAGCACGCGCATGAATGTTCACATGATTCGGTTCTGGCTCACTTTCCGTGGAGGGCTGACTGAGTGTGATGTCAGTGGTGTGTGGTGGGATGGCCGGACTCTGCTGCCGTGACCTGCTGGGAGACCGCGTTGATGCCCGTGTACTCATCTCTGACCCACGCCTTGGCCGCGGCCTTGGTCGATGTCCTGTGGTTCATCGAGGGCAGTGAAGACGAGCAGGTGGATCCGGATGACGCAGTCAAGGTCCTGGAGGGTGTCGCCCACCTGGTCAGCAAGCTGTCGAGTGACCAGCGGAGCGAGCTGATCGGCCTGCTCGGGACGATGGCCGAAGCCGAGTCAGACCCCGCGCGGCGGGAGTTCCTGGAAGGGTTTCCGGAGGGCTTCGGCCTCGTTGATGATGCGGTCTGACCTGTGCTTCACGAGTAGAGCAGGACGCGCTTGCGGAGAAGATGGAAGCCGGCCCGGCCGAACATCTGACGTTTCAGCATCTTGATCCGGTTGACGTGGCCTTCGACAACCCCGGAGTTCCAGGGCAGGGTGAGGCCGGCGATGACTGCATCGCGGTCACGGTCGATGCCTGCGGCGAGGGTATGGAGGCCAGGGAGGTTGTCTCGCCGGACGGCATCGAGCCACTGCGGCAGCCGTTCGCCCTGGCGCTCGGTGAGCATCTGCGCGAAGCAGCGGACGTGGCCTGTGAGGGCGTCCAGTTCAGGGCAGTGGACCAGAACGGCCTTGAGCCGAAGATGCTCCGTCTCGGTGAGGGTCTCTGGCCGGCGCAGGATCCATCCGGCGACCGCCCGGGGGGACGGTGGCCGCGCTGTGACGAGGCCGGGTGAGAGCCGCTTCTCCCGGAAATAGGCGCGAACCCGCTGGTAGCTGCCCTGATAGCCGAGCGGCACGATCTCCTCCCACACTCTCCAGGCGTTCGTGCAGCCTTGGTTCCAGCGGTCATCCAGGTAGGGCTTGAAGTCGTCGAGTTTGGATGGTCGGCCCTGCCACTGCCCTTGGAACAGGTCCTCCGGGGTGGCTGCGTCGGCGAGGAGCTTGACGGTGCGGGAGGTCATCCGGAGTTGGCGGCCGATCGCCCTCCGGCTGATCCCGGCGGCCAGCAGCTCGTGGACGGTCGCGTGGTTGGCACGGGTGCGGTCAGCGAAGCGGTGTCCCCTCGGCCAAGGCGAGCCGGAAGGGTCTTTGAACTTCTCCGGCTCGGGGCCAGGCTGGGCCGGATCTGGTACCAGGACCTGCAGGCATCCGCGGTGGTCTGCGACGCACCGTTCTGCAGCCTCGCTCAGGTTGTGCCAAAGATGCCACCTGTCCGCGACCTGCACCGCCTGCGGTGCTCCGGCCCTGGCACCTTCGGCGAAGAACGGCGCCCGATCGCGGCAGACCACCTCCACCCCGGGCCGCTTCGCGAGCCAAGCCGCGAGGCTGGACGCCTCCCGGTCGGGCAGCAGGTCCACTGGACGCCGGCTCTCGACGTCGACCAGGACAGTCCCGTAGCGACGCCCCTTGCGGGTCGCGTACTCGTCGACGCCGACCACCCGCGGGGCTGGAACCTCGGGGTCGGGCAACGCTTCGACCAGCCTGAGCACCGTGCTGCGGCTAACGGACACGCCGAAGAGGCGCGCCAGGCGGGCACCGGCCCGACCGGCGAGCGCGAGGCCGACTGCGGCCAGCGTCGACCGCAGGCGCTCGGTCCGTCGGCCGTACCGACGGGTCAAGCCGGGCAGCTGTTCGGCGAAGGTCCGCCGCCCGCACGAGATGACCGGGCAGAGGAATTTGCGAACGCGCAAGCAGAGAGCGACCTGTCTGCCTCCACTGGGCACATCAGCGGGAAATCGCAGGTAGGAGCTGTGAATCCGCCGTGACCAGATCCCGCATCCGGGACAGATGGCCCCGGGCACCGTACTTCGGGCCTCTATACGTACCGCCTTGTCGTTCACGGCGACGGACAGCACCGTCACGTCGGCGATCGACGGGAACAGTAAGCCCTCCAACCGGAGCACCATTTCTTCCACGGGCCGAACTGTCAGCTACCCCGCACCCGGTACGGGCCAGTTCCGGGCAAGTTCCTCAGGGCCCACCCGCCCGACAACCGTCACGCAGCGTGCATGCTCCACGGAAAGTGAGCCAGAACCCATGATTCGGTTCTGGCTCACTTTCCGTGGAGGGCTGACTGAGCGTGACGTCAATGGCAGTCCAGGCCGTGAGCAACGGACAGGCGGAGTCACACGCCCACGGCTTCGCTGCGACGTCTGATCCCCGTTCTCTTGGCGGCGCCGGGAACTGCTGCACAGGTAAGTGACGCCTGACCTCGCTGCCTGGAAGTTGACTGGGCCACTTCCGGAACTCGTCGGTGAGCACCCGCCGGAACCAGCCGATGCGCACTTCCCGGCTTCGGCGAGGGTGGTTCGGAAGCCGGCCGGACGAGTTCGCGCCCGGGCTCTGCTGGACCCGCTCACGCTTCAGCGGATCCGTCCGGGACAGGTTTCCGGCATACGGCTACCACCACCTGACAGGAAATCAGGAAAGTCAGCAAGAGGTCAGCACCGATCCGATCGAACCCTGACACACACGCTCAAACACGAGACTCGCCGCGCCTCCTCCCACATCCAATAGACGCCCGAGCACTCTGCACCAGGACGGAAGGCGGATCGGTGCCCAGTATGGCGGTCGCCAGTGGAAACACGACCAGACCGTCCATAGGTTTCCGCAGGTCAGCGCAGTCGTCCGCGTGGCTTCAGCGGGGTCGCGGGCAGTTCGGGGGCCGACAGACGGGCGCCGTCGTAGCCCTTCACCTCACCGAAGCGCGTGCCGTTCATCCAGTCGTCACGAGCCTGCGCGATGTCCTCCTGGGACCGTCCGATCCAGTTCCAGAACATGACGAGTTCCTCCTCGAACGGCTCGCCGCCCAGGAGCATCAGTCCGGCGTCGGAGACGGCGCGCAGCGGCAGTTCGGTGCGGCCGCAGCCGAGGTAGAGCATCGAGCCGGGGAGGACGGGGACTCCGTCGACCTCCGCCTCGCCCGACATGGACAGGACCGCGTACTCGAAGTCGGGGTCCAGGGGCAGACGAGCCCCGGCGCCACCCGCCAGGGCCACGTCGGCGCCGACGATCGGGGTGTACGCGGTGCCGGGCGAGGCCGCGCCGTCCAGTTCGCCCAGGATGACGGTGGCGGTCACGCCGGGGGCGGTGACCACGGGCAGGTCCGTGTGGTGCTGGAAGTGCGGCTCGATGTCGCGGTGCGCTTCCGGGAGGGCCACCCAGAGCTGCGCTCCGTGCAGCAGCCGGGCGTGTTCCTTCGGACTCTCCTCGGAGTGGCTGATGGCACGGCCCGAGGTCATCAGGCCCAGTTCCCGAGGGCGTACCGTCTGCAGGCTGCCGAGGCTGTCCCGGTGGAGGACCTCCCCGTCGTGGAGCCAGCTGACGGTCTGGAGACCCATGTGGGGATGGGGCGGGACCTGCATTCCGGGCTCGTCGGCGATGTCATCGGGGCCGTAGTGGTCCACGAAGGCCCAGGCGCCCACCATGCGCCGGCCGAGGTTGGGCAGCAGGCGGCGGACCTCGGTGGCCTCGCCGAGCTGGACACGGCGGGGAGCGAGAAGCTCGCGGACGGGCTCGGCGACGACGAAGCCGCGCCCTCCGCAGACGGAGGGCGCGGCCTGGTGATCGAGATTGCTCATGACGCTCAACCTATTCCCGTGGGAGCGTGGGGCAGCGGGTCCCACGCCAGAATTTTAGTGGAATGTTCAACCATTGTGCGGTGTTGTCATGGCTGAACGTACGGCGGGGCGGTCCGGAGCCGGCCCGCACCACACGAAGGAGGACACGTGAGCGAGACCGAGACCTACTACGAGTTCGGCACCGCGGCCGACCGGTGGGACCGGGCGCGGATGTTCTTCGAGTCCAAGGAGTACCTGACGGCCGCGCGCATCCTGGGCGGACTCGTCGAGGAAGCGCCGGAGCTGGTCGCGCCGCGGCTGCTGCTGGCCCGCTCCTACTACCACTCCGCCCGGCTGGGAAAGGCGGAGGAGGAGCTCCGGGCCGTTCTGGAGCTCGACCCGGTGGAGAGCTACGCGCGGCTGATGCTGGGCCGAACGCTGGAGCGCCAGGGGCGGCCCGCCGACGCGGCGCCGCACCTGCGGATGGCCGCCGCCCTCACCGGCGACTTCGGCCCCGAAGCCGCCCGCTCCTGAGTCGCCCCGCGCGACCGGCCGGGCCCGCGCCCCTCGGTGCGGACCCGGTCTCCTTTACCCACCGGTACGGGCATCGGACAATGGAAGCTCCAGGACGAAGGGGTGGGAGATGCACGGATCCAGGAGTGCCGGATTAGGCCGGGCGCGGTCGGCCGCGCTCATCGGGCTGGCGGTGGCGGTCGCGGCCGGCTGCTCCGGCGGCGATGACGGAAGGAACGGGAAGGCGGCGGATCGGGCCGCTCCCCCGCCGGGCACCCACAGCTGGACCGGCAGACCGTGCGATCTCCTCATGGACGCGGCGCCCGTCGAGGGCTTCACCCTCGGCGGCACCACCGACTCCGCCTCCTCCGACGCCCGGGAGGACATCGGCGAGAGCGGGGCGCGGGCGCTCTACCGGCAGACCGGCTGCCTCGCGGAGCTGAAGGCCCCCGACGGCATGCTCTGGAAGCTCATCACCAGGGCCTCGGTGTACGAGGACAGCGAGGCCGCCCGTCACGCGTACCGTGTCAAGGAGGACCTCGACCGCGCCCACGGGCGCGGGCCCGAGGAGTTCCATGACGCCGCCTACGTGATACCGGCCGACGACCAGGGCCGCCCCGGACGCACCCTCCTCCTGTGGAACGGCGACCTCGTGCTCACGGTGTCCGCGTTCGCACCGCACGGGAGCACGGAACAGGACGTGCGCAAGGGCCTCGAACGGATCGTCCGCGACACGGCACACCGTACGGAGGAGGGGCTGCGCGATCACGACGCCCCCTCCCCCGCGCCCTGACAACCCGCTGACCGGTCGTCACGCCTCTTCCTTTTCCCGCCAGTCGGGCTGGACCAGCACGGCCGTGGCGACGATGCCGTCCTCGATCCGCCAATGGCCGTGCAGCGTCGTCGGCAGGGCCGGGTCCGTGAGGAGCAGTCGCGCGGTGAACGTGCCCCCGGCGGCGGTACCGCCTCGAAGTCCGTGATCGCCGCCCGTACCGTCTGTCCGGTGGAACGTCAGATCCGCCTGACCGAAGTCGAGTTCGATCCCCGTGATCGGGTACCAGGTCTTGAAGACGCTCTCCTTGGCGCTGAACAGGACACGGTCCCAGTGGATTTCGCCCGTGCCTTCCGGCGCGGGCGGACCGATCCGCTCGCATTCCGCCGGCAGTGTCACCAACTCCCGTACGCCGGTGGGGAGCGGAGCATGCGGCTCCGCGTCGATGCCCAGCGACAGCACGTCCGCCGCGCGGGCCAGCGCGGCCGCCCGGTACCCCTCGCAGTGGGTGAGGCTGCCGACGATCCCCTCGGGCCACAGCGGTCGGCCCCG
Source organism: Streptomyces sp. MMBL 11-1 (assembly GCF_028622875.1). Lineage (NCBI taxonomy): Bacteria > Bacillati > Actinomycetota > Actinomycetes > Kitasatosporales > Streptomycetaceae > Streptomyces > Streptomyces sp. MMBL 11-1. Next base: position 7,661,163 of record NZ_CP117709.1, on the reverse strand, counting down.
GTGGCCGTGGAGGACCGCCACCGGGGGCAGGCCGAGTCCGGCCATGGCGCGCCGGGCGCAGGCGCGGGCCGTCGCGAAGTCGTTCCTGCGTTTGGCCACGCTTTTCGCGACCAGGGCCGCCTCCTCCGGGAAGAGGGTTCCGTCGGGGACGGTCTCGGCGCGGGTGGCCGCACAGGAGACCTCGGCGGGCAGCAGTCGCTCGATCACGAGGAGCCTCCGGGGGTGCGCCGCTGTGCGGACGGTTCGGCGTCGGTCCGGGCCGGTGGGGCGGGTTCGCCCTCGTAAGGGAGGATCTGCCGCAGCAGCCCGCGGGGGTGCCCCCGCTCGCGCCACTCCCTGGGGTAGCCGATGGAGACCTCCTCGAAGCGGACCCCGTCGTACCAGGTCGTACGGGGGATGTGGAGGTGGCCGTAGACGACGGCGGTGACGTTGAAGCGGCGGTGCCAGTCGGCGGTGAGTTCGGTGCCGCACCACTGGGCGAACTCCGGGTACCACATCACCGACGTGGGTTCCCGGACGAGCGGCCAGTGCCCGGCGAGGACGAGGGGTATCTCGGGGTCGTGCTCCGCGAGCCGGCGTTCGGTCAGGGCGACCCGGGCGCGGCACCAGTCGTCCCGGGTCGGGTAGGGGTCCGGGTGCAGGAGGTATTCGTCGTTGCAGACGATGCCGGACTCGTGCGCGACGGCCAGCGACTCCTCCTTCGTGTGTGTTCCCGGGGCGCGGAAGGTGTAGTCGTACAGGAGGAAGAGCGGCGCGATCGCCACTGGCCCGTCCGGGCCCGGCCAGAGCGGGAACGGGTCTTCCGGAGTGGTCACGCCGAGGTCCCGGCACAGCTCGACGAGGTGGTCGTAGCGGGCCTGGCCGCGCAGCCGGACCGGGTCCTTGCCCAGGGTCCACAGCTCGTGGTTGCCGGGGGTCCAGATGACATGGGCGAAGCGGTCCGCGAGGAGGCCGAGCGTCCACCGGATGTCCTCGGGCTGCTCCGCCACATCGCCGGCGACGATCAGCCAGTCCGCGTCGGACACCGGGTGGAGGGACTCCACGATGCGCCGGTTGTCGGTGACCGCGGCGTGCAGGTCGCTCACGGCCAGCAGACGGCCCGCGCCCTGCTGTCGGCGCCCGTCGCCGGGGGCGGGAACTGCGGCGGGAGCACCGTGCGGTGCGGGGTCGCTCGGATGCGTCATGGGCGCTGTTTCCCGATCTGTCGGCAGTGGTCCGGCTCCGTCCGCACGGTGGGGAGCCGCTGGAAACGTAGCCTCTCACGCTCCCGTCACGGTTCCCCCGGGGTTTCGGGCGACGGACACGTCAACCGGGTCTGTTCCTGCTTGTGACAGCTCGTCAGTTCTGTTCTGCGCGCTGGGAGTTCAGCTCCTCCACCGCACCGAGCGCGTCGCCGACCGTCGTGTAGTCGACGGCGATGAAGGTGACCGGACTTCCCCGTTCCGCTTCGCAGGCCCGGGTGCGCTTCAGGACCCAGTCGCGGGCGTTGACACGCCCGGCGTCCAGACGACTGCCGCCCTCGTTCGTGATGAAGTGGTTGAGCAGGAAGAGCTGTTTTCCGGTGCCGCCCCGGTGGGGGGCGCACGTCATCTCGGAGGGGCTCCGGAAGGCGAACGGGGTCTCCATCCCGTACCGGTAGAAGTTGCGGTACCAGGGCGCCGGGCCGTCGGCCTTCTCGGCGAACACCACCAGCCGTCGGCCGCTGTCGATCATTTCCTCCAGGGTGGGCCACGGGGCGTCCGGGTCCGCCGAGGGGGTGTGGAGGAGGTCTTCCAGACCGGCGGCGCGGAATGCCTCCTCGGTGTCCTCGGGGCTGATGTCGTCCTGGACGATGAGCGTCACGATCTCGGTGGGGTGGGCGCGCAGCCAGTCGCCGATGTCCTCCAGGGCCGGCACCAGTTCGATGGCCCCGGCGCGGCAGACCCCGTGGCAGAGCCAGAGGCCCTCGCGCGGTGGATTGGCCCGGTCGATGGCGCCGGAGATCAGGCGCCGTTGCTCGGGGGTGAATTCGGGGGAGTCCAGGCGCCCGGCGATGTCCTGCGGGCGCTCCCAGCGGTACGTGTCGAGCTGGAGGGCCCGGACGCCCGTGTTGAGCTGGGTGGTGATGTCGGGATCCTGGAGGGGGCCGATGAACCGGTCCGCGGTGGTGGACATGGCGTTGTGCGAGGTGAGGTAGACGGCTTCGTCGTAGCGCAGTTCGCACAGGTGGCTGCCGCCCAGGCACTGGCGGGGCGCGGACGGGCCGAACACGGGTGGCACGAGCAGTACGCCGGCCAGTGCGGCACAGGCCACGCCCGCCGCCGTCGTCCGCACCGCGGTCGGGGTCTCCATCCGGCCCGGGCGCACCAGCAGCCCCCAGCCCACGCCCGTGAGGAGCACGCCGCCGGCGAGGGCCGCGAGGGCGGCGCTCAGCCCGGTGTCCACCACCTGGTTCACGGCGTTGCGCTGGAGGTCGTCGACGAGCGCGCTGACGCTCGGCGCCCAGGAGGGCGGTGTGGTGACGAGGCGGCCCCCGGTGATCAGGCGGGCCAGGAGCACGGCCCCGGCGGTCAGGGCTCCCGCGCAGGCGAGCGCCTGCCCCAGTCGCATCAGCCGACGGGCCGGGGCGGCGGGACCGGTGAGCCAGAGCGTCGCGAGGGCGGCCGGTGCGAGGGTGAGGGCGAGGACCTGGATCAGGGTCAGAAGCTCGATGGCGCCACGGGCCCTCTCCAGGGCCGTGAGGTCCATTCTGGCTGTGGCCAGGGTGTTGGTGAGGTCCCACGTACCGTCCTGAAGGATGGCACGGAGGTCGGCGGCGGCGGTCCGCGACTCCTCGGAGAGCGCGGCGGCGGCGGTGGCCGCCAGCGCGGTCGACACGTCGCCCTCCCCCAGGGCCACCTCGATCTCGGGGCGCAGCGCCGTCCGCTCCCGCTCCGGGACCGCCGCGAGGAGGACATCGGCAGCCCGGTCGGCCTGGCTATCGGTGAGCGGCAGCGTGGGCAGGTTCGGGGCGCGGCCCTCCTCCAGCGCGTCGAGCGCCGTGGCGAGGTCGGCGGTGAAGCGTTCGAAGTCCGGCTGGTCGCTCCCCTGGATGCCCGCCACCAGGTCGCCGAGGTAGACGCGTGCGAGGCCGATGAGATTCTGCAGCACCGGGTCCAGGCCGACGGTCAGCCGGAGCTCGTCACGGTCGCCGCGCAGATAGCCGGTCACCGCCTCGATCTGCTGGTCGGTGAGGGCCCGGACCGTGGCGGGCGGCAGCACGACCTTGATGTTCGACGTCACCAACGCCTCCGGCACGGGCAGGTGCGCGAGCAGGTCGCGGGTGACCGGCGAGATCTCCGGGTCGACAAGCACCTCGCTGTAGAGGCGGTCGTAGGCCGACTCCTCGTCCAGCACCGCCTGATAGAAGCCGGGCGAGGCGACCGTGGACCGGACGGTCGCGGTCAGGGCGACCGTCGTCACGCACAGGACAGCCAGCAGGAAGGCGGCCACCGGCACGAGACGGCCGGACCAGCACGGGGAGGCGGATCCCCACGGCGGCCCGAGCGGGTTCGCGGTCGGTTCGGCGCTCACCCGCCCAGCCTATGCGGAATATCAGCTTCTATGCGTGACTGGTGATATTCAGGAGCTGAGGAGCCCCCTTGCACTCCGTTCACCTGGCCGTGCTGATGACGAGTCATGACCGCCGCGCGCGAACGCTGTCCGCACTGCGCGCCCTGGAGGAGCAGCGCGGGCTCCCCGCCGCGACGACCCTCGGCGTGCACCTCGTGGACACCGGCAGCACCGACGGTACGCCGGAGGCGGTCCGGCTGCGGCATCCGGCGGTGGAGGTCATGTCGGTGGACGCGGGCGTCCCCCACAACCTGGCGCTGCGCGTCGCGAGCCGCAACAGCCGCAGCGGCGGCGGGGGCGGCGGTCCGCTCAGCGGTGTCCCCGCCGGGCCGACCCATGCGTGGACGCATCAGCTCTGGCTCGACGACGGGGTCGAACTGTTCCCGGACGCCCTCGCGAACCTCCTGCGCACGGCCGGGGCGGCAGGGCCCGGAAGCGTGGTCGTGGGCGCGGTGCGGAACGCGTACGGGGACACCGTGTACTCCGGTCGGCGGGGCCGGTCCCTGGCGCTCGTCGAGCCCGGCGCGCACCGGCCCGAGCCCTGCGACACGTACGACGGGCGCGTGGTCCTGGTGCCCCGTGCCGTGTACGACCTCGTCGGGGACCCCGACAAGATCTTCCCCCACCGGCTGGGCGACTACGACCACGGCCGCCGCGCGCGGCGGGCCGGGGTGGCCGCGTTCGTCGCCCCGGGGCACGCCGGTGCGTGCGCGGGCGGACCGGACGCTCCCGGGTCCTGGGAGCCGGGGATCGGCGTCCGGGAGGCACTGCGCCGTGCGACCTCCGTGCAGGAGCTGCCACTCCACCAGTGGTGGGTGTACTGCCTGCGGCACACCTGGCCGTGGGCGCCGTATCTGATGTTCTCCCCGTACGCGCGCACCGCGGCCCGCGCCGCACTCGGCCGGCTCCGGGGATGACCACGGGCCGGGCCGCGTCAGCTCCGCTCGGCAGCGACCGCGGCGGCGGACCGGCCGGTGGGCGGGGGCGGCACGGTGGGACGCCCCGCCGCGGTCCTGGCGGTGCCGGAAGGAGTGCCCTTCCCGCGAGCGGGACCCGTGACACCCGGCGCGGAGGCGGCGGAGGGGATCGCGGTGCCGGGCGCCGCGGTGCGCCGGGCGGCGGTACGGGGCGCGGCCGTGCGGGGCGGCGCGTACGCCGGGATCCTCAGCAGGGCGTGCACGGCGGCCGCCGTCCCGGCCAGCGGCAGGAGGAGGAACGCGGGGTGCAGCAGTTCCGCATACACCAGTGTCGCGGTGGTGACCGGCACGACCGCCCACAGAGCCAGGAGAACCGCCGTGCCCGGCACGGTGACGCGGATCCGGCGCAGGCGGTGCGCGATGTGGTCGTCCGTGTCGCGCAGCGGGGAACGCGCGGCGCGGCGGCGGGAGATCAGGACCAGGGCGGTGTCGGCGAGGGCCACCGTCGCCAGGACCGGCAGCGCGGCCCAGGCGGCACGGCCCGACGGGGCGGCCGCCTGGACCAGCGCGCCGGAGGCGGCCAGCGCGAATCCGGTGAACTGCGCACCGGACGCGCCGAGCCGCAGGCGGGCCGGGTACCAGTTGTGGAGCAGGAAGCCCGCAAGACCCGCCACCAGGGCCGCCGGGAACAGCACGAGGGCGGGGCCCCCTCCGACGGCGGCGCAGGCGAGGAGCCCGGCGGCGGTGACCAGGCCGACGGCGGTCAACAGCCCGTCGGCCTGGTCGAGAAGGGCGAACGCGTTGGTGACGAGGACGATCCAGAGCACGGCCAGGACGCCCGCAGTCGGTGACAGTCCGGCGAGGAAGACGACGAGGACCGCGGCGGCCGTCTGAACGGGGAGGCGGAGGACGGCCCGGAACGGCTTCAGGTCGTGGACGAGCCCGAGGGCGGCGACGATCCCCGTCCCGGCGAGCAGACCCGCGACGGAGCCCGCGGAGTCGTCCGCCGCGCCGAGCCACAGGGCCGCGCCCACAGCCGTCCCGACGCCGAGCACGACCGCCGTACCGCCGGTCCTGCGCAGCGCTTCGGCCCGTGGCGCATGCCCGCCCGGTTCGTCCTGGGCGTGGGGGCGGAGCGCCGCACGACGGGCGCCCTTGGCGAGTGCGACCGTGATGAACAGCGCGGCCACAGCGGAGGCGATGATCCCCAGCACGTTCACCTGCCCTGCCTTTCCTCGTTCATGACCTGCGGCGCGGAAGGCCGGGCGGCCGGTGGAACGGCGGCAGCCCGGCACCGGGCCGGTTCCGGGTCGGGGGACACGGGACGCCACCTGGGTGGCGTTTCTCCCCAACCTACGGGCCAATGTCCCCATTCGCCCTAAATAACACGAAAAGGGCGACGCATTGTTCTGTCGGCCGGCTACGGGAGGGCGCGGGTCGGCCCGGCCGTTGGCCTCCAAAGGGGCAACCCGGGAACGAAGTTGGGAGAGGGCGCGGCCGGAGGGGCCGTCAGCCCCCGACGAGCCGTTCGGCGTTGCGCTTCGACGGCGGCGCGCCACAAGCGGGACGGAGCGTCGGCCGGTCACCACGGCGACCGGCCGACCGGGGCGCAGGCCCAGGCCGGGCCGCGCAGCCCGTCCGCACGGCCTGGGCCTGCGGCCCTGCGGTCAAGCGGTCAGGCACGGAGGGCCGCCGGGGCCGCGGGCAGCCCGTCAGGTTCTCGCACGGCACGACGATCGCCCGGTGCGTCCCGCCGCCCCTGGACGACCCCGCGACCCACAGGACGCCCGACGTCGAACGCTCGACGTCGAACGCCGGTCGCCGGTCGCCGGTCGTCGGTCATCGGTCGTCGGCCCAGGAGAACTAGGGCGCGATCTCGGCGATCAGGTCCTCGACGAGGGTCTTGATCTCGTCGCGGATCGGGCGTACGGCCGCCACGCCCTGACCGGCCGGGTCCTCCAGCTTCCAGTCGAGGTAGCGCTTGCCGGGGAAGACGGGGCAGGTATCACCGCAGCCCATCGTGATACACACGTCCGACGCACGGACCGCGTCGACGGTGAGCACCTTCGGCGCCTCGGCGGAGATGTCGATCCCCACCTCGGCCATCGCCTCGACGGCGGCGGGGTTGACGGCGCCTGCTGGGTTCGAGCCCGCGGAACGGACCTCGACGCGGTCGCCGGCCAGGTGGGTCAGCCAGGCGGCGGCCATCTGGGAGCGGCCGGCGTTGTGGACGCAGACGAACAGGACGGACGGCTTGCCGGGGGACTCGGCCATGGTGATCGTTCTCTCCCGTCGCACGGCGGAACTCGGCCGCCGATGACTCCGATGACACCCGCGGGTATCAGCGGGCGGTGATGTGAGAGTATCAGCGCATGCTGACTTCAGTCGATCCTGATGTGATCCGGGTGCTGGGCGATCCGCTCCGCCTCCGGATCGTGACCCTGCTCGCCCGCGAGACGCTCTGCACGACGCACCTGGTCGAGGAGACCGGAGCCAAGCAGACCAACCTGTCCAACCACCTGAAGGTCCTGCGCGAGGCCGGGCTGGTGGAGACCGAGCCGTGCGGCCGCTTCACCTACTACAAGCTCAGGCCCGAGGTCCTGGCCGGGCTGTCCGCGCAGTTCGCCGCGCTGGCCGAGTCCGCCCGTACCGCCGGTGAGAGCAAGAGGGCCTGCCCGTGACCTCCGCCGAGCCCACCACCACGTCCGCCCGGGGCGCCGGCCCGGACGGGGACGACTCCATCGTCAGGAAACTCTCCACCCTCGACCGCTATCTCGCGGTGTGGATCCTGCTCGCCATGGCCGTCGGCCTGGGCCTGGGCCGCCTCGTCCCCGGGATGAACGACGCACTCGCGAAGATCGAGATCGGCGGGATCTCCCTCCCGATCGCTCTCGGCCTGCTGGTCATGATGTACCCGGTGCTGGCCAAGGTGCGCTACGACCGGCTCGACCGCGTGACCGGCGACCGCAGACTGCTGGTCTCCTCCCTGGTGGTCAACTGGATCATCGGCCCCGCGGTCATGTTCGCCCTGGCCTGGATCTTCCTGCCGGACCTGCCTGAATACCGCACCGGCCTGATCATCGTGGGACTCGCCCGCTGTATCGCCATGGTCATCATCTGGAACGACCTCGCGTGCGGCGACCGGGAGGCCGCGGCCGTCCTCGTCGCCCTCAACTCGGTGTTCCAGGTGTTCGCCTTCGGCCTGTTGGGCTGGTTCTACCTCGACCTGCTGCCCCGGTGGATGAACCTCGGAGACGGCCAGGGCCTGGACGTCTCCGTGTGGCACATCGCGCTGAACGTCGTCATCTTCCTCGGCATCCCGCTGCTGGCCGGTTTCCTCACCCGCCGCCTCGGAGAGAAGAGGATGGGGCGCGAGCACTACGAGCAGCGGTTCCTGCCGAAGATCGGGCCCTGGGCCCTGTACGGCCTGCTGTTCACGATCGTCGTCCTCTTCGCCCTCCAGGGAAAGACGATCACCTCGCAGCCGCTCGACGTCGCCCGGATCGCCCTGCCACTGCTGGTGTACTTCGCGATCATGTTCTTCGGGACCTTCCTCCTCGGGAAGAGCCTCGGCCTGGCGTACGACCGCACCACCACGCTCGCGTTCACCGCGGCGGGCAACAACTTCGAACTCGCCATCGCGGTGGCCATCGCCACCTTCGGCGTCACCTCCGGACAGGCCCTGTCCGGGGTCGTCGGCCCCCTCATCGAAGTGCCGGTGCTGATCGGCCTGGTGTACGTGGCGCTCGCCTGGCGGCGCACGTTCTCCCCCGGTTCGGTGACGACGGCCCCGTGACACGGCGCGGCTGTCCCGCGACGCCGTACGCGGGACAGCCCAGAGCCCCGTCGTCACGTAACGGCGGGGCTGCGGCGCTCGACGAGGACGACGTCGCGCCAGACGCCGCGGTGGCGCCCGATCCTCTCCCGGATGCCGATGACCCGGAAACCCGCCCGCTCGTGAACGGCGAGGCTGGCGGTGTTCTCCGGGAAGATCCCGGCCTGAATGGTCCAGATCCCGGCCTGCTCCGTGGAGTCGACCAGCGCCCTCAGCAAGACGGTGGCGATCCGACGGCCACGCGCGGTGGGGTCGACGTAGACGGAGTGCTCGACGACGCCCGCGTACGCGCCCCGGTCCGAAACCCTGCCGGCCGCCACCCAGCCCAGGACCTCACCGTGCCCGCCGAGCGCGACGAAACGGTGGCCGGGCAGTTTCGCGGCGTCGAAGCTCTCCCAGTCGGGCGGGGCGGCCTCGAAGGTGGCGTTCCCCTCGTCGATGCCCGCCCGATAGATCGCCAGCACCTGTTCGGCGTGGTCCGCCGTCAGCGGCACGACCACGACCCCCGGCACCTCGCTCAAAGCTCTCCCCATCCCGGCTGTCAAGCGGCCGGCCGCGTCAGCAGCCTGCCCATCCCGGCCAGCACCGACGGTTCGACCCGGTAGTAGACCCAGGTGCCACGCCGTTCGGACGTCAGCAGTCCGGCCTCCTTCAACTTCTTCAGGTGGTGGGACACGGTGGGCTGGGAGACGCCGACATCGGAGATGTCGCACACGCACGCCTCCCCGCCCTCGTGCGAGGCCACCGCGGAGAACAGTCGCAGCCGCACCGGGTCGCCGAGCGCCTTGAACATCCGCGCGGCCGTCTGCGCCTCCTCGGCGGTCATCGGGCGCTCGGTCAGGGGCGGGCAGCACGGCACCACTCCCTGACCGTCGGCGGGCTCGATCAACGGCAGCACCTTCGCATTCGACATACGTCTATGTTGACACACGTCAAACCAGGACGACCAGAGGCCTGTCCGGCGCGGGGGGGGGCGGGCGGAGCTGGACCGGAAGCGAACCACAGCGATCCCACCCGGCCGCCTCCGACGCGCAGCACGAGCCACCGCGCGGACGCCATCACAATTTCGACATCTGTCTATGTTGACGCCTGTCGATGCAAGTGTCATGCTGGGCCCCACGATCCATCGACAGATGTCGAAACAACCAAGGAGTCGTCGACGTGAACGCGCCCGTCACCAACGAACTGCCCGTCGTCGTGATCGGGGCCGGGCCCACCGGCCTGGCCGCCGCAGTCCATCTGATCGACCGGGGCATCGAGCCTCTTGTCCTGGAAGCCGGGCCCACCGCCGCCGCCGCGGTGCGCGCATGGTCACATGTGCGGCTCTTCTCCACCTGGGGCGAGGTCGTCGACCCGGCCGCCGAGAAGCTGCTGGCCCCCACCGGCTGGACACGGCCCGACCCGGCGAGCTATCCCTCCGGCGGGGACTGGGCCGAGCGGTATCTGCAGCCGCTCGCCGACGCGCTCGGCGACCGAGTCCGGCTCGGCGCCCGGGTCACCGGCGTCTCGCGTGCCGGCCGCGACCGGACCGTGGACGCCGACCGCGACCAGCAGCCGTTCGCCGTGCACATCGCCCATGCCGACGGCCACGAGGAGCGGATCTTCGCCCGGGCCGTCATCGACGCCTCCGGCACCTGGTCCACGCCGTCCCCCGCGGGCGCCAGCGGCCTGCCGGCCCTCGGCGAGAAGGCCGCCGCCGACCGGATCGCCTACCGTGTCCCCGACCTCAAGGACCCGGCCGTACGGGCCCGCTACGCGGGGCGTCGCACCGCCGTCATCGGCTCCGGGGCCTCCGCCTTCACCGCGCTCGCTTCCCTCGCCGACCTCGCCGTGTCCGACGACGGCACGGGCACGAAGGCGGCGTGGGTCCTGCGCCGGGGTATCTCCGGCTCCACCTTCGGCGGGGGCGACGCCGACCAGCTGCCCGCCCGCGGGGCGCTCGGGCTCGCGGCGAAGGCCGCTGTCGACGACGGGTACGCGGACGCGGTGACCGGCTTCCGTACCGAAGCGATCGAACGGGACGCCGACGGCCGCCTGGTCCTGGTGGGCGAGGACGGGCGCCGCCTGGACCCGGTCGACGAAGTCATCGTGCTGACCGGCCTCCGCCCCGACCTCGGCTTCCTCGACGAGCTCCGCCTCGGCCTCGACGAGCGACTCCAGGCCCCCACGGAGCTGGCACCGCTGATCGACCCCAACCAGCACTCCTGCGGCACCGTCTACCCGCACGGGCACCGCGAGCTCTCCCACCCGGAGAAGGGCGTGTACCTGGTCGGCATGAAGTCCTACGGCCGCGCCCCGACCTTCCTCGCCATGACCGGCTACGAGCAGGTCCGCTCCCTGGCCGCCGCCCTCGCCGGCGACCTGGAAGCCGCCGACCGCGTCGAACTGACCCTCCCCGAAACCGGAGTCTGCGGCGGGGCGGGCCTCTTCGACGACCCGGCCGCCGCACCGTCCGACGGCTCAGGCTGCTGCGCGGCGCCGGAACCCGCCCTCGTCGAGCTCGGTGTAGGCGCACCGTCCGACGGCGCAGGCGCGGCCGGCGGTCGCCGCTCGTCGTAACCGCCCTGTCGCACCGTCAGGTCACCTCGCGCACCTGACGCGCCGACCGACCCGACCCCCATTACCTTTTCGTGGCCTCGCAATGGGGCTCCCGGCCTCTGGGCCCGGCATGACTTCCCCCTGCTTCCCCCCTTGTCAACCATGATCCGGGGGTGGTGTCACCGGGCCCGGAGGCACTGACTGACCGCTGATTAGGGGTATGACCACCGACACTTCGCAGGTCGCTCAGGGCCGGGGCAGATCGACCAGGACGCTCACAATCGAAGCAACGCCCAGAGCACCACAGGTGAACCTGACCACCGCCGGTGTCAGGAGCCGACTGATTCCCACTGTGTTCGCCATGAAGCCATGGATCCGCCACGCGACATCGCGATAGTTGAACGCCACCATCAAAGCGGCGGCACCAAGAACCACACCCCGCCCGACCTCTGCCCACGCATTCATCAGTTCCCCCACACACAGAAACAGTCAATGCCCAGTATCGATCCAGGGCGCTTGACCAAACCCACAGGGGCCCCGGGAGAACAGGACACGCACCCCGGCCCGAGCCTGACGCGGCTGCGCGGCTGCGGGGATGCGGTCAGTGGTAGGCGTGAACGACGGCGTGGCCCTTGCCGCGGCCGATCATCCACTTGTTGATCGGCGTCGTGATCACAAAGGCCACGGCGAAGCCGCCCAGAAGGGCCGTCCAGAACAGCGCGTCCGACAGGTGGGCGTCCATGGCTCCGGGCGTCAGGGCGATGATGCCGTTGTCGACGAACTCCATCACCGCGATCGAGACGGTGTCGGCGGCCAGTGCCACCTTCAGCGCGGACCTGAAGTCCAGCCCCGCCCTGCGGACCGCGAACAGCGTGAACGAGTAGCCGAACACGAACGCCAGCGCGATCGCCAGGATCATCGTCTCGACATTGCCCCACAGCAGGGCGGTGCCGATGACCATGCCGAGAATCTCACCGATCGCACAGCCGGTGAGACAGTGCAGCGTCGCCTTCGCGGCTGTCCCCCACGTCGCGCCGCCCTTCTGATGTCCGGCGTGATCCGTGTGCGTAGGCTGCCCGCCGGGGTCGTGATCGGTGTGGTGCGTGCCGTGATCCATGGTCGCCGTCTCCCGTCCCGTCCGGTGCGGTTCCGCTGCCCTACGCGACCAACGATATACCCGACAGGGGTATAACGCTTCTCGCCCGCCCGCCGGAGATCACGTGACCGCCCTCAGTTGTCGGCGGCTGATGGACGGTGCGCGGCGGCGGTCCCGGACCGGAGTTCCGTGGCGGGATTTCTCCGCCCGCGACTCACCCGCCACCCGCCACCTGGAGCACGGCTTACGGGTCAGCGGAGCGTACGGCCGCTGACCGCCTTTCGGACACCGAAGACAGCGGCTCCGGCGGCGAGGACCACGGCCCCGGAGATCACGGCACCCGGGGGCAGCGCGAAGGCGAGGACCACGCAGCCGGTCAGCCCGACCACGGGAACGAGGCGGTGGGGCCGGCCTTCTTCGGGGGTGAGCGTCCAGGCAGAGGCGTTGGCGACGGCGTAGTAGGCCAGCACGCCGAAGGAGGAGAACCCGATCGCTCCGCGTACGTCGGTGGTCGCGGCGAGCACGGCCACGACAGCGCCGACGGTGAGTTCGGCGCGGTGCGGGACCCCGAAACGGGGGTGGACGGCGGCCAGTGCGTACGGCAGATGCCGGTCGCGGGCCATGGCCAGGGTGGTGCGGGAGACGCCGAGGATCAGGGCGAGCAGGGAGCCGAGTGCCGCGACGGCGCCGCCCACGCGGACGACCGGCACGAGCCAGTCGGCCCCCGCGGCGCGTACGGCGTCCGCCAACGGGGCGGTCGCGTCCGCCAGTCCGCCCGGGCCCAGTACCGCCAGTACGGCACCGGCAACGAGCGCGTAGACGGCGAGCGCGATGCCGAGCGCGATCGGGATGGCGCGCGGAATGGTACGGGCGGGATCCCGAACCTCCTCGCCGAGCGTGGCGATGCGGGCGTACCCGGCGAAGGCGAAGAACAGCAGGCCGGCGGACTGGATCACCCCGCCGATGCCGGCGTCCGAGCCGATGCGCACCCGCGAGGCGTCCGCGCCGGACGAGGTCAGGGCGGTGAGGACCACGGCGGCGAGCACGGTCAGGACCACCGCGACGATGACCCGGGTGAGCCGGGCGGACTTCTGCACCCCGGCGTAGTTCACCGCGGTCAGCACCGCCACGGCGGCCACGGCCACCGCGTGCTCCTGACCGGGCCACAGGTACGCGCCGACCGTGAGGGCCATGGCCGCGCAGGAGGCCGTCTTGCCCACGACGAACGCCCATCCGGCCACATAGCCCCAGAAGTCACCCAGCCGTTCCCGGCCGTAGACATAGGTGCCGCCGGACCGGGGATAGCGGGCGGCCAGCCTCGCCGAAGACGTCGCGTTGCAGTAGGCCACCACCGCGGCAAGGGCCAGGGCGAGCAGCAGCCCCGAACCCGCGGCCTCCGCGGCCGGGCCCAGCGCCACGAAGATCCCCGCCCCGATCATCGACCCCAGACCGATCACCACCGCGTCGAACACGCCCAGCCGACGCCGCATCCCGCCCGCGACGCCGCGCCCCGCGCCATCCATCGTGCTCACGTGCTCTTCCTCTCGCCCCGCCCCACGAACCCAACGCACCGTACCGGAACCGCATGTCGCGCCGGTGCCGCGGCGGGAGCGGTAACGCAGCGTGCGTTGCGGGCACCGGGTGGACGACGGCCGCACGCCCCGGCGCGCCCACCACCATGGGTGACGAGGTCATTTCCGTGTACGTCTCGACGCCAGGGACGGAGGAGATCGCCCATGGCGGCCCCGGAGCGGAAACCGTTCCGCAGCTCCACCCTTCACCCTCGCGCCCGGTGGGAGGCGCCGAGGCCGGTCAGCGCCCGCGCAGCGCCGCGAGGGTGGCGTCGAGGCCCGCCGCGCCGGGGCGGTTGGGGGCTCATGGCAGGTGTCATCCTTTTCTGTCGGATCCCCGGCCAAAGGGAGTACATTACCCCTGGGGGTATTTCATGAGGAGTGATGATGGAGCTTGATCTGGCGGGAGCGGAGCTCAAGGCGGTTCTGAACCGGCTGCGCCGGGCGCAGGGGCAGATCGCCGGCGTGATCCGGATGATCGAGGAGGGGCGGGACTGCGAGGATGTCGTCACCCAGCTGGCGGCGGCGTCGCGGGCGCTGGACCGGGCCGGGTTCGCGATTATCGCCACCGGGCTCCAGCAGTGCCTGACCGAGGTGGAGGACGGGCAGCGTTCCGGTGAGTCCCGGGACGAGATGCGTGCCCGGCTCGAGAAGCTCTTCCTGTCGCTCGCCTGACGCCGGGGGCGGCCCGCGTGCTCAGGCGACCACGTCGACGAGCATGAAGGCCGCCACCGCGAAAAGCGTGTACGCGAAGGCTTTCCGCGGCCTGGCGTCGTCGACCTTCGCTGCCAGCCGTGTGCCGTCCCAGGCCCCGAGGATCGCCGCTCCGGCGAACGGGGCAATCACTTCCCATCTCAGGTCGTCGCCGGTTCCCGACCGTGCCACGAGGGCGGCGAGGGAGTTGAGGGTGATGACCAGGACGCTGGCGCCCACGGCCTGTTTCATGCGCAGGCCGAGAACACCGACCAGGGGGGCACGGCGAGAAATCCGCCTCCTACCCCGAGGAATCCCGTCACGGCGCCGAGACCGGCACCGGTCCCGGCCGCCTTCACTGGCCGTGTCCCCTCTTTCGGCCGGGCAGCAGAGGGCCGCAGCATCCGCAGCGCCTCGAGTCACCGTCACCGTGCTCGTCGATCACCGGCGGCCCTGCGGCGGCCCACGCGGCTTCGGGCCGCTCCCCGGCGGTGCGGACAACGCCTCGCCCGGGGAGAGGCGTTGTCCGCTTCCCCGGAGGAGATACATCGACGACGTCACCCTTCTCCGGTGACGAGGGCCAGCCCGGCCTCGGCGGCGGCGGCGAAGCCGTCGTCCACGGCGACCACGTCCCGCCCCGCCGCGTCCAGCAGCGACGCGGCGATGCCCGCACGCATCCCGCCCGCACAGTGCACCCAGACCGTGCCGTCGGGCACGTCGTCGATACGCTGGTGGATCTGGTGGACCGGGATGTGGACGGAGCCCTCGATCCAGCCCCCCGCCCGTTCGGACGAGCGGCGTACGTCCAGTACGACGATCCGGCCCCTCTCCTGACCGGCCAGTTCGGCGAACGTGGCGCGGGGGAAGGACGCGGCACTCTCGCCGGCACGGAGCCAGTCCGCCGGACCCCCGGTCGCGGCGGCGGCCGGCCGGTCGATGCCGACGCGCACCAGCTCCCGCTGGGCCGCGGCGAGTTGCTCGGCCGACTCGGCAAGCAGCGTCACCGGCTTGCCCCAGGGGATCAACCAGGCGAGATACGTGGCGAGCTTGCCGTCCGCCTCGAAGTTGTACGAACCCGCGACATGCCCCTCGGCGAAAGCGACGCGGTTGCGCAGATCCACCACCCACTCCCCCGCCGCGAGCCGCGCGGCGATGTCGTGGGGGTCGGCGACGGCCGGCGCGGTCAGGTCCACGGCAGCGGGCCCGGCCGCGTTGACGGGGCTCATGTGCGCGTAGTACGCGGGCACGTCCTCCAGACCCGCCAGCAGTTCGGCGACGAAGCTGTCCACTTCCACGGTGAGAGCCGGATTGACCGCCTTCTCCTTGCCGATCGTGGTCGCCTCCCCGTCGGCCTGGGCGGACGAGCAGAAGCTGCCGAACCCATGCGTCGGCAGCACCTCGGTCTCGTCGGGCAGGGCGTCGGCGAGGCGCCGGACGGAAGCGTGCTGAGCTCGGGCCAACCGATCGGTGAGCCGCGGCTCCACGAGATCGGGCCGCCCCACCGTACCGATGAGGAGAGAGCCGCCGGTGAACGCGGCGACGGGCCTGCCCGCCTCGCTCAGCACGTACGCCATGTGGTGCGGCGTATGCCCGGGCGTCGCCACCGCGGCCAGGGTCAGTTCGGCGTCGATGACGACGGTGTCACCGTCGGACACGGCGGTCCGGGCGAACGAAACGTGCGCCCCGGCCGGAACGTGGTAGGCGGCTCCGGTGATACGGGCCAGTTCGAGACCGCCGGTCACATAGTCGTTGTGGAGGTGCGTCTCGACCACATGGGTTATCGCCACACCACGCCGGGCGGCGGCGGCCAGCACCCGATCGATGTCGCGGGGCGGGTCCACCGCGACCGCCGTCTGCCGACCACCGGCCACGTAGCCGCGGTTGCCCAAGCCCTCCACGTTGATGGCCTCAACGAAGAACACAGGATTCCCCTTCCGACGAAAGTTACCCCCCGGGGTATGCCTAGCACCGTAACACGCTTACCCCCGGGGGTATATTTCGCGCCGTGGAGGCCATCCGCCGGGGGGCAGGGCCGGAAAAGGGTCTGCGACCGCGTCTTACGTGAAGGTCTGCGACCGTGTCTTACGTGGTGGTGGAGCGGGGAGCGGGAAGCGGGCTGCGGTGGCGGGAGCGCCGGTGGGCGGGCGCCACGACGAGCCCTTCGGACCCAGCGCGCGGGAACCCGGAGGTCCCCACCACCAAGGAAAGGCCGGGGCCCAGCGGTGGCGGCGAGCCGGGGAAGAGCCCCGGGCGCCCCGCAGAGTTCCGCCGGACAGCTCTCCGGCACTCCCTCACCGATCACCGGGCTTCGCAGTGCGCACGGCGCGGTGGATCGCGTACCGGTCAGCTCTGCGTGATGACGATGGGGCGCGCCGGGTTACGAGGCGGCAGCCTCCTCGACCGTCCGGCGGATCTCCAGGACGCTGTCGACGCGGGAGATCTCGAGGAGGCGTCGCACCCGCGCGGAGGGTGCGGCGACCCGCAGCCTCCCCGTCCGGTGGGTCAGGATCAGCAGGTTCAGGAACGCCGAGTCGGCGAAAGTGACGGCGGAGGCTTCGAGCACCACCTTCGGGTACTGCCTGGTCGCGGTGTGCAGCGCCTCCCGGAGCGGAGCGATCGAGCCCAGGTCGTACTCGCCGGCGGCGGCGACCACCCAGGCCCCGCGGTACTCGTACTGCCGCACCTTCGGACCGCGGTAAGCGTCCACGCTGAAAACCTCCGGGGCCGGAGTCCCGCTGGCGCTGCTCGTGCACGTCGACAAGGCCGCGTCGTTCCAGAACACCTCGGGCTCCTTCTGCTCTTCTCCCGTACGGGAACACGGGAACAGGTCATCGGTTACCGGAAAAATATGTCATGCAACATGCTTCCGGCAACCTGTGTCCCTTAAAATGGTGTCCATGGCAGCTGTACCTGAGTCCCACACCGGATGGACGTTCATCACCAGTCACGCCCGCGTGCTGGCAGCCATCGCCGACAACCCCACCATCCGCATCCGCGAGATCGCCGCCCGCTGTCGGCTCACCGAGCGCGCCGTCTCGAGGATCATCTCCGACCTGGAACGGGACGGATACCTCTCCCACACCCGGGAAGGACGTACGAACACCTACCGCATCGGCCCGGACAAGGTCCTGCGCCACCCCGCCGAAGCCGGCCTGCCCGTGGCTTCCCTGCTCTCCCTGCTCGTCCAGGACGAGACCGAACGCACCGGCGCACCGGCCACCCACGAGCAGCATCCGGTGGACATCACCGCCGCGGGGTAGCGCAGGACCGCCCCGGTCCGGCTGGTGCGCCTCCTGCCGGTGGCGTTTCCAGGTCAGGGGGCGGCCACGTCGGGGCCGGCGTGCGGGGGCGCGATCCTGACCGCGATCAGGGCGACGTCGTCCGAGCCGCCTCCGGCCATGCCTTCCAGGATCTCGTCGCAGAACGTCTCGAGCGGTTCACGGGCCAGGGCCGCCGCGTGCTGCCGCAGGCGCGCCAGACCCCGGTCCATGTCCTCCTCACGGCGCTCGACGAGGCCGTCCGTGTAGAGCAGCACGGTCGAGTCGGGCGGAAGTGTGTCGGTCGTGGCGGGGCGATGGACCTCGGGCTCCACCCCGAGCATGACGCTACGGCCCCCGGTGAGAAAGCGGGTCTCCCCGTCGTGCGTCACCAACAGGGGGGCGGGGTGGCCCGCCACCGCGTAGTGCAGCAGCCACGGCTCGTCCGCGCCCAGCCGTTCGACCAGCGCGTAGATACAGGTCAGCGTCTGATGGGGATAGAGGATGTGATGGGCCGCGTCCAGCCGGGCGAGGATCTTGCCGGGCGGTTCCTTGCGGTCGCAGGCGATGCCCCGGAGCATGTTGCGGGTCTGACTCATCATGACCGCGGCCCGCAGGTCATGTCCCGCGATATCGCCGATGATCAGTGTCATCGCGCCGTCCGGCAGCACGAAGGCGTCGTACCAGTCACCACCGACGCGGGCGGTGGTGCTGGCCGGCCGGTAGCGGGCCGCCACGTCGAGTGGGCCGTCCGTGGGCAGGCCGGGCAACAGGGAACGCTGCAGCCGCTCTGCCGTGTGCTGTGCCTCGGCGTGCAGGCGCGCGTTGTCGACGGCCAGCGCCACCCGGTGGGCGAGGTCCTCGACGAGGGAGAGGGCTTCCTCGGTCAGCCGGGCTTCTCCACAGGTACGAGCCAGGGTCAGCACACCGAGCACCTGACGCCGGGCTCGGAGCGGGGCGACGACCGCCGTATCGGCCCCGAGCCGCTCGAAGAGATCCTTCTCCCGGGAACACAGAGGGTCGTCCGCCTCCTTGGGCGGGGGAAAGTCCGTGAGCAGTACAGGGCCCACACCCAGCAGCGCGCGGGCGACCGAGGCCGCCGACCCTTCGGCCGGGGGCAGCAGCCCCTCGTCCAGGCCCGGGGACGTCACATCGGCGTCCCGGTGCTCGACGACGAGCCTGCGCAGCCGCCCCTGGTCGTCCAGCAGGTCGACCGCGCACCAGTCGGCCAGGCCGGGGACGAGCGTGCGGCAGAGCCGACGGAGCCCCTGGTCCACTTCGAGCGTGCTGGAGAGGGCCTCCGCCGCGTTGATGAGCAGCGTGAGCCGGTCCAGGGCGTGCTGTACCTCCTCGTCGACCTCGAAGCGGTCGGCGCCGCCGCCCGGGTCCCGCTCTCCGCCGGCCCCGCGAACAGGCGGGCCACCCGCCTCGTCCTGCTTCGGGCACATACCGGGTCCTCGCCTCTCTCGTACGCACCCGCCGGGGACCTGAGTCGCCGGGCGCCCTCTCAGTCTCCAGCACACGGCTACGCCGGGCATGTGGGAGACGACGGCCGACCACGCGCGCCGCCGTGCCCCACACGGCCCCGCCCCCGGCCGCGCACGCCCGGCCCCTCGTACCGTCGCGGTCCGCGTTCGGGCGCACTCCTCCCACGAGGGACAATGGAGCGCTTCAGCCACACCGCACCGCCGTCCACCGCCGCATCAGGAGTCCCCGTGCCCGAGCGCGACTCGTCCGCCGCGCAGACCGAGCGCAGCTCGTTCGCCGCGCAGCCCGACCTACAGGCCGACTGCGGCAACTGCTTCGGGCTGTGCTGCGTGGCACTGCCCTTTTCGCGCTCGTCGGATTTCCCGGTGAACAAGTCCGCCGGCACGCCCTGCGGAAACCTTCAGGAGGACTTCCGCTGCGGCATCCACGAGCGGCTGCGCGACCAGGGCTACAACGGCTGCACGGTGTTCGACTGCTTCGGCGCGGGCCAGAAGGTCTCCCAGGTCACCTTCAAGGGCGTCAGCTGGCGCGAGGAGCCGGACTCCGCCCGTGCGATGTTCGAAGTCCTCCCCGTCGTACGCCAGTTGCAGGAGCTCCTGAAGTACACCGCGCAGGCCCTGGACCTGCCCGCGGCACGACCCGTCCACCGGGACCTGCGCCACGCGTACGAGCGGATCGACGCGCTCACCCGCGAGACGGCGGAGAGCCTGCTCGCCGTCGACGTGGACGCGCTGCGCGGCGAGGTGAACCCGCTGCTCCTGCGCGCCGGCGAGCTGGCCCGCGCGGCGGTCCCGGGGCGCGGGAAGAACCACCGGGGCGCCAACCTCATGGGCGCCCGGCTGCGCGGTGCGAAGCTGCGCGGCGCCAGCATGCGCGGCGCCCTTCTGATCGCGGCCGACCTGTCCGACGCCGACCTGCGTGACGCGGACCTGATCGGCGCGGACATGCGGGACACCGACCTGTGCGGGGCTGATCTGCGCGGCGCGCTGTTCCTCACGCAGTCGCAGCTGAACGCCGCGCGGGGCGACGCCCGCACGAAGGTCACCCACCCGCTGGAACACCCGTCGCACTGGGCAGGCTAAAAGCTGTCCCACAAGTCCCGGTGTGGCGGTTCCTACCCTCGAAGCGTCTCCAGCAGCCGCCGCGAAGGACACACCACAGCTGCACGTCCAGAGCCATCGGCAAGGCCTTGAGCTCGAATGCCGATAGCCATATGGGCATCCGTGCGGAGCTGTGCGCGACTTCCACTCCGTCTCAACAGCACCTGCCGTGCCCCTCTTGGAGCTCAGCGACCACGCCCGCCGTTCCGAGGGCCACGCCGCCTTCGTAGGTGGCCGGCTGACCAAGGAGCCCCAGAAACCTTTCGCTGAGCTCTCCACCGAACTGCGGCGGCTGACCGCCCCGATCCTCGCCCGCGCCTACGGATGAGGCCCGGCGGCGGGCTCTCGGGGTCATCCGCGCTGCCGGGTGCGAGCGTAGTGGCGTCTGGCGCGGTCCCGGTTGCCGCAGTCCTCCGAGCTGCACCAGCGCCGGGTCCCGCTCCGGGACCGGTCGAGGAAGAACCAGCCGCATCCGGGGCCCGCGCAGCGCCGGACCCGGCCCAGGCCGTCCCCGCTCAGCAGGTCCTCCGTCCGCAGCGCCAGCGCGTGGCGCAGATCGTCGAGACGGCCCGTGCCGGGCTGCCACCGCAGAGGGAAAGCGGGGGGCAGTACGGCGTCCTCCCGGGCCAGCACCATGTTCCGGCGCAGCGCCTCCCACTCTGCGGCAGGGGGCTCCTGATCGTCGACCAGGGCATCCAGGACCGGCCAGAGGGCGGCGCGC
The DNA here is from genome assembly GCF_028622875.1 of Streptomyces sp. MMBL 11-1. Lineage (NCBI taxonomy): Bacteria > Bacillati > Actinomycetota > Actinomycetes > Kitasatosporales > Streptomycetaceae > Streptomyces > Streptomyces sp. MMBL 11-1. The sequence goes on along the minus strand of NZ_CP117709.1, from coordinate 7,640,356 downwards.
AGGTCGAGGAGCGCCGCGGTCGCGGTATTCGAGGGGGTGGAGTCCGCCGCCTCCGCCCGGAGCAGCGCCTCGGCGCGGTCGGCGGTGAACAGTCCGCCGGCAACGGCCCAGCTCGCCCACGCCTCGGTGCCTCGGACACGGTCGACGGTTCGGGCGGGGTCCAAGCGCCAGGCGACGGTGTTGGCGAAGTCGAGCACCGGATGACCGCCCACGAGCGACACACCGGAGCCGTGGGGGCGTGCCGACACGTCTGGAGCGCGAGGAACAGCTTGCTTACTCGTCACACCCTCATCGTAGTCGTTCTTATAACGCCCATAAGCGTTTATGACTGTTACGATGAAGCGATGGGCAGTCCCCGATCAGCGAAGGCAGCCGTCTCACCGCGTGCGAGCTTCCTCTCCGGACTCAGAACCGGGTCCGGGCTCGCGGCGGCCTCCTTCCTCCTCGCCGTGAGCTTCGGCGCGATCAGCACCTCCCAGGGCTGGGGATTTCTCGCGCCCGTGATCTGCTCGATGGCCGTGTTCTCGGGGTCCGCCCAATTCGCCCTGGTGGCCACGCTGGGCTCCGGCGGCGGTGTGGCCGGCGCCGTGATGTCCGCGGCACTGATCAACAGCCGCTTCATCCCCATGGGTATCGCGGTCGCCGGCGACCTGCACGGCGGCCGGTTCCGCCGCGCGCTCGAAGGCCAAACGGTGGTGGACGGCTCCTGGGCCGCCGCCCACCTTGGAGGAGGACGGTTCGACCGGTACCTGCTCTTCGGCGCCACCGCGATCCAGTGGCCCGCCTGGGTGGCGGGCACCGCCCTCGGCGTGGTGGTGTCCCCCGACCCCGATCTCCTGCACCGGCTCGGACTGGACGTCCTCACACCCGCGCTCTTCCTCGCACTCCTCTTCAACGAAGTCCGCCGGGAACGGATCAACCGCCTGCCGGCCCTGCTCGGCGCGGCGATCGCCGCCGGACTCATCGTCTTCCTGCCCGCGGGCCCCGCCCTGGTGGGCGCGGCGCTAGCGGCTCTCGTCGCCCTGTTCAGGACACCCTCCCGGCACCGAGAGACCGACGAAACGGACGAGACGGCGGTGGCCGAGACCACGCAAGCCGCAGGGCCGGCCGAAACGCCTGGAAGGGCCCTGCGCTCCGCCCGCTCCGACGAAGACGTCGCACCATGAAGCTCTGGCTCACCATCGCCGCCGTCGCCGCCGTCAGCTTCGCCTGCAAGGCCTTCGGCCCCGCCCTCTTCGGCGGGCGCACCCTGCCCCCACGAGCACAGTCGGCGATCGCCCTCTCCGCCCCCGCCCTCCTCGCCGGATTCGTCGTCGTAGCCGTACTGGGTCCCGGCTGGACCGCGCTCGACCCCACGGTGATCGCCGGACTCGCGGTGGTTCCGCTGCTCCTTCGGCACCGGGCCCCGCTCCCCGTGGCTCTGGTGGCCGCAGTCGCCGTGACGGCGGCTCTGCGCATATGGGTGTAGGCACGTGCGCGGTCGTCGACCCGTCGGCGTTACCGGCGGGCCTGTTCCCCTCACCGGTGAGCCGGGGAGCATCAGGTGCCAAAGGTCCTGGATGACGCACACCGCACGGTCCCACCGCTGCCTGCCGGAGAGCGTCACCTACCGGGCCAGAGCGCGGCGCCCCACCGTGGTGGTGCTGCCGGTGATGACGGCGGTCCCTACCCTCTGAAGGTCTCCAGCAGCCGCAGCCACACCTCGCTGATGGTCGGGTACGCCGGGACCGCGTGCCACAGGCGGTCGATCGGGACCTCCCCCGCGACCGCGATCGTCGCCGAGTGCAGGAGTTCGCCGATGCCCGGGCCGACGAAGGTGACGCCGAGCAGGATTTCACGGTCCAGGTCCACGATCATCCGGGCGCGGCCCCGGTAGCCGTCGGCGTAGAGGCCGGAGCCCGCGACCGAGGCGAGGTCGTAGTCCACGGCGCGTACGCGGTGGCCCGCGCGTTCGGCCTCGGCGAGGGTGAGGCCGACGGACGCGGCCTCCGGGTCGGTGAAGACGACCTGGGGGGCGGCCGCGTGATCGGCGGTGGCCGCGTGGGCGCCCCAGGGTGCGGTGTCCAGTGCGGTCTTCCCGGTGCGCGCGGCGATCGCCGCGCCCGCGATGCGGGCCTGGTACTTGCCCTGGTGCGTCAGCAGGGCGCGGTGGTTGACGTCCCCGACCGCGTACAGCCAGTCCGTGCCCTCGACGAGGCAGCTGTCGTCCACGGTGAGCCAGGAGCCGGGTTCGAGACCGATCGTCTCCAGGCCCAGGTCGTCCGTGCGCGGGGCCCGGCCGGTGGCGAAGAGGATCTCGTCGGCCTCGATGCTGTCGCCGTCGCCCAGGTCGACGGTGACCGGGCCGTCCGGTGCGGGGCGCTGGACCGCGGTGACCGAGACGCCCGTACGGATCCGGGCCCCGGCCTCCGTCAGCGCGTCGGCGATCAGCTCGCCCGCGAAGGGCTCCATCCTCGGGAGCAGACCGCTGCCCCGGACCAGCAGGGTCACCTCCGAGCCCAGCGCCTGCCAGACCGTCGCCATCTCCACGCCCACGACTCCCCCGCCGACGATCACGAGCCGCCCCGGAGCCTCCTTGGCGCTGGTGGCTTCGCGGCTGGTCCAGGGGCGGGCCTCGTCGACGCCGGGGAGGGTGGGGACGACGGCCCGGGAGCCGGTGCAGACGGCGACGGCGTGCCGGGCCGTGAGCCGGTGCTCCGTGCCGTCGGGGGCGGTGACGGTGACCGAGCGGGGGCCGGCGAGCCTGCCCGTACCCCGGTAGACGTCCGCTCCGACGCTCTCCAGCCAGGCGACCTGGCCGTCGTCCTTCCAATGGCTCGCCTCCTCGTCCCGGTGGGCGAGGACGGCCTCCACGTCCAGCGGGCCCCGCACCGCGGCGCTCAGTCCCGGCACCCGGCGGGCGTCGGCGCGGGCGACGACGGGACGCAGCAGCGCCTTGCTCGGCATGCATGCCCAGTAGGAGCATTCGCCGCCGACCAGCTCGGACTCCACCACCGCTGCGGAGAGCCCGGCGGCGCGGGCCCGGTCCGCCACGTTCTCGCCCACCGGGCCCGCGCCGATGATCACCACGTCGTAGGAGGCGCGCTCGGATTTCATCCCTGCATCAGTCATGGGAACAGTGTCCTCGCGGGTGTGCGCCCCGGCCACATGGGCAGGCGGAATAGCGCACGTGCAGCCACCGTTGTGCCGGACAGAAACCGTCAGGTCTCCACCGGCAGAGGAAGAGGTACCCCCAGTATGAGCACCGTCGAGCTCACCAAGGAAAACTTCGATCAGGTCGTCAGCGACAACGATTTCGTCCTGATCGACTTCTGGGCTTCCTGGTGCGGCCCGTGCCTGCGGTTCGCGCCCGTCTACGACTCGGCCTCCGAGCGCCACCCCGACCTGGTCTTCGCCAAGGTCGACACCGAGGCGCAGCAGGAGCTGGCGGCTGCCTTCGAGATCCGTTCCATCCCGACGCTGATGATCGTCCGCGACAACGTCGCGGTCTTCGCGCAGCCCGGTGCGCTGCCCGCGGCGGCTCTGGAGGACGTCATCGGGCAGGCCCGGAAGCTGGACATGGACGAGGTCCGCAAGTCCGTCGAGGAGCAGAAGCGGGCAGCCGAGTCGGGCCAGGGGCAGCAGGAGGCCCCGTAGGCGCCCTGCCGGAGCGCGGTACGGCCCTGGGCCCCGACCGACACCATGCATGGTTACGGTGTACGCGGTCGGGGCCCTCGGTCGTGTCCGGGCGCGCGTGACCCTCGTGCCGTGCCGGCGTCCCGGTCCTGCCAGGGCGCGCGGCGAGCCCGTGTTCTCGGGGCCGCCCGCCTCTTCCCGCTCTCAGGACGCGGGCCGCTCTCCCTCGGCCCCGGCGACGCGGACCGACATGCCGTAGTCCAGTTCCTCGCCGTCGATGAGCACGGCCTCCACCGTCCGGGTCTCCGGATCGACGTCCGCCTCCATGCCCTGACCCGCGTACCGGGGGTAGCCCGAGGCCCCCGTCTCACCGGTGGCGGCGACGACCGCGGACCGGATCGGCCGGCCGGGGGCCCCGGTCCGTGTCCTGCTGTGGTCGGGGATCAGGAGGAGCTCATAACTCTGCGGGTGGCTCATGCCTCCGACGCTAGACATCCGCGGTGGGTCGCGCATGTCGTCGCGCCGGAGGCGGTCAGCTGGATTCCCGGTGCACGGCGCTGGTGCGGAGCAGATCCTGATGGACCGGCGGCCCGCCCGGGTGCTGGACCATGCGGTCGATCGTCTCGGCCAGCGGCTGCGGCATGGCGAGCTCCATCCGGACGGTGCTCAGCCGGGGACGCAGCAGTCTGCCGATGAGGGAGTCGTCGGCGCCGATCACCGCCGTGTCGGCCGGCACGGTCACCCCCGCGTCCTGGAGTGCCCGCATCAGCAGCATGGCGTACTCGTCGTTGTACGCGAACACCGCGTCCAGTCCCAGTTCCGGCCAGCGGGCGGCCAGTTCATGAGCGGACTCCTCCTCGTACCGCAGCGGGAGCGGGCATACGCGGGCCCCCGCCGGTTCGGCGACGCGACGTGCCCCGATGAGACGGGGTTCGGAGAAGGGCGCCCGGCCCGGTTCCTGGGGCATGACCACGCCGATATGGCGACGGCCGCGGGCCAGCAGGTGTTCCACCGCGCTGGCGCCTACCTGGCGTTGGTCCATGACCAGGCCGTGCGCTCCGGCCACCGGGCCGGGGCCCAGGGTGATCACCGCCTTGGCGCCGGAGCGGGTCAGGATGCCCGTGCCGTGCGGGGTGAGGGCGATGCCCGGCGGTACGACGACGGCGACGGGCCGCAGTTCGGCCCAGGCCGTGGCCGCCTCGTCGGCGGTGAGACCGACGCTGCCGTACTGGACGACGGTGTAGTCCAGGCGGCGCAGCCCGGACTGGAGTTCCTCGAAGAAGTACTGGTGCAGTGGTCCCGCCGGTATGTGGCCGGAGGGCAACAGGACCATGCGGCTGTGTCCGGCGCGCAGGCTGCGGGCAGCCGCGTGCGGAACGTAAGCGAGCTGGAGGGCGGCCTCCCTGACCCGGCGTCGGGTGGGTTCGCTGATCCGGACGGTGGCGTTGTTGTTCAGTACGTACGACACGGTGGCCCGGGACACTCCGGCGAGGCGCGCGACATCGGCGCTGGTCGGAACGGAGACTCCGGCGGGCTGCTTGGGTAACTGGCTCATGGCGTCGGGCAGTCTTCCAGACCGGTGGGAGCGGGTTTCGGCCCGGGGCCCGCAGGTTCGGTCACACTGGCCGGAACGCCGCCCCGCGGTCTTGAGTCCGACGCCCCGCTCCCGGGATCGGGCGGTGGAGGTTCTACGGTGTTGCGATGACGTTCCCCGACAGCGCGTACCGTTCCGACAACCCCTTTGACGTGCCCGGTAGCAGCGGGCCGACCGCCACGGCGCAGGTCGATCCCGACGATGTGGGCCCCGTGCGCACCTCCTACGCCCCCGATCGCGACGGCGATCCCGACCCGGGTGAGATCGTCTGGACCTGGGTGCCCTTCGAGGAGAGCGACGGGCGGGGGAAGGACCGGCCGGTACTCGTCGTGGCCCGCGAGGAGGCGGGCACGCTGCTCGCGGTCCAGCTCTCCAGCAAGCAGCACGACCGGGAACACGAGTGGGTGGCGCTGGGCGCGGGCCCCTGGGACAGCTCGGGGCGGCCCTCCTGGGCCGGTCTCGACCGGGTGCTGCGCGTCCACGAGGACGGGATGCGGCGGGAGGCGTGCGCCCTGGACCGGGAGCGGTTCGACCGGGTCGCCGGGCGGCTGCGCGAGCGGTACGGCTGGAGCTGAGGGGCGGCGCGGTGGGCGGTGATGCGGCCCGCCGGGCACGGGCTGGTCTCCCGGCCCGCTCCGGACGCCGCTCCCCGGGTCATGTGAAGGTCCGGCCGGAGGCGGCCCGGCCGGGTCCCTCGCCCGTCATGCGGCGGGCCGCGGCGAGGCTGCTCTCGCCGGTGACCTCCATGCGCGGGGTGCGGTCGTCGTCCGGGGCTGCGACGGGCACCGGGTCCGGTCCGTAGGGCCTGGTTCCGCACAGCGCGGCGGTCACGGCCCGTTCGACGGACACCGTCCGACCTGCCGCGTCGCGGTATCTCCCGTCCTCGACGACCGCTGCCGTCCCGCGCGCGATGCCGAGCGGCCGCGCGCTCACCGGCCCTCCCCCATGTGGTGCATACGGGGCATGCTGACGGGGAACCCGGCCTGGGCGCAACCGGATTTACCCGACCCGGGGGCACCCTTGTGCGATCTCCGGGTACGGGTTTGGCTGGTAGGTACGCAGCTGAGAAGGAGGCCCTCATGGGCTTGGACATTCCCGGCGCAACCGGCTCGCGCCCGGACGCCGCCCCCCTCGACGAGAGCGGGGCAGAGGATTTACTGCGCGGCATTTGCTTCAAGACGGGCCCTCCTCGAACCGTCGGTGTGGAACTCGAATGGCTCATCCACGACCGGGAACGGCCTGATCTTCCGGTCGGCCGCGAACGGCTGGACAGCGCCGTCGAGGCGGTCCGCGCACTGCCGCTGAGCGCGGCGCTGACCTTCGAGCCGGGCGGGCAGTTGGAGCTCAGCTCACAGCCGGCCGGCTCCCTCATGGAGTGCGTCGACAGCACCGCGGCCGATCTGGCGGCGGTCCGCGCCTCGCTCGACACGGCGGGGCTGGCACCGGTCGGGCTCGGCGTCGATCCGTGGCGGCCGCCGCGCCGCAGGCTCCGGGAGCCGCGCTACGAGGCGATGGAAACGGCTCTGGACCGTGCGGGGCCGGCCGGGCGGGCGATGATGTGCACCTCCGCATCGGTCCAGGTCTGCCTGGACGCGGGCGAGGAGGAGCCGGGGCCGCTCGGTTACGGACGGCGCTGGCAGCTCGCGCACCTGCTGGGGGCGGTGCTGGTGGCCGCGTTCGCGAACTCGCCGTTCCAGCAGGGCCGCCGGACGGGCTGGCGTTCCACCCGGCAGTCGCTGTGGGCCGACCTCGACCCGGGCCGGACCCTCGCACCGGGCTCGGGGCGGGCCCCGCGCGAGGCCTGGGCCGCGCATGTGCTGGACACGACCGTGCTGTGCGTCCGGTGCGAGGAGGGCCCCTGGGCCGTGCCGGAAGGACTCACCTTCCGCGAGTGGATCCGTACGGGGTCGCCCCGGCCGCCGGTGCGGGCCGATCTCGACTACCACCTCACCACCCTGTTCCCGCCGGTCCGGCCGCGTGGTCATCTCGAACTGCGCATGATCGACGCGCAGAGCGGGCCCGACGGGTGGCTGGTGCCGCTCGCCGTCACCACGGCCCTGTTCGACGACCCGGAGGCCGCCGAGACCGTGTACCGCACCGTGAAGCCGCTGGCCGAGACGGCGGGCCCAGCGGCGGCACCACGTAATCCGCTCTGGACGGCAGCCGCCCGTGAGGGGCTCGCCGACCCGGAGCTGCGGGCCGCGGCCACCGCCTGTTTCGGTGCGGCGCTCCCGGCGCTGGAGCGGATGGGAGCGAGCGAGGCGGTGCGCGCCACCGTGGCCGCCTTCACCGACCGCTATGTCGACCGGGGCCGATGCCCGGCCGACGACCTGCCGGAGCCCGGCGATCTGACCGATCTGACGCATCTGACCGGTCCGGGTCCGCTGACCGGTCCGGGCGTGACGACCGGCCCCACCCCGTCGGCCGGTCCCACCCCGTCGGCCGGCCCTGTCCCGCCGGCCGGTCCCGAGGTGCCGAGACGGTCTGTCGACCGGCCCGCCCGCGGGCCTGACGGCCTGGTCCCCGGCCCGCCGACGATCCCGCCGAACCCGCCGCGTCCCGGAAAGGCGGCCTCCGCATGACCGAGCACCGTGAAGACACCCGCCACCGCGAGCACTCCGACGCCTTCGATCCGGACGGCTCCACCGCGTCGACCGGCTTCGCCGTACCGACCGGCATCGATCCGGAGGCCCTGCGGCGGCGCGCCCTCGACGCGCTGCTGACGGCGCGCGAGCGCACCGCACTGCTCACCGACTGCGTGGACGACGGCGAACTGACCGCCCAGCACTCCCCGTTGATGTCGCCGCTGGTGTGGGACCTGGCGCACATCGGCAACCAGGAGGAGCAGTGGCTGCTGCGCGCCGTCGGCGGCCGGGAGGCGCTGCGCCCGGAGATCGACGGGCTGTACAACGCCTTCGAGCACACGCGCGCCTCGCGCCCCTCGCTGCCGCTGCTGGCCCCCGCCGAGGCCAGGACGTACGCCTCCGACGTACGGGGGAGAGCCCTGGAGCTGCTGGAGGGCGCGCCGCTCCACGAGGGCGGACGCCCGTTGGAGCGGGCCGGGTTCGCCTTCGGCATGATCGCGCAGCACGAACAGCAGCACGACGAGACCATGTTGATCACACATCAGCTGCGTGCGGGTCCCGCGGCGCTCACCGCGCCCGCTCCGCCCGCACCCGCCGGCGCCGAGGCACTCGCGGACGAAGTCCTGATTCCCGCGGGCCCGTTCACCATGGGGACCTCGGCCGAGCCGTGGGCCCTGGACAACGAACGGCCCGCGCACCGGCGGGACGTGGCGGCGTTCCACCTGGACACCTCGCCGGTCACCTGTGGCGCGTACGTCCGCTTCATCGAGGACGGCGGGTACCGGACGAAGCACTGGTGGGCGCCCGAGGGCTGGGCGATGGTCCGTGAACACGACCTGGCCGCACCGCTGTTCTGGTGGCGGGAGGACGGGCAGTGGATGCGCCGCCGGTTCGGGGTGACCGAGCCGGTGCCACAGGACGAGCCCGTCCTGCACGTCAGCTGGTACGAAGCGGACGCGTACGCCCGCTGGGCGGGCCGGCGGCTGCCCACGGAGAGCGAGTGGGAGAAGGCCGCCCGCCACGATCCCGCCTCCGGCCGCTCCCGTCGCTACCCCTGGGGCGACGAGGATCCGACGCCGGAGCGGGCCAATCTGGGACAGCGCCACCTCCGTCCGGCGCGGTCCGGGGCGTATCCGGCGGGACGTTCGCCCTCCGGCGCCGGGCAGTTGATCGGCGATGTGTGGGAGTGGACCTCCAGCGACTTCCTGCCCTACCCGGGATTCGTGGCGTTTCCCTACCGCGAATACTCGGAAGTGTTCTTCGGGCCGGGGCACAAGGTGCTGCGCGGCGGCTCGTTCGCCGTGGACGAGGTCGTCTGCCGGGGCACCTTCCGCAACTGGGACCTGCCGGTGCGACGGCAGATCTTCTCCGGGTTCCGGACTGCGAGGGATGCCTGATGTGCCGTCATATCGCCTATGTGGGCGAACCGGTGGCGCTCGGCGACATTCTTCTCCGGCCCCCGCACGCCTTGGTGCGGCAGTCCTGGGCTCCGCGCCGCCAGCGCTACGGCACGGTGAACGCGGACGGTTTCGGGGTCGGTTGGTACGCGGACGGGGACCCGGTGCCCGGACGCTATCGCCGGCAGGGCCCGATATGGGGCGACGAGACCTTCACCGATCTGGCCCGGGTGGTCCGCAGCACCGCCCTGCTCGCCGCCGTACGGGACGCCACCGAGGCGGGTGCGGACGGGGAGGCCGCGGCCGCGCCGTACACCGGCGGGCGGCGGTTGTTCAGCCACAACGGGATGGTGCGGGGCTGGCCCGGTTCACTCGCCGACGCGGCCGCCGTCCTGCCGGCCGAGAGGCTGCTGTCCCTGGCCGCCCGTAACGACTCCGCGCTGATCTGGGCGCTGATCCGCCACCGGACCGACGCCGGGGACGATCTGCCGCGCGCCGTCGCGGAGACCGTCCGCGAGGTCGCGGCCGCCGCGCCCGGCTCCCGGCTGAATCTGCTCCTCACCGACGGGGAGACGATCACGGCGACCGCCTGGGGCGACACTCTCTGGTACCTCACGACGCCGGGCCGCCGCACCGCGGTCGCCTCGGAGCCGTACGACGACGACCCGCTCTGGCGCGAGGTCCCCGACCGCACGCTGCTGGTCGCGACCTCCACGGACGTCCTGCTCACCCCGCTCAAGGAGCCCACCGCGTGAGTCCCTTCCTGCTGACCCGCACCCTGCCGGTGGACGCGACGGACGCGGCGCTGCGCGCCGACGTCCTCAGCGGCCTGACCCGGCACCCCAAGACCCTGCCGCCGAAGTGGTTCTACGACGCCCGCGGCAGCGAGCTGTTCGAGGAGATCACCCGGCTGCCGGAGTACTACCCGACCCGCGCGGAGCGCGAGATCCTCCAGGTTCGCGCCGAGGAGATCGCCGCCGCGTCGGGCGCCCGGACCGTGATCGAGCTGGGCTCGGGGTCGTCCGAGAAGACCCGTCATCTGCTGGACGCGCTCCCCGGGTTGCACAGTTACGTCCCCGTGGACGTGAGCGAGAGCGCGCTGAGGGGGGCGGCGGAGTCGCTGCTCGCCGAGCGCCCGGGGCTGTCCGTCCACGCGCTGATCGCGGACTTCACCGGCGGCCTGGCCCTGCCGGGAACGCCGGGGCCCCGGCTGGTGGTGTTCCTGGGGGGCACGATCGGCAATCTGCTGCCGGAGGAGCGGGCGGCGTTCCTGCGCTCGGTGGGCTCGCTGCTCTCCCCCGGCGACGCGCTGCTCCTCGGCACGGACCTGGTGAAGGACGAGGAGACGCTGGTGGCCGCGTACGACGACGCGGCCGGGGTGACGGCGGCCTTCAACAAGAACGTCCTGAACGTCGTCAACCGTGAGCTGGGGGCCGACTTCCCGCTCGACGACTTCGACCACCTCGCGGTGTGGAATCCCAGGGACCGGTGGATCGAGATGCGGCTGCGGGCCCGCCGGGCGCTGGGCGTCAAGATCCGGGAGCTCGACCTCGTGGTGCCGTTCGAGGCCGGTGAGGAGCTGCGTACGGAGGTGTCGGCGAAGTTCCGGCGGGAGGACGTCCGCGAGGAGCTGGCCGCCGCCGGTATGCGGCTGACTCAGTGGTGGACGGACGCGGCGGGGCGGTTCGCCCTGTCGCTGGCCACCGTGGTCTGACGGGACCGGAGGGGGACCTCGGGTTCGAGGACGGCCGCTCGTGCTCTGCGGGCCAGGGCGCGGCGGCCGTTCTCGCCGGCCGCGGGGATCGGCGCGAGGACGTCGACCTGGGCGGTGAGCCCGGCCGCCCGCACCACCCGCCACAGGGAGGCGGCGAGGGGGTCGGTCCCCACGAACGCGACGGCGCCCGCGGCCGGTCCGCCGTGGTGCTCCGCGGTGCGGTAGGCGATGCGGACCGGCCGGACCGTCGCGCCGGCGTCGATCGCCGCCTGGAACGCGGCGGGCCGGAACGCGCCGCCGCCCCGTCCGCACCAGGTGCTGCCCTCGGGGAAGACCACGACCCGGGAGCCGGAGCGCAGGGCCGCGGTGAGGGCCCGTACGGCGGCGGGCAGGGCGCGCAGCCGGTCGCGTTCGATGAACAGGGTGCCGCCGAGCGCGGCGAGGGGGCCGAGCAGGGGCCAGCGCCGGATCTCGCTCTTGGCGACCATCCGGCCGGGCAGTACCGAGGCGATCAGCGGGATGTCGAGCCAGGAGATGTGGTTGGCGACGACGAGTTCGCCGCCCGTCTCGGCTTCCGGCGCGTGCCGCCGGACGGTGACGCGTACGCCGAAGGCCCGGGGAAGGGCGCGCGCCCAGCTCCGTGTCAGGCCGCGCCGCGGTGCGGCCCCGAGCAGCCGGACCAGCGGAACGCAGGCCACCCCCAGCAGGACCAGTGCGCAGCCGGCGAGCAGCAGGAGGGCGGCGGGCAGCGGAGCGCGTACGGCTCCGGTGTGCCGGGCGCAGCCGTCCGGGGTGCACGGGGCGACGGGCAGCCAGACGCTCATCGCAACGGGGCCAGGGAGAGGAAGTGGCGCAGGTAGCGCGGGTCGGTGCGGCGCAGCGACAGCAGGACGTACAGGTCGGCGACGTTGAAGTCGGGGTCGTACGCCGGGGCTCCGCAGACCTGGGCGCCGAGCCGGAGGTAGCCGCGCAGCAGGGGCGGGAGGTCCGCCCGGGAGCCGGCTTCCGTGCCGTGCGCGGAGGAGTCCCAGAGGCGGTGCGGGGTGACCCAGTGCTCCTCCGGCGCGAGGTGACCCGCGCGAACGGTGTTCCAGCTCCGGGCCGCCGTCGCGCCGCCGTCGGCCAGCGGCAGGGAGCAGCAGCCCGCGATCCAGGTGTGGCCGGTGCGCTCCATGTAGCGGGCGAGCCCGGCCCATACGAGGGCGATGACCGCACCGTCGCGGTGTGCGGGGTGGACGCAGGAGCGGCCGACCTCGACGAGGTCGTCACGGATCGGGGCGAGCCGGGTGAGGTCGAACTCGCTCTCCGCGTAGAGGCGTCCGGCGATGCGGGCGCGGTCCGGCGGCAGCAGCCGGTAGGTGGCGACGACCTCCCCGGTGGCGGTCTCACGGACCAGCAGGTGATCGCAGAACGCGTCGAAGGCGTCGCTGTCCAGGCCGGGTTCGGGCCCTTCCAGGCGGGCTCCGAGCTCCCCCGCGAACACCAGGTGGCGCAGGCGCTGGGCCGCGCGTACGTCTTCCCGGCAGGTGGCGAGGGAGACCCGGTAGGCCGGTTCCGGGGCGTCGGCGGCGGGGCCAGGGGCCGCCGCCAGGGCGGGGCCGGGGGCGGAGGCGGGGAGCGGGGCGACGGGCAGCACGGTCATGGCGGTCTCCGGTGACGGAAGAGGGGAGTGGCGCTGCCGGTGCTGTCGCGGGGTGCGACGGCCCGGCCCCTTACTTCTTCCGTCACCGGCTGGATTCGACGTGACCGTTGTGGGGAGCGGGGATGTGCGACGGCTGAATCCCCAGGGACGGCGTGTCCCCGGGCGCGGCATGTGCCCAGGGACGGCGTGTCCCCATGCGAGGCGCGCCCCCGCACGCGGCGTCTCCCCGGGCACGGCGCGTCCCCTCACGCGGGCGACGTGTCCCCGCGGCCGCCGCCCGGGAGGATCAGCCGCTGCCGGCGAGTATGGCGGTGATGCGCTCGGAGGCGGCCTTGGCCTCGCGGGCCGGGTCGCCGCCCTCGAGCACGGCCGTCATGTAGGGCTTGATCGGGTTCTCCGCCTCGACCCTGGCCCACTGGGACGAGTTGGGGGTGGCACGACCGCGGGTGGCGCCCTCGGCCATCGCCGCGGTGCCCTCGTCGCCCTCGATGACGTGGGCGAGGCTCGGCTTGTTGGGGACGTAGCTCATGCCCCGGGCGAGCTCCGTCTGCCACTTCTCGCTCGCCAACGCCTTCACGACGGCGATGCCGGCGGTGCGTTCGTCGGCCTTCTTCGGGACGATGAGGTCGGAGCCTCCGGTGAATACGGAGCCGGGGGCTTTCGAGGACTTGCCGGGAATGGGGAAGTAGCCGAGCTTGCCCTTGAGTTCGGGATTCTTCTGCTCGATGAGCGCGGCGCTGCCCGGGGTCGAGATGATCTGCGCGACGTCGCCCTTGGCGAAGACGTCGGTCTGCGGGGGCTTCTCCTCGTCGGCGTCCGTCGGACCGTCGCCGAGCGCCTGGAGTTCCTGGTAGAACTTCATGCCCGCCAGGGCCTCCGGGGTGTCCAGGGCGCCCTGCCAGTCGCCGCCGTTCTCGTCGGCGAGCTCGCCGCCCTCGTCCCAGATGAATCCGGCGAGCACGTACCAGTTCTGACCGGCCAGGTAGATTCCCTGGTTGCCCGCCTTGTTGAGCTTCTCGGTGGCGGCGATCCACTGATCGCGCGTCTTCGGGAGGGAGTCGATGCCCGCCTCCTCGAAGATCTCCTTGTTGTAGATCACCACGCGGTTGGCCGCGTACCAGGGGATGCCGTACTGCACGCCGTTGATGCTGCCGGGCTGGGCCAGGCCGGGCAGCCAGTCCTCGCTGCCGAGGTCGCGCATCGATTCGAGGGTCAGATCGCGCAGGCCGCCGCTCTCGGCGTACTGGGCGACCTGGGTGTTCCCGACCTCGATCACGTCCGGGGCGTCGTCGCCCTCCAGCGCGGAGAGAACCTTGGGACCTATGCCGCTCCACTCCTGGATCTTGAACTCCAGCTCGATCGAGGGGTTCTCCTCCTCGTACGAGCGGGTGAACTTGTCCAGGAAGCCGGGCGAGACGCTGTCCTTCATCAGCCAGACCGTCACCGTGCGGTCACCGCTGCCCGAGCCAGGTAGGAAGCCGCATCCGCCGAGCGCGACGGACGAGACAAGCGCGATGGCTCCGGCCAATATGCGGTTCTTCACGTGGTCACCTTCTGCGAAACGGCACAACGAAATCGGGACCCGATGTGGGGGGATTGCGGGCGGCGCTCGCACGGGTAGTTGGCTGAATTTTGGTATGGACCATTGAGTAGGTCAAGGCGGTCGCTCGTCCCGATTCATCCCACGCTCCCCCTCGCGGGAGACCTCGGATTGGGGCAACGTGGTCACAGGAGAGGAGACAAACCATGGGAAATCACACCTATCGGGTCACCGAGATCGTAGGAACCTCCGAGGAGGGCATCGACGCGGCGATCCGGAACGGCGTCGCAAGAGCGGCGGAAACGTTGCACAATCTCGATTGGTTCGAGATTAATCAAGTTCGGGGCCATATCGAAGATGGCCGAATCGCGCACTATCAGGTCGGCCTGAAGGTGGGCTTCCGTCTTGACGAAAGTGCCTGATCAGGTACGCCCCTCGCGCTCCTGGGCATCCTTCAGCGCCGCCGACGGGTCGCCCCAGCGGGCACGCACCACGGCGAATCCGGCCACCTGGGCCGCATCGCAGACCAGTTCGTCGTCGTCCACGAGCATGCGCACGTGACCCGTCCGCCCCAGCCGTCGGAGGACGTCCAGCTTCGTCCGGCGTGCGGGGCGCCGGTCGTCGTTGCGCCGCATGAACAGCGTGCCCTCGGGCAGCCCCTGACGGCTCAGCCATCGCACGGTGTCGCGACGGCAGCGCTCGGGCCGTCCGGTCAGATAGACGATGCGGCACTCCTCGGCGCTCGCGAGCACCATCCGCACCCCCTCCGCGAGCGGCGGGTCCTCCGCGGCCGCGGCGAAGAAGCCGGCCCAGTCGCGCTTCGCGCCCTCCAGGAAGTGCTGCCGGTGCGCGGTGTCCGCGAGCGTGCCGTCCAGGTCGAATACGGCCAGCGGCCGTGCGTCGTCGTTCACTCCCCCAGCTTAGGGAGCCCGCCGGGCCCTGCCCCGGCCGTCGCGCGGCCTTCCGGGACGAGCGGTGGTGTCCCCGGGAATCCGGGGGACGGGAATCCTGGGGGAACGAGGGTGTTGAACACAGCGTGAGCTCTGTGATCGCCTCGACCCGTTTCTCCGTCCTGGACCGCTCCCGCACCCGTGAGGGGCACGACGCCCCCCGGGCGCTGCGCGACACCGTCGACCTGGCCCGGGAGGCAGAGGCACTCGGCTTCCACCGCTTCTGGGTCTCCGAGCACCACGGCGTGCCGGGAGTCGCGGGGTCCGCGCCGACGGTGCTGGCCGCCGCCGTCGCCGCCTCGACCTCGACCATCCGGGTCGGCACCGGCGGAGTGATGCTGCCCAACCACCGGCCACTGGTCGTCGCCGAGCAGTTCGGAGTGCTCGCCTCCCTCTTTCCCGGCCGGATCGACATGGGACTCGGTCGCTCCGTGGGGTTCACCGACGGCGTCCGCCGGGCGCTCGGTCACGGCAAGGAGGAGGCCGAGGACTTCCCCGGACGGCTCACCGAACTGCTCGGCTGGATCGACGGCACCCAGCAGGCCCACCCCGGGGTGCACGCCCGTCCGGCGGAGGGCCTGCGCATCCCCGCGTACGTCCTGGCGATCGGGGAGGGCGCGTCGGTCGCCGCGGCCGCCGGGCTCCCCCTCGTCATCGGCGATCTGCGCGGCCGGGAGAAGGTGCTGCGCGCGGTCGAGGTCTACCGCCGCGACTTCCGCCCCTCCGCCCGCGCCGGGCGGCCCGAGGTGATCGTCGCGGGCACGGTGGCCGTCGCCGCCACCGAGGAGGCGGCCCGCCGGCTGCTCGTACCGGAGGCGTGGGCCATGGCGTACTCCCGTACGCACGGGGACTTTCCGCCGCTGGCCCCGGCCGAGCGCGTCGAGGCCCTCACCATGTCGGCCAAGGAGCGGGCGCTGTACGAGCGGGGGCTCGACGGCCATGTATACGGCACCGAGGACCAGGTGGCCGCTCAGCTGGAGCGGGCGATCGAGGAGACCGGGGCGGACGAGGTGCTCGTCACGACCAGCACGTACGACCGGGAGGGGCTGGTGGACTCGCTGCGGCGGCTCGCCCGGATCGCCCGGCCCCGCGACCTGGCCGACGGACGGTCCCCCGGCGGGGCCTCGACGTCCGACAGCCACCGGGTCCCGGGGGCCGCCGTCGGCGCCGACGCCTAGAATCGGACTGTTTGTCCCGCCGGACGTCCTGTCCCACCAGGCGTCAGTAACCACCCGTACGGAGCCGAGCCCCATGCACTCCCCCCACGATCCGTACGTCCGCGTGCGCGGCGCCCGCGAGCACAACCTCAAGAACGTCCGGGTCGACATCCCGCGCGACACCCTGACCGTGTTCACGGGCGTGTCGGGGTCCGGGAAGTCCTCGCTCGCCTTCGGGACCATCTACGCGGAGGCCCAGCGCCGCTACTTCGAGTCCGTGGCCCCCTACGCCCGGCGGCTGATCCATCAGGTGGGCGCGCCCGCCGTCGGGGAGATCACCGGGCTGCCGCCCGCCGTCTCGCTGGAGCAGCGGCGCTCCGCCCCGGGGGCCCGGTCGTCCGTCGGGACGGTGACGACGCTCTCCAACTCGCTGCGCATGCTCTTCTCCCGTGCAGGGGACTATCCGCCGGGGGCCGAGCGGCTCGACTCCGACTCCTTCTCCCCCAACACCGCCGCCGGAGCGTGCCCGGAGTGCCACGGGCTGGGGCGGATCCACCGGACGGACGAGGAGCTGCTGGTCCCGGACCCCTCGCTGTCGATCCGTGAGGGGGCGATCGCCGCGTGGCCGGGGGCGTGGCAGGGCAAGAATCTGCGGGACGTGCTGGACGCGCTGGGGCACGATGTCGACCGGCCGTGGTGCGAGCTGCCCGCGGAGGACCGGGAGTGGATTCTGTTCACCGACGAGCAGCCGGTGGTGACGGTGCATCCGGTGCGGGACGCGGGCCGGATCCAACGCCCTTACCAGGGCACGTACATGAGCGCGCGGCGCTATGTGCTGCACACCTTCGCCGATACCAGGAGCCGGGCTTTGCGGGCGAAGGCGGAGCGCTTCTTGACCAGCGTCCCGTGCCCGGTGTGCGGCGGGAGCCGGCTGCGGCCCGAGGCGATGGCGGTGACCTTCGCCGGGCGGACCATCGCGGAGCTGGCCGGGCTGCCGTTGTCCGCGCTGGCCGAGGTGCTGTCCGGGGCGGGGGCGGGCGGCGAGGAGACGGCCCGGGTGCTGACGGGTGATCTGCTGGCGCGGATCGGGACGGTGACGGAGCTGGGGCTCGGCTATCTGAGCCTGGACCGGACGGCCCCGACGCTGTCCTCCGGCGAGCTGCAACGGCTGCGGCTGGCAACGCAGTTGCGTTCGGGGCTCTTCGGCGTCGTCTACGTCCTGGACGAGCCGTCGGCCGGGCTGCACCCGGCCGACACCAAGGCGCTGCTCGGAGTGCTGAGCCGGCTGAAGGAGGCCGGGAACACGGTCTTCGTGGTGGAGCACCAGATGGACGTGGTGCGGCGGGCGGACTGGCTGGTGGACGTGGGTCCGCTGGCCGGGGAGCACGGCGGGCGGGTGCTGCACAGCGGGCCGCCCGAAGGGCTCGCCCAGGTCCCGGAGTCGGCGACGCGGCGGTTCCTGTTCGAGGAGGAGCCCGCGCCCGTACGGGAGCCACGGGAGCCGTCCGGATGGATCCGGCTCACCGGCGTGGAGCGGCACAATGTGCGGGGCGTGGACGCGGCGTTCCCGCTCGGGGTCTTCACAGCGGTGACCGGGGTGTCCGGCTCGGGCAAGTCGACCCTGGTCGGACAGGTGCTCGCCGGGGTGCTGGCGGACCGGCAGGCGGGCGAGGAGCCCGGTCCGGGTGAGCGGTACTGCTCGGCGGCCACCGGTCTGGAGGCGGTGGACCGGCTCGTCCAGGTCGACCAGAAGCCCATCGGCCGTACGCCCCGGTCCAATCTGGCCACGTACACCGGTCTGTTCGACACCGTGCGGAAGCTGTTCGCGCGGACGGAGACGGCCCGGGAGCGCGGCTTCGGCGCGGGGCGGTTCTCGTTCAACGTGAGCGGCGGGCGGTGCGAGACCTGCCAGGGCGAGGGTTTCGTCTCGGTGGAGCTGCTGTTCCTTCCGAGCACCTACGCGCCCTGCCCGGACTGCCACGGCGCGCGGTACAACCCGCAGACCCTGGACGTCACCCTGAACGGGCTGACGATCGCCCAGGTCCTGGATCTGACCGTGGAGTCGGCGGCGTCCTTCTTCGCCGGGACGCCGGCCGCCGAGCGCGCGCTGACCACCCTGCTGGACGTGGGGCTCGGCTATCTGCGGCTCGGTCAGCCCGCCACGGAGCTGTCCGGCGGTGAGGCGCAGCGCATCAAGCTGGCGGCTGAGCTCCAGCGCACCCGGCGCGGGCACACGCTGTATCTGCTGGACGAGCCGACGACGGGACTGCATCCGGCCGATGTGGAGGTGCTGACGCGGCAGTTGCACTCCCTGGTCGACGCCGGGAGCACGGTGGTGGTCGTGGAGCACGACATGGCCGTGGTGGCGGGCGCGGACCATGTCATCGACCTGGGCCCCGGGGGCGGTGACCGGGGTGGCCGGATCGTCGCGGCCGGTACCCCGGCCGAGGTGGCGGGCAGGGCCGAAAGCCCTACCGCGCCGTATCTGGCGAGGGCGCTGCGGCGCTGATCCCGTACGGGCTCCGGAGGGCCGGACGGTCTTGATCGCGTACGGCCCCGGGCTCGGGGCTCCGGGGCCGTACGGATCGGCTTCCGTGTCAGCGGCGGACCTTGCGGGTGGCCCGCAGCCACTCCTTGTTCATCGCGGCGATCGAGGGCAGCGGGATGCCCTTGGGGCAGGCCGTGGCGCACTCCCCGGTCAGGGTGCAGCCGCCGAAGCCCTCGTCGTCCATCTGGGCCACCATGTCCAGGACGCGGGTCTCGCGCTCGGGTGCGCCCTGCGGCAGGACGTTGAGGTGATTGACCTTGGCGGCCGTGAAGAGCATGGCCGAGCCGTTGGGGCAGGCCGCGACGCAGGCGCCGCAGCCGATGCACTCGGCGTTCTCGAAGGCCAGCTCGGCGTCCGGCTTGGGCACCGGGGTCGCGTGGGCGTCCGGGGCGGTGCCGGTGGGGGCGGAGATGTATCCGCCGGACTGGATGATCCGGTCGAACGAGGAGCGGTCCACGACCAGGTCCTTGATGACCGGGAAGGCGGAGGCCCGCCAGGGCTCGATGTCGATCGTGTCGCCGTCGGCGAAGGACCGCATGTGGAGCTGGCAGGTGGTGGTGCGCTCCGGGCCGTGGGCGTCGCCGTTGATGACGAGGCTGCACGCGCCGCAGATGCCCTCACGGCAGTCGTGGTCGAAGGCGACGGGCTCGTCCCCGGCGAGGGTGAGTTCCTCGTTGAGGGTGTCGAGCATCTCCAGGAACGACATGTCGGCGGAGATGCCGTCGACTTCGTAGGTGGCCATGGCGCCGGGCTCGTCGGCGTTCCGCTGACGCCAGACGCGCAGGGTGAGCTTCATGCGTAGCTCCGCTGGGTGGGGTGGACGTACTCGAAGACGAGGTCTTCCTTGTGCAGGACAGGGGCGTCGCCGGTGGCGGTGAACTCCCAGGCGGCGGCGTAGGAGAACTCCTCGTCGTGCCGCTCGGCCTCGCCGTCCGGGGTCTGGGACTCCGCGCGGAAGTGGCCGCCGCAGGACTCGGCGCGGTGCAGGGCGTCGAGGCACATGAGCTCGGCGAGCTCCAGGTAGTCGACGATGCGGTTCGCCTTCTCCAGCGACTGGTTGAACTGTTCGCCGGTGCCGGGGACCTTGATGCGGCGCCAGAACTCCTCGCGGATTTCCGGGATCTTCGCGAGCGCCTTGCGCAGACCGTCCTCGGTGCGGGCCATCCCGCAGTACTCCCACATGAGTTCACCGATCTCGCGGTGGAAGGAGTCGGGGGTGCGGTCGCCGTCGACCGAGAGCAGCAGGTTGATCCGGTCCTCGGTCTCGGCCACGGCCTCCACGACGGCGGGGTGCCCCTCGTCCACGGTGTCGGTGTGCGGATTGCGGGCGAGGTAGTCGTTGATCGTGGAGGGCAGGACGAAGTAGCCGTCGGCGAGGCCCTGCATCAGGGCGGAGGCCCCGAGCCGGTTGGCCCCGTGGTCGGAGAAGTTCGCCTCGCCGATGGCGAAGAGGCCGGGGATGGTGGTGGAGAGGTCGTAGTCGACCCAGAGGCCGCCCATCGTGTAGTGCACGGCGGGGTAGATCCGCATGGGGACCGTGTAGGGGTCCTCGTCGGTGATCCGCTGGTACATGTCGAAGAGGTTGCCGTACTTGGCTTCGACGGCCTTGCGGCCCATCCGGCCGATGGCCTCGGCGAAGTCCAGGTAGACGCCCTGCCCGCCGGGGCCGACGCCGCGCCCCTCGTCGCAGACGTTCTTGGCGGCGCGGGAGGCGATGTCGCGGGGCACCAGGTTCCCGAAGGCGGGGTAGATCCGCTCCAGGTAGTAGTCGCGCTCGTCCTCGGGGATCTTGTTGGCCGGGCGGTCGTCGCCCTTGGCCTTGGGGACCCAGATGCGGCCGTCGTTGCGCAGCGACTCGCTCATCAGCGTGAGCTTGGACTGGTGGTCGCCGGTCCGCGGGATGCAGGTGGGGTGGATCTGGGTGAAGCAGGGGTTGGCGAAGTACGCGCCGCGCCGGTGCGCCCGCCAGACGGCGGTGGCGTTGGAGTTCATGGCGTTCGTCGACAGGTAGAAGACGTTGCCGTAGCCGCCGGTGGCCAGGACGACCGCGTCGGCGAAGTAGGTGTCGATCTTCCCGGTGACCAGGTCGCGGGCGACGATGCCGCGCGCCTTGCCGTCGACCACGATCAGGTCCAGCATCTCGGTACGGGCGTGCAGTTCGACGCCGCCCGACGCGATCTGCCGGGACAGCGCCTGGTACGCACCGAGGAGGAGCTGCTGCCCGGTCTGGCCCCGCGCGTAGAACGTACGGGAGACCTGGACGCCGCCGAAGGAGCGGTTGTCGAGCAGACCGCCGTACTCGCGGGCGAAGGGGACGCCCTGGGCGACGCACTGGTCGATGATCTCCACGGAGATCTGGGCGAGCCGGTGGACGTTGGACTCCCGGGCGCGGAAGTCGCCGCCCTTGACGGTGTCGTAGAACAGCCGGTGGATGGAGTCGCCGTCGTTGCGGTAGTTCTTCGCGGCGTTGATGCCGCCCTGGGCGGCCACCGAGTGGGCGCGCCGGGGAGAGTCCTGGAAACAGAACTGGACGACGTGGTAGCCCTGTTCGGCGAGTGTGGCGCCGGCGGCTCCGCCGGCCAGTCCGGTGCCGACGACGATCACGGTGTGCTTGCGCCGGTTGGCGGGGTTCACGAGTTTCGCCTGGAAGCGGCGGGTGTCCCAGCGCTCGGCCACGGGGCCCTGGGGGGCCTTGGTGTCGAGAAGGGGCTCGCCCGTTCCGTACTGCGTGTAGTCGGGCATGTCAGCTCACCACTCCGGTCATGACGGCGACGGGTACGGAGATGAAGCCCACCGTCAGCACTGCCGCGAGGAGGTTGGCGAGGGTCTTCAGGATGCGTTCGCGGGTCGCGCTGCCGACGCCCAGGGTCTGCGCGGCGCTCCAGAAGCCGTGCTGGACGTGCAGGCCCATGGCGAGCACCGCGGTGATGTAGATGACGTTGCCGTACCAGGTCGAGAAGGTGTCGATGACGTTCTGGTAGGGGTGCCCGGCCTCGAAGCTGGTGTGCACGTGGCCGGTCGTCAGGTCGAGGATGTGCCAGACGATGAAGAGCGCGAGGATGATCCCGCCCCAGCGCATGGTCCGGGTGGCGTAGCTCGCCCGGGGCCTCTTGTGGACGTACTTGGCCGGGCGTGCCCTGATGTCGCGCCGGCTCAGCTGGTACGCGGAGATTCCGTGCAGCACGACGGCCACGACCAGCCCCACCCGGACGATCCACAGGGCCCACTCGTAGTGGAGAACCGGTTCGCCCATGGTGCGCAGCCAGTGGGCGTACCCGTCGAACTCGCCGGGTCCGAAGAAGATCTTCAGATTGCCCGCCATGTGGGCGACGAGATATCCGAGCATGACCAGACCGGTCACGGCCATGATCGTCTTCTTGCCGACGGTCGAGTCCCAGAGCGTACGCGTCATCGACGGCCGTCGGTCCGTCCGCGTTGCCAATGCCATGAACACGACGGTAGGGGCGAACAGCCCGATCAGTCCAAGACATGGTCTGGCTGATCTCCATAGGCGTTCACTATCGATCGACGGTATCGTCGGATGGTGCACTTCCAACAGCTCACCTACTTCGTGGCCGTCGCCGAGGCCCGGCACTTCACCCGGGCCGCCGAGGCGGTGCATGTGTCGCAGCCCTCGCTCTCCCAGCAGATCCGGGCGCTGGAGACGGAGTTGGGTGCGGACCTGTTCAGCCGGGCCCGGGGCAACATCGCCCTCACCGACGCGGGCGAGGCTCTGCTGCCGCTCGCCCGGCGGATCCTCGCCGACGCGGAGACGGCGCGGCAGGAGGTCCAGGAGCTGGTCTCGCTGCGCAGCGGCCGGGTGCGGCTGGGGGCGACGCCGAGCCTGTGCACCGGGCTGCTGCCGGACATGCTGCGCGCCTTCCACGACCGGCACCCGGGGGTGCGGCTGCTGCTGGAGGAGGGTGGCTCGCACGACCTGGTGCGCCAGCTGGCGCGGGGGGCGCTCGACCTGGCCCTGGTGGTGCTGCCCCTGCCGGCCGGCTCCCCCGCGCTGACCACGGTGGAACTGCTGCACGAGGACCTGGTGGTGGTGTCCTCGGCGGCGGAGCCGCCCCCGGGGCGGGGCGGACGAATCCGGATCGCGGATCTGGAGGGGGCGCCCCTGGTGATGTTCCGGCACGGGTACAACCTGCGGGAGCTGACCCTGGCCGCGTGCCGCGCGGAGGGCTTCGAGCCCACCTTCACCGTCGAGGGCGGCGAGATGGACGCCGTGCTCGGCTTCGTACGGGCGGGGCTCGGCATCGCCGTGGTGCCGAGCATGGCGGCCGCCCGGGCGGGCCACGACCTGCGCAGGACCCCGCTGGCCGGCGCCGGGCTGCGGCGCACGATCGCGCTCGCGCACCGCAGCGACGTGGCCCCGCCCCGGGCCGCGCGCGAACTCCAGCGGATGCTGCTGGAGCGCCGGCCGGTCTCCGGCTGACCGGCCGGGACGCGAAGGCCCTGCGCGCCCCGGCCGGGTTCAGATGGCGTCCGCCAGCAGCAGGGAGTGGATGCGGTCCGGAGCCCCGGGGCGGGCGTAGTACCAGCCCTGGGCGGTGTCGCAGCCCAGCAGTCGCAGCTGCTCGGCCTGGGCGCCCGTCTCCACGCCCTCCACCGTGACGGCCAGCTCCAGGCTGTGGGCCAGCGACACGATGCCCTCGACGATCTTCATATCCACCGGGTCCGCCGGGTGCTGCTGCATGCCCCGGGTGAACGTACGGTCCAGCTTCAGCACGCTCACCGGCAGCCTGCGCAGGTTCGCCAGGTTCGAGTAGCCCGTGCCGAAGTCGTCGAGCGCGATGTCGACACCCATCTCCGCGAGCTGCCGCAGCGGCTTGAGGAGATCGTCGTCGGCGCCGATCAGGGCGGACTCGGTCACCTCCAGGCAGAGCGCGCCCGGTTCGAGACCGGAACGTTCCAGCACGTCGACCGTCTCGGCGACGAGGTGGGGGTGGTGCAGCTGGGTCGGCGAGAGGTTGACGTTGATCCGCAGCGGGCCTCCGTCGCTGTGCCGCTCCTGCCAGAAGTTGGCCTGCCGTACGGACTCCTCCAGCACCCAGCGCCCGAGCGGCACGATGAGCCCGGTGTGCTCGGCGAGCGGGATGAACCGGTCGGGGCCGAGCACCCCGTGCTGCGGATGGCACCACCGTACGAGCGCCTCGGCGCCGTGCACCGTGCCGTCGCCCAGATGCACGAGCGGCTGGTACTCGATGAAGAACTCGCCGCGGTCCAGGGCGGCCGGGAGCGCGGTGGTCAGCCCGTGCCGGGTGATGGCGCGCGCGTCGGCCTCGGCGTCGGCGAGCTGATAGCGGTTGCCGCCCGCCGCCTTGGCCCGGTACATCGTGATGTCGGCGCTGCGCAGCACCTCGGCCGCGCTGCGCTCCCCGGAAGGGCCCTCGACGACGCCGATCGAGCCGCGGACGGTCAGCTCGCGGCCGTCGAGGCGGATGGGGGTGGCGAGCGCGTTCAGGATGCGGCCGGCCAGTTCGTCCACCTCGTCGGCGGTGTCCGGGCCGGTGGTCAGCGCCACGAACTCGTCGCCGCCGAGCCGGGCGACCATCTCGCCGGGAGCGGTGGCGCAGCTCTGGAGCCGGTCGGCGACCTCGACCAGGAGGCGGTCACCGGCGGCGTGGCCGAGGCTGTCGTTGATGGCCTTGAAGCCGTCGAGATCCAGATAGCAGAGGCCGAAGCGGACCCCCTCCTGGGCGGTGAGGGCCTTCTCCAGGCGCTCGAAGAACAGCGTCCGGTTGGGCAGTCCGGTGAGCGCGTCGTGGGTGGCCTCGTAGCGCAGGCGCAGATTGAGGAGCCGCCGCTCGGTGGTGTCCTCCATCAGCGCGAGCTGGTATTCGGGGCGGCCTTCGGAGTCCCGCAGCAGCGAGACGGTGAGGTTGGTCCACAGGACCGTGCCGTCGTTGCGGTAGTACGCCTTCTCGACCCGGTAGTGGTCGCGTTCGCCGCGTACCAGCTCGTCGTAGAACTTCCACACCTGCGGCGAGTCCTCGGGGTGGACCCACTCGTTCACCTTGTGGCTGCGGACGTGGTTCTCCAGCCCGCCGAACATCTTGGTGAGGGTGTCGTTGATCTCCAGGATGTTCCCGTCCAGGTCGGCGACGCCGATGCCGATGGCCGCGTCCTTGAAGACCGCGCGGAACCGGGCCTCCGTCGCGTGCAGGGCCTGTTCGGCGTTCGTCCGGGCGGTCAGCGCCGAGCGGGCGATGGCTTCCTGCTCGGCGAGCGTGCGCTCGCGCAGGGCCCCGGTGAAGCCGGCGGCGAGGGTGTGCTGGATCCGTGCGCAGCGCGCCCGGCCGTCCTCGGTGGACAGCACGCCGGGTCCGTTGCCGCCGCAGTACAGGACGAGGTAGGAGTCGACGACGCCGAGCGTGGAGCTGAGTGCGTCCGGGTCGGTGCAGTGAGCGTCGATCAGGGCCTCACCGATCCGCTGGGCGGGCGAGGCGTCGAAGGGATGGGCGTGCAGGATGCTGTTCAGCTCGCGTGCCAGGGGCAGCAGATGCTGTTCGAACTCCGGCCGGGTGAGAGAGGTGGCCGTCAGGGGGAAGATGGCCCGGCTCCAGATTCTGGCGAATCTCCGCAGCCGGCCTTCCGGACCGTCGGGCTCCGCGTCCGGTTCCCCGGACGCCTGGGCGGGGATGCTCACGCCTTGCGCCCAACCCCTGCGAAGCCCGAGAAGGCGTACGGGTCTTCCTGCTCCGGGGACTGCGGGGTGTCGGGCCGCCATTCGGGCATCGACACGAGCCCCGGCTCGACCATCTCGTAACCCTCGAAGAACCGGCCGATCTCCTCGCGCGAGCGCATGATCAGCGGGTTGCGGATGTTCTGGTAGACGCCGACCGTACCGGCCGCTTCCTCCTTGGGCAGCGGGATGCCCTCGTACGAGGCGTGGGTCAGGACGATCAGGCTGCCGGGGGCCAGCGACTCGCGCAGCTCGGCGACCGCGGCGCACGGGTCGTCCGCGTCCTCGACGAAGTGGAGCACCGCGACCAGCAGCAGGGCCACCGGCCGGTCCAGGTCGAGCAGTCCGGTGACATCCGGGTCGGTCAGGATCTCCTTGGGACGGCGCAGGTCGGCGGTGGCGACGACCGCGCGGTCGTTGCCTTCCAGGACGGCCTGGCTGTGGGCGACGGCGACCGGGTCGTGGTCGACGTAGGCCACCTTGGCCCGGGGGTCGGCGGCCTGAGCGACCTCGTGGACGTTGCCGAAGGTCGGTATCCCGGAACCGATGTCCAGGAACTGGTCGATGCCGATGTCGACGGCATGGCGGACAGCCCGGCGCATAAAGGCGCGATTGGCCTGCATGATCTTGGGAAGGCCCGGAAGGAACTCCATGGCCTTGCGCGCGGCTTCCCGGTCCACCTCGAAATTGTGCGATCCGCCCAGATAGAAGTCGTACATGCGAGACACGCTTGGCACCGAAATGTCAATGCCCTGCGGTGCCCAGGCGGGACGCTCCATCGATGTCTCCAACAAGTCGCCACGGCGATCCGGCCATGTTCATGGTCAGTGTTGACCAGAGGCTACTGATCGGCCGCCAAGAGAGCGAGTGGAAACGGAAATTAGCGATCCGTTATTGGTCACACTCCGGTGGCATCCACGGCCACTCCGTCGCTCCGTGTATGCGCACAGCGACGGACCGGCACTCCGGACACCGTTTCCCGGCGATTCGGGGCCACTTGGGGTTCCTGGGCCGTATTCGACCGGGACCGATTACCGGGAAGCGCCGACGAGTTCGGAATCGGGGGAAACGGCATACCGGGTGCCGCCGCCCTTGTCCGTTGTGGTCGCCGGGCTTGGCGTCGCCCGCGCAGGTGTGGAGGGGGCGGCAGTCGATGGTCCGCTGCTCGACCCCGGCCGGGCGGTCGAAGGTGACGGATCCCTACTTCGTCACACCATCCACCGCGTTTTTGGCCATGGGGGCCATAACCGGCCACTTCTTGAGGTAGTCGCCCGTGCACCCGGTCTTCATCGGCCAGCCGCTTCCTCGGTGAAGCGGTAAACCGTCAGATCGCGGCTGTCCACCACGAGGTCACCGAGTTCCGGATTCTTGCGGACCGAAAACCCTGCGGCATCGGCCGGTTCGCCCGCGCCCGCGCTCTCGGCGCTCTTCGTCGACTTCTTCCCGCCGGGGCCGCGGCGAACCGGATGCCGCCCGCCCGCTGCCGGTTGACCTGGTCATGGGCGGTGCCCTTCGCGTACCGGTGCTTCGGGCGGGTTCGTGGTGTCCCTGTCGAGCCGGCAGAGCGTGCGGCACACGCTGCCGACGAGTGCCTCCCCGGGCTTCTCGCTCTGCTGGGCGGTGAGTTGGCCGGCTTCCTTCGGTTGTCGGCGGGATCGCGTTCGAAAGAAGGCCGAGGAGAGCGGGGCGGGCCGGGGAACGGGGCGTAAACACGAACGGCCCATTATTCGCACGATCAGGCGAATCACCCACGGGTACCGCGTGTTCCCCGCCGGCGTGGATCATGCTCCCGGTCGTGTACGGATCACGCATCGCGCGGCTCACGGCAACCGCCGCCCTTCTCTGGCTGACAGCCGCACCGCTGCCCGCGACAGCCGACAGTTGCGCGGTTGCCACGATCGGGCAGGGCGACGGCGGTTCCTCGGTCGCCGTGGCGGGGAACGGGGGCTGCGTCGCGGTCTCCGAGCCGAAGCCACCGCCACCGCCGAAACCGCCACCTCCTCCCCCGCCACCGGTGGTCGCGGAGCCGCCTCCGCCTCCTCCACCGCCACCGCCACCGCCACCGGTGATCGCGGAACCGCCTCCGCCTCCTCCACCGCCTCCTCCGCCACCGCCGAAACCGTCCCCGCCGCCGGCGCCCGCACCCCCGCCGAAGCCCTCGACCTCACCGAGCCCCCCGGAGCGGACCGAGCCACCGCGCCCCCGGCCCGTCGCGCTGCCGGCGTACCGCAAACCCACCCGCCAGCAGCCGCGGAGCGGGCCGTCACTGGTGTCCCTGACGCTGCTCATCACCGCCCCGGCGGTGTTCGCCGTTGCCGTGCTGCGACCGCGATCGTCCCGCTGACCAGGAGAGATGCATGTCCGAATGGCTCGTACTGAGCATTGCCATGGCCTCCGCCTGCGCGGTCGTCCTCACCATCGCCGTCCTGAACAACCGGCGGATCGGGGATGACGACGACCCGTCCGAGACGCCCGACGTCATCGAGTACATGACGATGATGATCGGCGTGGTCTACGCGATCGTCCTGGGGCTCGCCATCGCCGGTGTGTGGGAGGGGCGCAGCGCCGCCCAGGAGTCCGTACGCATCGAGGCCCAGGCGCTGCACGAGGTGCAGGCGCGGGCCTCCGTCTATCCGGCGGAGGTCCGCGATCGCATCCGGGC
Organism: Streptomyces sp. MMBL 11-1; assembly: GCF_028622875.1. Taxonomy (NCBI): domain Bacteria; kingdom Bacillati; phylum Actinomycetota; class Actinomycetes; order Kitasatosporales; family Streptomycetaceae; genus Streptomyces; species Streptomyces sp. MMBL 11-1. Next base: position 7,612,261 of record NZ_CP117709.1, on the reverse strand, counting down.
GGACGTCGACGCCTATGTCAGTCATGTGGTGCACGACGAGTGGAAGGTGATGTCCGAACACAACACCCTCACCGAGCGCGGCACACAGTTGCTGGACAAGGTCCGGGCGGACGTCACCGACTACGTGCCCACGACCGATCACGAGGGGCAGGCCTACCAGCCGCTGGTCGACCAGGTAGCGGCGGCGGACGACGCGCGCAGCACACGCGGGCAGAACGCCGGCGCGACGATGCCGGGGGTGGTCTGGTTCGGGCTGATCATCGGGGCGCTGGTGACCGTGGGGCTCATCTTCACCCTCCAGATCCGCAGAACGTTCCGCGAACTGCTCCTGGCGGGCCTGTTCAGCGCGCTGATCGCCTTCCTGCTCTTCCTGATCTGGGACTTCGACGCACCCTTCGGCCGGGGCATCTCGGCCACCGCGGATCCGTTCCTCGACATGTTCCCGGGGGCCGCCCGCTGAGTCCGCGCCCCCGGCCCGCGAGCCGGTCGGTGAGCCGGGCGGGGGACACCGCTGACCCATTCGCCGGACCCCGATCGCGGGCCGGGGGGACCGCTCCTAGCGTGTCGGGCATCGAGGTGCATTTTTCCTGCTATGTGGAAATTGGTTCCGCAGCTGCCCCTCGGGGATCCCGGAGGATCAACCATGCGCGCGATACGTGTCGCACCGCTCGCCCTGCTGGGCGCCAGTGCCCTGACGCTGCTGGCCCCGTCCGCCGCCCACGCCGCGCCGGACGGGGCGACCAGCACGTTCAATCCGACGATCACCCCATCGGTCATCGCACCGGGCGGCCGGGTCACCCTCGGCGCCGGCGGCTGCACGGGCGAGACGACCGTCACGTCGGGCATCTTCGACACCACCACCATCCCGAGTGGCTCCACGACGGCCACCGCCACCATCGACGCGGACGCCCGCCGAGGGGCCGTGTACGCGGTGACGTTCGCGTGCGGCTCCACCGGCACCTCGCGGAACGTCAACCTGACGATCACCGGCGGTGCCACGAGCACCCCCACCCCGAGGCCCACCACCGTTCCGACCGCCAGTTCGACCGTCCTCGTGCCGGGCGGCGTGCGCGGCGGGCTCGGCGGCAGCTCCGGCACCACCGACACGGTGGAGGTCGCCGCCGGAGCCGCCCTGGTGGCCGTGGCGGCCTCGGGCGCCCTCTACTTCGCGCGCCGCCGCAACTCCGACCGCCGCCACTGATCGCGAACATGCGGCGCACGGCAGTCGCCCCGGGTCCTGGTCCAGGACTCGGGGCGACGGGCGTATCGGGCCGGGCGGGAGGTTCGACGCCTTAGAACGCCGCATGGCTCGGCCGCCGGCGCCGGACGAGGAAGACCGCGCCGCCGACGGCCGCCGCGGCCACCAGACCGCCGCCGACCTGCATCTCCACGGAGCTCGGACCCATCGAGCCGCCGAGCCCGCCCTGCGCGCCGTTTCCGGCGAGCACGGTGAACTTGTGCGTCGCGATCCGGTCGTTGTCACTGCACTTCACGGAGAGGTGGTACTGGCCCGGCGTGGTGTTGTTCCGGACCCGGGCATGGGCGTAGTTGGTGCCGTCACCCGACGAGAGGGTGGTCGTCGGGAACGCGTTCGACCAGACCTTGCCGCCGTGGCCGCAGCCCTGTGCGGTGATCTTGAGCGTGCCACCCTGGTGGACGGAGTGCGGATTGACGGCGACGTTGACCGGGCCGTTGGTGGCGGCGGCCATGGGGGCCGCCAGCCCGACGGCCGCGAAGGCGGTCGCGGTGACCGCGAGAGCGCGTGAGACACGCATCGTGTGAACCTCCAGCGGGAAACGCCCCGAGGGCTTGTCCCCCGGGCTGGATCGACGAGAACGCCTCCCATGACGAACACTCACCAGCGGATCGGCTGCTCGCACTTCGGCGTTGCTCCACCACGGTGACGCGACACGCCGTACGAAAACCCCCGAACCTGACGGAGTCGCAGGTCACGGGCCGTCAGAACTTTTATCTGCTCATTACTCCGATGGGCAGCCATCCGGAGGGGCCCCGGTCCCGCCGCCACCCGTTCGCCTCTCTCCGATCGCCGCCCGGACACGGCCCCCTTAACGTTCACAGCGTCGCGACGAAGGGAGAGCCATGGGCCGGGACTACGCTGGCGCCGAGCGGACCAGACGTGTGCCCTGGGGTGCGGTCGCCCTGGTGCTGCTCAGCGGCCTCGCCCTCATGCGCAACGGCACGGAGTTCGGGGAGGCCGGCCCCCCGCAGCCCGCGGCGGCCGCCTCCCTGGACCTGGGCAAGGACACCGCGGGGCCGCCGGTGGAGGGTGAGCCGGTCCAGCCGCTGCCGTACGCCCCGGCCTCCCGGGTGAAGATCTCGTCCATCGACGTCGACGCCCCGGTCATCGACGTCAATCTGGACGCCAACGGGTGGATCGACGCCCCGCCCGCCGAGGACCCCAACCTCGCCGGCTGGTACCAGAACGGCATCGCCCCCGGCCAGAGCGGCACCGCCGTGGTCGTCGGTCACGTCGACAACATGTCCGGGCCCGCGGTCTTCTACGGTCTCGGCTCGCTCCAGAAGGGGCACCGGGTCGAGGTCGCCCGCTACGACGGCCGGGTCGGGATCTTCGAGGTCTACGGGGTGGAGGTCTTCTCCAAGAACGACTTCCCGGGCCCCCGGGTCTACGGCGACACCGGCCACGCGGAGCTGCGCGTCATCACCTGCGGCGGGGGTTACTCCAAGGCGGGCGGCTACGACGGCAACGTGGTGGTCTTCGCCAGGCTCGTCGACACCCGCTGACAGCGGCGCACCGCGTACGAACGTGCCCCCGGCGGCCCGGGTGGGCCGAGCCGGGGGCACCGTCGTGCGCGGTGCCGCGTTCCGCCGCTCAGATGCGGCGCGGCACCGTGAGGCGGTAGCCGGAGTCCAGCAGCCGGGGAAGGTAGCGGCGCAGGGCCGCGACGCTCTGCGAGCGGTCGCCGCCCGCGTCGTGCGAGAGGACGACGACGCCGGGCGCCGCTCCGCCGAGCACCCGGCGGACGATCGTGCCGACGCCCGGCGTCTTCCAGTCGAGCGTGTCCACGGTCCAGGCCATGGGCTCCATGCCCAACGCGGCACCGATCTCGAAGGAGTTGCGGTTCCACGCGCCGTAGGGCGCGCGGTACCAGAGCGGCGGGGCGCCGAGCGTCCGGTCCACCACCTCGCTGGTGCGCCCCAGTTCGTCGCGGATCGCGGGGCGGGAGAGCTTCGGGATCAGCGGGTGGGACCAGGTGTGGTTGCCCACCACATGCCCGTCGTCGGCCATCTCGCGCAGCAGGTCCGGGTTGCCGTCGGCCATCTCTCCGCAGACGAAGAACATCGCGCGGACCCGGTACTCGCGCAGGGTGGCCAGAATGTCCGGGGTGTAGAGCGGATCGGGGCCGTCGTCGAAGCTCAGGACCATCGAGTGACCGATCTCGGGGAGATGCTCGAAGGGCCGGACGCGCACGGGCGGCCTGGCCGGTCTGAACCGGGGTGGCGTGTTGGCGGTCATGGGTTCGAGCCGGTACGGGGAGGGCCGGCCCCGGACGTGTCCCGGGGGGCCCGCGGCCCCGGCGGGCGGGGTGTCCGCGGCGTGTGCGGGGCGGCTGGGCGTCGACGCCGGATCGGCGGCGATCAGGTGCACGGCGGTGGCGGTTCCGAGGCCGAGGGCAAACCTCAGCAGGGTGCGGCGCCCGGGTCCGGTGTGATCACTTCTCATGGCCAACTGCTCGCACGGCCCGACGTCCGCTCCGCCCGCCGACACCGAGCTTCAACCGTTTTGTACCCGATCGAAGCAGTATGCCCGTTTTAGTCCGGGCTGGTCGGCGGCCCGGGCCCGTCTCACCAGGACGAGCCGATAGCCTCGGAGCCGTGACAGAGCAGCAGCCTCACCAGTTCGAACGCGGTACCGACGGCCCCAAGGTGATCGTCGCGGGGCTCGACGGCTCCGATTCGTCGATGCGCGCGGCGGCCTACGCCGCCGGACTGGCCCGCCGGCAGAACGCCATGCTGGCCCTGGTGTACGTCCAGCCGGTCATGACGGCGGGCGCGGCACTGGGCGTGCCGGTGGGCGACACCACGGGGGAGGTCGCGGAGGACCTGGTCTCCGAGATCCGCGCGGCGGCCGAGCGCTTCAGCGACGCGGGCAACCTGCGCTGGGAGTTCCACACCTTCCGGGGCGACCCCTACAGCGGGCTGGTGACGGCGGCCGGCGAGCTGAAGGCGGACGCGGTGGTGGTCGGGACCTCGGAGTCGGCCGGGCACCGCTTCATCGGTTCGGTCGCGGTGCGGCTGGTGAAGGCGGGGCTCTGGCCGGTCACCGTGGTGCCGTAGAGGGCGTTCACCTGCCCATGAGGAGCCCGTCGCTCTCCGCCCCCCGGCCGAGGACCACGGCGCGGATGCGGTCGCGGACCGCGCGGAGGTGCTCGGCCCCGTCGTCGAGGGAGGCGTTGAGGTTGACGGCGCGCCCCGTGACGGTGTCGTACCACTGCGGGACGAACTCCGCCTTCTTCACCGTCCAGCGCTCGCCGGGTTTCGCGGGCGGCGCGAAGGTGAAGCGGCCCATCGAGCTCTGGTTGCCCCGCGGGTCCTGGACACCCTCGTAGTTGATCATCGCGCCGGCGATCTGGTCGCCCATGCCGTAGACCACCCAGGTCCCGTTGACCTTCTCGTAGGCCTGCGGCACATGGGCGTGCGTGCCGATGATCAGATCAAGGTCGGGGCGGCCCCCGTCGGCGGACGCGGTGAGCCGCCGGGCCAGCTCCAGCTGCTGCGCGTCGGGCTCGTCCTGCCATTCGGTGCCCCAGTGGGCGGAGAGGACGACGACGTCGGCACCGGCCCGCCGGGCCGCCCTGGCCTCCTCGATGATGCGGCGCTCGTCGGTCACGTTGACCGTCCAGGGCCGGTCGGCGGGGACCGGGATGTCGTTGGTGCCGTAGGTGTACGCGAGGTGGGCGACCTTGGCCGCGCCCTTCCCCGGCCCGGCGGGCAGGATCGTGGGCCGGGCGGCCTCGGCGGCGGTGCGGGCGGAGCCGGCGTGCCGGATGCCCGCCCTGTCCAGGGCTCCGAGCGTGCGCCGGACCCCCTCGGCCCCGTCGTCGAGGGTGTGGTTGGAGGCGGTGGAGCAGGAGTCGAACCCGGTGGTGCGCAGGGCGGCGGCGACCTCGGGCGGCGACTTGAAGCTCGGATAGCCGGTGTACGGGCCACCTTCCTTGCCGTACACCGTCTCCATGTGGCAGAACGCCAGGTCCGCGCCGGAGACGACCGGGGCGACACCCGCCAGCATCGGGGCGAAGTCGTAGCCCTGGCCGCCCGCGTCGACAGCCGCCCGGTCGATCACGGAGGAGTGCGGCAGTACGTCGCCGGCGGCGAGAAGCGTGAAGGGGCGGGGGCCCTCGGCGTGCTGGCCGCCGGCGCCCCGGGCGGCAGGCGGTCCGCTCGGCGCGGGGGCCGTGGGCTGCTGCCCGGTGCAGCCGGTGGCCGCGGCGAGCAGGAGGGCGAGGGCGGCCACCGTGCCCGGTCGGATGCGCTGCGTCATCTGCTCGGCTCCATGTTCGGATGATTACGACCATCCGACTACATATATCTTCATACCGCGTAAGCAAGGAGCAGTGCCGCATACCTAGCTGAACTGGTCGTACCGCCCGACCCCGACGGCCCCTCGACCGTTCACCGCACCATTCGCCGCACTGAGCGACCGCTCGTCGCACGCCTCCGCGCACCGCCTGTTTTCACGCGGCCGAATGCGTTCGTATACGCCAAGTCGGCAGCGAGGCCGTCAGGGGCCGCGGCGGGAGAGGGCGTTCATGAGGACCACCACGACGACCGACGAGCGGACCCTCGTCGAGTTGCAGCGGGAGCACGGCCCCGCCCTGTTCCACTTCCTCCTCGGCCTGACCTTCGGCGACCGGCAGCGGGCCGAGGACCTGGTGCAGGAGACCCTGGTCCGTGCCTGGCAGCACCCCGAGGCCTTCGACGCGCCCTACGACTCGATGCGGCCGTGGCTGTTCACCGTGGGCCGCCGCCTCGCCATCGACGCGCGGCGCTCCCGCCAGGCCCGCCCCGTCGAGGTCAGCGACACGGTGCTGGAGAGCACCCCGGACGCCCTGGACGCCACGGACCGCGCCGTCCGCGCCCTGGACGTCCGCGAGGCGGTCCGCACCCTCAGCCCCGAGCACCGCGCGGTGCTGGTGCAGATCTACTTCCGCGGGCTGAGCGTCGGCGAGACGGCCGAGGCGCTCGGCATCCCCGCGGGGACCGTCAAGTCCCGCTCGTACTACGCGCTGCGGGTCCTCGCGCGGACGCTGCCCGGCTACTCCCTCAAATCCTCCGCCCGGAGCAGCGCCAGCAGGGCGGAGGCCTCGGCCACCTCCACGTAGACCCGGGCGCAGCCGTCGCAGCCCTGGACATGGCGGGCGACCCGGCAGGTCTCCTCGGCGTCCAGGGCGTCCAGGACGTACGCGCCCAGCAGCAGCCGCACATGCGGGTCGTCGCCGGGGTCGGCACTCATTCGCAGCCTCGCATCTCCTGGGCGATCCTCCCCTTCTGCCCACGCGGGGCGCCCGTCCCCGGTTCAATGCTGCGGGAAGCCCGGCACCGAGCAAGGAAAGAGGCGAGACGGGATGCGTCCCGAGGACATGGATGGGACCGGTGGGAACGGGCTCCGGGTACCGATGACCTGGCTGTCCACCGAGTACATCGCCGACGAGCTGCTACGGACCGGCGAGCTGATGGAGCCGACGACCCTGGAGTTCCGGGCGGGGCGCGACGCCCTCGCGCTGACGATGTTCCTGTGCGGATTGACCCGCGACGTTCCCTCTGCCGGGGCCCTGCCCGAACCGCGGGTCGACGAACTGCGGGTGCTCACGGCGTACGAGTGCAGCTGGCGCGCCTGGATCTGCGAGCGGCTGGCGGAGGCGGGAGGGAACACCGAGCCCGGCGACCCCGATCTGGCGCTGGCGCGGGCGGCCTGGCGCTGGCTGGAGGAGACCGAACTGCTCGCGGCGGACCTGGACGCGATCGGCCCCGCTCCGTGGGACGCCGGGGCCGGCCCGGCGGGCGACCAGGAGGTCCGTGTCTGGACCCCCGCCTGGCAGCTGGGGCTGCCGCTGGGGCATCTGGCCGTCCATCTGTGCTGAGCCTCCGCTTCAGGAACCGTGCACCCCGGCGCGGTACTTGGGCAGCCGCAGCGTGATCTTCATGCCGGCCCCGACCCCGGTCTCGATGACCAGGCCGTAGTCGTCGCCGTAGACCTGACGCAGCCGCTCGTCCACGTTGAGCAGACCGATACCGGTGGAGGCGCCGCCCTCGCCGCGCAGGATCTGCCGCAGCCGTTCGGGGTCCATGCCGGTTCCGTCGTCCTCGATGACCACCTCGGCCTCCGAGCCGGCGTCCAGGGCGCTGATGGTGATGCGGCTGCGGGTGACCGCCCCTTCGAGGCCGTGCTTGACGGCGTTCTCCACCAGCGGCTGGAGGCACAGGAACGGCAGCGCCACCGGCAGCACCTCGGGGGCGACCTGGAGCGTCACGGCGAGGCGCTCGCCGAAGCGGGCGCGGACGAGGGCCAGATACTGGTCGATGGAGTGCAGTTCGTCCGCCAGGGTGGTGAACTCCCCGTGCCTGCGGAACGAGTAGCGGGTGAAGTCGGCGAATTCCAGCAGCAGTTCGCGGGCCTGCTCGGGGTCGGTGCGGACGAACGAGGCGATCGCGGCCAGCGAGTTGAAGATGAAGTGCGGGGAGATCTGCGCCCGCAGGGCCTTGATCTCGGCCTCGATCAGCTGCGTACGGGAGCGGTCCAGCTCGGCCAGTTCCAGCTGGACGCAGACCCAGCGCGCCACCTCCCCCGCGGCCCGGGCCAGCACCGCCGATTCGCGCGGGGCGTAGGCGACGAGCGCGCCCAGGACCCGGTTGTCGACGGTGAGCGGGACGGCGACGGCCCAGCGCAGCGGGCAGTCGAGGTCGGCGCAGCCACTGTCGAAGGCGGTACGGCGGCCGTTGTCCAGGAGCGCCCGCAGGTGCTCCTGGACGTCCTTGCCGTGGTGGTGCCCGGTGCCGTCCCAGACCAGCACCCGGTCCCGGTCGGTGAGGCAGAGGGCGTCGGTGCCGAGGAGGGAGCGCAGCCGGCGGGCGGCGCGCCGGGCGCTCTCCTCGGTGAGTCCGGCCCGCAGCGGCGGGGCGGCCAGCGACGCGGTGTGCAGGGTCTCGAACGTGGCGTGCTCGACGGGCGTGCCGACATCGCTGGGGCGCAGCGGCCGGGCGGTTCGGCGGCCCAGCAGGTACCCGGTGCCGAGCAGCAGCGTGGCCAGGACGAGGAGAACGGCGATCGCGGCCCCGGTCATCGTTCCCGCCCCGCGGCGGACCGTGCCGAGGAGAGGGCCTCGGGGAGGTGGAAGCGGGTCATGGCGGCATTGGTGCCCGGGGGTATCCGCCCCGGCGTGGCGAGCGAGACGAGGATCATCGCGAGGAACCCCACGGGAACGGACCAGACGGCGGGCCAGGCGAGCAGGGCGTGCGGCCACCCCGGCGGGCGTACGGCTCCGCTGACGGTGATGGCCACCGCGACGAGAGCGGAGCCGCCGCCCAGCAGGAGCCCCGCGACGGCCCCGGGCGGGGTGAGCCGCCGCCACCAGATGCCGAGGATGAGCAGGGGGCAGAAGGAGGAGGCGGAGACGGCGAAGGCCATGCCCACCGCGTCGGCCACCGGCACCCGGCTCACCAGCAGGGAACCGGCGAGCGGTACGGCGATGGCGAGGACGGTGGCGAGCCGGAAGTGGCGTACCCCGCGCGAGGGCAGGACGTCCTGGGTGATGACTCCGGCGACGGCCATGGTGAGCCCGGAGGCGGTGGACAGGAACGCGGCGAACGCCCCGCCGGCGATCAACGCCCCGAGGAGGTCGCCGCCCAGTCCGCCGATGAGACGGGCGGGGAGCAGCAGGACGGCGGCGTCCGCGTCTCCCCCGTACCGCAGTTCGGGCGTGTAGAGCCGGCCGAGCGCGCCGTAGATCGGCGGGAGCAGATAGAAGAAGCCGACCAGGGCGAGGACGGCGACGGTGGTGCGGCGGGCGTCGCGGCCGTTCGGGCTGGTGTAGAAGCGGACGACGACATGGGGCAGGCCCATGGTGCCGAGGAAGGTCGCCACGATCAGCCCGTAGGTGGCGTACAGCGGATGGTCGGCACGGAAGACGGTGAGCTGGTCGTCGAAGCTGACCCGGGGCCGGCCGTCGCCCTGCCAGGCGAGCACGAGAAAGAGGGCGGGGACAAGGAGGGCGGTGAGCTTGAGCCAGTACTGGAAGACCTGGACGAAGGTGATGGAGCGCATGCCGCCCGCGGCGACGGCGGCGGTCACGACGGTGGCGACGAGGACGTCGCCGAGCCAGCCCGGAGCGCCCGTGAGGATCTTGAGGGTGAGCCCGGCGCCCTGGAGCTGCGGCACGAGGTAGAGCCAGCCCGCGCCGACCACGAGCGCGCTGACCAGGCGGCGGACCTGCCGCGATTCGAGCCGTCCCTCGGCGAAGTCCGGCAGGGTGTACGCCCCCGAGCGGCGCAGCGGGGCGGCGACGAAGACCAGGAGCACCAGGTATCCGGCGGTGTAGCCGACCGGGTACCAGAGCATGTCGGGTCCGTGGACGAGGACGAGACCGGCAACGCCGAGGAAGGAGGCGGCGGAGAGGTATTCGCCGCTGATCGCGGCGGCGTTGAGGCGGGGCCGTACGGTGCGCGAGGCCACGTAGAAGTCGGAGGTCGTCCGGGAGATGCGCAGGCCGAATCCGCCGACGAGGACGGTGGCGAGGACGACGAGGGCGACCGCCACCCAGGACGCCAGGTGATCGGGGGTGCTCACGGGGCGGGGCGGCCCTCCACCAGTCGGGCGAAGTCGCGTTCGTTGCGCTCGGCCCGGCGGACGTACCACCAGGCGGCCAGGGTGAGCGGCGGATAGGTGGCGAAGCCGAGCACCGTCCAGACAAGGGCGGAGCTGTTCAGGGCTGCGAAGAGCAGCGGCAGGGTCCCCGCGACGAGCGCGAGGACGACGAAGACGGTGAGCCCGGCGCGCAGTTGACCGCGCATCAGCGAGCGCACGTATGCGCCGCCGAGGGCGGTCTGCTCGTCGATCTCCGACTGGGTGCGGTAACGGGGCAGCGGGCGCACCCGCCGCGGCTCCCCCGTGACCACTTCTCGCCGGGGCGGTGGCTCTGCGGACATGGGCTCGGAGTGTAGGCGGCGGCGGGCCGTACTGGGAAGGGTTCGGAGAAGGACTCCCCAGGTCAGCGGCGGGCCTCACGCCTTGCTTCAGCGGCCGCCCTGGCGCATCAGGAGGTCGCGCAGGGCGCGGGCGTGGCGGCGGCTGACGGCCAGCTCGGCCTCCCCGACGCGCACGCTCATGCTGCCCGCGTCCAGGCGCAGTTCGTCGATCCTGCCGAGCGCCACGAGGTGGCGGCGGTGGATCCGGACGAAGCCGCGGGAGCGCCAGCGCTCCTCCAGGGTGGTGAGCGGGATACGCACGAGGTGGCTGCCGGTGGCGGTGTGCAGGCGGGCGTAGTCGCCCTGCGCCTCGGCGTACTCGATCTCGTCGATGGGGATGAAGCGGGTGACGCCGCCCAGTTCGACCGGTATCTGGTCGCCCGCGCTGTCGTGGACCGGTGCGGACCGGTCCCCCACCTGCTCGGCGACCCGGCGGACGGCTTCGGCGAGGCGTTCGCGGCGGACCGGTTTCAGGACGTAGTCGACGGCCTTGAGGTCGAAGGCGTGGACGGCGAAGCCCTCGTGCGCGGTGACGAAGACGATGAGCGGGGGCGCGGCGAATCCGGCGAGGAGCTGGGCGACGTCGAGTCCGGTGAGACCGGCCATGTGGATGTCGAGGAAGACCACGTCGATCGCGGACGGATCATCGGGGCCCGCGTCCACGGCGCCGCCGATGCGGCGCAGTGCCTCGGTCGCACCGGTGGCGCCCTCGGCGCTGCGGACACGAGGGTCGGCGCGCAGGAGGTAGAGGAGTTCCTCCAGGGCGGGTTGTTCGTCGTCGACGGCGAGTACGCGCAGCATGAGGCCGGAGTTTAGGGGATCCGTCCCGTGCCCCCCAGAGGTCTCGGGACCGGTGGCCCGGGGGAAACCGGGCCGGTGGTCACTTCAGGAACTTGGAGAGCCTGCGGTCCGCGAGCGGCTTCCCGCCGGTCTGGCAGGTGGGGCAGTACTGGAGCGAGGAGTCGCTGAAGGAGACCTCCAGGATGGTGTCCCCACAGACCGGGCAGGTCTCCCCGGTACGCCCGTGGACCCGCATCCCGGTCTTCTTCTCGGCCTTGAGCTTCCCTGCCTCCACCCCGCTGGAGCGGGCGACGGCGTCCTCGAGTGTGGTGCGCAGCGCGGTGTACAGGCGGGTGACGTCGTCCTCGTCGAGGTCGGCGGTGCGTTTGAACGGGGACATCTTCGCGACGTGCAGGATCTCGTCGCTGTAGGCGTTGCCGATGCCCGCGATGAGCGACTGGTCGCGCAGCGCGCCCTTGATCTGACGGCGTTCCCCGGCGAGCAGCGCGGTGAACGCGGCGCGGTCGAAGGCGTCGGCGAGGGGGTCCGGGCCGAGGCGGGCGATTCCGGGGACGTCCTGGGGGTCGTGGACGAGGTGGACCGAGAGGCGTTTCCTGGTGCCCATCTCGGTGAGGTCGAAGCCGTCGCCGTCGACGGTCGTCAGGCGGAGCGCGTGGGGCCCCTTGCCGGGGCGGGGCGGGGTGGCCGGGAAGGAGTCCTTCCAGCGGAGCCAGCCGGCCCGGGCGAGGTGGGTGCACAGGTGGAGGCCGCCCGCCTCGATGTCGAGGAACTTGCCGTGGCGGGCGACCGAGGTGACAGCCGCGCCTTCCAGGGCGGTGAGCGGCGGCTCGAACGTCTTCAGGACACTGATCGCCAGCGGGATGACGCGGGCGATCTCCTTGCCGACCAGGTGGTCGTCGAGGAAGACCCGCAGGGCTTCGACTTCGGGCAGTTCGGGCATGGCTCCAGACTGCCCCAGTGGCTGGACGGCTGCCTGTCAGGACACCGGTGAGCGGTCCGTGCCGGTGATGACGGCGTACAGCTCCGTGAACTCCTCCTCGACCGCGGCGGCGAGCCGGTCGAGGTCGGGCAGCGCCTTGCCGTCGGCCACCAGCCCCACGTGCACCCGGCCGCCGTAGGTGGAGAGGGCCACCGCGAGGGCCTGGCCCCGGGCCAGCGGCGCCATGGGGTAGAGGGCGGTCAGCGGGCAGCCGCCCAGCGAGAGCGCGGAGCGGGGCAGCGGCACGCTGGTGACCAGCACGTCGAAGAGCACACGGGCGACGTTGGCCGCCAGCGGTGCGCCGAACCGGCTGGCCAGCGGCGGCAGTTGGTCGGCCAGTACGGCGACGGCCCCGGCGCCCTTCAGCGGTCCGGCCGCCTTGTTGCGGTCCATCGCCGTCCGGACCGCCCGGAGCCGCTCGCGCGGGTCGGCCGCGGTGACCGGCAGGCCGAGCAGATAGGCGGAGAGCCGGTTGCCGGTGGCGGAGGCGCCCCCGGGCCTGCGGCGGGAGACGGGGACCAGGGCGCGCGGGTCGGCGGCGGGAAGCTGCTCGCCGCGCCCGGCCATCCAGCGGCGCAGCGCACCGGCGACGACGGCGAGGAGGACGTCGTTGGCGGTGCCGCCCTCGGCCCGTCGGATCCGCTGGAGGTCCCCGGCGTCGAGGTCGGCGGTGGCCAGGCGGCGGGTGCCGCTGGAGGGGGCGGTGAAGGCGGTCGTGGAGCGCAGGTCGAGGCGGCCGGCGCGGACGACGGAGGCCCCCACGCCGAGCGCCCGGCCGACCTCTCCGATCCGGCCGAGAGCCATGCCCGCCATCTCGCGGGGGTCGGGCAGCCAGGAGCGGGGCGGGACGGCGGGGCGGCCCCGGGCAGCGGTGCGGGCGCTGGTGACGGCGGCGATCTCGTCGAAGATCCCGGCTCCGATGGCGACCGCCCGCATCCCGTCGGCCAGGGCGTGGTGCAGCTTGACCAGGACGGCGAAGGGCCCGCCCGCCGCGCCGCCGATGAGGTACATCCGCCAGGGCGGCAGCCCGCGCCCGAGCGGTCGCTCCATCAGTTCGGCGGCCAGCCGCCCGGCCCCGGCCATGAAGTCGCCGTCCTCCACGGCCGCATGGCTGACGTGCCGGTGCACGTCGAAGTCCTTGTCGACCGTCCAGGCCTTGCCGCCGACCGGCAGCAGGACGTCCCGTACGCACATGCGCAGCCGGGGAATCGCGGCTGCGCGGGTGCCGAGCAGGTCGAGGATCCGCTCCGGGCCCGCGCCGGGCGCCGGTGCGAAGACGGCGAGCGCGCCGAGGTGCATCGGATGGGCGTCCGATTCGAGGTGCCAGAAAGCGAGATCGAGCGGGGCGAGAAGCTCGGTACCCAACGGAGGGCCTCATGTCGTCGAAGGCGGCAGGGCCGGGGTGCGGCCGGTCTCTCCGCAGTCAATCCTTTGCGGTCGGTTACGGTCAAGCACAGACATGTTACGTACTGTTACGTCGCGGTGCGGTGCTCAGCGGGCCGGAATGAGGAATTCGCACCACACGCATTTGCCGCTGCCCCGGGACTCCACTCCCCAGACGTCGGCCAGCCGGTCGACCAGCATCAGTCCGCGCCCGGACACCCCCGACTCCCCCGCGTCGCGGCGTCTGGGCAGTGCGCTGGAGCGGTCCTCGACGTCGACGCGCAGCCGTCGCTCGGTTCCGGCGAGTACCCGGATCGTCACGACGGCACCGCCGTCGGTGTGCATGAGCGCGTTGGTGATCAGTTCGTCGGCCGCGAGCTCGATCTCGTCGGCCCGGTCCTTGGCTCCCCAGGCCCGGACCGCTGCCCGGATCATGTGGCGGGACGAACTCAGCGCCTCGGGGTCGTTCTGGGCGACGTGCTGCTGGAGCCGGCCGCCCGGCTGCGGGGCGTGCGCGGCCCGGCGGCGCAGCAGCAGGAGGGCGACGTCGTCCTGGCCGCCGCGCTCGTCGACGGCCTCGCAGAGCTGGTCGGCGAGGTTCTGGAGGTCCCGGGGGCCGTTGGTGACGAGGGCGGTGAGCAGTTGCATGCCCTCGTCGAGGTCGGAGCCCGGCAGTTCGACGAGGCCGTCGGTGAAAAGGATCATCGTCTGGCCGGGGTCCAGCTCGACCGTGCCGACCGGGTACTCCAGCCGGCCGAACTCCGCCGAGAGGCCGAGCGGCAGGCCGCCCTCGGACGGCATCCTGCGGCAGCTCCCGTCCACGTCCCGTACCAGCGGGTCGACATGTCCGGCGCGGACCACCTGGACGACGCCGGTGGTGAGGTCGACCTCGGCGTAGGTACAGGTGGCGAAGCGGTCCGTGTCCAGCTCGTGGAGGAAGACGGAGGCGCGCGCCATGACCGTGGCGGGGCTGTGCCCCTCGGCCGCGTACGCGCGCAGGACGATCCTGAGCTGCCCCATGACGGCGGCGGCGTGGGTGTCGTGCCCCTGGACGTCCCCGATGACGGCGCCGACCCGGCCGCCGGGCAGCGGGATCAGGTCGTACCAGTCGCCGCCGATGTCGCGGCCGAGGCGGGCCGAGCGGTAGCGGACGGCGACCTGCGCCCCGGGCACGGCCGGGATCCGGCGCGGCAGCATCGCCTGCTGCAGCCCCTCGGCGAGGTCGTGCTCCTGTTCGTAGAGCATCGCGCGCTGGAGGCTCTGGGCGATCGAGGTGCCGAGCGCCATCAGCAGATTGCGTTCGTCGGCGGTGAAGCCCCCCTTGTCCCGGTAGAGGAGGCCGAGTGCTCCGATCGGCCGGGCCTGCGCGATCAGCGGCATGTAGGCGGCGGAGGTGATCCCGAGGTGGCTGATGCCGGGCCAGAGGATCGGGTAGGAGGCGGCGAAGTCGTCGGCGGACTCGATGAAGCGGGGGGTCAGGGTGCGCACCACTTCGCTCATCGGGTACGGCTCGTCCACCCGGGTGTACCGGGTACCGGGGATGTACGCGCCTTCGGGGCCGTCGGCCACGAGGTGGATGCGGCCGGACTCCAGCAGACCCATGACGAGACTGGTGGCCCCGAGGTGGGCGAGCCCCTGGGAGTTCTTGAGGACGGCGATGACGTCCTTGACGGTACGGGCGTGGGCCAGCGCGGCGGTGGTGCCCTCGACCAGGCTGGTGCGCTGGCGGCGCTCCCCGTCCAGCTCGCGCCGGGCCGCGGAGTCGGCCAGTTCCTGGGTGGCGTCGCGGACGATCCCGATGATGCGGCGCGGGCGGCCGGTCCCGTCCCGGCGCACGAAGCCCTGGGTGTGCGTCCAGCGCAGCGTGCCGTCCCGCCGCTGGATGCGGAAGTACGCGCCGTAGTCGGTACGCCCGCTCTTCAGCGCGTGCGAGACCATTCCGTCCAGACGCTGGGCCTCGTCCGTCGGCACGCGCGGTGCCAGCGAGGCCGGCCGGCCGTCGTACTCGTCCGCGGTCAGGTCGAACACGTCGAGGGCGGCCTGGTCCATGTGCATGAGGCCGGTGTCGAGATCCCAGTCGAAGCTGCCCATACGGTTCAGGGCGAGGCTGAGGTCCGGGTGGGCGGGCCAGTCTTCGGGGAGTGACAGGGCACCCGCTACCCGATCATCCATGTGGGCCACTTTGCCACCATTTATCCGATTCTTCTTGTCCGATTCCTCGGCCGGTCCGTACGGCGCCGAGGTAGCGCCGTACGGATTCCACCGACGGGGCGCGAAGGTCTGGGCCCAGGGCCGGTCAGCCGGCGAACACGTCGCCGAGGCCCGCTTCCATGGGCTCGTCCGGCCCGACGGGTTCGTCCGGCTCGGCGGGGAAGACCTGGGTCGGCTCCGGCGCGACGTCCGGACCCCCCTCCTCCTCGTACTCCCACGGCCCCTCGGGCGGCGGGTCTCCGAAGTCGTCGGACGGCTCCGGGGGTCCGGGGTCCGTGGGCCCTTCCGGCTCGGCGGGGCCGGAAGGGGCCGGACCGGACGGGGTGGGGTCCGCGGGCGCGGATTCGGAGGGGCGGCCCGGCGACGGGAAGAGCAGGTCGGCGTCGGGCTCGAACGGCGGCGGGTCGTCCGGGGTGCGGTCGCGGCCGCCGCTGTCGCCCACGACCCGCTCGATCCAGGTGTTGTCGTCGGCGTTCACGATGATCAGACTGGTGGCCGCCTTGACACCGGGCTCGACGGCCACGATGCGCGCGGGGTCGTAGTCGGGCCAGCGCTCCCCCCGGTGCGCGACCTTCCCGTCCGCGACCACGGGCGGGCCCAACGGGTTGCCGCAGACGCAGCGGACACGGGGCATCCCCCGGCTGTCGACCAGGACGGCGGTGCCCGCCTGGAGCACGGCCTGGAAGGCGGTGGCCGAACCGGCGCTGTAGCCGTGATTGGTGACCTGGGCGTCGACACGCAGGACGACCGGGGTCAGGGACCTCAGGTAGCCCGGAATCTGCACGGCCTCGATACCGGACACGTCGGCGAAGGCGCGCGCCTTGTCCTCGTCGTCGGGCAGCAGGGCGGCCTGCCGTTCGACATCGCAGGCGGCGACCGACCGGGTGCCGCCGTAGAGCCCCGGCACGGCGCCGGAGACCGGATGGACCGTCCGGGTGGCGGAGGTCGGTTCGGCGTCCGGCGCGCCGGTGGCGGACGGGGAGGCCGTCTCCCGCGCCGTGGACTCGGTGAACGGACCGGGGCCGGGGGACGCGAGCGGCTGGAGGAGAACGTCCTTGGCCTCCGCGGTGCCCGTGGTGCCCTTCGCCGTCCGGTCACCGCCGTCGCCGCAGCCGGCGACGGCGAACAGCACTCCGGCGGACAGCGCGGCGAGCGCCGTACGCCGGATACGTCTGGGTGAGCGCACAGAGCTCTCCTGCCTGTCCCGGGGAACGGATGGGTGTCACCATCTGTGCCGCACCGGGCACGGTCCCGCAAGCGGGCAGTCGCCCACCACCCCCGTCTTGAACGTGTTCAATAAACCCTCTACTCTCACTCTCGGGACTTGAACACGTTCAAATCAGGGGGAGTCGTGACCGCACTGGTCAACGCCATCGTGATGCTGGGCATGCTCGTCGTCGTGCCGGCGGGGCTGCGGCTGACCGGGCTGCGGGAGCTGGACCGGATCCGGCTGCTCTGGCCGCTGTTCGCCGTGCCGGGCGCCGCCGCCCTGTGGCTGCCGCGCTCCACCGCGGCCACGGCGCTCGCCTGCTGTTATGCGCTGGGGACCATCCTGCTCGCCCTGCACGCCCCGCGCCGGGCGGTCCGCGGCCGGGGCCTCGGCCCGGCGGCGATCGCGCTGATCACCGCGCTGGTCACCCCGGCCGTCGCCGCGATCGCGCTGGTCGCCGAACGGTCGGGGCACGAACTGTTCGGATTCGGCCTCGACATCCTCGCGCTGACCGTGCCGCACTTCCACTTCGCCGGGTTCGCCGCCGCCCTGATCGCCGGGCTGGTCCTCGGGGTCTCCAACGGACCGGCGGGCCGCTTCGCCGCACTGAGCGTGCCGCTGGGCACCCTGCTCGTCCTCGTCGGGTACTTCCTCGACGACTGGGCCGAACTCGCCGGAGCCCTCGTTCTCACGGCCGGGATGTGGACGGTCGGCCTGCTGACCTGGCGCATGGGGCGCGCCGACGGCCGGGACGGGACGACGCGGTTCCTGCTGCTCGCCTCCGCGGGCGTCCTGGTGGCGACGATGCTGCTCGCGCTGAGCTGGGCGCTCGGCGAGGCGACCGGGCTGCCCCACCCCACCCTGACCTGGATGGCCGCCACCCATGGCCTGGGCAACGCGCTGGGCTTCGCGCTCTGCTCGCTGCTGGCCTGGCGGCGCATCCGCACCGAAGGACCCGACCGCACCGGAGGCAGCACCGCATGAGCACCCTCACCTACCCGGAGGTCGGCGCGACCCGCCTCGGCCCGCTCCCCCGGGGCTACCACCACCTCCACCACCGCACCCGGATCGGCCGCGGCGAGCCGGACTTCGCGGCCGCCGGAGCGGCGGTCACCGAGTGGCGGATGCACCGCGCCTCGGGCGCGCGGGTGGAGTCCCCGGGGCGCCGCGCGGAGCCTGGCTGCGGCGTCCGGGTCTCCCTGGGCCTCGGACCGCTGCGCTTCACGGCCCCCTGCGAGGTGATCTGGACGGCGTACGGGGAGGACGGCCGCACCGGTTTCGGCTACGGCACCCTCGCCGGACATCCGGAGCGTGGCGAGGAGTGCTTCGTGGTGGAGCTCGCGGACGACGGCACGGTGTGGTTCACGGTGCTGGCGTTCTCGCGCCCCGCCTCCTGGTACACCCGGCTCGCCGGACCTCTGGTGCCGCTTGCGCAGCGCTGGTACGCGCGCAGGCTCGGCCGCACGCTGCGCCGTATCGTCGCCGGGAGCTGACTCCTGGCCGATACTGGCAGGGATGGAATGGTTCACCGCGGACGGCTACTGGCTGAGCCGGCTGATCTTCCAGCGGGCTCTGGCCGTGGTCTATCTGGCCGCCTTCCTCACCGCCGCGCTCCAGTTCCGGGCGCTGATCGGCGAGCGCGGCATGCTGCCCGTCCCCGAGTTGCTGCGGCGCACCTCCTGGCGGGCCGCTCCGGGGCTCTTCCGGCTGCACTACTCGGACCGCTTCTTCGCCATCGTGGCCTGGAGCGGCTGCGCCGTGTCCGTGGCCCTGATCGCCGGTCTCGACGGGCTGCTGCCGCTGTGGGGCGGCATGCTGCTCTGGGCGCTGCCGTGGGTGCTGTATCTGTCGATCGTCCAGGTGGGGCAGGTCTGGTACGGCTTCGGCTGGGAGTCGCTGCTGCTGGAGACGGGGTTCCTGGCGGTCTTCCTCGGCACCGGGGACACGGCCGCGCCGGTGCTGGTGCTGTGGCTGCTGCGGTGGCTGCTGTTCCGGGTGGAGTTCGGCGCGGGGCTGATCAAGATGCGCGGGGACGCGTGCTGGCGGGAGCTGACGTGCCTGGACTTCCACCACGAGACCCAGCCGATGCCGGGGCCGCTGAGCTGGTTCTTCCACCATCTGCCCAGGCCCGTGCACCGGATCGAGGTCGCCGCCAACCATCTCACCCAGCTGCTGGTCCCCTTCCTGCTGTTCACCCCGCAGCCGGTGGCGAGTGCGGCGGCCGGTCTGATGGTCCTCACCCAGCTCTGGCTGGTCCTGTCGGGCAACTTCGCCTGGCTGAACTGGCTCACCATCACGCTGGCGCTCTCGGCGATCGACTGGACCCCCCTGGCCGGGCCGCCGCCGGAGCAGGCCGCCCCGCCCCTCTGGTACGAGGCGGTCGTCATCGCGGTCACCGCCCTGGTGCTGGTGCTCAGCTACCGCCCGGTGCGCAATCTGCTCTCGCGGCGACAGGCGATGAACCGGTCCTACGATCCGCTGCACCTGGTCAACACCTACGGGGCGTTCGGTTCCATCAGCCGGACGCGGCTGGAGGTCGTGGTGGAGGGCAGCGCCGATCCGGTGGGGCGTGCGGGGACCGAGTGGCGGGAGTACGGCTTCCGCGGCAAGCCCGGCGATCCGCGGCGGCTGCCGCGTCTGTACGCCCCGTACCATCTGCGGCTCGACTGGATGATGTGGTTCGCGGCGCTCTCCCCCGCGTACGCCCGTCCCTGGTTCGGACCCTTCGCCGAGCGGCTGCTCGACGGCGACCGGGACACGCTCCGGCTGCTCGGGCACAACCCGTTCCCCGACGGGCCGCCCCGGCAGGTGCGCGCCCGGGTGTTCCGCTACCGGTTCACCGGGCTCCGGGAACTGCGGGCCACCGGCTGCTGGTGGCACCGCACCTACGTCCGGGAATTCCTGCGGCCCGTCTCCCGGCCGCTGCCGCCGGAGCGGGAGAGCGGGGAGACGGGCCGCGGGACGCGCTGAGCGGTCAGCCGATGCCTCAGTCGATGCCGGGCAGGATGTGCGGCTCGGCGAGGTCGTCCTCGTATCCGGCGAGCCGGATCGGGGCCGATCTGGCCCAGACCTCGATGTTCCGCAGCTTCTCGGGGCGGCCGGGCCGCCCCGTCTTCCGTTCGGCAGGGCGCATTTCGCGCTCGGTCAGTTCCGGTGTCGTCACCGCGCACTCCTTCGTGTCGCGTCGCCCGGGGCCCGCCGTCGCTCCGGCGATGCCGGGGCGCGACCGCCCCGCGCGGGGCAGGGGGTTGGTAAACGTCGGTCGCGGTGGCGCCGGTGTGAGGCGGAACAGCGGCCGGGTTTCCGGCCATGTCCCAGGACGGTCGGGGAACCTTCGTGGGCTCCTCGATGGCGTCCGTTCGCCTCAGCGTAACCAAATGAGCGCCTCCGCGCTCGATAGAATGTGTGCGGTAGCTCACTTTCGGCCACCGGGTACAGCGAGAACCCGGCCCAGGGAACATCCTGGGCCGGGTTCTCGGCCGTCGCGCGGAGACCGCCGCGCCGGTTGAGCCGTTCGGGTCACCAATTGGCGGGAGCGTAGTCCTTGAGGAAGCAGCCGTAGAGGGCCTCGCCGGCCTCACCGCGCACGATCGGGTCGTAGACCCGGGCCGCGCCGTCGACCAGGTCGAGGGGTGCGTGGAAGCCCTCCTCGGCGAGGCGCATCTTGTCCGGGTGCGGGCGCTCGTCCGTGATCCAGCCGGTGTCCACGGCCGTCATCAGGATGCCGTCCTTCTCGAACATCTCCTGGGCGCTGGTGCGCGTCAGCATGTTCAGCGCGGCCTTGGCCATGTTGGTGTGCGGGTGACCGGCGCCCTTGTAGCCCCGGCTGAAGACGCCCTCCATCGCCGAGACGTTCACGACGTACGCGTGGGTCGCGGAGGTCGCGGCCATCGCCGGGCGCAGCCGGCTGATGAGGATGAACGGCGCGGTGGAGTTGCAGAGCTGGACCTCGAGGAGCTCGATCGGTTCGACCTCCTCCACCGTCTGGATCCAGCTGTTGCTGTCGTGCAGGTCCGGGACGAGGCCTCCCGCGTCGATCGCGGTGCCCGCCGCGATCCGGGCCGGCGAGGCGGAGCCGGTGACCAGGGCGAGGTCCGTGACGTCCTGGGCGCTCAGGCCCTCCTTGCGGGCGGTGGGCAGCGCGGCGACCCGGTCGACCGTGCCGCTGCCGAAGGTACCGATGACCTCGGCGACGGGCAGTTCGCCCGCGGGCAGCGGGGCCGACTCGGCGTTGACCAGCTCTCTGTAGGCCCCCGGGGAGCGGCGCACGGTCTGGGCCGCGTTGTTGATCAGGATGTCCAGCGGGCCCTCGGCAGCGACCGAGTCGGCCAGCGCGACGACCTGGGCCGGGTCGCGGAGGTCGATGCCGACGATCTTCAGCCGGTGGATCCACTCGTCGCTGTCCTCCATCGCCTTGAAGCGGCGGATCGCGTCGTTGGGGAAGCGCGTGGTGATGGTGGTGTGCGCGCCGTCGCGCAGCAGCCGCAGCGCGATGTACATGCCGATCTTCGCCCGGCCGCCGGTGAGCAGTGCCCGGCGTCCGGTCAGATCGGTGCGGGCGTCGCGGCGGGAGCGGTTCTCCTTGGCGCACGACCGGCAGAGCTGGTGGTAGAAGGCGTCGACCTCGACGTACCGCGTCTTGCAGATGTAGCAGGACCGGGGCCGCTGGAGGATGCCCGCGATCTCGGCCTGGGCGGAGGAGGAGGGCAGCACGCCCTGCGTCTCGTCGTCGATGCGCTCGGCCGAGCCGGTCGCCGTGGCCTCGGTGACGGCCCGGTCGTGGGCGGTCTTCGCCGCGCGGCGCTCCTGACGGCGGCGCTGCTTCACGGTGCGGTAGATCCCGGCGGTGGCCCGGCGGACGGCGATGGCGTCCGGGTGGTCCACCTCGATCCGGTCGAGCTCGTCGAGCACGCTCAGGCAGACGGCCAGCCGCTCCGGGTCGATACCGGGACCGAACTCCTCGATTCCGGGAGCGAGCTCCGGGCTGTCCTCTGTCACCGTCATTGCCGTTCCTCTGTCATCTTCTCACCGCGGGTCGTGGATCACCGCAGGCCGAAACACCCCGCCCAAGTTTGCCATGCGCGGGCCACTGCTCTGTTCGAGCGCCGTACGGGTGGCGTACGGGTGGGGAACGGCCTCGCCCACGAGCGGGCTCCGGCGGAGGAGGCCCGGGAGGCCCGGCAGACGCCCTCGGACCCGAGCCGTCGGAAAGGAAGCCGGAAAAGAAACGGAAGAAAGGACGCATGACTTCGCGAGGACCGGGCAAGCGACCGTCCGACACATCGGGCAGCAGGAGGGTGAGACCATGACGGCGATGTCAGTGCGAGCCGCCGGAACGACGCCGCTGAGCGGCGGTCGGACCAGTGCGCGGACAGCGGACGTCACCGGAGAGCTGCCCTGGGTCGAGGACGCCGGGAAGATCGCCCCGCAGGACGCACGGGCTCTGTCGAAGATCTTCTTCGACCGGCTCCAGCTCCTGGAGGAGGGCACCCACGAGCACCAGTACGCGCGTAACACCCTGATCGAGATGAACCTCTCCCTGGTGCGCTTCGCCGCCTCCCGGTTCCGCAACCGCGGCGGCGACGACACGGAGGACATCATCCAGGTCGGCACGATCGGCCTGATCAAGGCCATCGACCGGTTCGACCTGTCGCGCGAGGTCGAGTTCGCCACCTTCGCCGTGCCCTACATCGTCGGGGAGATCAAGCGCTTCTTCCGCGACACCACCTGGTCGGTACATGTGCCGCGGCGGCTCCAGGAGCTGCGGGTGGATCTCGCCAAGGCGAAGGAGCAGCTCTCCGCGGAGCTCGACCGCGACCCCACCGTCAAGGAACTGGCCGCCCACCTCGACCTCCCCGAGGAGGAGATCATCGAGGGGCTCGTGGCGGCCAACGGCTACTCGGCCGGCTCGCTCGACACCCCCTCCGCGGACAGCGACTCCGGCCAGGAGCAGCGGGCGTACGCCGATGTCCTCGGTGAGACGGATCCGGCCATGGAGACCGTCGAGAACCTGCACACCCTGGCCCCGCTGCTGGACCGGCTCGACGACCGGGAGCGCCGCATCGTGCAGATGCGGTTCGGTGCGGAGATGACGCAGTCGCAGATCGGCGCGGAGCTGGGTGTGTCCCAGATGCACGTGTCGCGGCTGCTCAGCAGGATCGTCCAGCAGCTGCGCAAGGGGATGAGCGTCGAGGCGTGAATCTGAGAGGCCCCTCGCTCGCATATGCTTCCTGACGATCAGGCCGTACGAACCGCGCCGTCGGACAAGGAGGTGGAGGGGGTTGACCGAGTCGCCCACCGGCACCGCACCGCTTCCTGTGGGCATCTCCGGAATTCCCTCCCAGCAGGTCGGGGCCTCGCACCACCCCGAGGGCCCGCTGTGGAGTGTGAACGCGTCGATCCTGCTCGTGGAGGACGACGCGGGGGATGCTCTGCTCGTCGAGGAGATGCTCACCGACAGCGAGCTGGACTCCGCCCTCACCTGGTGCAAGACCCTGGCCGAGGCGCGCGCCTTCCTGCGCGCGGCCACCGCCCCCGTGTGCGTGCTCCTGGACCTGCATCTCCCCGACGTCCACGGCCTGGACGCCGTGCGCCAGATACTGGAGTCCGACAGCGACGCCGCGATCGTCGTCCTCACCGGCCTGGAGGAGTCCGGCACCGGGCTCCGCGCGGTCGCGGGGGGCGCCCAGGACTACCTGGTCAAGGGCCGTCTGGACCCGGAGGTGCTCTCGCGCGCGGTCCGCTACGCCCTGCAGCGCAAGGAAGTGGAACGGGCCGCCGCCGCGCTGCGCGCCAACCGGCTGATCGCCCAGGAGAACGCCCGGCTGGAGCGCGGGCTGCTGCCCGTCCCCCTGCTGCGGGACGACCGCTTCCGGGCGCGCGCCCGTTACGAGCCGGGGCGGGTCCACGGGCTGCTGAGCGGTGACTTCTACGACGTGGTGCAGACCTCGGACGGCACGGTCCACGCGGTGATCGGCGATGTCTCCGGGCACGGCGCCGCGGAGGCCGCCCTCGGTGTGTGTCTGCGGGTGGCCTGGCGTACCGCCGTGCTGTGCGGTACGTCGCACCCGGAGCAGATAGCCCTGCTGGAGGAGATCCTGGTCGCCGAGCGCTCGGACTCGCACGTGTTCGCCACCGTCACCTCGCTGGCGTTCCCGCCCGGGCAAGGGCACGCGCAGGTCCTGCGCGCCGGTCATCCCGGCCTGCTGCTGCGTGAGGGCACGGACGTGACCTGGGTCGAGCCCGAGGGCGGCATGGCGCTCGGGCTGCTGCCCGGGGCCGGCCGGTGGCCGACGGTCGACATCCCGCTCGCACCCGGTGCGGGTCTCGTTCTCTTCACGGACGGGCTCTTCGAGGGGCGCAACGGGCCCGGCAGCCGCCTCGGTGAGGAAGGGCTGCTCGCGATGGCCCGGGCCAACGGGCATCTGCCGGCCCGCCCGTTCGTCGACTCCCTGGTCGCGGGGGCCTCGGAGGGGGCCGCTCCCTACGGCGGGCTCGCGGACGATGTGGCCGTTCTGCATCTGGGCTGGGGGTCGGAATCCGATGAGCGGTGACATGACGAAGGAACCGGCGCCGGGCGGTCTCGCCGCGCGGCTGTCCGTGCAGAACTGGGTCCATCTCATCCTCGGCGGATTCATCGTGGTGGTCTGCGCCTGTCTGGTGATCGGCGGGCTCGTGATGGCCCGGATCTCCGACCGCACGACCGACCTGGTGGACCGCATCCAGCCCGCCAGGTCCGCGTCCTTCCAGCTCCAGAACGCCCTCCTCGACCAGGAGACCGGGATCAGGGGATTCGCGCTGACCGGCGATGGCTCCTTCCTCGAACCGTACGAGGCGGGGAAGGCCGCCGAGCAGGAGCGCCTCGCACAGGTCCGGCACCTCGTGGGCCCCGGCAGCCGGTACGCCGATGACCTCGACGCCATCGCCTCCGCCGCCGAGAAGTGGCGGCGGAGCAAGGCCGAGCCGCTGGTGGCGACGGTCCGGGCGCAGGGGCCGAGCGAGGCCGCGACCTCCGCGCAGTTGCAGCGCAGCAAGGCGGACTTCGACCAGCTGCGGCGGGCGTACGGCGCCCAGCAGGGTCATCTCGCCGAGGCCCGCGACCAGGCGCGCGCCGATCTCGACTCGGCGCGCACCACCCGCGACCGGGTACTGATCGCGCTGGTCAGCGTCTTCGTACTGACCGTGGCGGCGCTGAGCCTGCTGCTCCACCGGGTGGTGGGCGTCCCGCTGAACCGGCTGCGCGACGCCTCCGACCGCGTCCGGTCGCAGGCCTTCGGAACGCGGATCGAGATCAAGGGGCCGTCCGACGTCCAGGCCGTGGCCTGGGCAGTGGAGGACATGCGGCGGCGGCTGGCCGACGAACTGGCCGAGGCGCAGAACCGTGAGTCCCTGCTCGCGGAGCAGACGGAGGAGCTGCGCCGTTCCAATTCGGAGCTGGAGCAGTTCGCGTACGTCGCCTCGCACGACCTCCAGGAGCCGCTGCGCAAGGTCGCGTCCTTCTGCCAGCTCCTGGAGAAGCGGTACGGCGAGGAACTCGACGAGCGGGGCAAGCAGTACATCGCCTTCGCGGTGGACGGCGCCAAGCGGATGCAGGTCCTCATCAACGACCTGCTGACGTTCTCGCGGGTGGGCCGGGTGCACGAGAGCTGGAAGCCGGTCGAGCTCGACCGGGCCCTGGACCGCGCCCTGGTTAATCTGACCCTCGCGGTGGAGGAGTCGGGGACGGTGATCGAGCGGCCGGAGTCCCTGCCCGAACTGCTCGGGGACCCGACCGCGCTCACGATGGTCTGGCAGAACCTCGTCGGCAACGCGGTGAAGTTCCGCCGGGCGGGCGTCCCGTGCCGGATCTCGATCACCTGCGTACGGGAGGACGAGGACTGGCACCTGACGGTGTCGGACAACGGAATCGGGATCGCGCCCGAGTTCGCGGACAAGGTGTTCGTCATCTTCCAGCGGTTGCACGCCCGTGACGAGTACGAGGGCACGGGCATCGGCCTCGCGCTCTGCCGGAAGATCATCGAGTTCCACGGTGGCCGGATCTGGCTGGAGCCCGAACCGGGCGAAGGCACGCGCGTCCACTTCACCCTGCCCGTGGCGCCCGAGGTGCCCACGCACACCACGGCGGAGCTGCTCGCTCCCGCCCTGCTCACCAGCCAGCCGGGAGATCCTTCGTGAACACCCCTGTCCAGCCCATCGAGGTCCTGCTCGTCGAGGACGACCCCGGCGACGAGCTGATGACCCGTGAGGCCTTCGAGGACAACAAGATCCGCAACACCCTGCACGTCGTGCGCGACGGGCAGGAGGCGCTGGACTTCCTCTACCGGCGCGGCGAGTACGCCGAGGCTCCCCGCCCGGACCTGGTGCTGCTGGACCTGAACCTGCCCAAGTACGACGGCCGGCAGGTGCTGGAACAGATCAAGGGCGACCCCGAACTCGCTCTCATCCCCGTGGTCGTGCTCACCACGTCCTCCGCCGAGGAGGACATCCTGCGCAGCTACAAGCTGCACGCCAACGCGTATGTGACGAAGCCGGTGGACCTCGATCAGTTCATCGCGGCGGTGCGCCAGATCGACGAGTTCTTCGTGACCGTGGTGCGGCTGCCCGGACGTGCGTAGGATCGTGCCGGATCTCCTGGAGTGGGATCGTTCGCCACGGGTAGACGCATGGCGGAAAAGGTTCCCGACCTCACTGCGGCGCCCTGGCTGGAGCACATGAACGAACAGGTCACCTCCCCACCGGAAGATCCGGGTCAGGGGCTGGCTCCCGCCGAGGTACTGCTCAGCGCCGAGGTCTTCGACGGCGAGCCGGGCTGCATCGCGCTGGCCCGTGCGCTCGCCGACCGCTTCCTGACGAGACTCGCGGTGGAATGCCTCGCCCCGATCGGCGATCACACGCGCAGCGACCTGATGCTGGCCGTGAGCGAGCTGGTCACCAACGCCGACCGCTACAGCCACGGCCCCTACCTGCTGGAGCTGGAGGGCAACGCGCGGCTCATCAGCGTCACGGTGTACGACAGCAGCACCGCGATGCCCGTGCTGTACGCCCCCGACCCCTCCCGCCTCGGCGGTCACGGCATGGAGATCGTGGTGGCCCTGTGCGACCGGCTCACGGCCGAGCGGGTGCCGGTGGGCAAACGGATCCGGGCGGAGTTCCAACTCAGCACCTGAGCCCGGCCGGCACCCCGCCCGCTGTCCGTCCGGGCCCCCGCCCGCGCGGCACGGCGGTCTCCCGTCACGTACACGCTCACCGGGCCGGGGCAGGGCCTGCGCCGGACGGTCCAGGCGATGTGCGACTGGGCCCATGAGCACATCGGCCACATCGAGGCCTCCCGCCGCGCCTTCGACGGCTGAGGGGCGCGGCGGGAGGCCCGTGGCTTCGGGGCCGGCTCAGCCCTCGTCGTCCGGTCGGCCGAACCAGTCCAGACACAGCACCAGCGCGTCGTCGAGCGTCTCGGTGCCCCGGTACTCCGCCAGTTCGCCGAGTATCGCTCGCGGGACGGTTGCGGCCGGAAGCAGCCGGGTCGACTGGATGGCACGGGCCAGCGCGCGTTCCCCGTACGCCTCTCCCAGCGGGGACACCGCCTCGTAGACGCCGTCGCTGAGCAGCAGCAGCCGGTCGCCGGGCTCCACCTGGAACTCCTGGGCCCTGTACTGCGACTCCTCGAACATGCCGAGCGGCAGCTGCGCTTCCAGCTCGATCCGACGGACCTCGCGGCCACGCTGCATCCACAGCTGGGGCGATCCCGCGTCGACGACGCCCACCCGGCCGGTCGCCAGCTCGAAGCGGAGCAGCAGGGTGGAGACGTGGGACGCGCCGCGGTGCTGGTCGTAGATCGCCTGATCGGCGAGGGCCGCCTGGTCCGCGATGCCGATGCCGGCCCGGCGGGCGTTGCGCAGGGCGTTGACGGCGAGATTGGTGAGGAGGGAGGCCTGTATGCCCTCGCCCATGCCGTTGGTCACCGCGAGGGTCAGTTCGTCGGCGTCGGCGGCCCAGTCGAAGTTGTCGCCGTGGATGGCGTACGCGGGCTCCAGCTGGGCCCCGATCGCGAACTCGGCGGCGGTGCACGCGCGGGCGGGCAGCAGCTGCCACTGCATCTCGGCGGCGAGGGTGAGGCGGGTGGTGCGCCGGGCGCGCTGGTACAGGTCGGTGTCCCGTTCGGCGACGAGGATCTCGTGGCCCAGCAGGTCGGCCATGTGGGTGAGCTCGCCGACCAGCTCCGGGGTGGACAGCGCCTGGGGCAGCCGGACGGTGAGGATGCCGAGCCGTTCGCCCCGTACGGTCACGGGCAGATGGTGGTCGACGGCGTCGTCGTGCCGGACCTGCTGTTCGCGGGGCTTCTGGCTGCCGAACGCCCGGCCCTCGGGGCTGTTGTGGAGGGACAGCGGCTCGTTCTCGTCGTCGGGACGGTCCAGGGACTTGAGGACCCGCAGACCGTAGTCGGCGAGGTGCAGCTCCACCGCGAGGGCCCCGTAGACGCTGCAGAGCTTGGTGCGCAGGGTGGCCAGCAGGGCGTGCGGCGCGGCGGCCCGTACCGCGGCCTCGATGTCCGTTCGTCTGTTCACGGTCTCTCGCGCAATCTTCGTCCCTTGACGTGGTAGGGGCCGGGACAGGGCTGACAAGCGGGCCCGACGGGTGACACAGTGGCTGAATGCCCCACCGAGGATTTCGCCCGAGCAGTCGCGAACAGGCGTCCGCAGACGCCGTCGCCGCCTCGGAGCTGCTGGAGGTGCTGTGGGGCCGGGGCCAGGAATCGGCGGCTTCGGGAACCGTATCGCCCTCCCAGCTTCGGGCCCTGCTCGTGATCGAGAAGCAGGAAGGCACCAATCTGCGGGCGCTGGGCGAAGCCCTGGGCTCGCGCGCTCCCTCCGTCAGCAGGCTCTGCGACCGGATGGAGGCGATGGGGCTCGTCCTGCGGGCGCCCAGCCCGACCAGTCGGCGCGAAGTGGAACTGCGGCTGAGCATGCGCGGCCGCACCCTTCTCGAAGAATACCGGGCCCTGCGCGCCGGCGAACTGAACGCCGTGCTGGAGCGCATGGATCCCGCCGCCCTCGCCGCCCTCGCCGAGGGGCTCGCGGCCTTCCACGCCGCCGCTTCGGAGCGCCTTTCCCCGCGAAGGGATACGGCCGCCCCTCCACTCCGCGATGATGTCGCCGACAGCGCCTAGCCTCATCCAGCTCCTGCTTCCGCATCCATCGGCTCTCCGCCCTCGGCTCTCCGTCTTCGCCTGCCGGCCGAGCGACCGCTGGGGATCAGATTGTTACCCGCTGGAGAATGTTGTCAAATGGCAACTGTTACTTCTATCGTTACCCGTACCCGCCGCGACCAGGGACGGAACCACGCCGACCTGTCCGGCAGAACGGCTCTCCACCCCCTTCCGACCCGCCTGAGGTGCCTTCCGTGCTTTCATCGCCCAACGAAGACAGAGCCGTCAGAATCACCACCCGGCAGGAACGGGACGCATCGGTCCTCACCGTTTCGGGTGATCTCGATATCGACAGCGTCGCACCGTTGGGACTCGCCCTGACCTCCGCGGCCGGCCACGGCTCCGGCCCGGTCGTCGTGGATCTCTCCGGCGTCGGCTTCGCTGACTCGACGACGGTGAACGTGCTCCTCCAGGGACACACCGCCCTGGGCGACCGGCTGCGGCTGGCCGCCCCGTCCCCGTTCATGCGCCGCCTCATCGAGATGATCGGCCTCGACACCGCTCTGCCCGTCCTGCCGTCCGTGGACGCCGCCATCGACGCCGTTCTGCCCTCCTGACGTGCCCGGGGGCGGCGGGACGGCTACCGTCCCGCCGCCCTTGGCCCTGGTGCCCGGTCGAACACGCAGTCCCCGCACAGCCCGCCGCCCGGGCAGCGCCAGTACAGGCAGCAGCTGCGCCGCCGGAACGCCGGGCCGTGCGGGGCCCCGGTGTGGCGCAGCGCCTCGTCGTCGAAGAGCTCGGCCGCCAGTGCGCGGGCCCGTCCGGCCACGTCCGGCCGGTCGTGGGCGCGTGCGAAGGCGACGAGTTCGCGTACGGCTCCGGCGAGCGCGGACCCCGCGTTGCCCCGCAGCAGCTGCGGGGAGATGGCACCGTCGCGCCGGAGCGCCTCGGACAGCGGGTCCAGATGCCCGTACTGGACCTCCTCGCGGATCCGGGCCGCCGTGCCGGGCAGCTCGGTCGTCCCCGCGAGCCACAGGTCGTCCGGCGAGGTGGCCGCCGGGTCCCAGTGGAGGGCACCGGGCGTCAGGGCGGGGAACCGCCCGAAGAGCGCGGCCGGGCCCAGCGCGAGGGACCAGAGCCGGGCGGCGAGCCCGAGGTGGGCGATGGAGGCGGCGACCCTGCGTTCGGGGGCCGCGAGGCGGGCCGCGACCTTGTCGACACGCGCGGCGAGAGGACCGTCGTCCCCCGCGTACAACTCCTCCAGCGGCCGGTGGCCACCACCCGGCACCGGGGTGGTCCGCAGCGCGAAGAATCCACCGACCGACGCCAGTAGCACCAGGTCCATGTCCTGCCCCCTCGGTTCCCGGCCCGTTTCCGGACCGCTTTCGTGACCGGCCGTACGGGCACCGGCGGTGTCGCCGTCGCGGCTCACCGTATCCGCCGGGCGGTAACTTCTGACGCCTGAGGGTGAGAGGACTACCGTCGGGAGGAGGACGTCGGGCCGACGGCCGTACTACTGGGGCAGTAGGCCGAAGTGCACTCTCAAGGACGACGACGTGGGGCCCCGGACGGGACATCGTGGTGTACATGAGTTCCCTTGCGCTGTCCGTGCTCCTGTCACTGATCTCCGCGGTCGCCTACGCGGCCGGGGCGATCATCCAGGAACGCGTGGCCGCGACTGATGACACCTCCTGGCACGCCCTGCTGCGCAACGGCGTGTGGTGGGTCGCCGTCCTCCTCAACGGGACCGGGGCGGTCCTGCACGTGGTGGCGCTCGCCTACGGCCCGCTCAGCCTGGTCCAGCCGCTCGGCGCGCTGACGATCGTCTTCGCCCTCCCGATGGCGGCTCTGTTCGTCGGGCGGAGGGCCGGGGCGACGGCCTGGCGCGGCGCCCTGATGGCGACGGCCGGGCTCGGGGGGCTGCTGGCACTCACGGGGAACGCCGAGCCGCACACCCTGAACGGTCCCGAACAGATCCTGCTGGCCTCACTGACGTTCGGGGCCGTCGGCGCGCTCGTCGTCCTCGCCCGTACGCTGCGGCGGCCAGCCCTGCGCAGCATCGTCCTGGCCACCGGCGCGGGCGCGGCGTTCGGCATGGCCTCGGTGTTCACCAAGACCGTGGCCGTGGAGTGGACGTCCGGGTCGCTGCGCTCGGGCGCGCTGCCGCTGCTGGTGATCGCCGGGCTCGCGGCGGCGGGCCTGTTCCTGTCCCAGGCCGCCTACCGGGACGCGGGCCTCACGGCGCCGCTCGCGACGGTGACGGTGGTCAACCCGGTGGTGGCCGCCGCGATCGGTCTCACGCTGTTCGGCGAGCACTTCCGCCACGGCCTCCCGGGCGCCGTCCTGGCCCTCTCCTGCGGTCTCCTGGCCGCAGGCGGTCTGGTCATGCTGACGCGGGAGCGGCTGAGTAGGGAGCACGCCCAGGGGGCGTGCAGGGCTCCCGAGGCGGTGGCTCCCGGCCCGTCGGGCGCCGACCGGGCCGCCGGTTCCGGTTCGGCACCCCGTGTGCCGGGCGCCACCACCTCGCGGAACGCCGAGGAGGGGCGCACCTCGCCGTCACCGGTCGTGCCGGAACCCGCGGCGGGGCGGCTCCCGGTGGCGCACGTGGCGTCGCCCCTGCCGCCGGGACAGGCGGTACCGCAGCTGGAGTTCGGGGCCCCGGGGCCGCTCATGGAGCAGCGGCGGCGCGGCGGAGCCACCCTGCGGCGCCCGCGCTCCGAGCGGACGGTTCAGACCCTGACGCCGCCCGCCCGGAGGTAGGCGAGCGGGTCGACGTCCGAGCCGTAGCCGGGGCCCGTACGGATCTCGAAGTGCAGGTGCGGGCCCGTGCTGTTGCCCGTGGAGCCGGAGCGGGCGATGCGCTGCCCGCCGGAGACCGACTGACCCGCGCGCACGTGGAGCGCGGAGAGGTGGGCGTACTGGCTGTACTTGCCGTCGTTGTGCCGGACGACGACCTCGTAGCCGTACGCTCCGGCCCAGCCGGCCGAGACGACGCGGCCCGGAGCCACCGACTTCACCGATGTCCCGGTGGGCACGGGGAAGTCCACCCCGGTGTGATAGCCGCTGGACCAGCCGCCGGCCTGCCGGTAGGGAGTGCCGGTGCCGGCCGACACCGGGGCGCTGAAGCCGGAGTGCTTCACGGCGCGCTCCGGAGCGGAACGCTCCTTCTGGGGAGCTGCCTTCCTCGGCGCCTCCTTCTTCGGAGCTTCCTTCTTCGGAGCGGCTCTCTTCGGCGCTTCCTTCTTCGGGGCCCGCTGTTCGGGGGCTTCCTTCTTGGGTTCGGCCTTGCGCTGATCCGCCTTCTTCGCCCCGGGCGTCGCCGCCGGGGGCTTCGGGGCCGCCCTGCGCACGGGCTGTCCCGGATTCTTCCCCTCCCCCGCCTTCGCCTCCCGGCTCCGGTCGAGGCTCAGCCGCTGCCCGGGGAGGATCAGGTCCGGGTCGTCCCCGACGACGGTGCGGTTGGCCGCGTAGA
Source organism: Streptomyces sp. MMBL 11-1 (assembly GCF_028622875.1). Taxonomy (NCBI): domain Bacteria; kingdom Bacillati; phylum Actinomycetota; class Actinomycetes; order Kitasatosporales; family Streptomycetaceae; genus Streptomyces; species Streptomyces sp. MMBL 11-1. The sequence continues at coordinate 7,579,842 of NZ_CP117709.1, read as the reverse complement.
GGCTCTGCCAACCGCCGCGCACCCGCTGGGCGGACGCGATCCCGGAGAGGGAGTCGCCGCTCGCGACGGTGTACGAGTCGCGTTTGCCCGGCACGTGGGTGGGGGTCGCCTCGGCGGGACGGGTCTGCGGCTGCCGGGGCGGCGCGCTCCGAGGCGCCGTGGCCCGGACGGTCCTGCTCGCCACGCTCTGCGTGTCGGTCCCCGCCTCCGGGGCGGCCCCGGGCGCGTCCCCGCCCCGGGTGAGCCCGGCACGCACGGAACAGGTGGGCCAGGCGCCGGGGCCCTGGCCGTCCAGCACCTTCTCGGCGATGTCGATCTGCTGGTCACGGGTGGCCAGGTCGGCGCGCGGCGCATACCGCGTGCCGCCGAAGGCCGCCCAGGTGGAGCCGCTGAACTGCAGGCCGCCGTAATGGCCGTTGCCCGTGTTGACGGTCCAATCGCCGCTGGACTCGCAGGCGGCGACCTTCTCCCAGACCTCGACCGGTGCGGCCCCCGCCGACGCCGCGGTGATCAGGGGGAGCGCCAGGCCCGCGCCGCCCGCCGTCACCGTGAGCGAGGCGCGGTTGATCCGGCTCGGCTGGTATCTGCGGTGCCGTCCGTTCGCGGCCATACGTGGCTCCCCCACTGGCTTCGGGTCATCTCGCACAGGGCAACCTAGGTCCGCACGGTGACTGATCACAAGCAAAACGTGATACTCGGCCGCTCCGGGCCACTCCGTGGCCGGAATCCGCTCTCCGGGCCACGGGCCGATGAACCGACGCGACGGGCGGCTCACTGGTCGGACGCCTTCTCGTCGAGCCGCCTCGTCGAGCTCCGCCCGCCGGTCGACGGTTGGGCGTACCGATGCGGACGCAAGCGGACAGCCACCCCATGGAGAGCGCTCTCCGATAGTGCTATAAAGGCGCTCATGACGGATGATCAGCGGTCGGCCGCAGCTCCCACCCTGGAGGACGTGGCGCGGGCGGCCGGCGTCTCGCGCGCCACCGTCTCCCGGGTCGTCAACGGGGTGCGCAATGTGGACCCGGTGATCCAGGAGGCCGTACGGCAGGCGGTCTCCGTGACGGGCTACACGCCCAACCGGGCGGCCAGGTCCCTGGTGACCCGGCGGGCCGGCTCCATCGCCCTGGTGGTGTCGGGCGCGGGTGCCGAACCGGAGGCGACCCGCGGGGATTCGGGCACCGGGGGGCCTAAGGGCCCGGACGGGGGCAGCGGGGACTCCGGCTCGTTCACCGCGCAGGTGTTCGCCGACCCGTTCTTCGGCCGGGTGGTGACCGGGGTGGTCGACTCTCTGCGTCCGCGCGGGATGCACCCCGTGCTGATGTTCGCGGAGACCTCACGGGCCCGGGAGGAGGTGGTGGCGTATCTGCGGCAGGGCAGCGCGGACGGGGCCCTGGTCGTCTCGACGCACGCCGAGGACCCCCTGCCCGCCCTGATCGCGGAGGCCCGCCTGGCCGCCGTCCTGTTCGCACGCCCCGCGCGGCCGGTCCCGGTCAGCTATGTCGACCTCGCGCACCAGGACGGGGCCCGGCTGGCGGCCGAACACCTCCTGGGCCGGGGCTGCCGCCGGATCGCGACGATCAGCGGCCCGCTGGACGTACCGGCGGGCGAGGCCCGCATGACGGGCTTCCGGGACACCCTCGCCCGCCACGGGTACCCGTACATCCCCATCGCGGAGGGGCAGTTCACCCAGACGAGCGGGGAGTCGGCGATGGAGCGGCTGCTGGCGGAGCATCCGGACCTGGACGGGGTCTTCGCCGCCAACGACCTGATGGCCCTGGGCGCCTGCCACGTCCTGCGGGGGCACGGCCGCTCGATTCCGGGAGACGTGGCAGTAGTGGGCTTCGACGACAGCAGCGCGGCCCTGGCCTGCCGTCCGCCGCTCACCACGGTCCGCCAGCCGGTGGAGCAGATGGCCGCCGAGATGACGCGCCTGCTGCTGGACCGGCTGGCCCGGCCGGACGCCCCGGTGACCTCCGTGATCTTCGAACCGGAGCTGGTGGTACGGGGTTCGGCCTGATGAGGGCTGGTCACCGTGGTGCTCGCGGTGGTGGAGAAGGTCCAAGGGCTGACCGAGGTGCACTGGCTGTACTGGATGGCGGCCCACACGGTGCTGGCCGTCGGCAGTTACGTCCTCCTGCGCCGCCCGAGTCTCGTCGCGCGGGTCAGGCGGCTGCGCCCGACGCGGTTCGGCGAGTCCCGGCTGCCGCTGGGCCTCACCGCCAACTTCTTCCAGCGATCCCTCTCCGGCGTCAACATCGGCATCATGGTCGCGCTGCTCTTCCTCGTCGTCGTGGCTCCGGTGTCCGAAGGCGCGTGGATCGGGCAGCTCGATGAGAGCCAGCGGCAGCGCGCGGAGCGGGAGGAGCAGACCGACCGGTTCGCCGAGCTCGCCTCCCTCGCGATCACCCGCATCCTGGACACCCTCGACCTGGGGGGACAACCAGGCAGTGCAACGGGCGGGAGCGGCACCGGAGGCACCGGCACGACCGGAGGCGGCGGCCGGCGCTGAGCGGAACCCGCAGGACCTACTGCGCCCGGCCGAACCCGCAACCCCGCTGACCCGTCACCCGTCGCTGACCCGTCGCCCGTCGCTGATCCGTCGCCCGTCGCTTCCCCGGCATGCGCCAGCATGTCCCCGTGAGCGCCGCTGCTGCCCTTCCTCCACCCCGTGTCCGGGTCGCCGTCCATGTGATCCGGCGTCACCCCCGCCCCTGTCGGTGTTCGACCATCTGGACTCCCCCGAGGCCGGCGCCCGGGCGGCCCACGACGCGTCACGCGTACATCGCCCGCTCACTTCGTCGAGGTGCGGTGACGTTCCCGGACCGCCTCCACGGCCGTACGGGGCGGCGCTCCGGCGCCGCCCGGCCCGGGACGGCTGCCGCCCCGGGTGAGGAAGTCGGCGAGCGGGAGCGTCGCCGCGCCCACGGTGACCGCGTCCGGGCCGAGGCGGCCCATCTCGATGGTGGTGCGGGCGGCCGCGTGGCGCAGGGCGTACTCGTTCGCGTACCGGCGGATGTCGGGCAGCAGGCGGGGACCGATGAGCAGGCCCGCCCAGCCGCCGATCAGGATCCGTTCGGGCAGGAAGAGGTTGATCAGATCGGCGAGGGCCGCACCGAGGCATGCTGCCGTCTCGTCGAGCAGCGAGAGCGCCACCGGGTCCGGGGCCGGGCCACCGCGTACCGGGTAGGCGGCGGCGAGCAGGGCGGCCAGCGCCGTCTCGTCGTCGGCGTCCTCGGGCAGCGGGCCGCCCGCCTCGTGCCAGCGCTCGCGCAGGGCTTCCGCGCCGGCGTACGCCTCCAGACAGCCGAGGGAACCGCAACGGCACCGGCGGCCGCGCAACTGGACGGTGGTGTGGCCCCATTCGAGGGCGAGGCTCATGCGGTCCTCGTCGAGGATGTCGCCGTGGTCGACGCAGGCGCCCACGCCCGAGCCGATGAGGGCGATGGCGGCGGCGCCCGCGCCCCGGCCGCCGCCGAACCACATCTCGGCCTGGCCGAGCGTCTTGGCGCCGTTGTCGATGAACAGCGGCACCTCGGGCGGCACGTCGACCGCTTCGCGCAGGAGCTGTTCGAAGGGGACCGCGCGCCAGCCGATGGTCTGGCCGTGGACCACCGCGCCGCGTGTGCCGTCGGGCCCTTCGGGTCCGTCGCGCTCGATGATGCCGGGGACCCCGATGCCGATGCCGAGCAGTCGGCGGGGGTCGGCGCCCGCGTCGCGCAGCACGTCCGCGACGCCGGTGCGGACGTGGGCGACGATGCGGTCGACGTCGTAACCGTGCTGGGCCAGCAGCCGTTCGGTGCGGGCCAGTTCGGTCAGGGAGAGGTCGAACAGCTCGACGCGGACCCGGGTCTCGCCGATGTCGATGCCGACGAGCAGCCCGCCACCAGGGGCGACGCGCAGCAGCGTACGGGGGCGGCCACCGTCCGAGTCGACGACACCGGCCTCCTCCAGCAGGCCCTCGGCGGACAGTTCCGCGACGACGTTGCTGACGGATCCGGAACTGAGGCCTGTGACCGGTCCGAGCTCCTGGCGGCTCAGCGGGCCGTCGAAATACAACCGTTGCAATACCCTCGCCCGGTTGCCCCGCCGCAGGTCACGCACGGTCCGTCTGTTGCGCTCGGCCATGTTGCTCCTTCCCGTCCAGGAACATACCCCGGTCGCAAGCCTTGACGCGACCTTCTTTCACCTCTTAAATCACGGCATAAATTAAGTCATGGAGGCCGTTCGGTTCCCGAACGCAGCCATCCCCGGAAAGGGGCCACCTCTCATGCGTCATGTCAGAGCCGCAAGCGCCGCCACCCTCGCCCTCGCCATCGCCGTGGTCGCCACCGGCTGCGGCGGCGGAACGACCTCGGGCGGCAGCAACGAGTCGCCGAAGACCCTCACCTACTGGGCGTCCAACCAGGGCCCCAGCATCGAGGCGGACAAGAAGATCCTCACTCCCGAGCTGAAGAAGTTCGAGAAGGAGACCGGGATCAAGGTGAAGCTGGAGGTCGTGCCGTGGGCCGACCTGCTGAACCGGATCCTCGCCGCCACCAGCTCCGGCCAGGGCCCGGACGTGCTGAACATCGGCAACACCTGGTCGGCCTCGCTCCAGGCGACCGGCGCGCTCCTGCCGTGGGACGAGAAGAACTTCGAGGCGATCGGCGGCCGGGACCGCTTCGTCGACTCGGCGGTCGCCTCGGCCGGCAAGGAGGGCGAGCCGCCCGCCGCCGTGCCGCTGTACTCGCTGGCGTACGCCCTTTACTACAATAAGAAGATGTTCGCCGAGGCGGGCATCGAGAAGCCGCCCGCCACCTGGGACGAGCTGGTCGCGGCCGGCAAGAAGATATCCAAGGACGGCAAGTGGGGCCTGGGCGCCGAGGGCGGCAACCTCTCCAACAACATCCACCAGACCTTCGTCCTCGGTCAGCAGCACGGCGCCGACTTCTTCGACGAGGACGGCAAGGCGGACTTCACCTCCGACGGCGCGGTCGCGGCGGTGAAGCAGTACATCGACTTCATGGCCAAGGACAAGATCATCGCTCCCGGCAACGCGGAGTACGCCCAGAACCAGTCGCTCACCGACTTCGCCAAGGGGAAGACGGCCATGGTGCTGTGGCAGGCCGCCGCGTCCACCTTCGCCGCCCAGGGCATGCAGCCCGAGGACTGGGGCGCGGCCCCGGTGCCGGTCCCCTCGGGCGCACCGGGTGCGGGCAAGCAGACCAACTCCATGGTCGCGGGCATCAACATGGCCGTCTTCAAGAACACCAAGAACATCGACGGCGCGAAGAAGTTCGTGAAGTTCATGACCAGCGACGCCGAGCAGAAGCTGCTCAACAAGACCTACGGATCGATCCCGCCGGTCAAGGCCGCACAGGCCGACGAGGCCTTCGGGGCCCCCGACCTCAAGGTCCTCCGCGACACTCTCGCCACCAGCGCCGCCCCGCTCCCCCAGGTCCCGAACGAGTCGCAGTTCGAGACGGCTGTGGGAACAGCCGTCAAGGAACTGTGGGCGGACGCCGCGGCCGGACGCCCCGTGACCGAGGAATCCGTCAGGGCACGCCTGGAAAAGGCCCAGCAGACGATGCAGCAGTGAGGCCCTGATCCATGACCGCCACCGCCACCACGGACCCCGAGGTCGACAAGTCGACCGGTAAGCGCATGAGCCGGGGCATGAGCCGGGGCACGGGGGGTGCGCGCAGGAGACTGCCGCGCATCCCCGACCGGATCCGCCAAGGAGGGCTGCCCTACCTCTTGCTCCTGCCCGCAGTCCTGCTCGAACTCCTCATCCACATCATCCCGATGGTCATCGGGATCGTGATGAGCTTCCGGCAGCTCACGCAGTTCTTCATCAGCAACTGGGGCGCGGCGCCCTGGACCGGCCTCGACAACTACAAGATCGCCGTCGACTTCGACGCGCCGATCGGTGAGGCCCTGCTCCACTCGTTCCTCGTCACCTGCGTGTTCACGTTCTTCTCCGTCGGGCTCGCCTGGCTGTTCGGCGTCACCGCGGCGATCCTGCTCCAGGAGAACTTCCGCGGCCGAGGTTTCCTCCGCGCCGTCTTCCTCGTCCCGTACGCCCTGCCCGTCTACGCGGCCGTCATCACCTGGGCGTTCATGTTCCAGCGGGACAACGGGCTGATCAACCACGTCCTGCACGACCAGCTCGGCATCACCGACGAACCGTCCTTCTGGCTGATCGGCGACAACAGCATCTACACCCTGATCATCGTCTCGGTGTGGAAGGGCTGGCCGTTCGCCTTCCTCATGCTGATGGCCGGGCTCCAGAACATCCCGCGCGAGCTGTACGAGGCCGCCTCGATCGACGGCGCCGGCATCTGGCAGCAGATACGCCGGATCACGCTGCCCTCGCTGCGCCCGGTCAACCAGGTGCTGGTCCTCGTGCTCTTCCTGTGGACCTTCAACGACTTCAACACCCCGTACGTCCTGTTCGGGAAATCGGCCCCGGAAAGCGCCGACCTGATCTCGATCCACATCTACCAGTCGTCGTTCGTCACCTGGAACTTCGGCACCGGATCCGCGATGTCGGTCCTGCTGCTGCTCTTCCTGCTGGTCGTGACGGCCGTCTACCTGTTCCTCACCTCGCGCGGAAGGAAGGGCGCCGATGTCTAGCCTCACGCGGCCGACCCGCACCACCCGCTCGCCGATGGCCGCGCCGCAGTCCTTCCTCTGGACCCGCCGCATCGTCCTGACCCTGCTCGCCGGCTTCGTCCTGCTGCCCGTCTACGTGATGGTCAGCAGCTCGCTGAAGCCGCTCCAGGACGTGTCGGGGAAGTTCCAGTGGTTCCCGTCCACGCTGACGATCCGGCCGTACTTCGACATCTGGGAGACCGTCCCGCTCGCCAAGTACTTCGTCAACTCGCTGATCGTGGCGGGCTCGGCGACGGTGCTGTCGGTGACGATCGCGGTGTTCTCCGCCTACGCGGTGAGCCGCTACCGGTTCCGGGGCAAGAGGCTCTTCACCGTCACGGTGCTGTCCACACAGATGTTCCCCGGGATCCTCTTCCTGCTCCCGCTGTTCCTCATCTTCGTCAACATCGGCAACAGCACCGGCGTCGCCCTGTACGGCTCGCGCGGCGGGCTCATCCTCACGTACCTCACGTTCTCGCTGCCGTTCTCCATCTGGATGCTGATCGGGTACTTCGACTCCATCCCCAGGGACCTGGACGAAGCGGCCCTGGTCGACGGGTGCGGACCCGTCCGCGCCCTCTTCCAGGTCGTCGTGCCGGCCGCCGTGCCCGGGATCGTCGCCGTGTCCGTCTACTCCTTCATGACGGCCTGGGGCGAAGTGCTCTTCGCCTCCGTCATGACGAACGACGCCACCCGGACCCTCTCCGTCGGCCTGCAGGGTTACGCCACGCAGAACGACGTGTACTGGAACCAGGTCATGGCCGCGTCGCTCGTCGTCAGTGTCCCGATCGTCGTCGGGTTCCTGCTCCTCCAGCGCTATCTGGTCGCCGGCCTCACCGCGGGAGCCGTGAAGTGACCCCCACCGGCGGGAGCCGTCCGTCGCCCTCGACCGAAAGGCAGCACGTGTCCGATCTCAACGCCCTCCCGGCCGACTTCACCTGGGGCGTCGCCACCGCCGCGTACCAGATCGAGGGAGCCGTGACCGAGGACGGCCGCTCCCCATCGATCTGGGACACGTTCTCGCACACCCCCGGCACGATCGACAACGGCGACACGGGCGACGTCGCCTGCGACCACTACCACCGGGCCCCCGAGGACATCGGCCTGATCAAGCAGCTCGGCGCGGACGCCTACCGCTTCTCGATCGCCTGGCCGCGCGTCGTGCCCGGCGGCGACGGGCCGGTCAACAAGGCGGGCCTGGACTTCTACGACCGGCTCGTGGACGGCCTCCTGGAGGCCGGCGTCACCCCCTTCGCCACCCTCTACCACTGGGACCTGCCACAGACGCTCCAGGACCGGGGCGGCTGGACCGTACGCGAGACCTCGGAGCACTTCGCGGCGTACGCCTCCCACGTGGTGGAGCGCCTCGGGGACCGGGTCAAGGACTGGGCGACGCTGAACGAGCCGCTGTGTTCGGCCTGGATCGGACACCTGGAGGGCCGGATGGCGCCGGGTCTCACCGACCTGACCGCCGCCGTCCGGGCCTCCTACCACCTGCACCTGGGCCATGGCCTTGCCGTACGGGCGATCCGGGCTGCCTCGTCGGACGCCCGGGTCGGCATCGTCAACAACCTCAGCCCGATCGAACCGGCGAGCGCGAGCGAGCCCGACCTCGCCGCCGCCCGCCGCGCCGACGGCCACATCAACCGCTGGTGGCTGGACCCGGTCCTGGGCCGCGGCTACCCGCAGGACATGGTGGAGCTGTACGGGGTCGAACTCCCGGAGCGGCCGGGCGACCTGGAAACGATCGCCGCACCCCTCGACTGGCTGGGGCTGAACTACTACTTCCGGCAGATCGTCACCGCCGACCCCGACGGGCCCGCACCGCACGCCAAGCAAGTCCCCGTCCCCGGCGCGCGGCTCACGCACATGGACTGGGAGGTCCACGCCGCGGGCCTGGAGCGGCTGCTGCTGCGCCTGACCGGGGAGTACGGCGTCCAGCGGATCTACGTCACCGAGAACGGCTCGGCGTACGAGGACGTCGTCGCGGCGGACGGCTCGGTCCACGACCCCGAGCGCGTCCGGTACCTGGAGGAGCACCTGGCCGCCTGCGCCCGCGCGGTCGGCAAGGGAGCCCCGCTGGCCGGGTACTTCGCCTGGTCGCTGATGGACAACTTCGAGTGGGCGTACGGCTACGACAAGCGGTTCGGCCTGGTCCACGTGGACTACGCGACCCAGCGCCGTACGGTCAAGAGCAGCGGCCGCCGGTACGCGGAGCTGGTCCGGGAGCACGCGGAGCGCAGCGGCCGGGCGGCCGCCTGACCCGGCTCGGCCGGCTCCTGCCCGCCCTCACCTCCGGCCGCGACGCATGCCTCGCCGCGGCCGGAGGGTTTCGCGTCGCCCGCAGAACGCGCAGAACACGCAGCTGCACACGGAGGAACGCGGGACGGTCCCGGCGGGCCCCTGGTCCGCCGGGACAGCCCTTTGGCCCCCCCCTGGATCACCTAGAGCGTGTCTCTTTGATGGGTTGATCAGTTGATCGGGTGTGTCTGTCCGGCTGGTGATCACCGATGCGATGTGGGACCGGATCGAGCCGCTGATACCAGCCGATCCGGTCCGCGGACGACGGTGGGCCGACCACCGCCGGACCCTGGAAGCCATCGCGTGGAAGTACCGCACCTGCTCACCTTGGCGCGACCTGCCAGAAGAGCTCGGACCCTTTCAGACCGCGCACAAGCGCCTGATCAGGTGGGCCATGGACGGAACCTGGTCACGGGTCCTGACGGCGTTACTTGCCGTGGCGGATGCCGATGACGAGGTCGGCTGGACGGTCTCGGTGGACTCCACCGTCTGCCGGGCGCACCAACATTCCGCCGGAGCCAGGAAAAGGGGGCGCCGGATCGGTCTGAGCCCGAGGACCACGCCCTCGGACGCTCCCGTGGTGGCTTGAGCACGAAGGTTCACCTGGCCAGTGACAGCCGGGCACGACCTCTGTCTATCCATGTCACTGCGGGCCAGGCCGGTGACGCGCCGGCCTTCGAGGCGGTCATGGCCGGAATCCGGATTCCACGAAGCGGGGTCGGCAGACCAAGAACCCGGCCTACGGTTGTCCTCGCTGATCGCGCCTATTCTTCCCGCGCGATCCGTGGGCATCTTCGTTGCCGAGGTATCCGGGCCATCATTCCGCAGCCCGCGGACCAGGTCGGCCACCGCCTACGCCGAGGCCGCGCCGGAGGTCGCCCGCCTGGCTTCGACGCCGAGACATACAAGGAGCGCAACACCGTTGAACGGTGCATCGCCCGACTCAAGCAGTGGCGCGGCCTGGCCATGCGAACCGACAAGCTTGCCATCGCGTATCAGGCTGCACTCCACCTGGCTGCCATCCTTATCTGGGCTCGTCGCTGACCAGGCATGACGACGCGCCACTGAGCGGAGAAACGCGGTGGTCCGGGCCCGAAGACACCCATAGCATCCGCCTATGATCGAAAACATCAGGATTGCAGGCGACGAGCATGACGCAGAGGGCGAAAGGGAGCTTTCCTGGCGGGCCAAGACCGTCGGCCTCGCAGCGCTCGACATAGACGACGCCGAGCTCATGCACAGCTGGAGATCCGACCCCGTAGCCGCCCACCAAATAGGTATCTGGCCACGCTCACTCACCGCCGTGCGCGAGCGCATCGAGCGCGACGTCGAGGACGACGATCGAGACGACTTCCTCATCCTCCTTCCCGGCGGCACCCCTGTCGGCTACGTCGCCCTGATCAGCCAGAACATCGTCAATGGCACAGCCCAAGTCGAGCTGATGCTCGCTGCTCGACATCGAGGACACGGCCACGGCACCGCCGCCCTCGACGCCGTGGTGGACCTAGCCTTCGGTGAACTCCCCATGTTCCGGCTCACGGCGGAAACGCACACCGCCAACGCCCCCGCGCTCGCCGTCCTTGCCAAGTCCGGCTTCACCCAGGAAGGGATCAGCCGCGCCGCCTGCCTCCACCGCGGCCGCCGCCACGACCTCGCCGTGTTCTCGCTACTCCGCCCCGAGTGGGAAGAACTGAACCGTCCTCGCGCCTGGGACGCCTGACCGGCGGAGCACTTGTCCAACACTCAGTTCGGTCAGGCGCCACGCTCCTCAGCGCATCAAAGAGACACGCTCTAGGACGTCCGGGGAGCCCAGGGCTCCAGCATGCCCTTCATCGCGTCCGTCATCGCCAGTTGCAGCAGCGGGCCGCAGGTGATCCGGCCGACGCCGAGGCGGCGGAAGCGCTCAAGATCGTGCTTGACCGGGTGGGCCGTGGAGTTCACCGGTACGGAGACGGCGGCCGTCACTGCCGCGAGCAGCTCGTCGTTGTCCTGGATACGCACCGGGTAGACGCTGTCGGCGCCCGCCTGCTCCAGGGCCCGCAGTCGCTCGATCGCCTCTTCGAGAACGGCGGAAGCGTCTTCCGCGTACAGGAACAGGTCGGTGCGCCCGTTGATCCAGACCGGGACCCCCACGTCGTCGGCCGCCGCGCGCAGGCCGGCGACGTAGTTCGCGTGCTCCTGCGTGCTGCGCACGCGTCCGCCCTCCGAGTGGACGGTGTCCTCGATGTTGAGACCCACGCCGCCGACATCGACGAGACCGGCGACGAGATCCGCGGGCTTCTGTCCGTAGCCGGCCTCCAGGTCCACGGAGACGGGGACGTCGACCGCCGCGATGATCGGGCGGACGGCGGCGAGCACCTCCTCGAAGGTCTGCCCCTCCTGGTCCGCGGCCCCCCGGGAGTCGGCGAGCGGGTGGCTGCCGACCGTCAGAGCGGGGAACCCGGCGTCGGCTGCTGTCCGCGCGGACCAGACGTCCCAGACGGTAGGCAGCACGAGGGGCCTGTGCTCGGCGTGCAGTTGCTTGAGTCGTTGAGCGCGCTCAACGGTGGTACGAAGGTCCATGCCGATCACGCTACCCCCCCGCGGTGTGCCGACGGGGCGCCACCGGGGCACGAACGCGACCAGCCCCACGGGGTGCCGCGAACGAAGGCGCTCACGCGGACGTGGCGGACGTAACCTCCTCCCGGGACGCGGCTGGTGGGACGGGAAACGGGGAAGAGAAGGCAGGGCATTCAGGAGCGGGCGGGGGGGCCGACGAGAGCCGGAGAGCGCTCTCCCTCGCGGGCGGGGTGCACCCGTGAGGGAGAAGCGACGGGCAGGGTCAGGGCAGTTCGTAGTTCTCGTCCAGAACCGCTCCCTCTCCCGGGTTGTTCTCGTCGTAGCCACGGGCGTTGCACTGGAGAGCACCGACGATGCAGTGGTCGACCAGGGCGTCGAGCGTGGCGTCGTCCCAGGCGTTGAAGAAGTCGTAGTGGAACGAGTGACCGGTGCCGCTGGCCAGTCTCACCTGCGACATGTCACCGTTGACCGGCCACGCCATCTTGAACTCGATCATCGGCAGGGCGACCGGGTGGCTCGTCGGGCAGACGTCCTGGTTGGCCCCCATCACGATCGGATAGGCCATGTGGGCCTTGTGGTCCGGGGTGTCCAGGTGCTTGCCGTCCCAGCAACTGGGCGCCTGCATACGCAGGTTGAGCTGGGTGTCCCGGCTGGTCGGGCAGGCGGCCGGGAAGTCGTAGTTGTGGTAGCTCTCACCGCACTCGTACCCCTCGACCATGCCGGGGTGGTCGCGGAACTCCTGGGCGGTCTGCGTGGGGCTGCCGACGACGAACCGCAGACCCTTGGGGAAGGGCCGTACGGTGCGGTAGTCGGTGACTCCGGCCTTGTAGTAGATGGTCTGGGGGCCGACCGGGCGGATCTCCTCGTTCCCGTTGTAGAGGGTCGGCATCCAGTAGGCGGACAGGTCGCCGGGCGCGAGGCAGGCGGTTCCGCCCGCGCTCAGGGACGCGGTGGTGCTGTTCGCGTTCGTGGTGTCGTTGCCCATGAACGTGTGGTCGTGCGACGCGCCGGCCCGGCCCGGGTAGACGATCGGGTCGTCCGGGGCGGTGTGGCTGACCGAGCAGTTGGCCTGGAACTCGTGGAAGTAGCGGTGCGGCGGGATCTCGTCGGACGGCTCCACTCCTGTGACCGGCGGGTTTGCCGGTATGTAGCCGTCGCCGTCGGGGTCGTCCCCGAAAGCGACGGGCTTCGCCGGCGCCATCTCGTGGCCCCGCATGACGTGCGAGGCCGCCGCGGGTTTGCCGGCCGCGGGCGGGGCCGCCTCGGCGGCGGTCGTCCCGGCGTACGTGATCGTGGTGAGCCCGAGCGCGACCAGCGCCAGGGCGGTCGCCACGATCAGGGCGGACACCAGGGTCGTTCTGTTGAGTCTTGTCACCATGGGGACCTCCATGCCGCTCTTCATCCCTGCACATCGGGTGCACGGTGGGGGGAAAGGGTGAGCTGGGCGGTGCGGCCGGGGAGAGATTCCGCCCTGCGTGTCACGAGGCCGACGGACCGCGAGGGGCCGCGGGACCCTTCGGGAGAGCGCTCTCCAAGGCGGTGTCAGTGTTGCGCCGGTGCGGAGAGGGTGTCAATAGCGCGTGAACAACGCGCTGCGCGGGAGCTGTTGGGCCGCCAGGGGGGTCGCCCCCCTCCGGGGCCCCACACAAGGAAGCGGCCCCGCGCTCTCGCGGGGCCGCTCACCGTGCTTTCGCCGGGCCAATGGGTTCCGGCCGCCCCGGACCGCTCGCAGCCCGGGGCCTCACCCGCCGGCGGGGGCCGCTCCGCCGGGGACGCCGACGGTGCGGCTCCCCCGGGTCACGCGGTGTGCAGGGTCAGCCCGTACCGGTTGAGGATCTCGTTGACCGGCTGGTGCCAGGTCTCCCCGCCGCCGGAGCAGTTGCCCCAGCCGCCGGAGGTGACGCCCTGGGCCTGGTCGCCGCTGATGAACGAGCCGCCGGAGTCGCCGCCCTCGGCGCAGACGCTCGTCTTGGTCATCTGATGCACGGCGCCCTGGCTGTAGTTGACGGTCTCGTTCTTGGCGAGGACCCTGCCGCAGTGCCAGCGCGTGGTGGAGCCGGAGCGGCAGATGGAAGCGCCGATCGGCGCCTCGTTCGAGCCCCGGACCAGCTGGTCGGAGACGGTGCCCCAACCAAGGACGACCGGCACGGTCCACCAGCCGTTGGCCACGTTCACCCAGGCGTAGTCGTTGCCGGGGAAGGACGAGCCCTGGAAGTTGCCGATGGCCGAGCCGTCCCAGCCGCGCACGGACTGGCCGGCGCCGCCGCAGTGCCCGGCGGTGACGAAGCCTCCGTGGACGGAGAAGCCGATCGAACAGCGCACGTTGCCCGTGTAGTACGGGTCGCCTCCGACCGTTCCCGCGGCGAAGGTCTGCGGCGCTTCGGCGGTCGTCTCGACGGTCACGGGCCCGGCCTCGCGCGCCTTGGCGACGAAGGACCGGACATCGTTGTCACGCCGCTCGGAGGCGACGACGTTCACGACGACGCTACTGGTCGCCGGGTCGACGTGCCAGCTGCTCACGCCGGACGGCGCCGGCAGGGCGTCGATCCGCGCCTTCGCCGCGTCGAGCCGCTTCGCCGAGTGCTCGACGAGCCGGGCGTCGGCGCCGGCGGCCCGGACGGCCTCGGCCTTCTCGGCGTTCGTGACGGCGACGACCAGCTTGCCGGTCTTCGCGTCGAACCAGGAACCGCCGAAGGCGGAGCCCGCGGCGCGCTGCGCCTTCGGCTCCAGGGCGGTGGCCGCCTTCTCGTCGGCGAGCCTCTCGACGGCTTCGTCCTCGGTGAGACCGAGGTCGCGCTGCATCGCGGTGAGCAGGGCCGCGGAGGCGGGGGCCTCGGCGGAGCCGACGGGGGCGGCGGAGGCGGACGACGGGCCGGCGGCGGCCCAGGCACCGAGGAGCAGGAGTGCGGACAGACCGGTCCGCAGCACGGTTGCGTGTCTCAAGGGAGTGACCCTTCCTGTTGTTCCAGCGACGTGGGGTGGAACGGGAGGCACCCGGGAGCGCATGCCGATCGTGCCGCTTGAGAGCGCTCTCAGGTATGCCGTCCCGGACTGTAGCGGAGTTCGATGGTCAGGTCCATGCCAATGTCGACGTCAGGTCGGAAAGGTGCGCGGAGTGCCGCGCACCGGGTTGAGTAGGCGTACTCATCCGGCCCGCAGGCGCTCGTCCTACTGTCACAGGAACAGCGGACAGGGCCAGGCGGAGGAGCAGACCATGACCGGATCACGCCGCAGACGGTGGAGAGCCGCGCTGACCGGCGCGCTGACGGGTTCGCTGGTCATGCTGTTGGGCGCGTGCGGAGTTGTCGACACCGACGACGACCGCCGGGCGGCGGAGGAACTGGCCGAGAAGCACTTCCCGGGACAGCTCACGGCGATCGGAGCGCGCACGCTCTTCCCGGGCTCCGGCGGCTCGGAGGTCACGTTCGCGGTGACCGACGACCGCGACGCCGTGGTCCGGCTCCGCATCGACACGGACAGGGCGGACGAGGGCACGTGCGACCGCAAGGACTGCGCGGGCGCGCTGGCCGAGGCCATGAAGCGCGGACGGCAGCAGGCCGAGGACTTCCGGGTGCTCAAGGGCGCCTTCGACGCCTGCGGTTACGAGGTCGTCGCCCTGGGCCCGACCGGCACCCCGCCCTACGTCGTGGCCGAGCTGACGAACGCCACCGTCGCGAAGGTGCTCGGCGAGATCGGGGAGTGCGTCCAGCGCTGGGTCACGGCGAGCGAGGCCGACAGCGCGTTGGCGAAGGCTCAGGGGGCGTACGTGAACGTGATCTCCCCGTCCGTCGCCGACCGGCGTGACCAGGGCGAGGAGTCCTGGCCCACCGTGATGCGGCTGACCCGGTCGGGCCTCCGCGCCTCGCTCACCGAGCAGGCCTACTTCTCGGCGAGTTACGAGATCGAGGCGGGCCGGGTCGACACGACGGGCAGCGCCCGGGCGGTGCGCCCGCTCCGGGAGCGCCAGAAGTTCGCCGACACCGTGCAGGCGGCGGTGCAGGAGCAACTGCGTGCCACCTACCCCCGGGTGGTCATGAGCACCTATCAGTGGATCTGGCGGCTGGAGCCGGGCCGCGTCGACCGGCAGACCGGCTACGTCCTGTTCTGCCCCGAGCCGGACGCGCGCGGGCAGTGCGTCAACAGCGACGACGCGGCCCTGGTGACCACGGACGAGCACGGCAGGCCGGTGGGGGAGATCCGGCTCGTGCACGATGTACGCGAGGGCACCGGGATGCTGCGGCTGCCGCCGTACTGAGGACGGGCGCCCCGGCCCCCCTGGCTGTTCGCTCCCGGTGCGGTCGAGGGCGGTTCCCCGCGGGCGTCGGCGGGTATGTCGTGGGATCGTGGCACCATGACCATCGTCGTTCGCCCGGCCTCGGTGTTCGAGGACGTTCGCACCCTGGTCGGCCCGAAGTCACCGAAGGCCAACGTCTGTTGGTGCCTGAGCTACCGGATTCCGTCCAAGCTCAACACCGAGCTCCGAGGTCCGGCGCGCGGTGAGTACGCCGCCCGGCTGTGCCGTGCGGAGCCTCCGCCGGGGGTGCTCGCCTACGACGGCGACGAGCCGGTGGGCTGGGCCGCCGTGGCGCCGCGCTCGGACACCGCCTTCGCCCGCAGCCGGAAGATCCCGTACGTCGACGGCCTCCCGGTCTGGTCCCTGTGGTGCATCCGGGTCCGCCCCGGTCACCGCGGCAAGGGGATCTCGCACGAGCTGATCGCCGGTGCGGCCGGGTTCGCCCGCGCCCACGGTGCGCCGACGGTCGAGGCGTACCCGCTCGACAGCGGTGACGCCAAGGTCGATCCGACGATGGCCTACCCCGGCATCCGGAGGAACTTCGAGCGCGCCGGGTTCGTCCACGCCGCCGACACCACCTCGGTACTGGCCGGGCATCCCCGCGTCCTGATGCGGCTCGACCTGCGCGGATAGCGGCGACCCTCACCCCGGCGGCATCCACGGCCGCAGCTTCTCCGGGTTGCGGACCACCCAGATCCGGGCGACGCGGCCGTCGGTCACGTCGAACGAGGCCACGGTCAGGACGACACCGCCCCGCAGCGCCACCAGGCCCGGCGCACCGTTGACCGACCGTTCCAGGAGTTCCAGCCCCGGGGCCCGGTCGGCGATGGCGACCATGTACGAGGCGATGCGCGCGTCTCCTTCGACCGGGCGCAGGGCGGCACCGACCAGACCGCCGCCGTCGGCGGTCATGACGGCGGACGGGTCGAGGAGGTCGACGAGGGCCGCGATGTCCTTGTTCTCCCAAGCCTCCTTGACTCGCCGCACCACCTCGGGCCGCGCGTCCGCCGCCACCGGGGTCCGGGCGTCGGGCACCCGTCGCCGGGCGGAGGACGCGAGCTGCTTGCAGGCGGCGGGGGTCCGGCCGAGTACGCCGGCGATCTCCGCGAAGGGGTAGCGGAAGACATCGTGCAGAACGAACGAGACACGCTCGGCGGGGGTCATCGTCTCCAGGACCACGAGGAAGGCCATGGTCACCGACTCGTCCAGGACCATCCGGTCCGCGGGGTCGGATCCCCGGCCGCCGCCGCGCTCGACGGGGTCGGGCAGGGGGTCGGGCAGCCACGCGCCGACGTAGCGTTCGCGCCGGACCCGCGCCGAGCCGAGCACGTCCAGGCAGATGCGGCCGGTCACGGTCGTCAGCCAGGCGCCGGGCGACACGATCTCGTCCCGCCGGCTCCGCGGCAGTGCGTACCAGCGCGCGAAGGCCTCCTGCACGGCGTCCTCGGACTCCGCGAGCGATCCGAGCAACCGGTAGGCCACATTGATCAGTCGGCCGCGCTCACCGGCCGTCGCCTCGGCGCCCGCCCCCGCCGCCCCCATCCTCCGGCCCCCTTCGCCTGACCTTTCGCCGGCCCGTGTCGTCGGGTTGGTGAGACCTTACCGATCGACTGCCCACGGGCGGAAAAGGGGCATGGCATGGCCACTCCGGTGCCGGCACGGCGCGCGTTCTCGTTCCTTCGGATCGCGATCGCCCTGCAGACTCTGACGATCTTCCTTCAAGCGGTCTCCTCCGGACTGCTGATGACCTCGTCCTACGGGGAGATGCTGCACAGCGTCGGTGCGCGCGTGATGTACGGGGCGTCGATGCTGTACGTACTCGCCGCGGTACTGGCCTGGAAGCCGGGCGGTGGCTCGCCCCGGCCCGTCCTGCACGCGTCGGGCTTCCTGGTCCTGGCCTCCGTCCAGGTAGCGGTCGGCATCGCGCACCTTCCGTCGGTCCATCTCCCCCTGGGAGTCCTGATGTTCGGGCTGAGCCTGCTCGCCCTGGCCAGGCGCTGAGGCCCACCGCCGCGAGGCACGGGCAGATGCGGCCGGGTCCGGTCCGTGTCCGCGATGCAGTCACCCCGGCGGATAGATGCCGACTGCAGCTACCCTCCGTGCGGCAGACGCGGTACGCATCGAGGCGAAGGAGCCGGACGACGGCATGGACGGAAACACCGGCAACAGCCTCGGGCGTGTCGTCGCCGCCCTCGACGGCGTGAGCATGCGCCGCCACACGACGGGCCAGGTCATCCTCGACGACGTCGGCTGGACCGTCCGGGCGGGTGAGCACTGGGCGCTGCTCGGCCCCAACGGGGCGGGCAAGACCAGCGTCCTGCGTCTCGTCGGCGCCACCGCCTTCCCCACCACCGGCACGGTCGACGTCCTCGGCCACCGGCTCGGCCGCGTCGACGTGCGGGAGCTGCGCACCCGCATCGGCCATGTCTCCACCTCCCAGCGCGTCCCGGGGGATCTCACCGGCCACACCATCGTCCTCACCGGCCACTCCGGCACCGTCCAGCCGCTGTGGAAGTCGTACGACGACGAAGTGCGCGAGCGTGCCCACGGACTGCTCGCCGAGCTTCACGTCAAGGAGCTCGCCGACCGTCCGTACGGCGTCTGCTCGGGCGGCCAGCGCGCCCGGATCCTCATCGCCCGCGCCCTCATGGCGGATCCGGCCCTGTTGCTGCTGGACGAGCCGTTCAACGCACTCGATCTGCCCTCGCGCGAGGACCTCGTCGACACCATGCGTCATCTCGCCGTGAACCGTACGGAGTTGTCAACGGTGACGGTCACGCACCACGTGGAGGAGCTCTCCCCGGCGATCGGTCACGCCCTGCTCCTGCGTGAGGGGCGTGTCCTCGCGGCGGGGGCGGTCGAGGACGTCCTCACGCAGGAGCGCATGACCGCCTGCTTCGGCCGTCCCATCGAGGTGTCACGGCACGCGGGCCGCTGGCTGGCCCGCTCGGGCGGCTTCGGGTAGCCGGGTCCCGTCCTGACTCCGTGCACGTGTGAGTCCGGCCCCGGGTCCACGCCGGCGGGGCCCGCCACTGCCGGAATGGCTGTCGCACGCGGGCCCGGGCGTCGGGCTGCCCAGCCGGTCGAGGGCGGAGGGGGCCGGGCCGCTGGGGGCAGGAGCCTCAGGGCGCCAGCGAGGGCAGTCCGGCCGTACGCCACAGGTCACGGAAGCCGTGCCCCGCCGCCCCGGCGGGTTCTTCCGCAGCCGTACGCCAGTCCCGTACCGTCGCCCCGCTCCCGGCGGGCCCGTCGAGGGGCGCCCAGCCCGGGTCCCCGTGGGCGGCGAACCCGGCCCAGGCACGGGTCATGCGCCGCGACAGTTCCTGGTCGGCCGCGCCGGGCGGGCCGCCGACGAGGAAGTGGACGCTCTCCTCGTGGAGGTTGCCGAAGGCGAACGGGATGTCCGCGCAGTGCCAGGCGCGCACCCGCTGCCCCGCACGGTCCCGGCGGCGGTCGAAGCGGGCGAGGAAGACCCGGCCGCCCGCCAGGGCGTGGGCCTCGGCGAGGCGAGTGCTGTATTCGGCGAACAGAAGGCCGGAGCAGAGGGACAGATAGACATCGAGGACCGGTGAGCCCGGCAGGCGCTCGCGGTGGCCCTCGACGAGCGGTTCCGACAGCCCGAAGTCGGCCGCGAAGGCGGCCAGTTGCGCCTCCGACGTGATCTTCGCGCTGCTGCCGACCGCGTCCAGGAGCCAGTATTCCTCCGTGGTGTGGCAGACCAGCAGCTCCACCGTGCCACCCGCTCCGGCCGCCAGTGCTTCCAGCGGGTCGGCGGTCAGGAGTACGCCGTCGGCGACCGGGCCGTAGATCGCCGGGTCGTAGTGGCGCTGCCCCGAGCCGGGGTCCTGTGCGTACCGCTCGCAGACCCGGTCCGTCGCGGCCACGAGGGCCTCGGGCGGGGCGGCGAGCAGCCCGGCGCGGGTGGCGGGCACCCCGGCCGCCGCCGCGACCTCGGCGGTGGTGCGGGCCGCCTGCTCCACCGTGGCGAAGGCGTTGACGGCGCTGTGCAGGACGGCCCGGCGGAACAGTCCCCGTGCCCGGCCGGCCACTGCCAGGCAGGCCGCGGCAGTGGCGCCCGACGACTGTCCGGCCAGCGTGACCCGGTCGGGCGAGCCGCCGAACGCGGAGATGTTGTCGCGGACCCATTCCAGGGCGGCGATCTGGTCGAGGAGGCCCCGGTTGTCGGGGAAGGCCGTGGCACCGCTGTCGGCGTCGGGCACGGGCGCGCCGCTGTCGGCGTCGGGCACGTGGCCGAACCCCTCGAAGCCGAGGCGGCTGTTGAGGGTGACGACGACGAGTCCCCGGCCCGCCAGTGCGGTGCCGTCGAAGTCGGGCTGGGCCGAGGAGCCGAAGACGTACGCGCCGCCGTGGAGCCAGACCAGCACGGGCAGGTCACCGGGCCCGTCGGCGGGCGACCAGACGTTCAGGGTGAGGATGTCCTCGTCACCGGGCGACCAGCTCGGCGCGCCCGGCAGTTCGGCCGACTGCGGGGCCACCGGCCCGAAGGCGGTGCAGTCCCGCACACCGTCCCAGGGTTCCACCGGATGCGGCTCCCGGAACCGGAGGCGGCCGAACGGCGGTGCCGCGTAAGGGATTCCGCGTACGGCGACGACGCCGCGGTCCCGGGTGGCACGTCGCCCCCGTACGCTCCCGGACTTCGTCGTGAAGACGTCCACGGCTGCCACTCCCCTCGTCCCGCCCCGTCCGGCGCTCGGCGCGGCCGGGCCAGCATGCCGGACCTCCGGCGCCACCGCCACCGGATTGATCTTGCCCCGGTCTCCCGGCCTTCCGGCCTTCGGGCCTTCGGGCCTTCGGGCCTTCGGGCCTTCGGGCCTTCCGGTCCACCGGCTGCCCGCTCTGCCGGTCTGCCGGTCTCCGCTCTCCGGCCGTCCGTACGTGTGCGCCGCCTCTGCCCGCGTACGCGTCGGCCCGTCTGCGGTTCCGCCCGTCTGCGGTTCCGCCCGCGTGCGCGCCCCTCCCGCCTATCCGCCGATCAGTTCGCGCACGGTGGCCATGTCGCTGAACGGCAGCAGCTCGCCCCGGACTGCCTGGTGCGGTTCGCTGCCCTTGCCCGCGATGAGGACGATGTCGGCCGGCCCGGCCTCCGCCAGCGCGGCGGCGATGGCCAGGCGACGGTCGGTGATCCGCTCGAACGGCGTTCCGGCCGACGCGATACCGGGCGCGATCTCGTCGAGGATGGCCTCGGGATCCTCGAAGCGGGGATTGTCGGAGGTGAGGACGCACAGGTCGGAGTGGGCGCCCGCGATGGCGCCCATCTCGGCCCGCTTGGTGGTGTCGCGGTCGCCGCCGCAGCCGAAGACGGTGATGACCCGGCCCTTGGCGAAGCCCCGGATCGTGGTGAGGACCTTGCTGAGGGAGTCCGGCGAGTGGGCGTAGTCCACGATCACCGAGGTGCCGCCGGAGGTGTGGAGGCGTTCGAAGCGGCCGGGGATCTGCGGCATGCGCTGCAGCGCGTCGACCAGCCCGGCCAGCCCGTGGCCGAGGAGGTGACAGGCCGCCACCGCGGCCAGCGCGTTGGAGACCGAGAACCGGCCCGGCGAGGGGATCGCCGCCGGGTACTTGCGGCCGTCGTGGTGCAGCGTGAACCGGGTACCCGAGGCGTCCACGGTGAGATCGCTCGCGCGGTAGTCGGCGTCGCCGTCCAGGGCGTACGTGGTCACGGCGTCGGGCATCAGTTCCCGGATCCCGGCGCCCACCGGGTCATCGGCGTTGACCACGGCTCGGCGGCACAGCCCCTGGAAGAGACGGAGTTTGGCGTCCCGGTAGTTCTCCATGGTGCCGTGGTCGTCGAGGTGGTCCTGGGTGAGGTTGGTGAAGACGCCGACATCGATGAACGTACGGTCCAGACGGTGCGTCAGCAGCCCCATCGAGGTGGCCTCCAGGACGACGCTGCCGGTGGCGCGGTCACGCATGTGCCCCAGCAGATACTGGAGATCGGGCGATTCCGGGGTGGTGAGCACCGAGGGGGGCATCGGGATGGGCTCGTCCCCGATGCGGCTGCCCGCCGTGCCGATCACCCCGACCCGGGTCCCCTCGGCGAGCCGCAGCACCGACTCGGTCATGTACGAGACGGACGTCTTGCCGTTGGTGCCGGTGATGGCGATCAGGTCCATCGCCCGGCCCGGTTCACCGAAGTAGCGCGAGGCGAGGACCGCCGCGGCCCTGCGCACGTCGGGGACGCGTACGGCGCACACGTCGCCCAGCGCCTCGGGCAGCGGCGGCGCCTGCTCGTCGACGAGTACGGCGACAGCGCCGCGGGCGACCGCCGGGGCGACGGCTTCGGGCCCGCCGGCGGCGTGGCCGGGCACCGCGGCGAAGACGGATCCGGGGGTGACCCGGTCCGCGTCGAACGTCGCTCCGGCGGTGACGTCCGTGCGGGCGGGGATTCCCCGCAGCACGTGGTGGTCCTGCCCGGCCATGAGGTCGCTCAGCTTCACGATGATCCCTTCGAGTGCGGCGCGGGCCGGCTGGTGCGGCCGTGGCCGGGAAGCGGCACGGGCGGGTGCGCCGTGGGCCGCGTGGTGCTGTGGAGCCGATCGTGACGGTCGCGTCCGGCGAGCGCCGGAGGCGACGGTGAGCTCCGGCGCTCAGCGGGCCGGAGTGGTGGTGTGGGTGAGGGGACGGCGGGCCGGGGGCGGTGAGGCCGGGGGCCGGCTACGCCGGATGCCGCTGTCGGGAACCGCCGCTGGGACCGCTAGCCGTGGCCGTGCAGAGCGGTACGGCCCGTTCCGGGCGCCGCGTCCGCGGGCGCCGGGGGCACAGCCGCGCGGGTCGCGGCCGGGGGCAGCGCGGAGGCGGCCCGGTGCGGGCATGTCCTCAGTTCGGCGCTGCGTCCCATGAACCGAGTGTACGTGCGGTGGGAAGGGCAGCGAGCCGCCCACGGGCCGCTCCGACCGGGGCGAACGCCCGGAACGGAGTCCCGGGCCGGGCCGGGGCCGGGCCGAGAGCGGGGGCCCTGGACAGAGGCCGGGCGTCAGGGTGTGCTGGCGGCCGGTCGGTCGGTCGGTCGGTCGGTGCCGAGGGAGGGGCGGCGGCACGGTCGGTTCCGGAACCTCGTCGTCGACCCCCCGGACGCCGACGCACCGCTTCTCGGAACAGGCCGCGACCTGCGTACCGACCGGTCCAGGACGCCTGCCCCGGACACCGAGATCCGATCTTCCCTTTGCGGCGGGAGCGGGACCGGAGTGGAATTGCGTACAGGGGACAGTGGTATCCGGGGTATCCGGTACTCCCGGAGGAAAGGACGCGCCATGAGCGACACCGACTGGGGGGATGACGTCTACCAGCCCCAGGAACCCGAGGCTTCCGACCCCGCCGAACAGCTCGACGCCGGGGACACGCTCATGGATCCGTCCGGCACCGGCGACCCGCTGGACGAGGGCTACGCACCGCCGGACCGTCCCTGGGCGGTCGACGGCCTCGGCACCACGGCCAACGAGCGGCACACCGGCGAGTCCCTCGAAGCCCGGCTGACCAGGGAAGTACCCGAGCCGGACGGTTCCATCGGCGACGGCGTGGGCGATCTGGTGGGCGGCGACGGCGAGCCGTGGGACGACGAGGTCGGAGTCGCCCGCGCCGGACGGCTGACCCAGCAGGCGGACGGCAGTGTCCCGGCCGCCCTCACCGCCAGCGACGTGGGCATCGACGGGGCGGCGGCGTCGGCCGAGGAGGCCGCGATGCATGTGATCCCCGAGCCGGGGGACGACAACGCGCTCCTGAAGGCCGGCCCGGCCCCCGGAACCGGTGCGGCCACCGGGGGCACGGCCGCCCCGCCCTCGCCCTGAGCGGGCTGTCGGCGAGCGCCTGCCCGTGAGCGCGTCCGTCCCCGGGCCCGTACACCCCCCTGACCGAAGCCCCTCACGCACCGCAGCCCCTCACGCACCGCCGAACGCGTCACACGGCACCGAACGCGCCCACCCGATCTGCGGGAGGCGGCCCGCGGCCTCGCAGGATCTTCCCCGAAGCCGCGCTCGACGGACGGCCGCCGCGACCTTCGCGAGGTGCCCGCCCCTCCGCTCCCCCGGCCGGATGCTCCCGGCGTGCGGCCGGCGGCGGGAGATGGGTTAGTGGGTGCGAGCCCTGCTCGTCACGGTCCCCCGGCCGCCGACTGTTCGCCGCTGCCCCTTCACCGCCGACTGTCCGCGGCAGACTCTTCGCCGCCGTCCGTAGACCGCCGACCGTTCGCCGCCGACCGTCCCCCGCCATCCGTTCGCCGCCGTCCGTACACCGTCGTAGTGGAGTGCGCGCATGCCCGACGCCGTCCCTGATCCCGTCTCCGTCCAGCCCGTCGTGGCGCCGTTGACCAGCGCCGCGCTGTTCCTGGTCGGCACGATCGAGCCGGGCGGCGAGAGCGCGGTGCGGGACGTGCTGCCGGACCTCGCAGCCGTGGCCCGGTCGCTCGGCTTCCGGTACCCGGACTCCGGTCTCGCCTGTGTGGCGGGCTTCGGCGCCGACGCCTGGGACCGGCTGTTCGCCGGGCCTCGCCCGGCTCACCTCCACCCGTTCCCGGAACTGCGGGGGCCTCTTCACCACGCCCCGGCGACCCCCGGCGACGTCCTGCTGCACATCCGGGCCGAGCGGATGGACGTCTGCTACGCGTGGGCGGCCCAGCTGCTCGACAGGCTCGGCGGAACCCTGCGGATCGTGGACGAGACGCACGGCTTCCGCTACCTGGACCACCGGGACCTGCTCGGCTTCGTGGACGGTACGGAGAACCCGGTGGGCGACGACGCCCGGGCGGCGGCGCTCGTCGGGGCGGACGACCCGGAGTTCGAGGGTGGCAGCTACGTCGTCGTACAGAAGTACCTGCACGACCTCACGTCCTGGAACGCGCTCTCCGTGGAGGAGCAGGAACGCGTCATCGGCCGCACCAAGCTGGACGACGTGGAGTTCCCCGACGCCGAGAAGCCCGCCGACTCCCACCTCTCGCTCAACACGATCACCGACCCGGACGGCACCGAACGGGACATCCTGCGGGCGAACATGCCGTTCGGGAGCTTCGGAAAGGGCGAGTTCGGTACGTACTTCATCGGGTACGCCGCCGATCCCGACGTGACCGAACGGATGCTCCGCAACATGTTCCTCGGCGATCCGCCCGGGACACACGACCGCATCCTCGACTTCTCCACAGCGGTCACCGGTTGCCTCTTCTTCGCCCCCCGCGCCGACTTCCTCGACGCTCCGCCGCCCCCACCCGTCCGGACCCGCTCCGGGGACCTGCCGGAAGCAACGTTCACGCCGGTCCGGCCCGAGCCGCCCGCGGCCGGGGCGGACCACGGTTCGCTGCGCATCGGCAGCCTGCAAGAAAGCGCCCAGTGATGAACAATCTGCACCGCGAGCTCGCGCCGGTCACCCCGTCCGCCTGGGACGAGATCGAGGAGGAGGCCCGGCGCACCTTCCGCCGTCATGTCGCCGGCCGCCGTGTCGTCGACGTGTCCGATCCGGACGGCCCGACCCTGGCCGCCGTCGGCGACGGCCATCTGACCGACATCGATCCGCCCACCCCGGATGTGGTGGCCCGGGCCCGCACGTCGATGCCGGTCATCGAGTGGCGGGTGCCGTTCACGGTCTCCCGCCAGGCCGTGGACGACGTGGAGCGCGGCTCCGCCGACAGCGACTGGCAGCCCGTCAAGGACGCGGCGCGCACCTGTGCGTTCGCCGAGGACATGGCGATCATCGACGGGTACGGGGCGGCCGGGATCACCGGGCTGCGGGACGGCTCCTCGCACGATCCCCTCCCGCTGCCCGCCGACGCGCGGGACTATCCGGCGGCGGTCAGCCAGGCGGTGACGCGGCTGCGGCTGGCCGGTGTCGACGGCCCGTACCGGCTGATGCTCGGCGCGGACGCGTTCACCGAGGCGGCCGAGACCTCCGACCACGGGTATCCGGTCAAGACCCACCTGAGCCGCCTGGTGGACGACGAGATCCTGTGGGCGCCCGCGGTCAGGGGCGGGGTGCTGCTGTCCGCCCGGGGCGGAGACTTCGAGCTCTGCCTGGGCCAGGACCTGTCGATCGGCTACGCGGACCACGACGCCACCAGCGTCCACCTCTACTTTCAGCAGGCCTTCACCTTCCGGATGCTGACGCCGGAGGCCGTGGTCGGCCTGATCGCCTGATCGCCCATGCCCCGGGGGCGCTCACCGGCGCGTGGCCGGGCGACCGAGCGCCCCCGTTCCGCCGAAGACCCGGGGGCAGCCATCAGGGACTCTGGCCTCATGACGCAGACGACTTCCACGCACCACGAGGACGGCACGGCACCGCCGGCCGGCCGCTTCGACGCCGTCGTCCGGGCGGCCGTCGGGCAGGGGCTGCTGGGCGAGGGCAGCCAGGTAGCCGGATTCATCGACACCGAGGGCGTGCGCGCCTCCGTCGGGGCCCTGCACGACGCCTTCGCCGCCACGCCCGGGGTACTGCACACCTTCGCGGCCAAGGCCTGCTCCCTCGTCCCGGTGCTGCGGCTGCTGGCCGAGTGCGGGATGGGGTGCGAGGTGGCGAGCCCCGGTGAGCTGCGGCTGGCCGTGGAGGCAGGGTTCGCGGCGTCCCGTATCGTGCTGGACTCCCCCGCCAAGACCCGCGAGGAGATCCGGCTGGCGCTCGCCCTCGGCGTCGCCGTCAACGCCGACAGCCTCGACGAACTGCGCCGCGTCGACGCCCTCCGTGACCCGGGCACCGAATCGGTCCTCGGACTGCGGGTCAACCCTCAGGTGGGCGGTGGGTCGATCGGGCCGATGAGCACGGCGACGGACACCTCGAAATTCGGGGTCGCGCTCCGGGACCCGGGTGCCCGCGAGGCGATCGTGGGAGCCTTCCGGGAGCGACCGTGGCTGACGCGGCTGCACGCCCATGTGGGCTCCCAGGGATGTCCGTTGGAGCTGATCGCGGCCGGTGTGGCACAGACGTACGAACTGGCCGAGGAGATCAACGCGACGCTGGGTGTCCGGCAGGTCACCAGCCTGGACATCGGCGGCGGGCTTCCGGTCAACTTCACCGACGAGACCGTGCACCCCACCTACGCGGACTATGTGGCGGCCCTGACGGCGGCCGCGCCCGGCCTCTTCTCCGGCCGCTACTCCCTGGTCACGGAGTTCGGCCGGTCGCTGCTGGCGAAGAACGGGTTCATCGGGGCCCGGGTGGAGTACACGAAGGATGCCGGGGGCCGTCGGATCGCACTCACCCACGCGGGAGCCCAGACGGCCACCCGTACGGTCCTCATGCCCGACGCCTGGCCGTTGCGGATCGGGGCGTTCGGCCCGGACGGCACTCCCAAGGGCGGGCCACCGCTGGCGCAGGACATCGCGGGGCCGTGCTGCTTCGCGGGGGACGTCGTGGCGTACGCCAGGGAGCTGCCGGAGCTGGCCGAGGACGATCTGGTCGTGCTGTACGACACGGGGGCGTACTACTTCTCCACCCCGTGGGCCTACAACAGTCTGCCCCGTCCCGCGGTGTACGGATTCCGGACGGGGGCGCGGCCGGCGGACGGTTCGGGGAAGGGCCGATCGGACCACGACGGCCCGGTGGCGTTCGTGACGGTGCGGGACGCGCAGTCGCTGGACAACATCGCGGCGGAGAGCGGTCTCGCCCACGCGGACGCGCTGGTCGAGCCGGGCGACTGAGCGGGCGGGGCCGCCCCGGCCGACGCGACGGCCGCACCGGGGCGGTCCGGTGGGCCGATCACACCGCGGACCTCGTCGGCCCGGCCCTTCGCCGACCTCCCGGCGGAGGGCCGGGCCGTCCGTCACCGCCCGGGTGCTGCCCGCCCCGGCCGACCGGGCCAGGTGCCGGCCTGAACCGGACCCGGCCCGCCGGTCAGGTCCCGGCGGG
The DNA here is from genome assembly GCF_028622875.1 of Streptomyces sp. MMBL 11-1. Lineage (NCBI taxonomy): Bacteria > Bacillati > Actinomycetota > Actinomycetes > Kitasatosporales > Streptomycetaceae > Streptomyces > Streptomyces sp. MMBL 11-1. The sequence goes on along the minus strand of NZ_CP117709.1, from coordinate 7,552,214 downwards.
CTGCGGCTCGGGCTCCGGGTCCGGTACGGGGTCCGGGCCCGGCGCGGGCGGCTGCGGGATCGGGTCCGGCGCGGGCCCGGGCGGCACCGGCCCGGGGCCCGGCGGTACGGGCGGCGGGCTCGGCACCGGAGTGGGCGGGCCCGGTACGGGCGGAGGCGTCGGCGAGGGCGGTACGGGGTCGGGGTACGGGTGGGTCATCGCGATCCTCCACAACGGCATGACAGGGACAGATGGAGCATTCCTCCACCGTCTCCCGGAGCGGCTGCCCGCGCCTGCCGAGTCCACACGTGCGCGCGGCGACAGGAGCGCGGGGCGACGCGTGCCGGGTCTTTCCGAGGGGCAGACTCCGGCGAGGTGCCCGGACCCGTACGGCTCCGCGACCGGTACCGTCGAGGCGAAAGGCGCCCCCTGTGTCCCTGCCGAGCGTTCTCGCCGTTCACGCCCATCCGGACGACGAGTCCCTGTTCTGCGGAGGAGTCCTCGCCCAGCACGCGGCCGCCGGTGCCCGGACCGCGGTGGTCACGGCGACCTGGGCGGAGGGCACGCACAGGGCCGCCGAACTCGCCGATGCCCTCGATGCCCTGGGCACGGGCGCCCCACGGCTGCTCGGCTACGCGGACGCCCGCGTGCCGGAGTCGGCCCCCGGCCGGCCCCGGTTCCTCGACGCTCCGCTGGAGGAGGCCGTGGAGGCCGTGGTCGGCCACATCCGTGATTTCCGGCCGGAGATCGTGATCACGGCGGACGCCTACGGAGGCATGACCGGCCACCCCGACCATGTCCACGCCCACCGGATCACCGCGCTGGCGGTCCGGGCCGCCGCCCTCCCCCGCTGCTGTCCGGGTTCCGGTGATCCCTGGCAGCCGAGCGCCCTGTACCTCGCCACGCACCCCCGCTCGGCGGCCGTTCCGGTCGGCGGGCGGCTGGCCCGGCCGGGAACCCCGGCCGACGTGCTGTACTGCTCGGAGGACGCGTGGATCACCGCGACCGTGGACGTCGGCCCCTGGCTTCCGAGAAAGCTGGCCGCGATCCTCGCGCACCGCAGCGAGGTGGAGAGAGGCGCCGCGCCCGGCCGGATCGCCGCTCTGCCTCCGGCGGTCCAGCGTGAGGTGCTGAGCACCGAGTGGTACATCCGCCGGGACCTCACGCCGCCCCGGGGCGGGTCCGCCACGGGGCTGAGCGCGTGAGGTGCTCCCGGGCCCGGCGTGAGGACGGGCCGGGCCGGTGGGATCCCGTGTGAGGTCAGAACAGCTCGGGGTGGCCCCTGAGCTGCCGCTCCGCCTCCTGGACGAGCTCGGCCGGCACATCGGGCGCCTCGTCGGGGTGACGCCGCGCCCACTGCGCCGCGTACGGGCACAACGGGACGACGGGAACTCCCTCGCGGGCGGCCATGGCGAAGAACTCCCGGACGAGCGCCCCCGCGATGCCCTTGCCCTCGTGTTCGGGCCGGACGACGGTGTGCACGGCCACCAGGGCACCGGGGGCCGGGTCCATGGCGAAGTACGCGATGGTGCCGGCCGGCTCGCCGTCCCTGTACGCCACGAGACTGCCGTTCTCCCGGTCGTCCCTGATCTCCACAGCTGCCTTGTCGGTCATGACTCCCGCTCTCTCGTACGTGGACGTGGCCGTCGCTCGTCCAGCGCGCGGACGGGGACCTCAGCCGTTCGCGACGACGGCCTGCGGGCTCCGCTCCGTACGGGTCCCGGGAACCGGCTCCGAGGGATCGGCGCCGAGCGCCACGATCCGGTTGTCCGCGTCCACGTGCACGACCCTCGGCACGAGGGCACGGGCCTCCGCGTCATCGACCTGCGCATAGCTGATCAGGATGACCAGGTCACCGGGGTGCACGAGGTGTGCGGCCGCGCCGTTGATCCCGATGACACCGGAGCCGCGCTCACCCTCGATGACGTACGTCTCCAGCCGGGCGCCGTTGTCGATGTCAACGATATGGACCAGCTCACCGGGCAGCAGGTCGGCGGCCTCCATCAGGGCGGCGTCGATCGTCACGGAACCGACGTAGTGTAGGTCGGCTTGGGTGACGGTGGCCCGGTGGATCTTGGACTTGAATATTGTACGTATCATCGAGGTACTCCTGGACGTAGGCTCCCTGCCTGCGTATTTGCAGGTCAAGGGCTGTTTCCTCACCCTATAACGAGTCGCATGTTCAGGCAGCGTTCCCCAGGTTTTTCAGGACTCATGCTGACCACTTGCTGACTTTCCTGACGCTTCGTCAGGTGACGTCGAGAGGGCCCACTCACTCTCCCGAACTCCACCGGAACGACTCCGCAAGCCTACGCAGCTCTCCCCTGCGGGTATCAGTGATCACCATCACCTCGACGAGCCGACAGTGGTTGCCTGCCTCCACGCCCCTATAAGAACTCCTAGCAAAATGAGATGAGGGATGTCCTCGGGTCGGGTGAGGATCGCTCGGTACTCGCCGACGAAAGGGCAGCTATGGGCGACAGGCCCCCGAGGGAGCTCATCTCACTCGCTGATGACGAGGACAACAGCGTCTCGGTCAACGTTCTGGGGCGTAGTCCCGGATGGACCGCCGGGCTCGACGCGGAGATTGTCGTCAAGACTCCTTTCGTGTCCGGTCGTATTGACCTGGCGTTGTACGTTGCGAGGCTGGAGAGCTGGGCCGACGCACTGGACCGGCTCGACGCCGGGGAAGACGTGGCCTGGATGGAGATGAGCAGCGGGCCGTCCATCTTCATCCAGCTCACGGGCGAGCGTGACTGCCCGGAGGTGGTCGTGGAGGACGAGTCCTGGTCCATGGTCACCGTGCGGGTCCCGCTCGTCCCGCCGGACGACTGGGTTGCTGACCATCGCCGGCGTCTGCGCCAGGTGATGGATCACTGGGTTCCGATGCTGTCAGGGTAGGGCGACAAGTCGCCGCCAGCAGATGAGTACGCATCCGAGGGTCGGGAAGGCTTTGTGGATGTCGTCGCGGATCTCTCAGCGGATGCGCATGCGGCGGAAGCAGTGCAGGTGGGCGAAGGCGTGCTCTACGACCCAGCGTTGGGCGCCCAGGCCGGATCCGTGCTCGGTGCCGCGGCGGGCTATCGCTGGCTTCACGCCGAGTGCCCAGACAAGGCGGCGGTACTTGTCGTGGTCGTAGCCGCGGTCACCGAGCACGAGGTCCGGGCGGCGCCTGGGCCGGCCGCGCTTGCCGCGCACCGGTGGAACGGCTTCGAGGAGCGGGATCAGCTGGGTGACCTCGTTGCGGTTGCCGCCGGTCGGGGTGGTGGCGAGCGGGGTGCCGGTGGCGTCGGTGATCAGGTGGTGCTTGCTGCCGGTTCTGCCCCGGTCAACAGGGCTTCGTCCCGCCTTGGGCCCCCTTTTAGCGCCCGGACGTGGGAGCCGTCGACCGCCGCCCGGGAGAAGTCCAAGGCGTTTGCGCCGCGTAGCTTCGCCAAGAGCACATGGTGCAGCTGGGGCCACACGCCAGCCTCGGTCCTCTCGGCCAGGCGGCGCCAGCAGGTCATGCCCGAGCCGAAGCCGAGTTCCTGCGGCAGGTGTTCCCAGGCAATCCCGGTGTGCAGTACGAACAGGATGCCCTGGAAGACCAGCCGGTCCGGATGCCTCTTCCGCCCTGGATGCCGCATCCGTCGCTCGACCTTGGGAAGCAGCGGTTCAACCACCGCCCACAGTTCGTCATCGACATCCCATGGCTTCGGCCGAGCCACCCCGCACCCCCGGTTCAACGGTCCCGGAGTGATCCAACCACCTCGAAGATCATTTCGCTAGGAGTTCTAAGGGCGTCGCGAGCGCACGGAAGCTCAATGCGGCGCGGCAACCTAGCAGCGAATCCCGGTGCAGCCAAGCCGCCGATTCCCACGACTATGGCCACGACCCGCCCGACTCTTCGGAGCAGCACGGAGCGGGCGCCATGAACCTTCGAGATCCGGCTGGCCCTGAACGCGACCCGGTACAGCGATCGATCTCGAACCAGCCTCAAGGAGCCATGTGCCCGTGGGACCGCAGCCACACCCCGATGAAGGCCGCACCGACATCGGCCGATCGCGCAGGCACCAGTCTGTGGAGCCTGTCCTCATAGACACTGCCGAAGTCGCCACGATGCTCAGCATGTCCACGAGCTGGGTCTACAGGGAGGCGTCTAAATTGGGCTTGAAGGGCTACAAACTCGGCCGAGGCAGGAACGCCAAGGTGCTTTACAAAAGGGCCGAGGTCTTCAAATGGCTGGAGCAGCAGAAAATCTATTAACGTCTTCGCCTTACTCAGCGCTCGCCAACACCCCTCCAATGATCTCCACGCCAGACACTCTTCGCACGCATGCATCGAAGTCGACTTACGCGTATGAGAGTTCACCTCACCCGGGGAGGAAGCGACCAAGCCTGCCGGGAGGACCCCACTACCTGGGTTAAGACGCCCGTGCCCATGCACGTCAAGTACAAGGAGACGGCGCGGGGCGGGCTCGCGGTGAACATCATCGAGTGCTAGGCAAATAGGCTCTGAGCAGCGCGTTTCCATCTTTCAGCGCTGCCAGGGCCTTCCCCGCTTACGCGGCGGAAAATCCCTGAAAACTCCCTGGGACAGACGTGAAAGTCCCTGAAATGTCCCTGCCGACCCTCGCTCCTGGCGGCGCCCTGGCCCCCCACCGTCACACCCAGTGCCTGCACTACACCCCCAGGTCTGCAGTGCAGGCAGTGAACAGGTGCTCAAGCTGCGTCGTGTTCAGCTTTGGCTGCTCGCGACCTTGGTGGGTGATGTCTTGAAGGCGGTGATGCAGGCGGCTGCTGAGACTGCGGCGAGCGCAACGAAGAGCTGGGGATAGCCTCCGAGCGGTGCGGCGACGACGGCTCCGGCGAAGGGGGCGATGGCGGCGGCCGTGGTGGTGGGCGCGGCGAGGAGCCCGGAGAGGCGGCCGTAGTGGGTGGTACCCCAGCGATCGGTGATGGCAGTGGCTTGGAGAAGGGTGAGGTTGCCACGGACCGTGCCCGCTACGACCGAGAGGGCGACGAGTAGCGCGTACGGTCCCGGAGTGAGGGCGAGGGCCGCAGTGGTGACGGCACCGAGCGCCACGAGCGCGATGGTGCGGGTGGTGGGGCTGGTGCGGCGGGCAAGGGTGGCGTAGAGGGTGCGGCCGAGAGTCTGTCCAGCTCCGCCGAGTCCGAGTGCCCAAGCTGCTTCAGTGCTGGTGTAACCGCGTTCGGTCATGAGGGGTACGAGGGCGATGACAGCGGCGGAGACGGTGAACGCGGACAGCGTGAGGGTGACGGCGAGCATCCAGAAGGGCCGGGTACGGGCGACCTGGTCCGTACCGCCGGCGGGGTGGAGCGTGGTGGAGATCGAAGGCTCGGGCCAGGGCGCCTTGAGCGCGAGAGCGTGGGCGGGAATGGTCACCGCGGCGAGGATGAGGGCGAGGACCACGTAGGTGGCACGCCAGGACAGGTGGTCGGCGAGTGCGGCGGTGAGCGGGGCGAAGACGGTGGAGGCAAGGCCGCCTGCAAGGGTGACGATGGTCAGCGCGCGGACATGGTCGGGTGCCCACCAGCGGGTCAGGGCGGCGAAGGCAGGCTGGTAGAAGGTGCTGGCCATCGCGAGGCCGGCGAGCAGCCAGCCGACGATGAAGACAGGCAGGTTGGGCGCAAGCGCAACAATGAGGATGCTCAGAACGCCGATGACCGAGCCCGTGGTCATGACGGTGCGCGGGCCGTGGCGGTCGATGATCCGGCCGACGCGGATCCCGGCCACGGCGGAGACCAGCAGGGCCGCGGAGAACGCGGCGGCGGTCACCCCGGCGGGCCAGCCGGTCGCAGCCGTGATCTGCGGGTTCAGGACCGGGAACGCGTAGTAGACGATGCCCCAGCTGGTGATCTGTGTGGCGCACAGCGCGGGCAGCGCGGCGCGGGGCCGTGACCGGACCCCCGTTCCGGTCACGGCCCCGCGCTCGGAGGCGTTGAGGTCGGTCACGAGCCGCAGCAGCCGCCCGCCGGTGCTTCGTCCACCGTTGCGGCAGTGGCCAGTGCTCCGGCGCCGACCTGGATCAGGGCAGGTTCGGGCGTCGTGCAGCAGCCTCCGGCGTCGGCCGGTGCGGCGGCCGGGTCGTCGAAGAGTCCGGCCCCGCCGCAGACTCCGGTTTCGGGGAGGGTGAGTTCGACGCGGTCGGCGGCTTCGAGGTCGCCGGCGAGGACGGCGGCGACGGAGCGGACCTGCTCGTAGCCGGTCATGGCGAGGAAGGTCGGGGCGCGGCCGTAGGACTTCATGCCGACCAGGAACACGCCCTTCTCCGGGTGGGAGAGCTCGCGGTGGCCGTGCGGGTAGACGGTGCCGCAGGAGTGCTGGTTGGGGTCGATCAGCGGGGCGAGCTCGGTGGGGGCCTGGAGCCGTTCGTCGAGGCCGAGGCGGAGCTCGTCGAGGAAGCCGAGGTCGGGGCGGAGGCCGGTCAGCACGATGACTTCGTCGACCGGGTCCAGGCGGCGTCCGTCTTCGCCCACCAGGACCAGGCGGCCGTCGGTGTCGCGTTCGATCGCTTCGGTGCGGAATCCGGTGACCGCTTCCGCGTGTCCCTGGTCGACGGCGGCCTTCGCCGCGAGGCCGAGGGCGCCCCGGGCGGGAAGCTGGTCAGCGCTGCCGCCGCCGAAGGTGGAGCCGGAGATGCCCCGGCGCAGGACCCAGACCCCCTTCGTGCCTGCACCGTCGTCGGACATGGCGAGGTCGGCGAGGGAGGCGAGGGCGGTGAAGGCGGAGGCCCCGGAGCCGATGACGGCGGTGCGGCGCCCCGCGTAGCGGGCGCGGACGGCCGGGTCCTTGAGGTCGGGGACGCGGTAGGTGATGCGGTCGGCGGCGGCCTTCTCGCCGAGGGCGGGCAGGCCGGATGCGCCGGCCGGGCTCGGGGTGGTCCAGGTGCCGGAGGCGTCGATGACGGCGCGGGCGAAGACCCGCTCCTCGCGGCCGTCCGCGTGGGTGATGTGGACGACGAAGGGCTGCTGGTCGCGGTCGGCGTCGACGATCCGGTCGCGGCCGGTGCGGGAGACGCCGGTGACCCGGGCGCCGAGGCGGACGCGGTCGCCGAGCGCGTCGGCGAGCGGCTGCAGGTACTGCTCGGTCCAGTCCCCGCCGGAGGGATAGGTGGCCGGGTCGGGGTGGGTCCAGCCGGTGGGGGCCAGCAGCTTTTCGGCGGCCGGGTCGACGAGCTCACTCCAGGTGGAGAAGAGGCGTACGTGCGCCCATTCCCGGACGGCGCTCGCGGCGGCGGGGCCGGCTTCCAGGACGAGCGGGAGGAGGCCGCGCTCGGTGAGGTGGGCGGCGGCGGCGAGGCCGGCCGGGCCCGCGCCGATCACGACGACCGGCAGGCCCTCGGTGGTGGTGGTCATGGCGGTGATGTCCTCCATGGAGAGGCGGCAGATCAGGCCGCTGTTTCGATTGCTGTCTATGTTCGGAGCTTGCCACTCGCATCGACGAGTGTCAACATAGACACATGTCGAAGTCTGAGGTTGTCGAGCTGCCGGTCCTGGACCCGGAAGCGGTCGCACCGTGCTGCCCGCCCATCACCGCCGGGGAGCTGTCCGTGCCCGACGCGGAGCGGATGGCCGCAATGTTCAAGGCGCTCTCCGACCCGGTGCGCCTGCGCCTGTTCTCCAAGGTCGCCTCGCATCCGGGAGGAGAAGCGTGCGTGTGCGACATCCAGGACGTCGGCGTCTCCCAGCCGACCGTCTCCCACCACCTCAAGAAGCTCCGCGAGGCCGGCCTCCTGACTTCGGAGCGGCGCGGGACCTGGGTCTACTACCAGGTCGCGCCCTCCGTCGTCGCCGCCATGTCCGCCATGCTCGACCTGCGCCCGGCCGCCGCCCGAACCTGACCTCCGGCCCTCACCCCGTCCGGCGTCAGCAGCCGGTTCCGGGCGGACAACAGACCGCCAGGTACCCCTGGAGCGAGGTGAGCCGCTCGGCCATGGCCGCGCCGTCGGCACGGTAGAACACCTGCCTGCCCTCCTTGCGGGCGACGACCAGCCCTCCCCGGCGCAGCAGGCTCAAGTGCTCCGAGGCGGTCGACGCCTTCAGTCCGCACCGTTCCGCGACCTCACCGACCGTCAGCTCGGCACCCCCGGCGAACTGGAACATCACCCGCTGGCGGGTCTCGCTCGCCAGCGCCTTGAGGAAATCGGCCGTCGCCGGATCGAGCACGGCCCCCTCATCTCTGTTCTCCGTCAACGCCCCACACCCAACATTTCGTCACTTCCCGAAACAACGACTCATTGTGAAAGGTCCACGTTCTCATGGAACACGCTGATCTCATCGTCATCGGCGCCGGACAGTCCGGTCTCGCCACAGCCGCCCTCGCCGCGCGCCACGGCTTCGCCCGCGTGCTGGTCCTGGAGAGCGCCGAAGAGCCCGGTGGTGCCTGGCCGCGCTACTACGACAGCCTCACCCTCTTCTCCCCCGCCCGGTACTCCTCCCTGCCCGGCATGCGGTTCCCCGGCGACCCGGACCGCTACCCGCGCCGCGACGAAGTCGTGGACTACCTGCGCGCCTACGCCGAGCGCCTGCCCGCCTCGATCCGCACCTCCACGTCCGTCGCCTCCGTGATGCGCCAGGATGGCGTGTGGAGGGTGCGGTCCGAGGAGGGTCGGGAGTTCACCGCCCATGCGGTGATCGCCGCGACCGGCGACTACGGCACACCGTTCCTCCCCAAGTCCCCTGACCCTGCGGGGTTCGGCGGCCGTGTCCTGCACGCCGCCGACTACCGCAGCCCCGGCCCGTTTGCCGGGCAGCGGGTGATCGTGGTCGGCGGAGGAAACTCCGCGATCCAGATCGCCGCCGAACTCGGCCCGGTCGCCGACACCACCCTCGCCACCCGCCGCCCGGTCGGCTGGACACCGCAGAAGCCGCTGGGCCGGGATCTGCACTGGTGGCTCAAGCACACCCGGCTCGACATCGCACCGATCCGCCGCCTGCTCGCGAAGGTCCCCGTCTCCGTGATCGACGACGGCCACTACCGCGCCACGCTCGACCGGCACGGCGTCGACCGCCGCGACATGTTCAGCCGGTTCACCAGCGACGGGGTCCTGTGGGCCGACGGGACCAAGGAGGACGTCGACGCGGTCGTCTTCGCCACCGGCTACCGGCCCGTGTTCGGCTACCTGACCGGCTCGGGAGCCCTCGACGCGGAGGGAGCGCCCGTTCACCGCGGCGGCTTGTCCACCGCGGTGAAGGGGCTCGGCTTCGTCGGCATGGAGTTCCAGCGGAGCTTCTCCTCGAAGACCCTGCGCGGAGTGGGCCGAGACGCAGCATGGCTCCTTGACCGCCTGTCAGCGGCGCGCCGCTGACGCTGGAGTGCTGTTCCTCGGACTCGATTCTCCGGTTGGAGGTGCGGTAGCCGGGGTTCAGCATCCTTACGACGAATGCCGCGGGGCTCTTAAGGGGCCAGCAGGAAGCCGAACGTCTGCCGGCCGATGTGCTCGGCGGTCGGCTGGTCGACTATCCGTCCGGGGACCTCGGGGTGCTGGCTTGTCCACGTGCGGGCGTTCTCGGTGTCGGTGAAGAAGTTCAGCGCGTCGCAGCAGGCTGAGGCGGCGGGCCCGCCTCCGGGGCGCTGCCCGACGAAGACCACAGCTGTGGGCGGATCCCACCGCACTCTGCCAGTGGTCGAAGTGACGGTGATGGGGTCGCCGGTGACCGGGTCGGCGGAGGAGATCACGCCGTCCTGTCCCAGCATGGCAGGGATGCCCAGGGCGTCGATGGCGCACATCGACCAGACCTCCACCCCGCTGTCGAGACGGACCCTGTGGCGGGTGGGTACGGCGGAGAACGGGTAGGCGGCGCGGATGTTCCCGGTCTCGTCCAGGGTGAGGAAGTCCTCGTCGGCCAGCTCGGTCAGCACCTCCGCAGCGGTCCTCCCGGCCACGGCCGCCAACGGCTGAAGCGTCTGCGCGTCGGGAGCGGCTCCCGTGGCGGCGAAATGGCGCAGGATCCGCTGGTGCACCGCGCGCAGGCCGTTCTCGGCGGGCGCACGGCGCCCGCGGCCGCCCCGGCCCACCACGTCCAGCGGCTGCGGGGGGCAGCAGTCCAGGGTCCCCGCATCACGGGCTTGCGGGGCCGCCCCGGCGAGTGCCCGCCGAAGGGCGGACTCGTCGGGTACACCCGACACGGTGCCGGCCGCGTCCCTGTAGAGGCGGCACGAGATGCTCGGTGCGGCCCCGGGCTGCGCGAAGGGGTCGGTGCCGTCGATCAGGATCGTCGGCGACCCGGACATGCCCAGCCGGGCGGCATCGCGCTCATCGGCAACCTCGACCAGCTCCACCTGGGCCTGCCGTCCGTCCAGCGCGGCGGTCACCCGCTCCAGCGCGGGCCGCGCGTTCGGACAATCCGCCACCGTCAGCACCGTGATGTGCATCCGTCTGTCCTTCCGGGACCTCGTCCGTCGTCTGGCCCGAAGGTAGACCTTCCAGTGTGCTGGAAGGTCAAGGGCTAGCCTGGAGACATGCGCATCGGCGAGCTCGCCGCCCACACAGGGCTGACGACCAAGACCCTCCGCTTCTACGAGGACAGCGGGCTGCTGCCCGCACCGCCCCGCACCTCGGGCGGCTACCGGGACTACCCCGATCACACGGTGAACCGACTCACGTTCATCCGGGACGCCCAGCGGGCCGGCCTCACCCTCGCCGAGATCCGCTCGATCCTCGCCCTGCGCGACGACGGTCAAGCACCGTGCACCCACGTCACCGACCTCATCCACGAACACCTGGACGACATCGACCGACGTATGGCCGAGCTCGCCGCCACCCGCGCAGCACTTCGCGGCCTCGCCGCCCGCGCAGCAACCGCCGACCCCGCCGCCTGCGGCGCAGACGACATCTGCACGATCCTCAAGCCATCACCGACATAAGCCCTCCTACCAGCAGCGGTTCCCGTGCGTGGCCGGGCAAGCGGCTGCCGTCGGCACCCAGGCCATGGGTAAGCCACGATGCCGTCGGTAGAGGGTGTGCCATGTCAGTGGCTGCGGGGATGATGCTCCGATGGGTATTGATATCGCCTGGGCTCGCGCCGAACTCGCCAGCTTCCTGAAGCTGACCGAGCTGTACTCTCCACCCGACCCGCCTGGCGTGTTCACGGTCAGCAGCCACCTGTCCAACCGCGGCGGGGAACGGGAAATCGTGGCCAGCGCCCAGGTTGTGGAGCAGATCCTGGACCGGGTCCTGCCTCGGTGGCGCACGGAGGTGCCCGACGACCGCAACAAGCGCGTCAACCGCTGGTGCCAGCACCGCGAAGCCGTGCAGCGCGCCGATGCCGTCCTTTTGCGGGACGCGGAGGTGCGTGAGCGGCTCGGGGACGATGCGCCCCAGCTCAGCGCGGCGGCAATGCACCGGTGGGTGTGGGACGGGGCCAGGTCCCTCTGGCGCAGCGAGCACTTCCGTGAAGCGGTCACCGCCGCAGCCCGGAAGGTCAACGCCGAGACCCAGAACAAGGTCTCCCGACGCGACGTAAGCGAAACCGCCCTGTTCCAGAGCGTGTTCTCCAAGGACGCGGCAAAGCCCGGTCAGCCTCGCCTTCGTCTGATGGCGGACGACAACAGCGACACCTTCCGCAGTGTGCACCGCGGCGCGATGTCCTTCGCCGAGGGCTGTTTCGCGGGCATCCGGAACCCCAACAGCCACGAGGACGGGCTGCCGGAGCTGCCGGAGCACGAGGCCCTGGAGCAACTCGCGGCCTTCAGCGTCCTGGCGCGCTGGGTGGAAAGCGCAACCGTCGTCAACGCCTAAGCAAGCCGTCAGCCCAACAGAGCGGTGATCTCGCGGACGGCTGCGCGGGCCGGTCGGCCCACGCCGATCAGTGTGGCCGAGGCGGGTCCGGTCCAGTCGCCGTAGCCGAGAAGGTGCAGGCGCGGTTCGTCGGCGGCCCGGGTTCCGTGGGTGGCGATGTCGCCGCGTCGGCTCCGCAGGCCCAGCGGGGCGAGGTGGGAGAGGGCGGGGCGGAAGCCGGTGCACCAGATCACCGTTGCAGCCTGGGCACGTGTTCCGTCCGCCCACTGCACACCGTCCTCGGTGAGGGCGGTGAACATCGGCTGGGCTTTGAGCAGGCCGGCGTCCCGTGCTGCGCGGACCGGCGGGACGGCGACGATGTCGCCCAGTGAGGCGACGCCGCCGGTGTCGGTGAGCCCTTCGTCCAGGGCGCGGCGCCGAGCGGTCGCGGCGTCGAACAGGGCGCGGCCGTCGATGTCGTCCGCGAGGAACCGGGGCGGGCGCTGGGTGACCCAGGTCAGGCCCACGTCCTTGTGGGTGGTGAGGTCGGCGGCGATCTGTGCGCCGGAGTTGCCACCGCCGACGACGATGACGTGCTGCCCGGCGAAGTCGGAGGGCCGCCGGTAGCCGGTGGTGTGCAGCTGACGCCCGGTGAACGTCTCCTGGCCGGGGACGGTGGGCAGGAAGGGGCGCCACCAGGTGCCGGTCGCCGAGACGATCGCCCGCGCCGACCAGTGCCCTGCGTCCGTGTCCACCCGCAGCCGTGTCCCGTCGCGGTGGACCGCGCGGACCATGACCGGGCGTTGAAGGGGAAGGCTGTAGCGCTGCTCGTAGTCGCTCAGATAGTCGATCACGTGGGCGGCGTCGGGGTATTCCTGGCCGGGCTGGGCGGGCATGAGCCGCCCCGGCAGCGAGGAGAAGGCTGCCGGGGAGAACAGGTGCAGGGAGTCCCAGGTGTGCTGCCAGGCGCCCCCCGCCGTGGTCTGGGCGTCGAGGATCACGAAGTCGAGGTTCTGGCGGCGCAGGTGGTAGCCGGCGGCGAGCCCTGCCTGCCCGCCGCCGATCACCACGACATCGGTGCTGGTCACCGGGTGTTTGCCGCTGCGGCCGGGGCGTGGGCTTCGGCGCAGACCGGGCACAGCAGGGTGCGCTCCTGGTGTTCTCCGGGGGTGCCGATGAGACTGCCGTGGCGGACGCTGCGAGTCGCCATGCGGGCGTGGTGGGCGCAGACGGCGGCTCCACAGTTGTGGCATACGCCGACGGCGTGACTGTCCCTTCCTTCAGTGTGGCATTCCAGACAGTGCATCAGCTCTACCTTCCGGGTGTGGTGATGGCGTCGGGGGCGAACTTCTTTCGCCAGGCGAGCGCGACGTAGACGAGGCCGATGAGGACGGGTACCTCGATCAGCGGACCGACGACGCCCGACAGCGCCTGGCCGGAGGTGACGCCGAACGTCGCGATGGCGACCGCGATGGCGAGCTCGAAGTTGTTGCCGGCGGCGGTGAAGGCGAGAGTGCTCGTGCGGTCGTAAGCGAGTCCGAGGCTCTTCCCGAGGAGGAAGCTCCCGAAGAACATGATCGCGAAGTAGACGAGAAGCGGCAGGGCGATGCGTACGACGTCCAGCGGCTGCGAGGTGATCGTCTTTCCCTGCAGGGCGAACAGGATGATGATCGTGAACAGCAGGCCGTAGAGAGCCCAGGGGCCGATCTTCGGCAGGAACCTCTCCTCGTAGGATTCGCGGCCCATCTTCTTCTCGCCGATGCGGCGGGTGAGGAACCCGGCGAGCAGGGGCACTCCGAGGAAGACGACGACGTTCAGGGCGATGTGCCAGACGGGGACGTCCAGTCCCTGTCCGTCACCGAGGCCGAGCCACTGGGGCAGCAGGTCGAGGTAGAACCAGCCCAGCACGCCGAAGACCAGGACCTGGAAGACGGAGTTGAGGGCGACAAGGACGGCGGCGGCCTCGCGGTCGCCGCAGGCGAGGTCGTTCCAGATGATGACCATGGCGATGCAGCGGGCGAGGCCCACGATGATCAGGCCGGTGCGGTATTCGGGCAGGTCCGGCAGGAAGATCCAGGCCAGGGCGAACATGACCGCGGGGCCGATGATCCAGTTGATGACGAGCGAGGAGACCATCAGCTTGCGGTCGCCGGTGACCGTGTCGAGCCGGTCGTAGCGGACCTTGGCCAGCACCGGGTACATCATGACCAGCAGCCCGATGGCGATCGGCAGGGAGATCCCGCCGACCTCGATCTTCGCGAGCGCGTCGTTCATGCCCGGGATGAGGCGGCCCAGGCTCAGGCCGACGGCCATGGCGAGCAGGATCCACACCGCGAGGTAGCGGTCGAGGGTGGAGAGCTTCTTGACGATCGAGTCGTCACCGCCGGCCTGCGGGGCCCGGGTGGTCGGTTCGGTGGAGGTCACGGGCAGGCCCTCTTGTTCTCGATCGCGGTACGGGCGGATTCGGCGAGCTCGGCGAACTGTGCGGACACCGAGGCCAGGACCTCGGGGCGCAGCTTGAAGTAGGTGAACCTGCCGCACGGCTCGGTCTCCACCAGTCCCGCCTCGCGCAGGACCTTCATGTGGTTGGACAGATTCGTCTGCTTGGCACCGGTCTCCTCGACCAGGTGCGACATACAGAGCGTCTCCCGGGCCAGCAGGGTGACCACCTGCATGCGCAGCGGATCACCCAGAACCCGAATCACGTCAGTGTCGACTGAAGTCATCATGGACTGATACTCTCACATCAGTGGATGCTGATGCCACTAGGGGCTGATGTCAGTAGCTCCTGATTTTTTTACGAGACGAGAGAGAGTTCTCCCGATGGCCGAAAAGCCCTCCGTCCTGTTCGTCTGCGTTCACAACGCGGGCCGTTCCCAGATGGCCGCTGCCTGGCTGACCCACCTGGCAGGGGACCGCGTCGAGGTCCGCTCTGCGGGATCGAACCCCGGCGACGCGGTAAACCCCGCTGCCGTCGAGGCGATGGCCGAGGTCGGTATCGACATCTCCGCCGAGACCCCGAAGATCCTGACCGTGGACGCCGTCAAGGAGTCCGACGTCTGCATCACCATGGGCTGCGGCGACACCTGCCCCGTCTTCCCCGGCAAGCGCTACCTGGACTGGAAGCTCGAAGACCCGGCCGGCCAGGGCGTGGCCGCCGTGCGCCCGATCCGCGACGAGATCAAGGTGATGGTCGAGGGCCTCATCAAGGAGATCGCACCCGAGGTCGCGTCATGAGCGCCGACATCCGCAACGTCATCGTCATCGGCTCCGGGCCCGCCGGATACACGGCTGCGCTCTACACGGCGCGGGCCGACCTCCAGCCGCTGGTCTTCGAAGGCTCCGTGACCGCGGGCGGCGCGCTGATGAACACCACCGAGGTCGAGAACTTCCCCGGATTCCGCGAGGGCATCGTCGGCCCGGACCTCATGGACAACATGCGGGCCCAGGCGGAGCGGTTCGGAGCCGAACTGGTCCCGGACGACATCGTCGCCGTCGACCTCACGGGCGACATCAAGACGGTCACCGACAGCAGCGGAGCAGTTCACCGGGCCCGCGCCGTGATCGTGACCACCGGATCGCAGCACCGCAAGCTGAACCTGGAGCGCGAGGACGAACTGTCGGGCCGCGGTGTCTCCTACTGCGCGACCTGTGACGGGTTCTTCTTCCGGGACCGCGACATCGTAGTCGTCGGCGGCGGCGACACCGCGATGGAGGAGGCCACCTTCCTCACCCGGTTCGCCCGTTCCGTCACGGTCGTCCACCGCCGGAGCGCGCTTCGGGCCTCCCAGGTCATGCAGAGCCGCGCGTTTGCCGACGACAAGATCTCCTTCGCTTTCGACAGTGAGATCGCGGAGATCAAGGAGGAGGGCGGCGCGCTGTCCGGTCTCGTCCTGCGCGACACGTTCAGTGGCCGGACGCGCGACCTCGATGCCACCGGCCTGTTCGTCGCGATCGGCCACGACCCGCGCACGGAGCTCTTTGCGGGCCAGCTGGACTTGGACGACGAGGGCTATCTGAAGGTCGAGGCCCCCTCGACCCGCACGAACATCCCCGGCGTGTTCGGTGCGGGAGACGTGGTCGACCACACCTACCGCCAGGCGATCACCGCCGCGGGCTCCGGCTGCGCGGCAGCCCTGGACGCCGAACGCTACCTCGCGGCCCTCACCGACACCAAAGCGGTCGCGGAGCCCGAAAAGACGCCGGCGGCCGTCTGAGCGATCCGGCGGAACGAGTCCGACCGCGATCCTCGGGAGAGTCTCCCTCGCGGTGATGAAGGGCGCGAGGCTGACCTTATGCTGCGTCCTGCCGAGTCGAGGCGCTGCGCGGGGCCTTCGTCGCGGCGCGCGTATGTCACGCGCAGGTCATCCATCCAGTCGTGTTCCGTCAGCCGATGTTCGTCGGTGCGTCGCCTCCATGGCGTTTACATCGGCGAGCATCTATCCAGTTGGCTGGCCATCTGGAAGGAAACACTGGTGCATCATCGACGGTCGAATCGACGCATTCCACTGAAAGGCGCCGCGGCAGTGGCAGCTGGCACCTTGCTCCTTTCGGCCTGCGGACGGGGCGGCGGGGGTGAAGCCGCCCCGTCCCCCTCACGGCCGAGCCACATCGCCTGCGCCGACGAGGGCAAGGTGGCGGGCTCGGGCTCGACCGCCCAGCAGAACGCGATGAAGCACTGGCTGCAGGAATACCAGAGCGCTTGCCCCGGGGTGCAGTTGCGCTACAGCCCCATCGGCTCCGGCGGTGGAGTGGCCCAGTTCCTTCGCGGAGCCACGCATTTCGGCGGCAGCGACACCCCGCTGTCGGAAGAGGATGTCGAGTTCTCCCGCCGCGCGTGCCCCGGGAGTAGGGCGATCGACCTGCCGATGGTCGCCGGCCCCGTCGCCATCGGCTACAACGTCGACGGCGTGGACAGCCTCGTCCTCGACGCGTCGACCGTCGCTCGGATCTTCGACTCACGGATCACGATGTGGAACGACCCCGAGATCCAGCGCCTCAACCCCGGCGCACAGCTACCCGAGATCGAGATCAGCGCCGTACACCGCTCCGACAACTCGGGCACCACGCAGAACTTCAACGCCTACCTGGCGGATGCGGCACTGGAGGAGTGGCCGTACGAGAAGGTGAAGGCATGGCAGGCCAGGGGCGGCCATGCAGCGCCCGGTTCCGACGGAGTCGTCTCGACCGTGAGCAGCCAGAACGGCTCGATCGGCTACTTCGAGCTGTCCTTCGCCAAGGCCAAGGGCGTGCCCACCGTGAAGCTGGACACGGGCGCCCCGGACCCGGTCGCGGTCTCCGCGCAGAGCGCGTCCGCCGGCATCGCCGCCGCCAAGGTCGCCGGCAGTGGCCAGGACTTGACGTTGGAGTTCGATTACCGCACCAGGGCTCCCGGCGCGTATCCGATCGTGCTGGTCACCTACGAAATCGTGTGCGCCGATGGCACTCCGGCCGGCGTGCTGCCCGCGCTGAAGTCCTTCCTGACCTACACCGCGAGTGAGGAGGTTCAGGCAGGGCTGGCGCGCATCCACTACGCCCCACTGCCGGAGAAGGTGGCCTCGCGGGTGCGGCACGTGGTGAGCACGCTGTCCTGATTTGCGGCCGGCCGTAGGGAACCGACACTGCGAGGCGGCCGGGGCGGGTGGCTGTCAGCCGGTCGTCGGCTCCAGAATGTCCCGGATCCGACGAAGCCCTTCGGGGTCGACGGAGAACCAGGCCCACGTTCCGCGCCGCTCCCGCGTGAGGATCCCGGCGTCCGTCATGACCTTCAGATGGTGGCTCACGGTGGGCTGGCGCAGGCCGAGGCAGTCGGTCAGGTCGCACACGCACGCCTCGCGGGCGGGAGAGCGTTCGATCAGGCGCAGTATCTGCAGTCGTGTGGGGTCGGCAATGGCCTTCAGGGCCCCGGCCATGCGCTCGGCCTCTTCGCGGTCGATGAGCAGGCAGGACAGCTGTGACACGCATGTGGCCGGTTCATCGTCCACGACCGTCTTCGTCGCCTCGTAGGCAGTGATGGACATCTATTCACCATATGGGCCCGAAGGCCGCTCCCAGGGCGCCTGTGACGGTTGCCACTTTGAATTCACTTATCGTTCACCCTCTTCCGTATCGATCCACTCAGATATAGATGTGTACCTATAGTTGGAGGTCGGCTTCGGGAAGGGGCGCAGTCATGGATGAGCAGCCACCACTCGGCCGGGCCACCCCGCCCCTACGGAGCGCCAGCGCGGTACTCGCGCGGATCACCGCCCGGCTCGCCCTGCGTCACCGCCATGCCTTCTCGCAGGCCACCGTTGCCCGCTACGTGGACGAGTGCGCCACTCTCCTCGCCGACCGGGCTCGTGCCGTCCAGCACCTTCCGGTCCTCGTGGAGCGGTTCGCCGACGAGCGGCTGCGCGGCCTCGCCCGCGCCCGGGGGCTGTCGGGTGAATCCCCGCCTGCGGTGCTCTTCGTCTGCACGGAGAACGCCGGGCGCTCTCAGCTGGCCGGCGCGCTGCTGCGCCGGCGCGCGCTCGGCTCGGTCCTGGTCATGACCGCAGGATCGGGCCCCGCAGCTGGCATCTCGCCCGTCGTGGTCCAGCTACTGGCGGAGCAGGGGCTCGACACCGGAGAGGACTTTCCCAAGCCGCTCACCATCGAGGTCGTCGACGCGGCGGACCTGGTGATCACGCTCGGCTGCGCCGACGCCTGTCCCGTACGACCTGGCCGCCGCTATTTCAACTGGGACCTGCCGGACCTCCGGGGCCTCGACATCGAAAGCGCACGGGCCGTGCGGAACAGTCTGCAGGCACGCATCGACCGCTTGTTCGCAGAGCTGAACGCGCCGTCCCCGTCCTCTGCTTGAGCTGCCGCATGCGACGGGCCTGCCTGGCGGGAAACCGGCGCTTCGCCAGTGCCCGGGGCGCCCTCCGGTTAGCGCTCGACCGAACGACCCAAGCGAATCGCCACCTCGGAGTTCGCAGGATGTGAACCGGCCGGCGGGGCACCGCCAAGCAGCCCGCCGGCCGGAGTCCAAGCCGACGCGCCGCATCAGCGGGGCGACGTCGGCGAGGTGGAGAGAGAACGGTGGGTGGCCGGCTAAGCCGGGGCAGCCGGTCGGGAGGAGGAGAGCGGTGGCTGCACGGAATCGGAGGGCCTGCATTCCAGGCGGTAGCCCATGCCGCGGATCGCGTCGATGGTGCAGCAGCTTCCCGCACCCTCCCGCAGGCGTTGCCGTACGCGGCGGACGTGGACGGTGAGGGTGTTGCTGTCCAGGCTCTTCGTGCCCCACAGGACCTGGGTCAGCTCTGGCCGGGAGACGAGCCGGTTGACGTTCTCCATGAGGTAGCGCAGCAGCATGAATTCACGTACCGGCAACTGGAGCGAGCGTCCTCGTACGTAGACGTGAAACCCGACCGGATCAAGCTCGATGTCACCGACGACCAGCGTTGAGGCCGTCCTGTCGTCCGGTGTGAGTCCCGCCGTCAGGAGCGGGAGTATCTCTTCGATCCGGTAGGGCCGTGCCACGAAGGCCACGGCGCCCGCGGTGAGGGCGGCGGTCGCCTCCTCGGTCCCGTCCGGACCGGCGCCGACGATGACGGGCACGGGACTGAGCCGGTTGATCAGGCGGGTGACCTGTACAGCGTTCACCACCGGAAGCGGTGCGCCGAGCAGTACGGCGCCGGGGTGCTGTGCTCCGACCTGGAGCAGGGCCTCGGCGCCGTCGTGGCAGGCGATCACGCTCACGCCGGCGGCCGAGAAGCGTGCCATGGCCTGCTCAGCCAGCTCCCCGTCGGGCTCGGCCATCAGCAGGGCCGGGGTCCTGCTGTCGTCCGGGCCGTCCGGAGACACCCGTGCGGTGGTCTCCGGTGGTCGTCGTGCGTCGGGGGTCACCCGGGTACTCCTTTACGTGGCGGCGCAAAGAGCAGCTTGGCTTCGGGATCAGCCGAAGCGGCCCGAGATGTAGTCCTCGGTGCGCTGGTCGGAGGGGTTGGAGAAGATGCGTTCCGTCTCGTCGTACTCGACGAGGCGTCCGTGGCGGACTCCCGCGTCGTCGACGTCGGCGGTGAAGAAGGCCGTGCGGTCGGAGACGCGGGCGGCCTGCTGCATGTTGTGGGTGACGACGATGATCGTGAACTCACGGGCGAGGTGCGTCATGAGGTCTTCGATCTTGGCGGTGGCGATCGGGTCGAGGGCCGAGCAGGGCTCGTCCATGAGGATCACCTCGGGCTTGACCGCGATGGTGCGGGCGATGCACAGTCGCTGCTGCTGACCGCCGGAGAGGGCGAGCGCGGAGGTCTTGAGCTTGTCCTTGACCTCGTCCCAGAGGGCCGCGTGGGTGAGGGTCTCCTCGACGAGGTCGTCCAGGTTGCCCTGGAACCCGCCGACGCGGGGGCCGTAGGCGATGTTGTCGTAGATCGACTTGGGGAACGGGTTCGGCTTCTGGAAGACCATGCCGATCCTGCGGCGGACCTCGATCGGGTCGACGTCCCGACCGTACAGGTCCTCGTTGTGGTAGTGGACCTTGCCGGCCACGCGGGCGCTGGGGACGAGGTCGTTCATGCGGTTGAAGCAGCGCAGCACGGTGGACTTGCCGCAGCCGGAGGGGCCGATCATCGCGGTGATCTGCCGGTGTCCGATGGTCATGTTGACGTCGCGTACGGCCTCGTGGTCGCCGTAGAAGACGGACAGGCTGCCGACCTCGAAGACGGGGCTGGCCAGCGACGGGGCGCTGCGGAAGGCGACCTGCGGAATCCTCGTGCCGCCGGTGGCGTCGGAGGGAGGGGTCATGGCGGTCTCCTGCGGAGAGTCGGCGGCGGGGTCGAGGTGTCGGGTCGCGGAGGGTGTGGAGGTCATGGCGGTCACCAGGTGCGGGAGTAGCGGTTGCGGAGCCAGATCGCCACGGAGTTCATCGCCAGCAGGATCGCCAGCAGGATCACGATGGCGGCGGAGGCGAGCGACACGAACTCCGAACGGGACTGGCTGATCCAGTTGAAGATCTGGATCGGCAGGACGGTGAACTGGCTCTGCACGCCACTTGGGTTGAACGTGATGAACGTCAGACCGCCGAGCAGCAAGAGCGGGGCCGCCTCGCCGATGGCGCGGGACAGAGCCAGGATCGACCCGGTGGCCATGCCGGGGACGGCCGCGGGCAGGACCTGGCGCCAGATGGTCTGCCACTGCGTGGCCCCCAGGGCAAGCGACGCCTGGCGGATGGACTGCGGGACCGCGCGGATCGCCTCCCGGGAGGAGATGATCACCACCGGCAGGACCAGCAGGGACAGAGTCAGGGACGCGGTCAGCACGGTCTGTCCGAAACCGAGGCCGCGGGAGATGATGCCGAGGCCGAGGATGCCGTAGACGATCGAGGGTACGGCGGCCAGGTTCTGGATGTTGATCTCGATCGCGCGGTTCCACCACTTGTCCGGGTCGGCGTACTCCTCCAGGTAGATGGCGGTGAGGATGCCGGTCGGGAGGCAGTAGACGGCGGTGAAGCCGATGACCCAGACCGTGCCCATGATCGCCGACTGGGCTCCGCCCTGCGTCGGGTCGATGTAGTCGGGGAAGTTCATCCACAGCCGCGGGTCCAGCCGTGACCAGCCCTCGCTGAGCACGTAGGCGAGCAGCGAGGCGAGGAAGACGACGGCGACGGCGAGCGAGAGCAACAGGCTCAGGTGGAAGAACCGCTCGCGTAGGGGTGTCCCCTTGCCCTTGAGCCGGGGAGCGTCGTCGTGGAGGGCTGCATCGCGGTCGATGACTTTGGAACTCATTCGTACACCTCGCGGTACTTGCGCACCAGACGGATGCTCAGCAGGTTCATCACCAGCGTCATCACGAACAGCAGGGCACCCACGGCGAAGATGGTCTGGTAGCCGGTCGAGCCGGTGGGCAGGTCGCCGATGCCGGCTGCGGCGATGAACGCGGTCATCGTCTGCATGCCTTCGAGCGGGTTGAAGGACAGGTTCGGCTGTCCGCCTGCCGCGATGGCCACGATCATCGTCTCGCCCAGCGCCCGGGAGATACCGAGGACGACGGCGGCGACGATGCCGGACAGCGCGGCGGGGAACACCACGCGGGTGGAGACCTGCATGCGGGAGGAGCCGAGGGCGAACGCGCCGTCGCGCAGCGCACGGGGCACCGCGCTCATCGAGTCCTCGGCGAGCGACGCGATCGTCGGGATGATCATGATGCCCATGACGAAGCCCGCGGCGAGCGCGTTGAAGATCTGCGGCCCGTCACCGGCGGGCCAGATGCTCTGCAGGACCGGGGTGATGGCCTTCAGCGCAAAGAAGCCGTACACGACCGTGGGGATACCCGCGAGAACCTCAAGCAGCGGCTTGAAGATCTTCCGCACGCGCTTGTTCGCGTACTCGCTCAGGTACACCGCCGCACCCAGGCCCAGCGGAACAGCCACCAGCAGAGCGATAAACGTGACCATCAGGGTGCCGCCGACCAGCGGCAGAACGCCGAAGGAGGCGGGCTTGAACAGGGGCGCCCAGTTCGTTCCGGTGAGGAACTCACCGAAGTCGACCTTGGAGAAGAACTCGCCGGCCGGGGGGATCAGGGCGATGACGATGCCGATCGTGGTCAGCACCGAGACCATGGAGGCGGCCACCAGGAGGACCTTGATGACCTTCTCGCCGTAGCGCGGCTGGGACCGCTTCAGGAAGCCGGGGCTTCCTGAAGCGGCCCGCCGTGAAGAGAGGGTGGAACTCATCAGGAGTGCTGCTCCCGCAGAGTCGCGAGGTCCTTCTCCAGCTCCTTCTGCTGCTCGGCGTTGAGCGGCACGAACTGCGCCTTCTCGGCGATCTCGGCACTGTTCTCGACGTAGTACTCGACGAACGCCTCGGCCTCGGGCTTCTCCAGGGAGGACGCCTTCGGGTAGATGAACAGCTGCCGTCCGAGCGGCGTGTAGGTGCCGTTCTGTACCGTCTCGATGCCGGGGGCGACGCAGCCCTTGCCGCCGTCGATCTTGAGGGCCTTCAGCTTGTCCTTGTTCTCCTCGAAGTAGGACAGGCCGAAGTAGCCGATGCCGCCCTTGGAGCCGGACACGCCGCGGACGGTGACGTTGTCGTCCTCGCTCGGGTTGTAGTCGGTGCGCGAGGCGCCCTCCTCACCGTTGATGGCGTCGGTGAAGTAGTCGAAGGTGCCCGAGTCGGTGCCCGCGCCGAACAGCTCCATCTTCTGGTTCGGGAACTTCGGGTCGACCTGGTTCCAGTTGTTCACCTTGGAGCCGGGCTCCCAGATCTTCTTGAGCTGCTCGACAGTCAGGCACTCGACGAAGTCGTTGTCCTTGCTCACCACGACCGACAGGCCGTCGTTGGCGACCGAGAACTCCTCGAACTTCACGCCCTTCTTCTCGCAGAGCGCCTTCTCCTCGTCCTTGATCTCCCGGGAGGCGTTGGAGATGTCGGTCTCGCCGGCGCAGAACTTCTCGAAGCCGCCGCCGGTGCCGGAGGTGCCGACCGTGACCTTCACGCCCGGGTTCGCCTGCTGGAAGAGCTGGGCGGCCACGGTGGACAGCGGGGCCACCGTGCTCGACCCGTCCACCTTGACGGTCCCGGACAGCTTGTCGCCACCCTCACCACCGGAGCCGGCATCGGCGCCGCCGCACGCACTCGCGGCCAGCATCACAGCAGCCGTCAGAGCCAAAGGAGCCTTGGCCCGGCGCAACGAAGTGGAAATGTTCACGACTCTCGACCCTCGTGTCTGCCGGTACACCCGGCTGTCTGCATCAGGTGCGCAGCGCACCCCGTTCGGACTCCTTCATCGAAGTCTGGCTATATGAACACGGGGTGTACGAGGGGCCCATCGGGTATGAACGATAGCTAGTCATCTCTATAGACGGATGATGATGTTTACGTGCGGGGCCCATTTCCCGGTCACTGTCTCGCCTTCGTCGCCCCGGCCGCTTGACCGAAACGCGCGCCACGGGCGTGGCGCAAGGGCCCCTCCGGCTCCGCCTTCCCTGCAGAGTTGGGCTCCCGTTCACCTTCCGGACGCCCCTCGGTGCCCGCGCTGCGCCTAGCGTCATTGATCGATGGCCGCCTATATGAGGCCGCCTTCCGTATCCCATCGCGTGGAGGACCTCGTGCTCGAACAGCCCGACAGCCGCACAGACCGCTCAGCGGACCTGCCTTTGCTGCCCAGCCACAACACAGCGCGCTCGGCTCTTACCTGTCGCTACCGGTGCGGCGACGCCTGCTCCCACGACGCTCCGAACCGCTCGCTCAACACCTACTTCGGCGACATCGTCCACCAGGTGTCCCGCCGCGGAGCGCTCAAGAGCGGCGCGGTCCTCGCCCTCGCCGCAGCCGCCGGGGCAGCGGTCGCCACACCCGCGGCGGCGTCCAGCGCGGCCGCCGCTCCCTCCACCCACCTCGGTCCGGACCGAGGTGCGGGCCGCCTGCCTCGCGGTCTGCGCTTCGAGGCAGTTCCGCCGAACACCGCCGACGCCGTGACCGTCCCCGCCGGCTACGCACAGCAGGTCGTCATCCGCTGGGGCGACCCCGTACTGCGGGGTGCGCCCCGCTTCGACGCCCGCCGTCAGAGCGTCGCGGCCCAGTCTCGCCAGTTCGGCTACAACTGCGACTACATGGCACTGCTCGACCTCCCGGGGCACTGCCACGGCGACCAGCTGCTCGTGGTCAACCACGAGTACACCAACGAAGAGATCATGTTCTTCGGCTACGACCCCGCCAACCCGACCCGCGAGCAGGTCGAGATCGCTTGGGCCGCCCACGGGCTGACCGTCCTCAGCGTCCGCACCGATCGACGCTCCGGCCGACTGTGGCCGATCCCCGGCGACAGCCTCAACCGCCGCATCACCGCCACCACTCCGTTCGAGCTCACCGGCCCGGCGGCCGGCAGCAACCTCCTCAAGACCAGCGCCGACCCCACCGGCCGCACCGTCCTCGGCACGCTGAACAACTGCGGCGGCGGCGTCACACCGTGGGGCACCGTCCTGTCCGGCGAGGAGAACTTCAACCAGTACTTCGCCAACGCCGCCTCCGTCACCGACCCGACCGCCAAGCAGCGCCTGGCCCGCTACGGCCTGCCGACCGGGGCCAGCCAGCGCAAGTGGGAACGCTTCGACGACCGCTTCGACCTCGGAAAGGAACCGAACGAGGCCAACCGGCACGGCTGGATCGTCGAGATCGATCCGTACGACCCTGATTCCGTCCCGCGCAAGCGCACGGCCCTTGGCCGGTTCAAGCACGAGGCCGCCGAGCCCCGCCTGACCAGCGACGGCCGGGTCGCCCTCTATATGGGTGACGACGAGCGCTTCGACTACCTCTACAAGTTCGTCTCCACGGAGCGGGTCAAGAAAGGCACCAGCCGCTCGGCGCGTGAGCACAACATGCGGCTCCTCGACGAGGGGACGTTGTACGTCGCCAAGTTCAGTGGGGACTCTCCGGCGGCCGAGATCGACGGCACGGGCAAGCTTCCCGAGGACGGAGCCTTCGACGGCGGCGGAGCGTGGATCGCTCTCGCCACGGGCAGCCGTTCCTTCGTTCCCGGCATGACAGCGGAAGAGGTCTACGTTTTCACCCGCCTTGCCGCCGACAAGGCGGGCGCCACCAAGATGGACCGCCCCGAAGACGTGGAGCCGCACCCGCGTACGGGCCGACTCTACGTCGCACTCACCAACAACTCCGACCGAGGCAAGGCGGGCAAGGCCAGCCCCAACGAGGCCAACCCCCGCACCGGGAACAAGCACGGACACATCCTGGAACTGGACGAACGCCATTCCGACGCCGGGGCGACATCGTTCCGCTGGCAGCTCATGCTGGTCTGCGGCGACCCGGCAGACCCGTCGACGTACTTCGCCGGCTACGACAAGTCCGACGTCAGCCCGATCTCCTGCCCGGACAACATCGCCTTCGACGAGCACGGCAACTTGTGGCTCGCCACCGACGGCAACGCACTCGGCTCCAACGACGGCCTATTCGTCGTCCCCGTCAAGGGCCTGCACCGCGGCTACGTCAAACAGTTCCTCACCGTCCCCAAAGCCGCGGAGACCTGCGGACCGATCATCACCGAAGACCGCATCCTCGTCGCCGCCCAGCACCCCGGCGAAGCCGACGGCGCCACGGCGGAGAAGCCCGCCTCGATCTGGCCCGACGGACCGGGATCCATCCCACGTCCGTCGGTGGTCGCGGTATGGGCCGACAAGGGGCGCAGCTGAGATCGCCCCCGGACCCACAGTCCGCACCCACGACCGCCTGTCCCGTGCCGTCCGGGATGTGGTCGACAGAATATGCCCCGAGGCCCGTAGATCTGCCGAGTAGCAGCCGCATTCTGCTCGTCGGAGTGGGTGAGCGCTACCAGGTGCACTTGGGGATACAGGCTCTCGGCCAGCACCGGAATACCCGCCAGGTGGTTTTGATTGCTACTCCTATAGTGATCAGGGGAGGGGTGCTGGTGGCCGAGCTGATGCTGTTCCGGCTAGACGCCGATGGGCGTGACGTCGAGTTGTCTGGTTCGACGGTGGCACTGGAGGTGGAGCTGCAGCGGCGGGTCGAGGCCGGCCTGGAGGAGATGCTCGGCATCCGGTTCCTGGCGTCGGAGTACCCGACCGGTCCGTGGCACCGGGGGCGGATCGACACCCTGGGGCTGGACGAGAACGGCAGCCCGGTGGTGATCGAGTTCAAGAAGGGTTCCGACAGCGGGGTGCTGTCGCAGGCCGTGTCTTACCTGTCCTGGCTGGACTCGGCGCACCACGAGTTCGAGGCGCTCGTCCGGAAGGTGTTGGGCGCGGAGGCGGCCGAGTCCGTCGACTGGCGTCGGCCGCGAATGATCTGCATCGCTGCCGGCTTCTCCCACCACGACCGCGTGGCCGTGCAGCGGCTGCCCGAGCGGATCGACCTGGTGCGCTATCGCGTCTTCGAGGGCGGCCTGCTAAGCCTGCTGCTCGTCGATTCCTCACCCGGCTCCCCGAGCCTCGCTGCGTCCCGGCGGCACCGGGAGCGGGAGGCCGCAGTGGTCAGCGCGCCCGTGGTGCCGGTGGGTCCTGCGCCGGGAAGCGGCGGCCTCGTCCCGACGTGCCTGCGGGACCTGTACTCGGAACTGGACGACGCTCTAACGGCGTGGGGCGAGGTCGAGGTGGCAGCGCTGCGGCATTACATCGCCTACCGGCGGCTGGTGAACGTGGCGTCGGTGCTTTTTCGTCCGATGCACGAGGCAATCCTGGTGTACCTCAGACTCGACCCGGACTCGGTCGTGCTGGAGGAGGGCTTCACCCGGGACATGCGCGGCATCGGGCACCTCGGAACAGGAGACCTGGAGGTGCGCCTCGTCTCGGCGGCCGACCTGGAAAAGGCGACACCGTTGATCCGACAGGCTTTCGAGGCGGCCTGAAGGGCGGCTGGAGCATCGGCTATTCGATGCTCCAGCCGCCCTTCGGCGCCTGTGGCCCAACCTCGGGCTCTCTTTGCTCTCATGATCATGCCTCCGGTCCGGCCAGGGCGACGTCGTCCTGCGTCAGCTCGGCGCGGAGCCGCTGTTCGGCCACGTCGGCGTAGTGCGAGGACAGTTCGACGCCTACGAAGCGACGTCCTTCACGCAGGGCCGCGACGCCCGTGGAGCCGCTGCCGGTGAACGGGTCGAGGACGACGCCTCCCTCGGGGCAGATCTGTACGAGCTGCTGCATGACCTCGACCGGCTTCTGGGTGATGTGCACCCTGCCCTTGCGGGGCTGGGACGCGATGAAGTGGCCAGGCAGGTAGAGGTCCCGGCCCTTGGCCAGGCTGCCCTTGACTCCCCAGGTGATGAATTCGGCGGACTGCTTGAATCCGCCCTTGCGCGGCCGGCTGGCGGGCTTGATCCACGGGATCGTGCCGCTCCAGGTCCAGCCCGCCATCTGCAGGGCGTCGGACGTCGTCGGCTCCTGGCGCCAGTCCGAGAAGACGACGGCGACCGCGTGCTCGGTCGATGCCCGGTATGCCTCGGTCATCAGCTCGGTCAGCCACGATCGGTACGAGCGCTGATCGCGGTTCTCGCCGGGGAAGGTGGCGAGGTCGTGTGCCGAGTTGCTGGTGACGTACTTGGCTCGCGCCGTACGACCGGTGCGCTCGGAGCTGGTTCGGCCACCGCTGTTGTACGGGGGGTCGGTGATGACGGCATCGACGCTCTCGTCGGGGAGGGTCTTCATCACGGTCAGGGCGTCGCCTCGGTGCAGCGTGTAGCTCATGTGGAGGGCCTCTTTCAGGGCATAGCAGGGCCGATACCGCTCCGCGCTGCGCTGCGCTCAACAGCGTTCTTCTCGGGCGGGGTTGTGCCGGAGGTTAGCCGTGATCTCCGGCCGGACCCAACGAGGTGTGCCGTTCCGTGGCCCCGGGTCCGGAAGTCGTTTGGTGCGACCGGATTCCCGGTCTACTGTCTCGCCGTGTCACCGGGACGAAGCCTCACTTCACCCCTGCTGACCTGTGCTTATCCGTGTTGCTCGTCCTATCGAGCACCCCGCGGCAGCACGTTTCCCTCGTTCCACCCGCCGTCAGGAGGCCAGGTGTACCGCCTGAGATTACGAGCGCGGCCGGCTGCCGCGCTTGACCGGAAACCGGGATCCGGGAGCTACCAACTCCTTGACCCGGGCCCACCCTGGGAGGCGGACGCACATCGGCGCGGTGCTGGCGGCTTTGCACGAGAAGTCAGCACCGCGCCTCCTACGAACACGAGGAGCCGCTGCGATGCAGCATGCCCTGATACGCCCACACCCCTCCACGCCCACGTCGTACGACGAGCCTTGCCCCGCTGCTGACCGGCGGCCGCGATGAAGAAGGCCCTCGGAGCCGTCGCCGGTCTCTGCGCCGCCGGATCCATGCTGGCCCTCCCGCTCCTCGGCTACGCGGCCAGTAACGCATCGGCGGCCACCTGCCCCGTCGGCGGTGAGCAGTCGGTGGACAGTGCGGCCGTCGCCAAGCAGGTGAAGGCGATTCTGGACGGGGGAGAAAAGGACTCTGTGTCCGTGCCGGGCCTGGACGCGCCCGCCGAGCAGATCCCCCACGCCAAGACCATCCAGGCCACCGGCGTCGCGATGAACATCCCTCCCCGAGGGCAGGTTGTGGCCCTGGCAACCGCTCTGCAGGAGAGCGGCCTGCGGAACTTGAACTACGGCGACCGTGATTCGTTGGGGCTTTTCCAGCAGCGCCCGTCCCAGGGCTGGGGCTCGGCGACTGAGGTCCTCGACCCGGTCCACGCGAGTACCAAGTTCTACGAGGGGCTCAAGGAGGTCTCGGGCTGGGAGTCCCTGTCCGTGACCCAGGCCGCCCAGGAAGTGCAGCTGAGCGGTTTCCCCGAGGCGTATGCGAAGTGGGAGCCGCTGGCGACCGCTCTGCAGCGCGCGATCGAGCCGCTGCTCGCGAGGGGCGACGGCGCGTCGGCCACCCCCTCTCCCTCCGGCCCCGGAGGGATCCCGGCCGCTGCGGGGGGCTGTACGACCGGTGCGGACGGGACCGACTTCGGCACCATCCCGCCCGGATCGGTTCCCGACGAGTACCAGATCCCGGCGGACGCTCCGGCCAAGGTCCAGACAGCGATCCGCTGGGCTCTGGGCCAGCTCGACACCCCGTACCAGTGGGGTGGGAGCTGCGCCGGCTCGCACGGGAAGGACCCGATGGGCCGGTGCGACTGCTCGTCCTTGATGCAGGGCGCCTACAAGGCCGCCGGGGTTTCCCTCACGCGTACGACCTACACGCAGGTCAAGGAAGGCAAGCCGGTAGCGGTCGCCTCCGTACGGGCGGGGGACCTCCTGTTCACCGAGGGGTCCGCCGCCACGCCGGAACACGTCGGCATGGCGATCGGCCACGGGCTGATCGTCCACGCGCCGAAGACCGGTGACGTCGTGCGCATCACCACCCTCGCCTCCTGGAAGCCGCAGATCCTCGCGGCCCGCCGCGTCGTCTGACCCTGCCTCTCCCCTCACCTCTTCTCCTCCTCTCGCGTCGCCGCTTCACCTCTCGGGCTTCGGCGTGCACTCAATCGAACTGGAGTTCGCTATGTACTTGGCCGACAAGGTCATCCAGCTCGCCTACGACCCCGGCATCAAGCCGAACGAGGGCGGGCTTCCCGGCCTGTCCGTCCTCAAGCAGGTGATGGGCTCCATCAACCTCTTCGGCCTCGTGGCCATCGTCGGCGCGCTCGCCGTCAGCGCGGGTGTCTGGGCCTGGGGCCATCACAGTGGTGGACACCAGGCGGAGGCATCCGGGAAGAAGGGCGTGCTGGTCAGCTCCGGAGCGGCCCTCTTGCTCGGAGGGGCGAATGGGATCGTTGCCTTCTTCAGCGCGTTGGGAACGCAGGTCCGCTGATGCCTGCCCACTCCTCGAACTCCGGCGGCGCATCTCGCGTGCGCGGCCGGGCGCTGCTCGGCACCGCCGTCCTGGTGGTGCTCGTCGCCCTCGCCGGCCTGCTCGCCGTTCTCACGCGCGACGCCAGGGGCCCCTCCGCGCCCGCACCACACAGCAGTTCGGCGACACAGCGTCATTCCGGCGCGGCGCCGTCGGCATCGCCGCCTCCGCACGCGAATCACCGGGCTCTGCCTCGACCGCCGAAGACGCACGACCCGATCGCCTACGGGAAGGCGGCGGCAGCGGCGCTGTGGTCGTACGACACCCGGGCCTACTCCCAGCAGGCACTGCTGTCCGCGCTGCGCGAGTGGATGACCGGAGAGAAGAAGTACGTCGATACCGCCTCGGTCGCCAAGCTCGTCCCGTCGCCCGTGCTCTGGAAGCAGATGGCGGACAACGGTCAGCGCGCCAAGGGGGTCGTGAACGAGGGGCACTTCCCCGACTCGTTCACCCGGGCTCTCCAGGACGACCCCGGAGCGATCACGCAGACCTATCTGTACGCCGTGACGGTCTCCGGCAAGCAGTCGATCGCGTGGATGGGCTCCCCGGCCGGAGGCGCGGAGAGCCGCGTCACCACTCTCGCGGTCCAGTGCCGCCCCTCCTCTCCTTGCACGCTGGCCGGTGTTCTGCCGGCCGTCGCGCCCTGACCCCTTTACCTAGAAAGGAGGTATCGCCATGGGAGTCTGCGACTTTCCGCTGATGGACAAGGTCTGCGGCGCGGTCGATTTCGCCAGCAATCCGGCCGGGGCCGTCACCGACGGCATCGGGGCGTGGATCGCGAAGTCCGCGGGTGAACTCGCGGCGAGCGCTGCGGATCTCGCCGCCGACGCCGTGAACTCGACCACCGCGATCGACCTCAACGCGCAGTGGTTTAGGACCAACTACGAGCTATTGCTTCCGATCGGCCTGGCGCTCACCGTCGGCTTCTTCTGCATCGCCTTGGTGTCCGCCGCCTGGAGGCGCGATGAGCGCGCGCTGGCGCAGGCTGCGGTCGGCACGATGACCGGGGTCCTGTTCAGCTTCTGCGCCGTCGCCTTCACGTCCGTCGCGATCACGGTCGTCGACGTGTTGTCCGACGGCCTGTTCCAAGCCGCGAACACCTCGGTGGACGATGCCATCCGCCGCATCATCAACGTGCAGCAACTCGGAGCGATGTACGGCCTGGGCTGGGGCGTCCCGTCTCTGGTCGCCTTCGGCTGTGCCATCGGCGCGTTCATGTACTGGTGCGTGATGGTCGCGCGGAAGGTCGGCGTGCTGATCCTCGTCTCCCTGGCAGTCTTCGCCGGGGCGGGCGGCGGCTGGGAGGTCGCGAAGCGCTGGCGTCGCGGCTGGATCGAGGCCACCGCAACGCTCGTCGTATCCAAGCTCCTGATGACCGTGGTCTTCCTCATCGGCGTCTCGGCGATGGGCAAGGCCGACTCCCAGGACGGCATGGCCGCACTCTCCGACGCACTGGCCGGACTCGTCGTCATGATCTTGGTGTTGCTCTGCCCCTACGCGACGTACAAGTTCATTCACTGGGCCAGCGACGGCGCCGGCAACGACGATCTGCACCGCACCGGCGTCGCCGGAGTGGCGGTTGCCGCAGGCGCCGCGAAGACGGCCGGCACCCTCGCGATGCAGGCCGGCACCGGCACCCCCGCCCCGCAGGGGCCCAGCGAGGTTCCCGGCGCGGGGAGCGACGGTGTCACCTCCGGCATCAACCCCACCGGCGGGAATCTGAGCAAGGAGGGCATCGACTCCGGACCGCCGAAGGCACGGACGAACTTCCGGTACGGCGAAGACCCGGACGCCACCGGTGACAAGGGACGAGCCCTCATCCAGCGGCCCGGCATCCCACCGCTGATCAACCGGCCCGGAGGCACCGAAGCCGCCGAAGGCGAGGACGGCTCCGCAGCGCAGCCCGCTGCGGTCCCGATTCCGAGCGGGAGGATGCCGCGCGTCGGCTCGGCCTCCCCGGGCGGCCCCGGATCTCCGCCCCCGACCGGCGCCGGTCCGTCGCCCACCGGGTCCGAGACGAACTGGGTCTTCCCGACCCGTCCGCCGTCCGGATCCTGACCCACCACGAGTGCGGGGGCGGGCTGCCACCCAGCAGTCCGCCCCCGCCTCCCCCGATCACCGACGAAGGAGTTCTGCCATGTCCTCCAGAAGAGCGCCGCGCCCTCCGCCCTGCCGCACTCGCACCCACTGTCTGGACCCGCCATGTCTGCCCGATCCCAGGCCGAATCCGCCACGGCCACCGTCAAGTTCCCGCACCGCAGTCGCCGAGGCGTACTGCTCGGCCTGACCGTCCCCCAGCTCATCATCGCCGGGTTCACCGGGCTGCTGCTACTCGCCGTGATCATGACCCGTGGCGTCGTCGGCGCGCTCCAGCTCATCCCGCTGTGGAGCGCCATCGCCCTGCTCGTCTTCGTCCGCAACCGCGGACGGTCCCTGGCAGACTGGACTCCGATCGTCCTCCGGTATACGCTGCGCCGGATGCGGGGCCAGTTGATCTGGCTCGCCCGCCCGTCCCGACGTCCCGTACGCGAAGGGCACCTCAATCTGCCGGGCACCTCCGCCAGCCTGCGCGTCGTCACCGCTCCCGACCGGCGGTACGGCGCCGTGCACGACCCCCACACCGGTTCACTGACCGCCGTCGTCAAGGTCTCCTCCCGCGCCTACGCGCTCCTGGACCCGGGCACGCAGAACGCGAACGTCGCCGGGTGGGGCCGGGCGCTCGCCGCGCTCGCCCGTACCGGGCACGTCGCCCGCATCCAGGTCGTCGAGCGAACGGTCCCCGACAGCGGTGACGCCCTTCGCCGGTACTGGGAGGAACACGGCCTGCCCGACACCCAGCTCGCGGGCGCGATCTACACCGAGCTGATCCAGAGCGCGGGCCCCGCCGCCGCCCCGCACGAGGCGTACGTCGCCATCAGCCTGGACGCCAAGGCCGCCCAACGGCTGATCAACCGGGCGGGCGGCGGCCTCACCGGCAGCTTCAGCGTCCTGGCCCAGCTGACGTCGACCTTCGAACAGGCCGCGCGGACCGCCGGTCTCAATCCCACCGGCTGGCTCACTGCTCGCGAGATAGCGGCCGTCGTGCGCACGGCCTACGACCCCAAGGCCCTGCCCGCGCTGGACCGCTGGTCCGCCTCCGGCCGGCCCGAGGCCGAGCCCGCTGCCGCAGGCCCCGTCGTGGTCGTGGAGAAGGGCGACCACATCGTCTCCGACTCCGCGTTCCACTCCACCTACTGGGTGGAGAACTGGCCCCGCACCACGGTCGGAGCCGGATTCCTCCACCAGCTCCTGTTCACGGCAGGCGTTCGCCGCACTCTCTCGCTCGCCTACGAGCCGGTGAGCGTGGACGCCGCCCTGCGCGATATCCAGCGCAAGAAGGCGAGCGTGGTCGCGGACGCCGCCGAGCGCGCGCGGCGTGGCCAGGTGGAATCCGAGGCGGACGCGATCGAGTACCAGGACATCCAGGCGCGTGAGCGTCAGCTCATCGCTGGCCACGCGGATGTGGCTCTGACAGGTCTGCTGACCGTATCCGCCGACTCCGAAGAGGAGCTGCGTACCGACTGCGCGGTGGTGGAAACCGCGGCGGTCGGTGCCGGACTCGACCTGCGTCCGCTCACCTGGCAGCAGGCCAGCGCCTTCACCGCTGCTGCGATGCCGCTCGCGCTCGCGGCCTGACGCCCGCACCTTCACCGCGTCCGGAAAGAGCACCCTCATGTCCCGCACCACCTCCCCGTCCGCGCAGGACTTCGTTCCCTTCGCGACCGCCGCGCTCGACTTCCACCGAGCGCTCAACCTCCCCGCCGGCCCGCTCGTCGCGTCCCGGGAGGAGTTGGACGCCCTGCACGCCCACCTCGTCTCCCTGCACGGGCTGCTCGACGCGCACACCTCACGCACCGGTCCCCTCGTACCGGTCGAAGGCGATCACCTCCACGGTGCGCGCACCCGCATCTGGCAGGCCGCCGACCACATCCACCGCGCCTACCACGCATCCCCCCGGCCCGGCACCGGCGACCTTCCCACCCGGGAAGCATGCCGCCCCGGCCTGCCCGAAGGCGCTCCGGAACTCACCATCTGCCAGCGCCACCAGCGCACCGCCCGCCTGGTACGGCGCCATTCCACCCCCACTGACCTGCGCGCGCCGTTCACCGGCCTGATCCGCCACTGACCACTCACCCTCTGGAGAAACGTTCATGCCCAGGATCCGCGCCAGCGCCTCCCACCTGTTCGTCCCCCGCAAGGCGTCGCGCGCCCAACAGCGCGCAGCCCGCGCCGGGTTCGCCGCCGCCCGCCGCCAGGCACAACTGGCCGGGGCACCGCCCAAGCACCGCAAGGAGGCCGCCCTCGACCCGGAGCTGCGACCGGTCTACCCGGCGTCCGGACGCCCCGGACCTGCCTCGGCGCGCGGCAGCAAGCTGCGGCTACCCGCTCACCGGATGACGACCGCCACGGTCAGCGGGGCCTATCCGTTCCTTGCCGAGGGCGGACTCGGCTCGTCCGGGATCTTCATCGGCAGGGACGTACACGCCGAGGCCGCCTTCTGCTACGACCCTTTCGCCCTGTACAACAGCGGGCGGATCGAGGGCTTCACCAACCCCAACGCCGTGCTCGCGGGAATCATCGGCATGGGTAAGTCGGCGCTGGCGAAGTCCATCGCGACGCGGGCCATCGCCCACGGGTACAAGATCTATGTGCCCAGCGACCCGAAGGGTGAATGGTCGAACGTGGCACAGGCTCTCGGCGGCCACACCATAGCCCTGGGACCGGGGCTCCCCGGACGTCTCAATCCTCTGGACGCCCCGGCGCGGCCCGCATCGGTAACCGAAGAGGACTGGTCCGCCGAAGTACGCAAACGGCGTCTCGCGCTGCTGGCCAGCCTTGCCCGCACCGTGCTGAACCGCGATCTGCTGCCGATGGAGCACACGGCTCTCGACCTCGGCCTGGACCTGGTCGTCGCCGAGACCACGGATCGCGGCACGGTGCCGCTCCTCGGCGACATCGCCGATGTCATGGGCTCGCCGGACCGCCTCGACCGCGGCTTCGGCAGCCCCGCCGGCGGGATGGGTCACGCAGCTCAAGACCTTGCCCACGCCCTGCGTCGGCTCGTGCACGGCGACCTCAGCGGGATGTTCGACGCCCCCTCGACCGTCGCCTTCGACCCGACGACGCCGATGCTCTCGATCGACCTCTCCCGGCTCGGCAACTCAGGCGACGACACCGGCCTGGTGCTGGCGATGACCTGCGCCAGCGCATGGATGGAATCCGCACTCGCAGACCCTGCCGGCGGACGACGCTGGGTGATCTACGACGAAGGATGGCGCGTCCTGAAGCACATCGCGCTGCTGGAACGGATGCAGAGCCAGTGGAAGCTCAGCCGAGGGCTCGGCATCGCGAACTTGCTGGTCATCCACAGGCTTTCCGACCTGCTCAGCGCGGGCGACGCCGGATCGCGCGGCCGGGTACTGGCCGAGGGGCTCCTCGCGGACTGCAGCACACGCATCATCTACCGGCAGGAGAGCGATCAACTGGCGGCAGCGGCATCGCTGTTGGGGCTGACCGGAGTTGAGACCCAGGCCGTCTCTTCCCTTACCAAGGGCAGGGGCCTGTGGAAGGTCGCAGGACGGAGCTTCGTCACCCAACACCTCCTCCACCCTTCAGAACGCGAACTCTTCGACACTGACGCACGAATGTCGGGCTAGCTCAACTGCATCTATCCGCAGTTGAGTTGATGGCCTCTGTGGGTCGTCTGCACCCCGGCGGCGATCCTCAAGGATCGGCGAACCACCGGTCGCCTGGAGTGGCCGCCCCATCCCAGCTCACCACCGGGCCGCCGTGCCGAAGCCCACGTTCGGACGCGGGTTCCGCCGGCCCGCAGAGGAACACGTCTGCACCGTCCCGCCGCCAACCCCCTTCACTGCCGTACTCGCGATGGCGCCGCCACAGGAACCAAGGACTAACGTGCCCACTTCGCCCAGCTCTCCCTCACCCAACGAAGACCGGCCACCGGCAGGCACCGACCACATGGCGTGGCGGCAACACGTCCCGGCGCTGGCCTCCGCTTATGCCGGAATCAAGCAGGCAGAGGACGCCTGGGACGCCGTCTCGGACTACTTCTGCGACCACGACGGTTGGCCGGTGGACGAGAAGGGCTACGCGAACGGCAAGGTCGTACGCGACGCCCAGGCGTGGAAACACGTCGAGGTCTTCCTCGCTCACGGCCCCGAGGTATTGGCCGGGGTCCGCGCCGCAGCCACTGGTGCCGATTACCTCGGGGGGCCGATCAGCGAGGATCTCCGGCGCCTGAGCAGCATCGATGCCGCCCTGAAACGAGCCGGACAGATCCAGCACGAGTGGGACGACGTCATGACGATCATGGACGGCTCCCTCCCCGGCACCCGGGCGCTCTACGAGAGCCGGGCCCAGGAAATCCGCAACGCCGAGGGCTGGCACGACGCGCACGAGCTGTCGCTCCACGGTCCGGCGCTGGTGCGGGCCGCTGAATACGTGACCGCTCGGCCGGAACCCGAGCAGCCCTCGCAGACCGAGCGGGCGCGGGTGGCTCTCAAGCGATCTGCCTCCGGCACCAGCACAGCTCCATCAACCCCGCCCCCTGTGCCTCCGGCGTCGCCGACGCCTCCCCATCGGTCCCGCTGACGCCATTACCACCGCATTCCGGCTCGGCCAAACCTGCCGATCCCCGGATCCTCTTAACACCGGTACCCATACACGCGCCCCTCACGTTGACCCGTGTCGTCGACTCTGGGGCGCTCGGCCACGGAGACCATTGATGCCCCCCGATCAGCCCCTGGTTACCCTCCAACGGGAGGGCGCGCGTATCACCGCGCGTACAAGCGGGCCCGCTGCCTCACGGGCGCCGGACAGCGACCCGGAGCAGGAACGCGGGTACGGGCACCTCACCTACCCCCTTAGGCAACGCGGCCTGGTCTGCACCGTCGAGTACGGCCTCAGCGACTACTTCGTCCATTCCTCGCTTCCCGACGGCAGCGACGTGATCATCTCGCCGCCGCAGGAACCGTCCAGCGAGCACCCACCCGGGTATCCCGAGAGCTGGCTCGTCACCCGCCTCCGCAGCGATGAGCCAGCAGCCTACGAAGTGATCTACGACTCGGAGCCGGACGGCCCGCACGCCCGGCACCGCGGCGACGTCACTAGGTTGCTGGCCGCCGTCGACACCCGTCTGGATCAGCTCGGCGTACCTCCACGACCGGAGCCGAAACGGTTCGCTCACGACGTCGCCGCCGACGCAGTTCTCCACCGCGCAGGCTTTGTCCCCGCCGTCGAGTTCGGCGGTGAGCACTACCACCGGCTGCCCTCGGCCATGACCGACCCGGAGGAGCAGCGGCTGGTGGTGACCCGGGCCTTCGACATGCTGCAGGCCGACGGCTTCGATGTCTCGTGCGACCCTGACCTGCTGGAACACGACGTGCCTCCCCCCTGGATCCCGGAGACGAGCCTCGGCGACCGCCTCGGGTTTCTGGCCAAACACATCCAGGCGTCGACGCATACGCGCGACATGGTCGCCAACCTGAGCGAAGTGACCGCCCCGGGCGACGGCGTTCTTCAGCGGGTCGTGGAGATCCTCGACGCGACGGCCGAGTGGGGGGAAGGGTTCGGCGAACCAGCCGATCACCGCTACGCACAGCGTCTGCGGACCATCGCTGAGAGCCTCGACTCCTACGCGATCGAGCTGCGCGCGATACGCGGCGATCTGGCCGACCGCCACGCCGTGCACCCCGGGAAGAACCGGTTCCGCGAGAACCAGGTCGCTGCGTCGACGCCTGCGCCACCACGGGTACGTGCTGCTCTCGCGCCTTCGCCGACGGCTGCGCAGCGCCGTGCCGCCTCGGCGCTCCCTGCCACGGCGGCGGCCGTCCGTCCCGTGCCGCCGGCCCGCCCCTCGTCCGCCCCCGGTCGCTGATCGCCTCCCTTCTCGGAGTCTTCCGTGCCTCGTACCACCAGAACCATCCCGGAGCTGGCCCCTGCCCTGCACGCCCACACCGGATGGATCAGCCATGCCCACCCATTACCAATCACTGCCCGATGTCGCCTTCGGTCACCACCCTGACCACGGCATCGTCGCCGCGAACCCGAAGCAACTCGTCTCCACCGCGTGGATGTTGGCTCGGTTCGACTTCCGCCCCGTACCGGACCAGCCGACGCTGTACGCATTGGCTGATCAGCAGCGTGACGGACCGGGGCGTACCTCCCGGGCAGTCGCGCTGCTGCGCGAGGCCGACTACCAGGTCGACGTGGACGCCGCGTACGACCCCTCGCTGGCCTCCCGTGCGAATTCCACCCGTGACCGGGCCCCGCGCGCAGATCCCGAGGTGGCGTTCGCCGAGCATCCGCAGCTCGGCATCGTAGCGGCCACCAGCGACCACCCCTCGGCGCTCGGCGGCCAGCTCATCCTGGAGGAGCACGGCTGGCGGCTGGACCCGAATCTGGACATCTACACGCTGCCCGTCACCGCCGACCTCACCGAGTCCGTGCAGAAGGTCGCCAGCGCCACGGTGGCGATGCAGCGGTCCGGTCTCCAGGTCGCTGTTCATCCCCGCCTCGCCCACGACGCGGCGCTGCGCCGCGCTCCCGCGCCCACGAGCGCCGAGCGCCGCCTGCCCGGTCAGGGCACCACGCCCAACAAATCTCGCAACGCCGCCGCGCTCGCAGCGAGCCCAGCGCGCTCGGGCCTCCGGGACAAGGCGCCGACTCCCACCTCCGCTGCCTCCGGAGCTTCGGGTCGCCCCGTCGACCCGCGCATCGCGTTCTCCCGAAATCGCTAACTCACCTTCCGTAAGGAGCAGTTCTCATGGCTGTGAAGACCATCTGGCCCATCACCCACTCATGCGGCCACCACACCGAGCGCGACCTGTCCAGCCGGGCGGCCGATCGCCGCGCGGGCTTCGCCGAATGGCTCGCCAAGCAGGAGTGCACGGACTGCTGGCGGGCCGCCAAGGAGGGGGACGGGCAGGACAAGGCGGCCTGGCTGGAGGCCAAGCGAGCCGAAGAGCAGACCGAATCGGAAGCCTGGTCGGAGCAGTACCGGATGCCTCCGCTGGAGGGGACCGAGCGGGCCGTCGCCTGGGGCGTGCGCTGTCGTCACCAGGTCCTCGCCGCTGCCTACACCGCCCTGGTACTCGAAGGGGAAACCGATGAGAGGGAGTGGGAGGCGATCGAGGAGGCCGCGCGCTTCGTCACTCGCGCCGGTTGGTGGATCGACCAGCGCTCCTCCGAGCCCGGAGACCTCGCCGAGCTGCTCCAGGCCGCCACCGAGGCCGACCGGCCGACGGAGAACCCCCACTTCTGACGGCTGCCTCGGTATAAGCGGCGACACCTACCTGCAAAGTCCGGCCGGGCCAAATCGCGGATTCCGCGGATCCTCTCCCGTGACGGCCCGAACACCGGGCTCGTGTCCGCTACTCCTTCGAGGTAGACGCCGTGATCGCTCACCTGCAGCGTGCCAGCAACACCGTGGGGCTGCTCTCGTACCTGTACGGTCCCGGCGAACGTGGCGACCACGTCAGCCCTCGACTGATCGCGGGCGAGGGTCACGGAGCCCCGATCGAACTACTCGCCGAGCCCGACTCGCTGCCCTACTTGGCGCACGCCCTCGACGCACCCGTCGAACGGCTCGGGACACGTGCACCCGCGCAGCCGACATGGGTCTGCTCGGTCCACTCCGACCCTCGGCAGCCGGACCTCACCGACCCGCAGTGGGCCGCTGTCGCCCGGCGCTTGGTGGACACCACTGGAATCGCCCCGTACGGCGATCCGGACGCCTGCCGGTGGATCGCCGCACGTAACCGGCCACGGCAGGTGCACGTCGTGGCCACCATCGCTCGCGAGGACGGAAGCCTCCACAACGGCTATCGCGACGCCTTCCGTCTGTAATCCGAGTGCCATCTTCTCGCCGCCGAGCTGGGCCACCTGCCCATCGCTCCGCAATCGACGCCCCGCACCCAGGAGACCCGCATGCCTTCTCCCTCCATCACCATCACCGCCGAGCCCAGCGGCAGCGTCTCGGCCAAGGGTGCCAGCGACGACCTGTCCGCCACGCTCCTCAAGCACGCCGGCTTCCAGCAGATCGACGACTGGTACGGCCGACGTCACCGCCTCCCCACCACTACCCCAACCGACGACCGGGCGGCCATCGCCACCCACGCTGCCGAGATGCTCCGCGCCGCTCGCTACGGTGTCGACCTCGACCCCACCCTCGACACCACCACGGCGAATCCCCTCGGGCCCTACGCCGCCGGAGCGGAACTCCTCCGGCTCACCAAACAGATCAGGTCTGCCGAGACCGGCGCCGACCTGAAGCAGACTCTCGACCACCTCCTCGATCCCGAGCACGGCGCGCTGGAGCGCATCCGGGAGGCGCTGGAGGCGGCAAGCGAGCAGATCACCGATCTCGACGATGAGGCGTTCCAGCTCGCAGACCGGTTCGGCTTCGCCGAGGACTTCGTCCACTCGGCCATGTCGGAAATCGTCGATTCGGAAGACGAGTTGCTCGGTGTCGGCCGTGCGCAACAGCCCTCGGACCAGGCGCAGACGCGCTCTCGATGGCTACCCCAATTCCGAGGCGCCGCCCTCGCCGCTTCGCCTGCAGCGGCCAAGGCTCAGGTCTCCTCGTCGCCCGACTCTCGATCGACGCAGCCCAGCGCGGCCGGCCTCCCGCCACGCGCGCCAGGCCCCCGACCGTGACTCAGGTCGTCCTGGCCGACGCCAGCCGCCGGCTCGTCGCGCGCCCGCCGTCGAATCGGCCGTCCATGACCACTACCCAGGAGGGCAACATGTCCGAGCATTACTCCAGCATCGGCGAGGCCGTCGGCGCTGCCATGCAGCACAACATCCGGCTCGCCCAGCGCAGCGAGTCGCCCGGCTCCGACAGCCCACTGCAGGCCCGGCACCTGCCCAGCGCTTCCGCCGACCCGTACCTCTGCCCGAACTGACCGAACTCGTCGCCGCTGCCGCCGACTGGACCCGTGGCCACCTGGAGTTTCCCGCCGACCCCGAGGTCTATTACCCCACTTGGGAGACCTGGAAGGTACTGGTCGCCGCACACGGGATGCTCCGTGACGTCCACGAGGAGTTGACGGTCGCTGCGGACGGGGTCGCCGCGTGCCCGGCCCAGCGGGCAGACCTTCGGCATCACGAGAACGTCCGCACCCTGCGGAGCGGGGAACTGCTCGACGACGTCTTCGGTGCCAGCTCGGTCGCCCCGGACCTGCCCGCTCGCACCACCGAGGGGAATCTCGATGCCGAGGTCCGGCGGCAGGCAGTCGCTCTCCAGGTCTCGCCCGTCGCGGCCAAGGCCGGCATCGAGACCAGTGCCCCGGCGCCCGCCACGCCGCCCCCGCCCATGGCACGGCCTGCCAGCCACCAGCGCTGAAACGTTCCCCTCCGGCCGTCGAGGAGCAGACCCGTGAACGACACGAGAGCCGAGCGCGCCCCGCCGTCGCTCCCTCGCACCCTCAAGGAACCGCCGTGCCCCCACGTACCAGTGCGCCCTCGACCACCACCGGGTCGGACGCGCTCCTCTACCTCCTCTTCGGTGTCCTCGGCGCCGCTATATCCTTCGGCTCCCTCGCCTGGCTGACAGGCAACCTCACCAACTCCCTTGTCGGCAAAGGACCGTGGACCCCGTTCCGCGCGACGGACGCCCTGCTGCACCCCGAGATGCTGTGGCCGACCCTGAGCACCACCGCGCTACTGGTCGGCGCCCGCATCGTCCCCGGCCTGATCACTCTGGCCCTGGCCACCACCGGCCTCGTGCTGTGGATGCGCTGGCGCTCCGGCTCCAGGACCGGCCTCGCCCGGAAGGGCGAGCTGGCACCCCTGCTGGACAAGGAGAGCACCGCGAAGGCGAAGAGCCTCCGCCCCTCCCTCAGCGACCGGGAGCGTAAAAGAGGTCGCGCCCGCCGACCGCGGCATCCTGCTCGGCACCCTCGACCCCGGTCGTGCCGAGGTCCGGGCTTCCTGGGAGGACGTGATCGTCGCGATCATGGCTCCGCGCAGCGGGAAGACGTCCGGACTGGCGATCCCCGCGATTCTCTCGGCTCCCGGCCCGGTCCTGCTCACCAGTAACAAGGCCGCGAACGACGCCTTCACCGCGACGGTGGACGCCCGCGCCGAGGTCGGCACGGTCTGGACCCTCGATCCGCAGCAGATCGCGCACCACCCGCGCGAGATGTGGTGGGACATCCTGGCCGACGCCCGCGACCTGGCCGGGGCGAAACGCTTGGCCGGGCACTTCGTCTCCGCGAGCGTGGACGAGTCGTCGGGCTCCGACTTCTGGTCCACCGCCGCGAGCAACACCCTCGGCGCGCTGTTCCTGGCCGCCGCCAGCCACCGGCGGCCGATCACCGACGTCCTGGCCTGGCTCGCCACCCCGGCCGACCGCACCCCGGTGGACCTGCTCACCGACGCCGGCCACGACGCGGTCGCCGCCCAGCTCCAGGGCACCGTCTCCGGTGCAACCGAAACCCGCGATGGCATCTTTGAGACCGCGAGGCAGTACGCGAGCTGCCTGCTCGACCCCGACGTCGCCGCCTGGGTCACCCCGAACAAGGACCTCCCCGAGTTCAAGCCCTTCGCCTTCGCCACGTCTCGCGACACGCTGTACCTCCTCAGCAAGGACGGCGGCGGCAGCGCGAGCGCGATCATCGCGGCGGCGGCCGACGCCGTCATGCGCGCGGCGGTCATCGTCGCCGAGCGCTCCGGCGGGCGACTCGACCCGCCTGCTCTGTGCGTGCTCGACGAGGCCGCGAACGTCTGCCGCATATCCGATCTACCCGATCTCT
Source organism: Streptomyces sp. MMBL 11-1 (assembly GCF_028622875.1). Taxonomy (NCBI): domain Bacteria; kingdom Bacillati; phylum Actinomycetota; class Actinomycetes; order Kitasatosporales; family Streptomycetaceae; genus Streptomyces; species Streptomyces sp. MMBL 11-1. The sequence goes on along the minus strand of NZ_CP117709.1, from coordinate 7,509,375 downwards.
ACAGCCACTTGGGCAGCCGGGGCGTGATCCCGATGACGATCTTGCAGAGTTATCGGCAGGGCCAGCGGTGCTGGGGCGAGGCCGGGATGGACGCCCTGTACTCCGCCGCCACCGTCAAGATCATCGGTTCGGGCATTGATGACGCCGACTTCGCCGACCGTCTCAGTCGGCAGGTCGGTGACCACGACGTCCAGACCACCTCGGTGTCGACCAGCGAGGGTGGCAAGTCCACCTCGGTGAGCATGCGTACCGAGCGGATCCTGCCGCCCGACGCGATCCGCGCCCTCCCGAAGGGCAAGGTGCTACTGCTGGCCACCGGGATCCGGGTCGCCATGCTCAACCTCAGGCCCTGGTACAAGGAGCCCTCCGCCAAGGTCGTCGGGCCGGCCTCCGCCCGTGCCACGAAGGCGATCACCGAGCGAGCCCTCGCCAAGACCATCGGCCACGACGACTTCGAGCTGTCGGCATGATCGCCCCCGTCCCCGAGACGCTTCTGCATCGCAGCCGGCGGCCTCTGGATCAGGCACCGATCGACCGGGGCACTGTCCACGAGCGGTCGGGGCGACGGTCGACGTCTTCGACGCCGCCTCGGACGCCACCCCGGAGAACGGCAAGCGGGACCGCTGTTCCCTGCCGATCCGGCGCCCTCGTCCAGGCAGTCGGGCGCCCCCACCTCTCCGCGTTCAGGAGTCCCATCGTGTCCCCGCGCAGTAACTCCTCCTCCGTGCCCTTCTCCGTGCCTCGCTCCGGACGGCTCGCCGGGTCGCCGGCCGTACGGCGTGACGGCAAGTGGTGCCTAGTCGTCGGTTCGGGTTGGGTCATCGCTACCGATCCGGCCTTCACCGGCGAGCTGGACCGCTTCGCCGCGTTGATGGCCGCCGCCGACCAGTCGGTCGCCGTTCTGCGCACCGCGCAGGGCGATCCGCTGGCTTCTCGTAGCCGAGGGCGACGATGAACCCGCTGTTGCGGGCGGAGCAGGCAGTCCTCGGCTCGGTACTGCTCGACCCGAACCAGCTCGCGCACCTGGACTGGCTCGCGCCCGATCACTTCGACCGTCCGGTTCACCGGGCCTTGTTCACCGCTCTGCGGAAGCTCCGACACGACGGTCACCCGGCGGCAGCGGCTGATGGACCGGTGCCGCTGTCGTGGGTGACCGACTCCGTCATCGAGGCCGACCGTCACGTCCGAGGGCTGACCGCGGTGTACGCCCACACTCTGGTCTCGGCCTGCCCGCGTCCCGCGCATGCTCCGGTGTACGGCCGCATGGTGCTGGAGGGGGCGATCCACCGGACCGTTGCCGAGCACGCGATCCGTCTCCACCAGGCGGCTCGGGCCGACGTCCTGCGGGGAGAGGTCGAGGGTGCGCTGCGGTCGGCGGATGTCCTGGCCGGGGTGCTCACCGATCTCGCGCGGCGCTGGGGTACCGAACCGCGTCCGGTCGCGCCGCCCGCCCCGCCGACCACCGTTCCGACCACGCCGACGGTTCAGGCCGACCAGGTTGCCGAGGACGAGCGTTTCCTGCTCGCCGTCCTCGCCGAGCAGCCGAAGAGCATGGAGGAGGTGGTGGGCTGGTTGCGGCCGGGGGACTTCGCCGACCCGGGCCACGGGCGGCTCTACCGGTGTCTCGGTGCCCTCCACCACCGGGGCGAGCCCATCGACCGGATCACCCTGCTGTGGGAAGCCCAGCGGCGGGGCCTCCTGGCGGACGGCACGATGTCGGGCGAGCAGCTCACCGCGATCTGCGACGGCGTAGGCCCCGGCAGCACGGAATGGCTGGGTGAACGGGTCATGCGGTCCTCCGTGACCCGCACCGCAGCCGCTTCCGCGCGCGCCGTCCGAGCCTTGGCCCAGGACGAGGCCCTGGGCCCCGGGCCACTGATCAACCACGCGCTCTACGTACTCGGTCCGCTCGACGAGGTGCGCACCCGCTGGCAGTTGGCGACCGGCGACCCGCCTCCGGCGCCGAAGACCCCAGCTTCTTCGGACAACGTGCCTCGCCCCGCCCAGGTGCAGGCCGCCCTCGCCCGCAGCTCACCGAGCCCTCCCTCGAAACTCTCCGCGCTATCCCGCGGTGCCCCTGCGTCAGCCGCCGTACGACCACGGTCCCTCGGCCCCAGCTGAAGCCTCCCCCGTACATCACTCCTCTCCACTGGAACTCACCGTGAACACCACTCCCGTATCCGACGCCCGAGCCCTGCGGTCCGCAGCCGAGCACTTCGACGCTCTACGCGGCAAGCTCCCCTTCCCCGGAGATCCTCACCGCGGACCGGACAGCGTGACGGTCGCCAAGCACATCTCGGAACTCGGCAAGAGGATCACCGCCCTGGGCGACGAGATCCTCTTCCGCACCGCATCTCCGGACCTGGACGACCACACGGCCAGGGTCGTCATGGGCTTCGCCGTCGCTGTGGAGCCCGCCGGGGAGGTGGCCTCCGCGCTCGGCTCGGTGGCGCACCAGCTCTCCTTCCTGGAGCGAACCGAGCACCTGCGCGACCAGCCCGACGCGATGGATGCGCGCGAAGCGGCCACGCTGGTGATAGGTGACGCGCTTGGTCTGGCGGACGCATCCCTCCGGGACGCCTCCTACTCCCTTTACGCTGCAGCAGCAGCGGCGTCGCCTCCGCCCCGGCAGCTCCGGGCCGCCCGCAGCCGGTCCACAACCGCAGCCCCGCTTCCCGCCGCAGCGCCATCCACCGTTCCACCGGCTGCTGCTGCCCCGAGCCGGACCACACGGGGGCGGTGACATGCGGACCACCATCGTGCGCCCTCCGCTCATCGGCTCGCTCTGCTCGGGGTACGGAGGGCTGGACCTGGGCGTGCAGTCCGCCCTCGGCGGGACGCTGGCCTGGCACGCCGAGGTTGATCCGAACGCCTCGCGCATCCTGGCCCGCCACTGGCCGGGCGTCCCGAACATGGGCGACATCACAGCCGTCGACTGGTCCCTCGTTCCCCGGGTGTGTGTCCTGACGGCCGGTTTCCCCTGTCAAAGACGTCTCGGTCGCCGGCCGTCGGGCCGGTCTCAACGCCCAGACCCGCTCCGGGCTCTGGCTGCACGTGGCCCGTGCGGTCGAAGCCCTCCGACCCTGCCTGGTTGTGATCGAGAATGTGCGCGGCCTCCTCACCTCCCCCGCCGGTTCCCCTGGCGACGTGGAATTCTGCCCGTGGTGTCTGGGAGACACCGCAGGTCAGCCTGCTCTGCGGGCACTCGGTGCCGTACTCGGATCCCTGGCCGACCTTGGGTACGACGCGAAGTGGCTCGTCCTTCGTGCCTCCGACATCGGGGCCCCGCACCGTCGCGAGCGGACCTTCCTCGCCGCATGGCCCACCGGAGACCCTGCTGAAGACGCCGACCAGCAACATCGGCAAGAACGGCGGCAGCCAGCATCCATCGAAGCGGAAGAGCGGGGGCCACGGTCCGAACCTGGCCGACGAGGTCGAGTGGCTGCTGCTGCCGACCCCGAAGGCGTCGGACGGAATCAAGGGCTCGCCGAACCAGCGGCACGGCAACGGGGACATGACCTTGCCCAGTGCGGCAGCGTCGCTGCTGCCCACGCCGAGGGCCAGCGACACGGGGACTCCGGGCCGCCGCCCGGGGAAGGGGTGGCGTCCCCCCTTGTCGGCGGTGGTCCTGCCGCTCTGGACGGAGAAATCGACGGAGTCCGCGGAACGGACCGGCGATGGGGGCCGTACGCAGCAGCGATCACCCGATGGGAGATCCTCACCCGTCCCGTCCCCGAGCCCACCGATGCGGCCGGTCGGCTCCGTGCCGACTTCGTGGAATGGATGCAGGGCCTCGACAACGGCTGGGTCACCGCCACGCCGGGACTCGGACGACCGGCGCAGCTCACCGCGCTCGGCAACGGAGTCGTCCCTCAACAAGCGGCACGGGCAATGCAGTTGCTGGCACCACCCTTCCCTCGCTGTCCTCGCTGCGCGGGCGGGTAGCGCCCCACTACCGGGCCTATCCGGCCGCGCCAAACCGCGGATTCTCCGGATCCTCTCGGGCATGTCGCCGTCTCACAGATGGAGCACGCCCCGATGTCCGACACCAGCCCGACCACCCCCGGCCCCGAGCCGTTCCGCATCCCCGACGGGAATCTCGACGACCTCGCCAGCACCCTCGCCAAGACCATGGCCGAGGTCAGGCAGCACGGCGCCCTCCTCGACCGCCTCGGCTCCGACCCCGTACCCGTTGCCAGCCAGCACACGGATGACGTTCCGGAAGCCGAGGCGGCCGACGCCGCGCAGGGGGAGGGCCCCGCCTCGGTGTTCATCCTCGCCCTGGGCGGGGAAGCGTACGCCGCCGAACTCACCGCACTCAGCGACTGGGTGAACTACCTCTTCCTCCCCGTCTACGGCCGAGAGATCAGCTCCTCCCGTCCGTGGTGCGCGCGGTGGGACGAACACCCGGAGGCCGTCGCCCGGCTGCACGCGCTCTGGCTCGCGTGGCAGCAGCTCACTGATACCGAGGCCGGCCTGTCAGGTCCTTCGACCTGGCACCGCGACCACCTGGACCAGGCGCTGGTCCACCTCCGGGCCCCCGACGGCCCCTTCGCCGCGTGTACGACGAGCCCGACCCGGCCGAACCACCGAGTGCTGGTCACCCCGGCGCCCGAACAGTCGGGAGCGACGGAATGAGCACGGACGACTTTCACCTCGACGATCTTGCACCCGCCGACGCTGACTCCGAGTACGCGGAGCAGCAGTTCTGGTCAGGCGACCTGACGGTCCTGACCGAGCACCACACCGCTCCTCACGGCTCACACTCTTACGTCGTCGCTCACGACGGGTCGGTCACGTGGGGTGTCCCCGGCGAGCCACAGGTAGCCGCGATCAAGGTCGCGCGGGATCTCAGCCTCAACACGTTCACCATGGAGACGGCCTACCACGCCACGGTCCCCTTCGCCCAGAACTGGTTGATCGAGCACGGCTGCCCGCCCGAGGAGATAGCCGAAGTAGGCGCCGGATTCTCCGCTCCCGCCGACGATCTCACCGTTCGTATCGAGGCACAGATCCGGGAGTCGGGCGCGCGGTACGAGGTCATCGAGAGCCAGACCTCGGACTACGACCCGTGCGAGGCATGGACGTTGACCCGTGACGGTGAGGCCGTTCAGGCACCGATTCGTCTGTTTCTCGAAGAGGGGGACTCCAACGCCCACACGTACACGCTGCGCGAGGGCGCCTTCGCCGATGAGGAGACCGCTCTCCGCTGGCTGGACGACCGCAGCACCCCGCTGCTGCAGCCACCGGAACGCCTCAGTGAAGCTGCCGCTCCCCGGACCCGTGCCGCCCTCGCCCGCTCGGCCGGCAGCTCCGAGATACCGAAGACCGCCCCTGGAGCCCACCAGTCGGCGGCAGCCGTACCGGTACAGCGTTCGGTACAGGGGAGGCTGCTGTGAGCGCACGCTTCGCCTTCGCGGCGCATCCCGACGCCATTGAGGATCTGCGGAACCTCCCCGATCGCATCCGTGATCTGGCGCTGCTGGAGCTGCAGAACCTGGTCCACGGAAGCGACGACTGCCTACCCCTGAAGGGGCGTCTCGCCGGATACCACAAGGTGTACGTGGATCCGTCCGTCGCCTACCGGATGGTCATCCAGTTCCGCTCGGCCCCGCCCAGCTCGAACCACAAGCGCGAGGTCTACCTCGTTGCCGCCGGAAGCCGGAAGGACTACGCGGTCTACCGCTCCGCTCACCTCCGTACCGGCCCTGAGCGAGGTACCGAGGCGGACTCCCGTACGGCGGCCCGGGTGCAGGCCGCCCGCGCCCGCTCGCCCCTTGCGATCCAGTCGACGGCTGCTCCGTCGACCTCTCCAGCAGCAGTCCAGTCTCCGGCCGCTGCCTCTCGAAAGGCTCCCCAGCGATGACATCCGATCACGCCCCGCTCACGCGTACCGAACTGGCGAGCCTGCTCACCGATGCTGCGCACCGCGTCTCCGGGATCCTCACCGCCGACTATCCGACGGCCGCCAGCCGCTCCTACCTGCATCCCGTACTCGGTGCTCTGTCTGCCGGGCCCCAGGTGATCTGCGAGCTGAACGACCGGCTCGAAGAGTTCGTGGCCGACGATCCGCTCCCCACGACACCGGCAGGTCTCTTCACCCTGGCCTCCTACGCCTCCGCCCTGGGATGGCTCACCGAGTCCCTGGCTGAGCTGACCGCTTCGGTCGACCGGATCTGCACACGCGTCGGCATCCCCACGGAACCACCGGACTCCGCCTTCTCCGCCCCGGCCAGCATGAAGCGGGGCCATGACTTCGACTTCAGTTTCAGCGCGCTGGAGTTGGAGGCGATCCGTACTGCGGCCGACGCCGCCGGTCTCGCGCCGGACGGCTACGTCGAGGTGCTCTCCGAGTCCTTGCTCGCTGCCTCCCGGATCACCGACGCCTGCATGGAAATCTCCGGCGGCCTTCTCGAAGACGCCACGTACGTCCTCGACGAGATGACTGACCACGTCCGGCTCGGCGACGGTCCCGACAGCCTTCCCACCCTGGTCCGCTCCTTGCTCGCCCGGATGGAGACGGCCAAGTGAACCCCTACGACCCGAACACCGAGCCCGGTACGCACTTCGTCGCCGACGCGCTCGGTATCTCGAACGTCAACATGCTCAACACCACGTATCGTCCTGCCGATCCGCTGTACCGAGCCTCGACTCGGGTGATCACGTCCGCGTACGAGCTGAACGAGCAGCACGACCGGGTGACGGTTGCGGCCAGGGATGCCTTCCCGCTCCTCGAATCCATCGGGCGCGGCGAACTCGGCAGGGCCCGCACTTCGTACGCGTTCCTGCGGACATCGATCCCGAAGCTCGGAGAACTCCTCACCAAGCAGGATCGGGCCTACGACCAGCTCATCGAGGCCGTCTCCGCGTACCAGCGCCTTCTCCCCGATCCGGATACCGAGCCCTCGGCGACGAAGGCCCACGAGGAGAACCGGGAACAGCGTTTCAGCCGGGACGACGACTGGGCGATAGAGGTGAAGCGCCGGCTCAAGGCGCTCGAAGTGGTCGAACTTGGCGATCTACGCCTGTGCCGGACCGCGCTCGGCGAGGAGCCCTTCCTCTCTGACGGGACGGGCCGACGTCCCCAGGTGCTGCCCTCGACCGTCCGGCGGATGATCGCCGACGGGCTACTGCACCAGGACACCAGCGAGAGCCCGTACCGGCCGGGGCAACTCCTCTCGCTCACGTCCCGCGGCGAGGCCGCCCTTGGTGCGGCTCGTACGGCGACGTCGCGTGTGGCCGCTGCCCTCGGCCGCAGCGGTGCCCCGGCGAACCTTGGCCTCCCTGCCCACCCAGCTGCAGCCCCCTCCGCCGGTATCTCCAGCACGGCTTCCCACCCCCGCTCACGATGACCCCTGCCGGAGAGAACGCACTCATGCCCAGCCCCACGCAGCCCCCGCCTTCTCCTTCGACTCGGTCGACCCTCAGCGCATCGACCACGCGATTGCCCGGATCGTGCCGAAGTGGACCACCTGGTCGACGATGATCCTCGCCCAGGAAAACCGCCCCATGCGGGTGCGCGAGATCGCCGCCCAGCTCCCCTTCGTCGGCGAGCAGTCAGTAAGCCAGCGGCTGATGTACATGCACGCCGACGGCTTGATCACCCATTCCGATGTCCGTCGTAGGGGCACCTACCAGCTCAGCGCGCTCGGCGAGTCGCTCGCCCCCGTGCACCACACCTTGTCGGACTGGTCCCGGGCCCACCTGCCGCTCCAGACGATGGCCGAAGCCGAACGCGTCGAGGACGCTCTGGGCCGTCTAAACCTTCGGCACACGACCGGCGTTATCCAGGCCCTCGGCACCAACGGCCCTCTGCGGTTCAGTCACATCGCCGAGGAGATCGGCGTGGACCGCCCCTCCGCCCGGCAACGGCTTCTGCGGATGCAGGCCGACGGCCTGGTCGGACGCGCCGGTTCGCACCACGGCGCCCCCTACGTCCTGACCGATGCCGACCAGTTGCTGGGGGCCGTCTACGCAACCATCGGGCACTGGAGCGAACCCTTCACCGCGCTCAAGACCTCGTCGAGCCCCGTCCGCGTCGCGGCGGCCACGCGGACTCACACGAATGTCCCGCTGACGGGGGACGGTGCCCGGACCGCAGCGGCCCTGCGCCGGAGTGCCGCCGCGCCGAACGACCTGTTCAGCCACGCGACGCAGCCGCAACCGCGGGTGTCGGCGGCTGTCACCGCCCGGTCGGCCCCGGGCCGGGGGCGGTGAGCCGGGTGGTGGTGCTGAGAGCCAGTGCCGTCTCGCCGCTGCTACCGCGTCCGCGTGCGCCCCAGCACTTCACCCTCCCGCGCATGCGGGAGCGTTCCCCTCCTACGTGCCCGGAGTCTCGACCATGAGCGTCCAGCAGCCCAACGACAACTATCTGTACCAGGAGGTACTGATCAGCCCGATGTACCTGGCCGGTTCCAACGGAGCCGGAGACGCCGGCTTCGCCCCTGTCGCTCACTGGCCGCACCACTACCTTGATGACGGTCCCTGCCAGCTCCTCGTCACGTCGCCCGACCAGAGGATCCGCATCGGCTGGTTCGGCGACGACTTCGAGCTGTGGAAGATCGCCGCATCCGAGGAAGCCGTCTCCTCACCCCGCTGGACAGCGACCTTCAACCATGTCACCCCGGCCGAGATCGTCGCCGGGCTGACCACCGCTCTCGCTCACGACTACGCCGAAGCCGATGCGTACGAGGGCAACGGGCGCTTTCTGGCGAGCCCCTCATACCGCTGGGCCGACGCCGTCCAGCCGCTGACCGATGCCGGCTGGACCCGCCACGGCGGGGCCGAACTCGGCACCGTCGAGATCACCGCCCCGGACGGACAAGCAGGCGTCCTCATCGACAACCGTCTCTCCCGTCGTGATGACGAAGCCGTCACCCTCTGGTCGGGTCCACCCGGTTGGGGTACCCGTGCGGAGGCGGTCTTCTCGGCCCGTACGCCCACCCACTTGATCGCCGCGACGGCAGCCGTCATGGCCGATCCAGCCCCGGTGATACGCGAGCGCCACCAGATCCACCGTGAGGTGGCACACCTGGTCTCGCTCACCACCGTCACTCCGAGCACGCCCCAGGTTCCCCGGGCTCCCACTCCCCTCGACGTACGCCGCACTGCTGTCACGCAGGCCGTCCAACGCGCCGCGCGATTCCCCCGGACGGCCGCTGACCTCCGGGTTATGGCCGCCCGAAGCCGCACGTCGGCTTCGTCCCTGAACCCGTCCGGGATCCCCGCGCCTGCTCTCGCGGCCAGGCCGTCGGCCAGCGCGTCGCCCCCGCGCCGCAGCCGCTGACACCTGCTCCTCTTCCGGAGCACCGCCTCTCTCCCCCCCTTCGAATACCGGGAGTTCCGCCATGCCCGACGCCACCGCACTCGACCAGGCCACCACCATGATCGAGGAAGCCTGGGGCCGTCCGATCGAAGCTCTGGAGTCGATCGCGGTCCGCCGCCCGACCACCGACCCTCTCCTACGCTCGGTCATGCACATCCGCTCGGCCCTGCTGGTCACCGCCGACAGCTCCGTGGCCGTGCACCAGGAGCGCCTGCACGCCCTCACCCGTCCCGGCCACGCACCGGCCTTCTACGACCTGCAACGCATCACCAGCTCCGCAGCCGACCTTCGCGTCGCCCAAGCCGAAAGCCGTACGGCCCTTCAGGCGATCAGCCATGTGGTCCAGGCGCGTGAAGCCGCCGCGACGGCGGACCGGGCCCCATCAACCCGGTTGGCTCAGGCAGCTGTTGCCCGCTCCAGGGGCGATCAACACGTCCTCGGCCAGGTACCGGACCAGGCCGCTCCTCCGGCCGTCGTCGGGCCGCCGGCGCCTGGCCCGGGGTCAGGTCGCTGATCGATCAGTCGTGGTCCTCGTCGCGGTGGGCGGGATCGCTCTGGCCCACCGTGCGCATCCAGATGCCGGAGCCCACCGCGTGGGCCAGCTCCTCCACCGTCAACTCGACGCGATATCCGTCAGCGCTGCGGTCCAGGACCACCTCGCCGTCGTCCCACCGCGCCTCGGGCTGGACGCCGACAGCCCACTGGCCATCGGCGACCATCGCGATGTCGCCCACCGTCCACGGTCGCCCGGCTGCGCGGACCTTGTGCTCCAGCCCAGTCCCGACCTCGTGTCTGCTCGGCTTCGCCATCCCTGCTCCCCCTTCGGCCCCGTGCGGCCCTTTGCCGCAACCCCAGTACGACAACTCCCTTCGCCGTTCCATTCCCGGCGCACGGCCCTGATGGCGTCGGCCAGTTCGCCCACGGCAGACGCCGCTTCCTGGGAATCGACTACGTACTCCGCCACACCCCATGTCAACGTACGAGTGTTGGGAAAACCGCAGGTCAACGAAGGGATCGTTCAACCGTGACCACCTCCGCCACCCTTCTGCCCGCCGTCGTCCGCCCGGCCCAGGAAGACCGCTTCTGGCTCTCCTCCGACCACTGCGCCGGTCCTGTTCTCGACCTCCTCAACAGCCTCGGCTGGGCCGTCGTCGACACCCCGGAGGCCAACGTCCACGCAACCAGCCCGGACGGTCACGTCTACGTCGGCTGGCTCCCCGAAGACCCCGCCGCCTGGAAGCGCGACATCGTCTGGCATGTCCGGGTCCAGCCCGCCGACGGGACACCGTGGGTCCAGGAGTTCGGCCCCTACACCCCCTCAGAGGCTGTTGCCGGGTTCCTCGCCGCGCTCATCGCCTCCCCCGGCCGCTGATACCGCCGCCAACTCATCCTCGGAAAGGCCCACATGGCACACCGCGCCCCGCTCACCAACCACCACGCCGACGGGACTCTCTGCCCGGCGGACCACAAGCACACCAGCTCCGGCAGGCCGCTCCACACCGGCTGCCCCGGCCACGCATACACCCGCACCGTCTGCTCCTGCGGCTGGAAGAAGGAGGAGTCCGGCATGGGCTACGTCAACGAGTGCCGCAAGCGGCACCTCGCCAGCCACGCCGAGGGGCAGAACGCCCCCTCTGCAGTCTGACCCCTCATCCCGTACCGCTCTCGGAGGTCCTCTTGCCCCACTACCTGACCGTCGGACACCTGCTCCGCCAGCTCCAAGACCTGGACCCCAGCCTGCCGATCCGCCTCGCCCTCAACCCCGACTTTCCCTTCACCCACTACCTGGGGGCGGAGATCGTCGTCCGGGACGGCAAAGCGTTCATCGCCGACGACGGCCAGGAGGATTATCTCTCGCCCTCGGTCAGCGATGCCCTGACCTGGGCCTGACTGACCATCCAACGAACCACCTCGGAGGCTCATATCCCGTCGCGATCCCGCTCATCTCACACCCTTCCGCTGCACCGCCTAGCCGTACGCCCGATGCCGGACGACGTTCGCGGTGCGCTCGTCCAGCGCGTCTCCGCCCTGCCCGACGGACCGCTCGACATCACCTGGCTCGCCGCCGATACCGCGAAACTCCCCCAGGGCCGCGTGCGCCTGCACTGGGAGCCCGCCTCCCGCACAGGCTGGAACGTCACCGCCCACTTGGGCCTGGCCACCACCGAGGTGCACCTCGCCTCCTGGCCCTCCGCCTCGGACGACTGGCCGCGCCTGGTCCGCCCCACCCTCCGCGAGGTGCTCGGCCTCTGCGCCGCCCTCGCAGTCGCGACCGCCGCCCTCGATCTCTCGAATCGCCTCGCCCACGTCTGACCGAACCGCAGAAGGCCGCCCCACGCCGATCAGGCAGGGGCGGCCTTGCCGTACGCCCAGCCACCTTGTGCGTACCCCCGTCCTGACCGTGATGAGCGGCGCGCTGTCACCGAGCGATCTGTCCGACCGGTTGGCTGGAATGGTTGAGGTGCGAATTTGAATGCCGATGTCTTCGGACTCCGACTCTGCGATCACTGCTCGACGCCTGAAAGGCGATCCATCAGCGCTTGGAGAAGTGCATTGATCGCCGCTCGGGGCGGCATATCATCCATATTAAAGTGACTTGGCGACTGACGAACCTGACGGTGGAGCACATCATCAGCAGAGGCGCGAGCGTCTCGCAATTTCTTCACATGGGCCTTGTCTGTACGACTCCATGAAACGTTAGCCACTACATTGTCGAACGTCTTCTGCTCAAAGGCGGGTGGTACATGGTCCAGGATTGCCCGCAAGAGCATCTGGCTGGCGTACGGGTGCCCAGCGCTGTAGTTTTCATTAAGTTCACGAGCAAGAGCAGTGAGCTTGTCGAGCTTGTACTTCGTGGTCGTGGTCCCCAAAGCCGCGATTAGTTCATCACTAATGTACGGAGACCCGCTCCGCACAATAGGCAGCACGTCTGGCGACCCGCCGCCACAATTTGCCGGGGAGACAGGGGTTGGAGTTCTTAGCGCCTCGCGCGTGCACCAGTAGGCGCCGATGTCGCCAACTTCACGGAAGGGCCGAATGGAGCGTCCAACCTTAAGCGTCCACTCGCCGCCGCTGGCAATGTGATGACCCTCGATGCCGGGTTCGAACTGCGCAAGCGTGCGTGCCTGCAGGAGCAACGTCGTATGGTCCTCGATAGGCATCAGATTCAGACGACGGATAGCAGTGCACTCAGAAAGTGTCGGCTTTTCTCCACCTGGTCCTGCCTGCCACTTCCGTTCGGTCTCGGCAAGGACGCGTATGAGGGCGAGGAAAAGCAGCACCACGTCTGAGGATCCGTTGCACCGCGCCACACCAGCAATTGTCAATGCCAGGACCGCGTCATCCTGGGGCACGGGTCGGCTCGGGTCGGGTAGGCCGCGCATCAGCCCGTCAGGAAGCTGGGCGAGCGCCGCAACAGTGTCGATCTCTTGACGGTCGAGCTTCCGGTCTACCCAGTCGAAGGTAGGCCACTCCGAGGTTGATGCGAAGACGTTCCACACGGTCTGCAGCAGCTCTTGCTGCTCGGGGGACGCCGGGGCCGGCAGCTCTTCGGTTCCTGGAAGGCGGATCTGCATAGCTCATTGTCTATGACAATCGGACCGCGTTCTACTGCTTTAAGACTTCAGAGGGGACCCGGCGCGCTCACCCCGCGGGTGATGCTCTCTGGATCGCACGAGGCTCATCCAGCCGCCATGCCAGGTGGCAGGCCGAAAGACTTTCAGCGATCAGCGGTTCGATATCGACCATTGCTTCGGTGATACAGGTCAAGGCGTCAACACAGATCTGATGGACGAGGACTTCGTCTCGCTGGGCGTCCTCGGCAGAGGCCACCATGCTGGTGGTCGAAAGTTTCTTCTCCTTGTCGTAGGACCAGATGCCCCTGCGGGGCGATGTGTGCTTGACCGACTGGGGGCGTCGGCGGTGATAATCCAATCCACGACGTTCGTCAAGCGCACGGAATCGAGGATCTTGCTGAAGCAAGGTGAGGCGGGAGACCAAACTTTTTATGCCGTCGATGCCGCTTGTTTCAGCAGCATCAGGTAGCACTTGAACCCATAGTTCTACCGTAGGGGATGAAGAGAAGGTGGGCCATGCCGATGGCAGATCGGTTCCCGGCTCGAATCCCTGAGCCTTGCGGTTTTTCTTCGGTGCGTTGATTACTTCAGCTGCCAGGTAATTGCATAGCGTAACGCGTAGCACGAGGTTGGCAAGGCTGTGTGCGGCCCCCAGCAAAAAATGGGTGCTCATTTCGCACAAGGCTCTCACTGCCATGCGCTGGGCTGTCTGTATTTCTTCAAGGTGGACCGGATCGCGTTCGATTTCAGGGTCCTGGAAACGCTGGGCATCTTGTTCGGCGGCCCAAGCGAGTGTCAGCTGCTCGCCGATGCTGCCAGAAAGGCCGTGTATCTCCACCACCCGGTTAATCAGGATTCCGCGTCCCTGTACCCCTGCGGCTTTCAGGGAGTTCAGCGAGGCCCATCCCGCAGCTCCTCCCCGGCTGCTGTGGCTCTGCCAGCGCATCGCGGTCTCTTCAACATCACGGCGCGGGTCAGAAGCTGCTGGCGTGCCATCGGCTCTCGGAGGGGCAGCGAAGCTGGAGAAGCTGAGCGCGGATGTCCACTGTTCCGTCATGCGAGAGATCATGGCAGGCGTTTTGTGCCTTGCGCGAGGAGGCTCAGCATCTACCGCCTGGCCAGTTCCGGCGAGCTCCGCTCGAACGCCGGTTCTTCTGAATAGGAGCAGGTTGAGCCTCTAGGCTCAGGGCATGAGTGCCTCACCCATGCCATCACCACCATTCCCCTCGCCGGACAACGCCGTGCTCCAAGTCGTCGTCGGCAACGCCGTCGCATCGGTCAGAAGCGGCGAAGCCTCGGTGGAGGAGGCGATCCTGCACGCTGCCGTCCACGGCTGGTACGAGGGCCACATCCAAGGCGAGGACGAGTGCCCTGGCTGCACCTTCCGGGGGCAACTGCCAAGAGATATGGGCGGCAGCTGACTACCTGCCACGACGAGGTGCGACACCGAACCCGCCGGTGTCGCCCCTCGTCGTTCGTCACTTCGCTCGCCTAGTCCAGGTATGTGCCGACGAAGGCTCCGTCGAACCCCAAGGCGGCCAGGCCCTCCTCGACGCTGGGGTAGATCGTTCCGTCCGGGATCACGATCAGGGCGTCGAAGTCAGCACGGCTGATCTCGGGTTCGAGCCACCGGTTGCTGCAGCGACAGCAGACCCAGACGTTGCGCCCGTGGTTGATGAGCAGCCAGTCGCGCCGGGCGCGGCAGGCCGTGCACGTCACCGGGATCCCGCGAAGGGCGAGTTCGCGAGGGTGACTGAGGCAGCGCGTCGCGCCGGGGCCGCTGGGCGGCTGCGTCTCGTAGGCGAGTTGCAGCAAGGGATCGGTGCCGGCGGAGAGGGCCGACTCCGCGGGGCGGTCGGTGGTTCTGAGCACGTGCGTCATCTCCCGGTCGAGGGCCTTCTGTTTCCATCCGTAACAGCCGGTGGAACCGGTTGTCCAGGGACTTCTCGGACTCCGGCGGGCCGATGGCCAGCCCGCCGGATCTTCAGCGGCGCGGTGGGCGGTTTCGTGGAGTGGGGGCTACGGGGCGAACTCCGGTCGTGGGTGTCGTTCGGTTGCTGGTGTGGTTGGCCGAGGCTTTCGGGTTGCTGGTGCCGTCCTTCGGGCGGCGGGGAGTTGCGCCCGGGTGGGCGGGGAGCTGGGCCATGCGGCGCAAGCGCCAGACCAGGACGTCATTGACGTCTGTGGCGGTGTCGAGTTCGCGCATGTCGATGGCCTGGCGAAGGAGGGCTTCGGGGTCGTGGCCTGCCTGCTCGGCCTGGGCGAGGGTGGCGGCCAGGGCGTCGGTCTTCGCCCGTACACCGTCTTCTCGTACGCCGTGGTTCGGTAGGACGGCGCGGATGGTGGTCTCGTACGCCCGGCGTTGGGCGTCGGGAAGGGCGAGGCCTTGCTCGTGCAGTGTTCGCATCGGGGTGGTGGCGGCCTGTCGGTAGGCGGTGCGCAGGTGCTCGGCGGTCTGCCGGGAGGCGTGGGCCTGCTGGGCATGTCCCCGGGCGGAGTGCCAGTGGGCGGCGGCGAGGGTGACCAGGACGAGGGTGGAGAGGAGCATGGCGGTGGTGCCGCCGTCCTCGCCCCGGCCGAGCGCGCCGCCGGCCTGGATGATTCCTCGTGCGGCGGAGCGGAGTGCTCGGGTGTCGGCGCGTTCCGCCTGGACGTGGCTGCGGGTCGCCCGTTCGAAGGTTCGGGCGGCGGCAGCCAGCTCGGTGCGGGTCGCGGCCGGGGAGGTCTGCGCGACGGCATCGAGGAGTTCTCCGACACCGACGAGCTGAGCGGCGGCTTCTCCGTCGTCGTCGCTGTCGAGGAGGACTGCGGCCCGTTCGGCGATGGCGGTGGCGCTGCGTCGCTCTCGGGCAGGCGGGGACAAGTCCGCTCGTCCGCCCGAGGCCGGGGTCGCCGTGTCTTCGACGGTGCCGTCGGCCAGCCTGCGGCGGATCTTGGGGAGGGACAGGTCGGGGGAAAGTTTGGAGCCGGGGTACCAGACCGGTTCGGCGTCGCGGTTGCGGTCGCCGGGCAGGGCGACGTTGTAGCCGAGCGCGTCACCAGATGGGGCGTGACGCACTTTCACCCGTAGGCCGGCCTCGTGGAGACGGGTGAAGAACTCCTTCTCGTCTTCAGCTCCGGCGAGGGCCCGGCGTACGGCTTCGCGGAGCGTCTCCCGGGGGGTTTCGGAGCGGCCGGTGCGTTCGGCTTTGAACTTCTCGGCGCTGGTGGGGTTCTTCGCTGCAGTGCCGTCTCCGGCGTTGAGGCGCCGCAGGCCCATCTCTTTTTCGATGCGGCGGCATTCGGCCTGGGCCTTGTTGAAGTCGTAGTTCAGGCGTGGGTTGCGCAGGTCTCCTCGGACTAGGGTGGCGACGATGTGGATGTGGTCTGCCGCGTGGCGTACGGCGATCCACCGGCAGCCGTCGGGATCCCCGTCCGGTGCGATGCCGGTGGCGTGGACGATGCGCTGGGCGACGGCGTTCCACTCCTCGTCGGAGAACCGCCGGTCCCCGGGGGCCGTGCGGACCGAGCAGTGCCAGACGTACTTGGCGGGCGCTCGGTCTCCGGCCTGCTTGACCCGCAGGTCCAAGGCGGCGGTGAGCCGGGCGAGGGTGATCTTCGGATCGGGATCGGGGCTGGTGTCGCGGCCGGGATCCGGAGCGAAGCCGTCCCACGAGCCGACGAGGTGGGCGTCGGTGTGCTCCTCCCGTCGCCCGGGGCCGTACAGGTAGACGAGCAGGCCGTGGGTCCGGGAGCCGCGTCCGATGTCGGGAACCATCACAGCCGCCGGTTCACCAAGTTGTTCGCCGCGTTGTCGACGCGGGCGAAAAGTCGGAGGAGCGTGCTCAGCGCGTGGTCGAGTTCGCCCGGGCGGGGCTGCCCGCCGGCATTGAGGACGTAGGCGATCTGGTTGATGTTGTTGCCTATTCGGGCCAAGGCCGTTCGTAGCGCCGCGAGTTCGTCGATTGTCGCGTCCCAGCGTTCGTTGGTGTGCAGGGCGGTCGAACCGCGGGCGGCGGCGAGGCCGGCACCAGCGAGGAAGCGGGCGACGGTGATGCCGCGCTGCGTGGCAGCGGCGGCGATCTCGGCTTTCTCGGTGTCGGAGAGGCGGGTCGTCGTCTTACGGGTGCGCTCGCTGGGGTTGCGGGTGCGACGGCGCGGTTTGCGGTCGGCGAAGGGGGGAGTGCTCGCGCTCTGCGGCTCGCAGCTGGCCTCTCCTCCGGTGACCGGCGCCCCCTGGTGCCGGTTGCCCGGCTGGTCTCCGTGCGCCCTCGCTCGGGGACCAGCCGGGCTTCCCCCGCCCTCCTGGGCGGGGGCAAGTGCGTACGACGGGCCGTAGGACCGTCGTACGCGATAGCTTGCTCCGCCAGGAGCCGTGGTGGGGTCACGCTGCTGCCCAGCCGTGACCACCGCCGGGTCGTCGGAGGTCACCGGCTCGTCTCCGGGTCCTGCTGCTGGATTTCGTGGACGAGGTCCGCGATCCAGTCCATGGCCAGGACCGGGTGGTGCAGGGTCCACGGGCGGTCGTGCTGCTCGCGTTGCACGATCCAGGTGGTGTCGGGGCCGGACTGAGCGCGGTGGAGGTGGCCGCGCTGGTGCAGGACGGTCAGCCAGGAGTCGACTTCGGCGGGGGTGGCCGGGTGAGTGCGCATCAGATGTACTCGGCTTCTGCTCTGGAGGAAGGTAGGGCGGGTGTGCGAAGCGGGTGACCGGCCGGGGTGACCTGCTCGGTCACCCGCTCCGTAGTGTCCAATCAGGTCCGGGCGGAGCTGACCGGCTGTCCGTGCTGCTCGCGGAGCTGGGCCATCAAGGTGGTCAAGGTGTCGCTGGAGAGCGTCATCTGCTGGTCTCGGATCGCCTGTCCGACCACCTTGCGGGTCAGCTTGCCCTCGGCCCTGACCGCTGACCGAGCGATCTTCAGTAGCTCCTCGGTGTCCGAGTCAGATCGCCGGTCACCGGCTGTCCGGGCACGCCGGTCAGTGACCGGCCGCGCGGTGTCCGACTGCCCGGGCAGGTCAGCGGCCTCGCGCGGCTGGCTCCGGTCACTGGTGACAGGGGCGCTGCTGTCCGCCGGAGCCCTGTCCCCGCTGAGCGACCGAGTGGCGGGAGTCGGCTTGTCAAGGGAGAGCGGCTGCCGGTCGGTCCGGGCGGTGACCGGCTGACCGGCCTCCGGCTGCTGACCGACCCGGTCGGTCCGGGTGACCTCTGCGCCGTCGCTCCGGTTGACCTGACCGAGGTGACCGGTCTGACCGAGGTCCTCGCGGTCACTGTCCTTGACCGGCCCCCGGGCGATGAGGATGTAGAGGTGGACAGCTCCCGCCAGGGCCAGCGGTGCGATGGTGGACAGCACCGCGACCACCGTGTCCCCGAGCCGGAGACCGGTGCCGGCGACCGCGTCCTGGTTGATCCGCACCGCGTGGAGCGCATTGGCCCAGATGCTGGCGGCGGTGGCCGTGCCGACGAGCGTCCAGACGTAAAGCCGGGCGCGCAGCGGGGCATCGCGCAGGACCAGGAGCGCGCGGACGCCGTAGGCGATGAACCCGTCGATCACCAACGGGAAGACGAAGGTCAACAGGCCCCGGACGTGGATGGCGACGGCCATCTGCTGGAGGGCGTCGTACGACAGCGCGCACCCCGCGCCGCCCAGGGCGATGACCACCGCGCGGTCCCAGGCGGATATGTGCGCCGCCTTCGGTGTGCTCGTGGTGGTCATGCCGCCGTCCCGAAGTCGTCGCGGACCGGGTGCGCACCGTCGACCTCGGGTGGCAGGACGGTGTCCTTGGGCTGGTTCAGGGATCGGTTGCGCTCGGCCCGGCGGATCTCGCGGTATCGCTTCTTGGCGTGCTCCTCGGTGACCTTCAGAAGCCAGGCCAGGCGCTGCTCGCTCACCCCGTGGCGGTAGGCAGCGTGCTCGACCGCGCGGCGCTCGGTATGGGTGAGGTGCACGTCGCGCCCGGCGATGGTGGCGTTGACGCGGCTGTAGTCGAGGCGGCTGGGGAGCTTCTCGTGCAGCGGCCCGCGCTCCTCCTCCGTCAGGCCGCCTCGGATCCCGTCGGTGTCACCTCCTTCGAGAGCGGCGTCCAGGCAGGTTCGGCGGACCGGGCACTGGACGCACAGGGCCTTGGCCGTGGCGATCTTGGCGGTCTCGTCGGGCTCGGGGAAGAAGATTTCGGGGTCAACCGGGTTGTAATCGGTGCTCTGGCAGACGGCGTCGGCCTGCCAGGTCTGGTCGCCGAGCTGGCGGTGGTGGACAGGGCTGTTCGTCGTGCTGGTCATGCGGGTTGCTCCGATCGCTCTCCGCGCGCAGGGGCGTCGGCGGAGAGGTGCGCTGGTCGTGAAGTGGCTCGTGGCGGCGCGCAGAGGGGCGCGGCCCGGACGTGGTGACCTGCGGCAGGTCAGGCTGCTGCGCGGTAGCGTCTGCGGTCGAGCGGCTCGAACTCGACCCGGGTGGTCATCTCCGCGAGTCGGGAGGCAACGCGGTCACCGAGGTAGGAGCGGAGGTCCTTAATCGCCAGGTTGGTGGTGATCAAGGTCGGGAGCATGAGGTTGTACCGGCGGTTGATCAGCCGGTACGTGATCTCCTCGACCCACTCGCTGGCCTTGGCCGCGCCGAGGTCGTCGATGATCAGCACCGGGCACCGGCTGACGGCCGCCAGCTCCCGCTCGCTGTCGACCCCGGGCCGGGGGCGGAGATCGGCGTAGAGGTCGGCAGCGGTGGTCGCGCGCCAGCGCACGCCGACCCCGTTCCGCACCAGCGCTCGGACCGCGCCGTACGCCTGGTGCGTCTTGCCCGCGCCGACGACTCCGGCCATCAGGAGGCTGGGCCCGGTGGTGACTTGCCGCCGGGCTCCCCGGCTGGGGGCGACGGCCGCCTCGGTCACCTTCCCGACCCAGTCCAGGACCATCGGGTGGTCGGCGGCAGCCGCCTGGTAGCGCGGGGGCATCCCGGCCAGGAGGGCGTCGAGCGGGGAGAACGGCTCGGGGTCGTCGGGGAGCGCGGCGGCGTCGGCCGAGTCGATGTTGCGGGCGGCCAGGATCCGGGCCATGCGCTCCAGGGTGCCTTCGTGGCCGAGGAGCTGGGGTTCGCGGTGATGGGTGTGCATCACAGCTCCTCGGCGTAGGCGGCGGAAGCGTTGGCCGGGTTGGTCCACGCCTGGTGGGCGGGCACGTTAGGCCGGATTCCCGGCCGCGCCAAGCCGCCGGGGCGAGCGTTCATTGCCTCGTTGACCATGCTGGTCAGCACGCTCGGGTGCCTCGGGTTGGCCGCGAAGTTCGCCAGCCCGGCCCGGATGTGCTCCGGTGCGATGCCTTCGTCGAGGAGCTTCTTGGTGATCCGCCCGAGGTGTCCGATCACGTCGTTCGGGGGGCGCTGGTCGCACCCGGCGACGTACTCGCCGACGAGGTCCTTGGCGGAGACGCTGGGTGCGGGCGCTGTGCGCCCCGTAGGGACAAGAGATCCAGGATCCAAGATCCTAGATCCAGGCGCCGAGCCTTCGGAGAGGCTTCGGGGAAGGTTCGGGGAGTCCTCGGAGAATGCGGCCTGACCTGCACTTTTAGCACCAGCTCGCCCCGCTGTGCCGATCGCGCCGTCGGCAGCCTCCTGCCGGTCGGCGACGGACTCGTCTGCGTGGTCCGGCGTCGGCGAGGCGGGTGGTACGGCAGGCAGATCGAGGGCTCGGCGAGCCCTCCCGGAGGCCTCGGAGAGCCCTCGGGAAGCCGTGGACGACCCCTCGGTCCGCCGGGAGCACGAGCCCTTGCACGGTGCGCACCGGTCGGCAGCCTGGTGCTGCGGGCACGAGGGCAGGCGTGACTGGCTCGGCTTGTCGATCTTCTGGTGCTCGGACCAGGTCACGATGTGGAGGTAGCGGCGGCCGTCGCATCCGGTGTACCGGCAGATCAGTCCGGCGTTCGCGAGCTGGTGGAGGTCGTCCTCGACGTGGACCGAGGTGTGTTCGGCGCGCAAGGGCCAGAGGAGCCCCGCGATGATCGCGGCGTTGTCCCGGTGACGACCATGGTCGTCGGCCTGGGTGAGCAGGCCGAAGAAAGTCCTCTCGGCCGCGACGTTCACCTCGGCAAGAGACTCGGAGGTGAATGCCTCCGGTTTGATGGTTCGGATCCGGGCCATGTCAGCGGCCCCGCTCGGCGGCGTTCAAGTCGCTGCGGGTGAGGGTGGCGTCGGCGAGGCGGAAGGTGTGCGGGCGGGCCCAGTCTTTGTCCGGCCAGACCCTCAGGATCCAGCGGGCGGCGACCCTGGACGTCGTCCGGCCCAGCTCCATCGTCTTGCCCGTCTCGTCCCGCACGACCGTGTGCGGGTGCGGCCAGACCTGTGTCGGGTCGGTGAGGCTGACCCGGATGGTGGCTGCGCCGGAGATCATATCGGCGAGCTGGGCGGCGAGGCGGTGTCGACGGCTGGTGTCCGGGCAGGCCGGGGTTCCGCTCGGCATGGCAGGCATGCGATACTCCGTGGTTTGTAGGACCGCGGTGCGGTGGTTCTCGTGCAAAAGCCCCGCCGCCCGCGAGATGTGCATCGGCGCCCTTCGGGGTGCCGGCCCGGCGCTTGGGAGCTGGTAACTCCCGGGCGCCGGTTTTTCGTTGCTTCGTCGTGTTACGGGCCCTTGGCGTGCATCCCCTGCCCCTCCCTGAACCGCGTTCGGTCGGCACCCCCTCTTGCCGGGCACGCCGAAGGAGGTGTTCTCCTCCTCAGCCTCACGCCCTCGGCAGGCGCGCAGCCTGGCCGGGAGGGATGCACGGCACCCCGTTTTTCGGTAGTCTGAAGCTATCCCGGTTCACGCGAAAGGTCAACGAGCCGATAGTTCTTCGACTCGCACGAAAAAGAGGTCTCGATGTCAGCTCGCCACTTCGACAGAACAGTGGTGCGCGCCGTACGACGGGCCGCAGAGATCCCGCAGGCCGAGGTGGGCGCTGCCGTCGACGCTGCGGACTCAACCGTGGCGGGGTGGGAGTTGGGCTCAAGCGTCCCGGACCAGGAGAAGCTGCCGGGCATCGCGCGTGCACTCCGGAAACCGTTGGATGAGCTGTTCCCCCGTAAAGGCGCGCCCGACCTGATCGACCTGCGGTGCGACGCGGGCCTCTACCGGTACGAGGTGGCGAGGTTCATCGGCACGAAGAGCGATGGCCCGGTGGCTGCGGCCGAAAACGGCGTACGGCGGCTCAAGGAGAAGTACGTGCCGAAGCTGGCAGCGGCGTACGGCGTATCGGAGAAGGCACTGGAGCAAGCTCAGGAGCGCTCGTTCGGAAACGTCGTCGAAGAAGACGGGGACGAGAGCGTCGCTGCGGCCGAGGCCGACGAGCATCCCCGTGCTCTCGGGGAGAAGATCAGCTTCCTACTGGAACACTCCTACCCGGCGGGCACAGTTCCGGGGGATGGAGAAATCGCAGAGGCGGTAAACCGGCATGCAGGGGCGGAGGTTGTCACGGCCAAGGAGGTCGAGACCCTCCGAACAGGTGCCGGTGACGCCGACGGCCCGGGCCCCGTTGTCCTGGAGGGACTTGCCGAGTTCTTCGGCGTCGAGCGCATGTACTTCGAGCCGGACGAGGCCGTCGCCCGTCAGGTGTACCAGGGGATTCGTGTGTTGCTCGCATCCCGGAACGGGACGATCGGACGAGTTCGGGCTCGTGGCCTCGGCCCGGAGGGTCTGTCGCCCGAGGTGCTCTCGCTCCTGACGGACCTGCAGGCCGAGTTCGAGAAACAGGTCGGCTCCACGGACGACGAGTAGGGCCCTGCCCTCCGGGCCTCCGGAGGCTCCAGAGGTCAGGGCTCGGTCAGCCCCGACTACTCGGCTGGTGCATTCGGATCGTGTCGCCGACCGGAGGCGAATACGGCCGTGACGTTCTTGAGGGCGTCGAGATCCGAGAGCGGGTCTCCCCCGACAGCGATGAGATCCGCGCGGTAGCCCGGAGCGATACGGCCGGTTGTGGAGCCGAGCCCGAGGGCCGTCGCTGCGGCGGTCGTCGCCATGTTGATGATCTCGGCGTTCGCCAGGCCGAGGTGGGCGTAGAACGAGAGGGCCGGCACCAGGCCGTTGAAGGTGGCACGCTGCACTCCGGCGTCCGTGCCGGCGACCAGCTTCACACCCGCGTCTGCCATCTGGCGTACCAGGTCGAACATCCCGGCGGCGCGCTCCTCGCCGAAGATCGCAGGGAGCATCCGCCAGTGGGGGCTTACCGCCGGGCAGACGGTGATGCCACGGTCGATAATCTGCTGCACCACGTCCCGGCGAAAGTCGAGGCCGTCGCCGGTCATCCACGTGCAGTGCTCGATGGTGTCCACCCCGGCCTCCACGGCGGCGGCGATGCCGTCGGCTCCGTGCGCGTGGGCCGCGACGGGGACGCCTGCGGCGTGAGTCTCATCTACGAGAAGTCGCAGTTCCGCTGCGGAGAACTGGGACTCGTGGCTTGCGGGCCCGCCCCGGGTGAGCCCGCCGCCAGTAACCATGCATTTGATGACCCCAGCGCCTCGTTCGAGGTTGAGGCGGATGAGGGCGCGGATCTCGGCTTCGCCCGAGACCTCACCGCCGAGGAAGTGGCAGTGCCCGCCGGGGGTAGTCAGGGGCGTGCTTGCGGAGACGATCCTCGGGCCCGGCGTGCGCTGGTCGGCGATCTCCGAATCCAGGCGGAGAGCCAGCCCGTTCCGGTCTCCGAGGTCGCGGACCGTGGTGACGCCGCTGAGCAGCAGTTCCTCCGCGCGGCGGCGCATGTCCGCGAGCAGGGCCTCATCCGTCAAGTCCTGGAGAGCGGACACCGGGTCAGGCCCCCCGTCGAAAACGAGGTGTACGTGGGCATCGATCAACCCGGGCAGAAGTGTGCCGTCGAACACCGACCGCGGCACGTCGGCAGCGGTCTGCTCCTCGATCTCCTTACGCGGCCCCACAGCCGCGATCGAATCACCCTCGATCAGGACGGCTCCGTCGTCCAGATACGTGCCCGTGCCGACGAGCACACGTCCTCCGCTAATCAGCATGGTGTCTCCTTGGTCATGAGGGGGGTCGCGCGGTCTGGCACCAGTGCGTCGGACACCGCAATCAGTTGTTTCACATCTGCCGCTCGGTCGCTTCCCAGGGCCATGGCAAGGGGGACCGCCCGGCGGGGCGCGGGGGCACCCTCCTTAATCCGGGCGGAAGCGCGGCGCAGCCGGGCTGCCAGCTCTGCCGAGTCGACGTCGGGCGATCCGATGCCGGTCTCGTCCTCCAGGAGGTACGGACTGATGGCGACCAGGCCGTCCCGGATCTCCACGATGCGGCGGTGGTAGCGGCGGTGGACCCTCCGAGCGCGCCGTCGGTCGTGGGCGGACGAGGACGCCGGCGGCAGCACGTTGTCGGGGAACGCCTCAGCCAACAGCTCCCAGAGGGCGGCGAGGCGGCGGTAATCACGTCGGTGCTGAAGCCAGAGCTTCGAAGAAGATATTCGGGCGCGGACCCCCGAGTAGGTGATGCCGGCCGTGAACAGAAGTATGGATGCGACCAACAGGAACGCGACGGCAGCCATCAGGCGCTGGGGTACGTCGATCTCGAACCAGCGGACGGCGACGATGACAGCCCGGATCGCACAGGCCACAGCCATCGCGCCCAGGCCAACGGCCGCCATCCACAGTCCCGTTGCATGGGGGCGCCGGGACATGCGGGCATAGCTACGCGTCCACCGAGCGGCGAGGCCCAGGACGTACGTCAGGTAGCACCCGGCTCCGCCGTAGAAGACGGCGATTTGCGGAATCGTCATGTCCGCGGTGCTGAAACTGCCGGCGAAGACCTCGTGCGGCACCGATACGGCAGCCAGGGTGATGACCACCACGACGGCCCCGACGACGACCGCCTCCTTGCGTGCCCTGCGACGGCTCGCCTCCGCGTCGGCGGCCGAGTAGAGGTAGAAGCACATCAGGAAGTACATCGCGAAGAGCAGCAGCACGTTCTGGACCAACTTCGCCGCCCCGTGCCCCGCCACCGTGTCGACGCCGGTCGCGCCTCCCGGCATAGCGATGGGATAGGACAGCGTGGCGCAGAGCAGGCAGAGGGTCACCGACCGCAGAGGCGCGTCATGAGGGGTTCGCCACAGTTTGTAAAGCTTCCAGGCAAGGGCGCCCACGAGCCCCAGGAGTAGCAGTTCCACGGGTTACAGCCATCCCCGCCGGTCGCCGAGGGCCGACTGCACACGCCGCAGCGACGGGTCCTCCGAGAGGGGAGTGGAGTCGTCCAGCACGGACGCCCACTCCAGGATGATCGTCGCCGCGAGTTCGACGGAGCACTCCTCGCCGTCGTCGTACGTGCACCGGCGCGCGACCCGCTTGATCGTCTCGGGGTCGAAGACCGGCAGCATGGCGGCCCAACCTTCCACGAAGACGGCCGACTCCTCGTCGGGGTCGAGCGCGGGGGGCCGCCCCGTCGCTTCGGCCGCCGCTTGCTCGGCGTCCTCGGCCTCCGCCACGAGGATGTGTCCTATCTCGTGGAGCTTGATGTGATCTTGATGCAGACGGGTCGTCTCCTGCTGGTACAAGATCACGTCATAGGCGTCGTACTCGACCCACATTCCCGTCGGTCCTGGCTTCGGCAGCGGCGCTTCCCGCAGATAGAGGGGCCGACCACGCCGACGGCTGAGCGCCTTACACAGCTCCTCCACGTCCAGCGGCGGATGAATACCGAGGTCTCGAAGTTCCCGACGGAGGAAGCGATGCAGGTCCTTTTCCACCGCCCGACGGCGGCCCGGTCCTCTTCGGGGCTCTCCGCCCCGGGTCGGCCCCGTGGGCTCAGTGCGAAGGATCTTCCCAGACCACATGACAAATCCCTTCTACCGTTTAGCTCCCCCCGGGCTAGGCGCGACCGCACCGCTGACTCTCAGTTCCCTCCGCGTTGGCCCGGCGAGTGGAGTTGCCCGTCGACTGCCTCCAGCGCGCCACCGCCGCAGCCCAGCAGGGGCCTAACCCGCATCGACGCCCCATGTCGCTGTAGCGAATGAGCAACGCATTCACCACTCGCCTCGCCGAGGCTTCGGGAACTTCTTGGACAGTACGCGAAAGGTTAAGCAGAGATTGACCTAAAACTCATCAGCGGTCGGTTCAGCGAGCGCATTCGCACTTCGGGATGAACTGCACAAAAAGCACACGAGAGCATGTTGATCAACCCTCTGACGTGCGCTTTCATCCATCGCTGCCGAGGGTGCGCCCCAGGGGCCAATCAACCACCCCGTTGTCAATCCGAGATACGTCACACCAAAACCCGACATGCGGTCGGTTACAAATGACGCAAATCTCCCAAGTGATCACACACGGATAGCTTCACTATCAGACATAAGGCGTCAATCGCACCAAACGCTCGAACAGGCGTGATCCAGCCAGCCTCTTGACCTCGATGGGCGGCCCGCCCGGAAGGAAGCGTCAGCCGATCGACCCACCTCCCGATGTTGCGCCGAACACCGCCGATCCGACCGTTACCAGTCGCAAACTTCGCCGAGTGGAGGCTCGTGAGCGCGAAGGTGCGCGGCGGCCGTCCCACGGTCTCGACTGCGGAAGGTCCACGGAGGCTCACGCTTCTTCCGCCTCTATGAACCTTCGCGCATGTCGACGCAGGTCAGCCCAGCCGGTCATCCGCCCGGATCGCGCCACCCAGTAGGGGTGTGCCGCCAGGCGGGCTGAGAGGTATCGCAGCCTCGACCTGGCCGCCCACCCCAGGGAGCCCGATGCCCGTCGATCAGCTCGGCGTACGTCCGCTCCCAGCCCACTTGAAGGAGTACCAGGTCACGAGGGAAGGGGAGAGGCGCCATACACCCATTAGGTCATTTGTCCAATTTTTGCGGCACGCGCGACTACCCGACCGTGGCGATTCGAGAGCGTCAGAAGACAGGCGGTCGCCCGGCCGTCGTGAGCCGGAGCACGGTTCGCCAGGACATGGGCTGCCTCGGGCCCTGCCCACCGGCGAGCCCTTCACGGAAGCCTGCGAGCGTAACGCGGAGTGCCTGGCGGTCGCGGATGCGCCACAGAGTGATCAGGCACCAGGTGGCGAGGTTGAAGGGGACGAGGAGGCGGGGCAGGTTGCGGCGGGCGACCCAGACGCGGTTGCGGGCGTTGAGCCGGTAGAAAGTCTCGTGCCGGGCCGGGTTGGTGGCGGGGTGGTGGACGACGATGTCGGGCAGGTACCGGCCGGTGCAGCCCAGGTTCCACAGCCGCCAGGCCAGTTCGACGCCTTCGTGGAAGAGGAAGAAGTCACCGGGCCAGCCTCCAGCCCGCTCGTAGGCGTCGCGGCGGACCATGACGACGCCCTCGGCCATGACGGTGACGATGCCGGGCCGGGTGGGGTCCGAGGCCCGGAGGCGGGGTACCCAGCGGCGGAGAGTCTCACCGGTCGCCGGATCGCTGATGCGCGGCTGTACGTACGCGAGCTGGGGGTCGCGGTGCAGTTCGGCGATGAGCCGGGCGAGGGTGTCGGTGTCGGGCAGGTGGGCGTCGTTGTCGAAGAAGAAGAGGTAATCGCCCTTGACGTTGTCGGCCCCTACGTTGCGGCCTTCGGGGATGCCGACGTTCTCGGGCAACGTGACCGTGCGGACGCCTGCGGGGATCTGTTCAGGTTCGCAGCCGTTGCCGACCACGACCACGTCGAGGTCGATGCCTTCCTGCGCGAGGAGCGAGGCCATGGCCCGGGGGAACTCCTCGGGCCGGTCGTTCATGGTCAGGACGACCGCGCCGACCGTGGGACGCGAGGCGCCGGTGCTCACAAGGGTGCCCTTCTACTTCTGTTCACGAGGAATTCAACCCTAGTGTTCGCCGACGGTCGGCGATGACGCCGTCGAGGTGTGGAGCGCTTGCGCCGCTGCGGCAAGCGCCGTGTGGAGTGCGTGCTCGGTGTCCGGCGAGTGCTGGCGTGGGCGGCGGGCGACGAGGGAGTCCGCGATGGCGAGGACGGTGGCGACGGCGACCGTACGGCAGCGGCCCACGGCGAAGACCGCGGCCGCTTCCATGTCGGCGGCGAGGATGCCTTCGGCTCCGTACCGGGTGACTTCTGCCGTCGTCTCACGGTACGGGGCGTCCGTGGTCCAGATCGGCCCGCGCGTGACCGGTAAGTCGTACGAGGCCAGCGCTTCGGTCAGGTGCTGGGTGAGGGCGGGCGAGGGTGAGGCCGTCCGGCCGGGCGGGAGATAGTGGTGGGAGAGCCCTTCGTCGCGCAGCGCGCTCGTACCCACGACCAGGGCCCCGGGGCCGAGGCCCTGCTGGAGGGAGGCGGCGGTGCCGACGGTGATGACCCGCCGGGTACCGAGCGCGGCCAGCTGCTCGACGACGAGGCCGGCGGCCGGGGCGCCGAGGCCGAAGCCGCCGCACAGGGCGAATCTGCGGCCCTGGTCCTCGACCAAGTGCAGGCCGCCGCGCACCCACCCCGGGCGAGGGCGGGTGCGGTGCGTGCGCAAAGCGTGCTCCAGCAGCCGCCCCTGGTAGAGGAGGACCACCCCGTCGAGCATGGAGAGGTCCGCATCCGGGTCGGTGGTCCGGACGTACGCGGCGTGCTCGGCCGGGTCGGGTACGACGGGCAGGGCGTGCTTGGCCGGGTGGAGGGGGAAGCCGTTCACCCGAGGGTGCTCTCACGCTCGTAGAGGGCGGTGGCCAGTTGCTGCTCGGCGGTGGTGTTGACGTGGTTGAGGGTGTGCCAGGGCAAGACGGGCTCGTCCATGTGCCGCAGGTGGCGGTCGTACGACAGACCGCGCCGGGCGAGGGCCTCGACGAGCTGGTCCTTGGTCACCGTGTGCAGGTCAATGTTCGCGTCGTAGAGGTCTTCCAGGACCGGTCCGATCCGGCGGTCGCCGCGTGAGCAGATGACTTCGAGGTGCATGTGGCTGGCACCGAGGTCGAGGACTCGGAAGTGCTGCTCGAACTTCTCGTCGCCGACGAGGTCGCGCAGGCGGTCCTCGATCTGGGCGGTGTAGGTGTGGACGAGGTCGGGGTCGCTCATCCTCAGGCGCTGGCTGGTGGTGCCGGGCTTGGGCATGAACTGGTGGAGTTTGACGATCACCGTGCCGTCGGGGTGCCCGAGCCGGTCCAGGACGTCCTGGGCGTAGTCGGCGATGGCGAGCCGGTCCGCGTCCCGCTCGCCCGGTGCGCCGACGATGAGATAGAGCATGACGGTGTTGACGTCCCTGCTCTTGCGGCACAGCTCGATGGCGTTGTCGACGCGTTCGCGGCGCTGGGTCTTGCCGTACATTGCGACGAGGTCCGGGGAGGCCCACTCGGGGGCGATGGTGATGATGCCCCGGGCCTGGTCCAGGTTCAGCTCGGTGAACAGGTGCCCGAACTCTTCGAGTTCGGTGACCGACTCCAGGTAGTCCGCGGTGAGTTCGTCCGCCCGGATGGAGCCGATGATGGTGGTGACCGTATCCCCCTCGGCCGCCGCCCGGCGGGCGTAAGCGCTGATGTGGTCCAGGAGTTCGGCGCGGTGGCGGTACTGAGTGAACGTGGGCGAGCTGATGATGATCCGCCGGATCTTGTGGGCTTCGAGGCGGTCGATGTAGTCCTTGAGCATCTCGATGGGTGCGTGGCGGAACGGGGGGACGCCGAGGTTGCAGAAGTCGCAGGAGTGCCGGCAGCCGAGGGTGGGGTGGATGCCTGCGGCGGTGCCGTCGCTCTTGGGGTAGACGAAGTGGGCAGGGTGCAGCTCCCGTGCGGGGAGGTAGGCAGGGCTGACCTTCGCGGGGACGGTGAGCTTCTTCGGGGTCACCGCGGCGACGCCGCCACCGAGCAGGTACTCGCAGGTGTAGAGCGACGGTACGTACAGGCCGGGGATGCGAGCCAGCTTCTCGTACAGGGTGACGCCGGCTCCGGGCTCCTCGCGGTGCGCGTGGACGACGCGCAGCAGTTCGAGCAGGGATTCTTCGGCTTCGCCGAGGGCGATGACGTCGAGGTAGTCGGCCATGGGCTCGGGGTCGGCGAGGCCGGAGTTGCCCCCGACGACGAGCGGGTGCTCGCCGGGGATCCTGTCGGCGCTGCGGCGGGGTACTCCGGCGAGGTCGAGCTGCTGGAAGACGGAGTGCAGGCTGCCGGAGTTGATGACGGAGACGCCGATCACGTCCGCCGTGCCGACGGGTAACGGCAACTCGATGCTGCGGTAGACCTCCCCGTCCGGCGTGGTCACCCGGTTTCCCTCGTGGATCAGGCACTCATAGTGCAGGGCGCGCTCCGCGACGGCGGGGACGTCCTTCGTACGGTTGATGAGGTCGTGCAAGCCCATGGGGCCGTTGCCCATCAGGCTGAAGGCATGGCCGTACGGGATCATGAAGACCATCCGCAGCAGCCCGTCGGGGTCCTTGGGTTCGTACGGGTCGACGAGGTGGATCTCCCGGTCGCGGATGCCATCGATTTCGACTCGGAGCTGGGACATCAGCCGTTCTCCTCGGCGGTTGCGGGGTGGAGCTGGGCGATGCTGGCCATGGCCCGGCGGATCGCGTCGCGGACCTGGGCCTCCTCGTCCCGGGTCATCTGCGGGTGGAGGCAGGGGCACAGGAGGCGGGCGGCGAGCTGTTCGGCGCGCGGGCAGTGCTGGCCGGCGGTGTGGGCGCGGATGAGGTCGTGGCCGAGGTAGGTGACCGGGTCGGAGATGATGCTGCCCACCCCGTACCGGTCGGCGAGCACGTCCATCAGCTCGTCGCGGCCCCGGCCCGCCCATGCTTCGGGGACCAGGAGGTTGTGCCGGTAGTAGAGGTGCAGGTCCTCGTCGAGCGTCGGAGGCAGGGTCAGCTCGGGAATGTCGGCGAGGGCCGCCGTACGCTCGTGAGCCCGCGTGATCCGGGCGGCGTTCATCTCGTCCAAACGCGCGAGCTGGATCAGCCCGACCGCGGCCTGGGCCTTGCTGAGCAACTGGTTGGTGCCCCAGCCCGCGCGTCCGCCGTACGTCCGCAGCCCGCGCAGCCGCTCGGCCAGGACCTGGTCGCCGGTGGTGACTATGCCGCCCTGGCCGAAGGTGGTCATCAGCTTCTTCGACTCGAAGGAGAACACCGTCGCCCAGCCCTCAGCGCCGACGCGTGCTCCGGACGAGGTCCGGCCGCCGCAGGCGCGGGCGGCGTCCACGATCACGACCGGTGGCCCGTGCACCGGGTGCGGGTGGCGGGCGGCCAGCTCGACGAAGCGGTCGATGTCGGCGCTCGCGCCGTTCCAGTGGGTGACCAGGATCGCCCTTGTCTGCGGGCCGATCCGCTGCTCGGTGTCGGCCAGGTCGAGGTTGAGGGTGAGCGGGTCCGGCTCGGCCAGGACGAGTCGGCCGCCCTGCCCGATGACGGCGATGTGCGGGCCGACGAAGTTGATCGCGCAGGAGATCACCTCGTCCCCCGGCTTCAGCTCCAGGGCGCGGAGCACCATCTCCATCGCGGTGCCGCCCGAGTTGAACGCCAGGGCGTGGCTCGCCCCGGTGTACTGGGCGAAGGCTTCCTCGAAGCTGGTGACGTACTCGCTGCCGCGCCAGCCCGTACGCCAGCTCTCCGAACCGGAGACGACCATGCGGATGGCGTCGTGCTCGGCTCCCGTGTACCAGCCGCCCTGGGCCGGCTCGAAGGGAATCTTCAGGGCTGCGGTGGTGCGGGGAACGGTGCTGCGATTGGTTGGCATCGGCGTTCTCCTAGTACGGGTCAGGGAACGGGCGGGGGGGATGACGCGGCCGGTGCGCTCCAGATCGTGGATCATCTGGACCTTGCGTGCGGCGGACGCGGTCGGGTCGAAGCGCCAGGCCAGCCACTCCTCGGCGAGCTGCTTGGCCAGGGCCAGGCCGATGATCCCGGCGCCGAAGGTGAGGACCTGGGCGTTGTTGGAGAGCACGGAGGCCCGCACGGACAGGGAGTCGTGGGCGGTGACGGCGCGGACGCCGGGCACCTTGTTCGCCGCGACGGCCATTCCGAGGCCGGTGTGGCAGATGAGCAGGGCCCTGTCGACGGTGGCCTCGGCCACGCGCCGGGCAGCCTCCTCGGCGATCTGCGGGTACGCGCCTTCGGAGCGAAGGTGGACGCCGACGTCGAGCACGGAGGCGACGAGGCGCTGCTTCCGCAGGTGCTCGGCGAGCGCGTCCATGTACTCCTGGCCGGCACGATCGGCGCCGATGGCCAAGCGCAGCGGAGGTACAACGTCGGGGCCGGCAACGGGAGCACGGCAGGGCGCGGTCACGGCAGCATTTCCTCGACGCCCGCGTTGCGGCTGCGGATGCGGGTCTGCGCGGTGTGCGGGGCCGTGACGACGGAGTGCTCGGGGACGGCGCGGATGGCGAGGGTGACGCTGCTGTCGATCTGGCTGTTGCGTCCGACGAGGACACCGGGGCCGAGGCTGATGTTGTTACCGGTCTGTACCCTGTCGCCGATGACCGCGCCGAACTGCGCGGTCCCGCATCGGTACGCACCGGCTTCGGTACGCAGGCGGATCTCGCGCTCCGGCGTGGACATGTCAGCGCTCACCGCGATGGCGGCCACCGTCACCCCGGCCGACAGGTGCGCTCGGTTGCCGACGATCGTGCGGTTGATCCCGATGCGATGGCCCAGAACCGCGCCCTCGCCGACGAACGCGGAGGTCACCTCGCAGTTGAAGCCGACCGAGGCCCCGGCGCACAGCACGCTGCCCTTGCGGACGGTGGAGAACTCGTACACTTTCACCTCCGGGCCGATGATGACGTCGTCCCCGACGATGGCCTGCGGGTGCACGTACGCCGTCGGGTGGATGCGATCGTCGCCGAGCAGGGCGAGGGCCTCTTCGTGTAGCTCCGGCCAACGGGCGAGGAAGTCGGCCAGGTCGTAGTTGTGCAGGCGCCCGTACGGGGTGGCGGCGAGCTGTCCGTAGGCGGGCGCGGTGACGTATTCGCCGAGCAGAAGCGGCTTCATGATGATCCGGCTTTCAGTGAGTTGGTCGTGGCGGGAGGTCTTGGAGGATTCCGCGCTCGTGAGGCGGGGCGGTGCTCGACGCCGGGTGGAACAGCTGGGCCCGAACTCGTTTTCCTTAGAGGGGCGTTGTCTGTGACAGCCAGTCCGGGGCCGCCCGTGGCGTGGTCTGCAGCCACCGCACGTAGCGCTCCACCCCGTCCGCAAGCGGCACCTTCGGCGTCCAGCCCAGGACGTTCCCCATGCGGCGGACCGAGGCGTAGCCTCCGAGCGGGTCACCGGCCGGCAGGGGCGTCTCCAGGAGTTCGGTGTCCGGGTAGTGGGCCCGGACCAGCTCCGCCACGTCCCGGATGCTGGTGGCGATGCCGGTGCCGATGTTGATCGTCTCGTTGTGGGCCCCGGGGCTGACCAGCGCGCGCAGCGTGCCCTCGGCGATGTCCTCGACGTGGGTCAGGTCCCTGACCTGTCCCCCGCCGCCGTTCAGGTGGAGCGGCAGGCCGAGCGAGGCGCGGGCGGCGAACCAGGCGACGACCCAGGAGTGGCTGTTCGGCTTGATCGTCTGCGGCTCCCCGTACACGGAGAAGTACCGCACGATGCTGTACGAGATGCCGACCTGGCCCAGCACGATCCCGGTCTGCTGCTCGCCCCACGCCTTCGTGGCGCCGTACACCGATACCGGGCGCATGGAGTCGAACTCATGGAACTGGCGCGGGATCCGGCCATGGACGCTCTCAAGTAGCTGGCGCATGGCGAGCAGGTCGCGGCTCTCCGTCTCCTCCGGTTCTCCGTCTCCGTAGATGCTGGCGGATGAGACGAAGACCATGCGGCGCACGCGGTGGCTCGCGGCGACGGCGTCCAGGACGGCCTGGGTGCCGGCGATGTTGACGTCGATCGCGTCCGCCGGCTCCCGGGTGCAGGCGGCGACGTCCGCGAGGGCGGCGGCGTGGATGACGTAGTCGGATTCCGCGACCAGCTTCCGCACCAGGGCGGTCTCCCGTACGTCGCCGATCACCGTGTCCGGGTGGGTGGTGTCGACGCCGAACAGGCCGGAGTACACGTGCTCGGGGTAGGCGCTCATGTTGCACAAGGCGATCGGGCGGGCTCCGAGCTTCTTGAGCCGAGCCGTGATCCGGGAGCCGATGAGCCCCGCGCCACCGGTCACCAGGACTGTGGCGCCGTTGAGTTCGGACAGGGCGGAGCGGTTCTGCACGATGCCTCCTGAACGATGCGGGATGGAGCGCGATGGTCGGGCCGGTCGGCCGCGACTCCAGGTCGACGGCCGACCGGGGCTCCGCGCGGCCTGATCCGCAGCGGTGCCACCCCCCTCCGGTTGTCGTGCTCCGCAGGGATCATCCGCGGAGCCGGAGAGGCCCCTTCGGAAGGTCGCATCTGCCGGGCGGGGGGCTGGGCAGATACGACCGGGTCACATGAGGAGGGGAAGGATCATGCTGGCCACCCACGCCGCGACCAGGCCGCTGAAGCCGAGAACCACGATCAGAAGTCCCAGACCGCAGCCCGTGGCGTCAATCGTCTTGTGGTTGTTACGGCGAGTCGTTCGGACGGGATGGCGGACAGCGTGACGTAGGAGGAAGCCCAGGCTCGGCGTCGTCACCGGCCTCGCCTCCACTTCGCGCCGAAGAGCACGAGAAAGCCGAAGGCCGCGACGACGATTAAGCCGATGACGATGCCGGCCACTACGCCACCATCGTGGCCCGGGTGAACGCCTCGTTCATGACCCGGGTGAACTGTTCGTCGGTCTCGTTGCCCAGGGCCTCAGCCTCGCGGTGCTCGCCGAACCGCGCCCAGTAGGCGCGGGCAGCAGCGCTCTCCATGAGCTTGTCCGCGTACAGGACCAGTTGCCGGTCGGTGACCAGGCCGAGCCTGAAACGGAGACTGAGCTGGCAGAACATCCGGTTGCCGGACAGCAACGGCTGGTACTGCTCCGGCTCCACCCCTTCAGGTGCCCAGTACGCGGCCTCCTTCTCATCGCTGGAGGCTCGCGCCAGCCACTCGATCTGGATGAGCGAGAGCGCCAGGTCGTTGCGCTGCTTGTGCTGACGCCTCCTCTGGACTAGATGGGCGACGCCCACCGCGGCGATGGATGCGCCTGCCGCGAGCACGGCGGTACTGACCTTCATGTGCACTCCTTCGTTCGATCTCGGTTGGTCGCTCAGGCAAAGCGGAGTACCGGGGGTGATGGTGGGTGGTGCCGCCGAGCCTCGATCGAGGAAGGGCGGCGGGTTTCGCTGCCGGGGCCCGCTCGTCTCCGCCTCAGACCCTCAGCTGAGGCGGAGACGAGCGGTCGGGCCGGTCGAGCCGGGTTGTTCAAGCCCGTATCGACCGGGGCGCGGAGGAGGCGCCGTTTCCTAAGCTCGCGGTCCTGCGTGACCGTGGAGCACGCGGACTCAGCTCCCTGGGAACCCCAGCTCGGACCGCGGTACGGCCTGCATCGGCAAGCGCGTACGGCGAAGTTCAGAAGGTCAGGTGCGGGCCGAGGTGTGCCGGTAGCCGGTGAGCACATCAGTGAAAACGCTGCTGTCCATGGTCACGACAGGGATGTGGTGGTCGGACACGCCCAGAGAAACCTCGTGCACCTCGACGCCGGTCACGGCGGGGAGGAGGCCAGTGGTGACATACACGCGGTCGACCCGGCTGTCGGGGCCATGAGTCGCACTGGAGTTGACGGTACGGGCCAGCGCGGCCGAGTTGCCGCCCTCGGCCGTGGCCCAGTGGCGGGCGACGTCCTCGAGGCCCGCAGTGCGCAGCGTGTGGTCAGGCTCGGTGTCAGGTACGCGGACACCATCGGGGCCTCGGCGCGAGCGGTGGAGACGGTGAGGCCGGTCCTGGATGACGGAGAGGTCGGGCAGAGGTAGTTCGCCCGCCGTACCCGGCTCCGGGTAACTGTTGCCGTCGCCGCCGAGGATGGCCGGCAGAACGAGGCGGCTGCCGTCAGGAGCCTCCCACCCCTTGTCGGCCCAAGTCGTCGTCCACTCGGCCTCCATCTGGCGCTGTTCCGCGCTGGCGTAGGCGAAATGAAAGCTGACCGCGTTGAAGGGCGACGCGTCGGGCCCGGCCTCCGGGAAGCTCAGAGTGATCGCGGTGGGCGGAAGCACGAAGTACGGGCCACGGTCGCCCGACCAGTCACGTACGAGGTGGAACCGCCGGGGGTTGAAGAGGATGGCGGTGCACGACCCGGGGCCGAGAACGCCCTGCATGTCCAGCTCGCAGCACTGCTCGTTGAAGATCGTGTGTCCGCGCTCGTCGGCACGGAACATCTCCTGCCGGAAAACGATGTCCGGCTGGAGGCGACGCAGCGTCTCGGCGGCGGCCCGCCGAATCTCCGGGTCACCCGCTCCGTTTCTCTCCAGGTTCCAGCATACGAACCTCAGGTTTGCCATCGAATGCCTTTCAGACGGTGTGCGGAATGGGTCCGGTTGAAGGTGATCTGCTACGCCGCTGCGGTGAGGCCGTTCCGCCTGGGACGTTCGGAATCTCCGGCCAACAGCCGTGCCAGCGCCTGGCTGATGCCGAGGTCGGGCAGTTCGTTCTCCAGCCACCGGTACTGGCCGGCCGGGTTGAGGTCGACGAAGTACCACCTGCCGTGGCTGTCCACGAGGAGGTCGCTGGCCGCGTAGGAGAGTCCGTAGCCGTGCACCAGGGCGTTGAGAGCGTCCTCGACCGAGGTGGGGAGGGTGATCGGCGTGTAGGTCAGGGACTCGGGGGTGGCTCGCCAGTCCGTCCGGCCTGCCGTGGTGTGCGCGTCGATCCGGACCGCGAGGGTCCGGGTGCCGATGGTGTGGGCGCGCACGGCGTAGTCGGTGACGACGCGGTGCTGGAGATGGGTGATACCGGTCGCGACGGCGTCCAGGTCGCTGTCCACCACCGGCGTGGTGTAGAGCGGGCGGACCTGATGGTCGCCCTCCGTGATCTGCGGGACGGTGAGGGTCTTGGTGACGATGCCGTCCGGGGCGCCGAGGTTGAACCGACGCGCGCCGGACGGGAGGCTCCCGATCCAGGTGGACGGTACGGTCAGCCCGGCCCGTTCAGCGGCAGCGACCACACCGGCCTTGATCTGTGCCCGTCGCGTGTCCGACGGGTGGTTGACGTGCAGGCAGCCCAGGGTGCCGAGCACTCCGGCCAGTCCGGCAAGCGCCTCCTGGGAGGCCCACTGCGTCTGCGCCTCGGTCATGCCGTCGACCCAAACCCGTGGAGGTGTCGGGTGGCACCAGAACACGGACCGTACGTCGCGCAGTCTGGTGACACGGGATCTGACCGTGAGCGATCCCTGCCACTGGCCGCCGTCGCACCGCGCGCTCACGCTGACCGTGCGGCCCAGATCGATGAGGTCGAAGCGAATGGTGCGGACACCGAGGTCCTGGAGGACCAAGGTAACCGCGTCCCCGGTATCGGAATCCCGGTCGGTGATGACCAGGACGGTGTCGCCATCGGTCCGGACCGGGCTCACGCCGCACCATCCACATCGCTGACGACCCAGTCCCCGGGCCGCATATGCGTAAAACTGACCCCGGTGTTGGATGCTCGGTACTGGTCGCTCTGGATCACCGGGCTTCCGTCGCTGTCAACACGCACCTGGAGGCCGGCGTCGAAGCGCTCCCCCGGCAGCGGACGGGACGGGACCAGCGGCTGGGGCGTCCCGCTCACCTTCAAGGCCAACGGCAGCGGCGGTACGTGAGCGGAATCGAGAACAACAGGTACGGGAATCACAGAGAATCCTTGGTGGGTTGGTCAGCGGGTGGTGGTACGGAGGAGCCAGCCCAGGTCGTCGACGGGCTCGTAGGTGGGAGGTAATGGACACGCTGGGCGGCGAGGATGCACCGCAGGGCCTCTCGGGCCCCGAGGCGGAGCACGGGTCCGCTGGCCAGGTGGTGCGCGGTGGTCACGAGGGCCGACTGGCGAGGGCGTCGCGGTGGGGAGGGATCAGCCGTCCGTCCGGCAGCAGCACACCGGTGTCCTCGAACCGCACCACGCCGTTGCAGAGGCGGCACCACCCCTGCTCGTGACAGGCGGTGGAGACCCGGGCGGCCTGGCGGTCAGCCGCGTCAGCCGTGGGACACGGCGGGGTATGAGGACACATTGAACGCGCCGTCCTCTCCTGATTGCCCGGTGTACCGCTTCTTGTTCGGGCGGGCTTGGTATCCGCACTCCCGTGCACAACTCGGCACCCCCAGGAGGACAGCTCCCTCGCCACGGCTCAGAACTCCCTGACGCCGACGAGCACGCGACCGAGCAGGGTCGGGTCCGCAGGGGCCGCCCTAGGCACGTCGGAGTCGCCCTCCGCCTGCCGACCGGGAGGATTCACAGCTTCCTCGTCCGCGACGACATGGCTGACAGGGAGAAGTCCGACCTCCGCCCAGACCACCTTCCCGGACGCGTTCACCGCCGGGCCGCTGCCCCAGCTCCTGCTCATCATGGCGACGATGAAGACCCCCCGGCCGCCCTCCGCCTCGACTCCGACTTTCTTGAGGAGGGGCGGCCTCGGGTCACGATCCCAGACCGCTACCCGCACCCCGTCCCGGAGCCTCTCCAGCGTCAGCTCCAAGGTCTGTGCCGCGTTCCGCATGGCGAGGACCGAGTCCTGCGACTTGTCATCCTGCGGGTGCTGCACGGCATTGGTGACCAGCTCCGAGACCAGCAGCCGCAGCGTCTCCACGATGCCGGAGGGCACGCCCCACTTCGGGAGAAGGTCCTCCGTGTGCAGCCGCGCCAGACGCACGGCATTGGGTGTGTCGGCCAATGTGAGTGTGTTGCGCAGATGTGGTGCCTGGGACACGGTGTGCCTCCCAAGTCGGGAGAGGAGCGCGGGGTGGCTTCGCTGGCTCTCGCGTTTCATGACGTGAATCCGATTCGTCACACGGACCGTTCGGATACCGTGTTGCCAACTCATGCCAACGATGAAAACGGCTGGGCGCCCCGGCCGGGAGTCCTTGGATGGAGCCCCGCACGCTGGCTCCGCAGGCCCCATCGAGAGCTGGCCGACTTCGTTGGATCAATCCGTGGCACGCGGGAAGTTCGCGGGTGAGGGGAAAGCGTGGGGCAACAGCCGAACGACCTGATTCCGGGTGCGGGCCCGTGGCACCGCTGGGGGTACGAGCTACGCCAGTTCCGCCAGGCCCGTCGGCTGTCCCAGCAGGCGCTCGCTCGCAAGGCGTTGATCGACCGCTCGCATCTCGGGCGCTTCGAGCGCGCCGAGCGCCCTGTGCCTCGACCTGCGGCTGTCGTGCTTGACCGGGTCCTGGATGCCGCCGGCGCGTTGGTTCGTTACTGGGACGAGGCGGAATGCGAGTCCCCGCAGGACAGCTCGGCCATGACGTCCAGAGCCGAGACGGAGGTTGATGGGGCCAATACACGGAGCCATGGGGCCAGTGGCCTGGGACCTCTGGCGATGAGCAGCCCCCGGCAGGCATTCTCACTCC
This sequence comes from Streptomyces sp. MMBL 11-1, assembly GCF_028622875.1. Classification (NCBI taxonomy): domain Bacteria; kingdom Bacillati; phylum Actinomycetota; class Actinomycetes; order Kitasatosporales; family Streptomycetaceae; genus Streptomyces; species Streptomyces sp. MMBL 11-1. Next base: position 7,470,226 of record NZ_CP117709.1, on the reverse strand, counting down.
GCGACGACATGGACCTGGTCGTCGTCCCCGCACGAATCGACGGAAGGATCCATTTCGTGCCCGTGCCGCGCCGTGTCGTTCTCGCCTCCGGGCTCGCCGGACTGGCTGCCGCTGCCGTTCCGGCCACGACAGCGACGGCCGACAGCAAATTGGCCGACATGGGCTCGCCTTTCGAGCACTTCGCACAACTCCGCCGAGTAATAATTCAGACCGACAATCTCATCGGCCCTCGGCACGTGCTGCCCGCCCTGCAGCAAAATCTCGTCTCCCTTGCCACACGACGTCGAGCCGCCCGTGGTGCCGACGCCGTCGAACTCCTCGCGCTGGAGACCCGCTACGAAGAGCTGGCAGGCTGGTTCGCCCAGGACATCGGCGACGAACGCACTGCGCACGGTCACACCGCCAAAGCACTAGACGCTTCCCATATCACCGGTGACACCGACCTCACGGCCTACATTCTCGGTCGGAAGGCCCAACTCGCCGTTGACACCGGACATCCCGCCGACGCCCTCGGGCTCGCCACCGCTGCCCGACGCACCGCCCGGCCCGGGAGCCGCCTGGAGGTCATCGCTGTTCTGCACGAGGCTCACGCACATGCCGTGCTCGGGGAAGCCAGTGAAACCCATAAGGCATACGACACCGCGCTCACCCTTCTCGCCCGTGCAGAGTCCGACGACGTCTGGGGTTCCTGGCTCGATACCGCGTACGTCAACACAGCCCGAGCCCGCTCCCTCGCTGCGCTCGGCGACTACGAGCGGGCCGCAGCCGGCTTCGACAACGCCATCGCGATGCTTCCACCCGCGTACCGCCGAGACAGGGGCGTCTACCTCGCTCGTGCCGCTCGCGCCCATGCAGGGACGGGCAACAACATCCTGGCCGCCCGAATCGGTACGCAGGCTGTAGGCATCGCTGCCGAGACCGGCTCCGCACGGATCGTCCACCAGCTCGACCGTCTCGACCAGGCGCTGGCCCCCGCAGCCAGCGAGGACGGCGTCGCCGAGTTCCGAGCCTCGCTCGATCGCATCGTCCTGCACCCCGCCTGACCCAACCCACCAGCACACCTTCTGGAGATTGCGTGCCCCGCCCGTACGTTCTGCTGTCCGCAGCCGTCTCGATCGACGGCTACCTCGACACCCGCCCGGGCGAGGCCCGGCTCATGCTCTCCAACAAGGAAGACTTCGACCGCGTCGACTCCGTACGGGCCGGAGTCGATGCCATCCTCGTGGGAGCCGGAACACTCCGTTCCGACAATCCCCGCCTCCTGATCAACTCGGAGGATCGCAGGGCCTCCCGGATCGCAGCCGGTCAGCCGGAGTACCCGCTGAAGGTCACCATCACCGGTACGGGAGACCTCGACCCCGACTGGAAGTTCTGGCACCACGGCGGGGACAAGCTCGTCCTGGCCGTCGGCGACGTGGCCACGGCCAAGGCTCGCTCCACCCTCGGTGACCTGGCCACCGTTCAGAGCATCCCTGCCGAGGGCACGTGGCCCGCCGCTCTCGATGTCCTCGGTGATGCGTACGCCGTCAACCGGCTCATGGTCGAAGGCGGCGGCACCATTCACACACAGCTCCTCGAAGCAGGGCTCGCCGACGAACTCCAGCTCGTCGTCGCCCCGCTCTTGGTCGGCCAGCCGGACGCGGTACGGATGCTCGGCTCAGCCAGCTACCCCGGCGGCCCGACCTCCCGGCTCCGACTCCTGGAAGTTCGTCAGATCGGCGACGTGGTACTTCTGACGTACGCACCCAAAGACACCTCCACGGAGCCCCGATGAGCCCCACCCCTTCGGCCAGCACCCCCGGCACCGGCCGTACGGCCAACACGGCGGACCGGAACTGGCTCGCACTCGCCTGCGAGCTGGCCGCCCTCTGCCCACCTTCAGCGACCGCCTTCAGCGTGGGAGCGGTTGTCGTCGCGGCTGACGGAACCGAACTTGCCCGCGGCTACTCTCGTGAGAGTGATCCTCATGACCACGCCGAAGAGGGGACCCTCGCCAAGCTCTCAGCCGGTGACACCCGGCTCACCACCGCCACGATCTACAGTTCCCTGGAGCCCTGCGCCAAACGAGCTTCCCGTCCCCGACCCTGCGCCCGGCTGATCCAGGACGCCGGCCTCCGCCGCGTCGTCACCGCCTGGAGCGAGCCCGACACCTTCGTCGCAAGCGCTGCGGGCGCCGAGGTCCTGGAAGCCGCCGGTGTAAGCGTCATTGCGCTCCCCGAGTACGCGAACGCTGCAAAGGCCCCCAACCGCCACCTGCTCTGATAGGAACCCTCCGCCTTCCAGACCGAGCATCGCGGACCCGGGCCCCGCTCCAACTCGGCCCCGGTCATGAGGGGCCTGCCACCAGCCAGTCAGGCGCCGCCGAGGTCTCCACTCATCCGTGCCGCATAAGGTCCGCGTCACCGGGTCGGTGACCAGACCACCGGGAACTGGGCAGCCCCATGATGTGAGCTCAGCTCGGATCGGCCGCCCCGATTTCAGGCGCGAGGTCCAGAAGCAGGAGGGCCGTCGCCACGTGGGTCGGGTTGTCCTCCACCTTGACGGCCGAGAGCTCGTTGGCGCGTGAGACGCGCTGTTCAACGGTGTTGCGGTGCGCGTAGAGGTTGGCGGCCGCCCTTGGCCCGGACCGAAGCCGCCGTCGCCCTTCACGTCGCAGCCCGCCACCTCCCCTACGCCCGCATCGCCCCGCCGGACGAGCGACCGCCGATCCTCGGTCTCCTCTCCTTGCGCGCCCCCTCTACGAGTCCGGGTGACCGCCCACTGAGGTTGAACTTGTCTGTCATTGGCCTCTGGTGAGCGGGTGTTACCGGCTGCGGGTAGCACTTCCCGCCAGGCCTCAGCTGCCTCTACGCCCTGGCGGGATGGTCAGAGGTCTGCAGTAGACCGGGTACCGGACTGGCAGCACACTCAGCGCTTCGGGTCCTCGGCGGGGGGCGGGGACGCAGTAGCAGGCATCGACACTTTCAACTTCAGACGGACCGTTGCGATCCGTATCCGTGGAGTGATCTACTGCGTTCTTCACGGCGTCGTTGGGGGCAGCGTGCGAATAGGGACCTACACCGTTGGGGCGGTCGCCCCCAGTCAGCCACTCAGCAGGGGCGCCGGTGTCGCTTGCACCCGCTGACGGGGGGCGTCGGAGTCGGCGCGGTTTCCTCTACCAGGACGCCGTCACGCTGCTTGACTGCCTCGACATGTTGGATGGCCACTGGACTGAGGTCTCGTGGGAGGACCTCGAAGACATCCTCTGCCTTCAGGGAACCGTGCCCGTCTACAGGCAGGTCAAGACGGTCGAAGGGCCAGGGAAGAGCCATAGCGTCGCGCGGGTATGCCAGCCCGACTTCGCGAAGAAGCACGAGAATCGAACTGCTGAAACGAGCTATCTCGGAAAGCTGTTCATCGGCAAGCCGCTCCCTGAGGGCACCCGATTCACGCTGATCGTGAACGAAACGCCTGCAGCCGATTTGTACGAGTTCGCCTGCGAGCGAGGTCGAACGAGAGATCCTGTCAGCGCGGCCGTGCGCCAAAAGGTGATCGACAAGCTCGGGGGCTTGAAGCTGCAGGACGAGCGAGACGTCGACTGGTGTGTCGACCGCCTTGACGTCCTCGTCGAGGCTCGCACAAGCGATCAGGTCGAGGACGAGGCACGACGGCGCCTGACACCGATGGTCAGAACCTACCTTGGCCAGGAGCCCCTGGTTGCCGAGGTGGAGGAGGTGCTGAAGCGGCTGATCTCAGTTCACATCGGGCGGAAGGCTGCCGAGCTGCGGGCTGTACGGCACACCGTTGACGACTTCCGTGCCGTTTTCGAAGACGCGGTCCAGCGAGTCACGGGCCAACGTCATGACGGCGGCCTTGAGCGGCTCATGACTCTCCAGGAGAAGTTGCAACCAGCCGGTGTCCTGGCAGAAGAGGCTGACCGTCAGCACGAGGCCATGCTCGCGTTCCGTCGGTACCAGCGCAGCAGTCTGGGCGCTGAGAGACAGCGTCTCGCCGACCTGTCGGACAAGATCTACGCCATCTGTCAGGTCACGGCCATGCAGCGACGAGGCGGCCTGATAGGGGCGGGGGAGCCGGCCTACAGGGAGACCGTCCTGGCCGTCTGCAACCTGCCCGAAGTTGTGTCGAACGAGGTGCCCCTCAGCCAGGCACTCGCTGTCCTCAGCGATATCACCGCACGTTGCCAAAACAGGTATGAAGATGCCTCATAAAATCGGCAGCCGCGTCGTGCCACCGCCGCACAGGGCATGGGACCCTGACGACTCCGTCGATTTCCACGCCGCTCGCCTCCTTCTACTCGTTTACCTGTGCGGCAAGGAGCCGGGACCGTACATCGAAGGGCGGACGAAGTTCGCAAAGCTCGACTTCTTCCTCCGATACCCGGGGTTTCTTGAGCGCGCTCACGCGGTGCTTCCACAGACCGCGGGGCAGAACCATGCCTTCGTCGCCACAGACACACACGAAGTCGAAGCACCGATGGTCCGGTACCGGTACGGCCCCTGGGACCATCGGTACCGGCAGTTCCTGTTCTTCCTCACCGCCCGCAACCTCATCACCATCACGGTCAGCCACACACCGGAACGCGTAAAGCTGCGGCCGGCGGGGACGGCGGCCGCAGCCCGTCTGGCCGAGATGGAGCAGTTCCAGCCCCTGGTCCGGCGGTGCAAGGCCATGCAGGGCAATCTCGCGACGATGTCGGGGACCGACCTGAAGAACCTCATCTACGACCTGTTCCCGGAAGAGGTCGGCGACGCACCATTCCACCAGGAGATCCGCCCATGACCCACGAAATAAGCGGTGCGCGCGGTCTTCGCGTCTCCAAGGTGCGACTTATCCGCGACGGTGGCGAGTTCGACGAGTACGAGTTCGCCTCTGGCATGTTGAACATCCTCCACGGCGTACGCAACAGCTCCAAGTCCACGACCTTGCGGGTCATCGACTACTGCCTGGGCGACCGGGACAACGCGGCGAAGGCCTTGGGTGCCGCCGTGGCCGACGCCTACGTGGCGGTCAGCACGGAACTCCGGATCGACGGTGTGCCCTATGAACTGTCCCGGTCCTGGAGCTACGGCCGGATGGGAAAGGTCAGTGTGAACGGCGAGGATCTATCGGCGGCTGATTTCTCCGACTGGATCCTCGGCGCGCTGGGGTGGCCGAACGTTCACATCCCGCTTGGGCTCAACCCGTCGACTGCCGCAGAGCTGACCCCGCTCTCGTTCCGAAACACTCTGCGCCACTTCCACCGCAACGAAGAGTCCTGGATCAGCTTCGCGCACAAGGAGCAGGAGTTCGTACGGCGCGCGGTCATCAGCCAGCTTCTCGGATTCGCCCGGCCCCGGGCCACGGAGGCCCAGTCTCAGTTCGTGCTCGCTCAGGCCAAGCGGCGCTTGGCCGAGGCCCAGGCGGTGGACCGCGAGGTACAGCAGAGCACCGTTCAGGCCGTAACGGCGATCTGCGAGAGCATGAACCTGCCCTTGGTTCGCTCTACCGCGCATGTGGCGGACGCTCGCCGCGAAGTGGAGGCGGCGCTCGAAGCTGTCTGGCACCGTCGGCAGGAGCTGACCAACCAGATCCGCGTCACCCGCAGCGCAAGCGCAGATTCAGAGACTCCTGCCGGGTACGACCCCTCTCTGACCACCCTATACTCCCAAGTCACCCGGGACCTGAGGCAGGCCACCGACCAGGTAGCCGCGCTGGAACACCTCCACGAGGAACACGTCCGTTCAGCGAACACGGTGAACGGCGAGATAGGCCGAATGAAGCGGCTGATCACCTCGGTCGGGATCTTCGATGCTCTCCCTGTCCGGTTGTGCCCTGCTTGCGAGCAGGACATCGACCCAGCCCGCCATCACGCTGACACCGCTTGCTACGTCTGCTACCAGGACGTCGATGACGACAAGCGCCAACGCCGGGCACAGGTCGAGATCCGGTCCTTGAAGTCGGAACTCGACGATCTTGACGAAGTTGTCTCCCACACTCTCGCCGACCTCACCGCTGTCCGCGCTATGCAAGAAGACCTCCAGGCCAAGCAGGTCGACCTTGCCCACCAGCTCAATGCAGAGCGGACTGCTCAGCTAGCTCCTTTCGTCGCCGCCCTCGAGGAGCTCGCCGCACAGATTGCGCGGCTGGAACACAAGCTCACCGCATTTCCCGCCATCGAGGCGATCTTCCAGCGTCGCGACCAGGCACGTGAAGCTTTGAAGGTTGCCGAGCAGGCTGTCGACGCACTCGACAACGACGCCTCGGCACCACTGATTTCCGGCGCGAAGCCGACCGACCGGTGCTCGGCGTTCGCAGATCGGATGAATGGGTTTCTGGCCGAGTTCCGGGGAGACCCATGGGTGGACCACGACGTCTCTGTCAGAGACTCCGACCTCACCTTCTACGTCGGCACCCGGCCCTGGGACCAGGCCCTGGGCGCAGAAGCGAAGGTGCTGTTCTTCCTCGCCTACAGCTACGCAACGCTCTTCCTTGAGCACGACCTGGACGATGAATGTGCATTCCCGGGCCTGCTCCTTCTCGACAACCCGTACCAGCAAGGCATCAACGAGAACGTCGTACGCCGTGTGCTGCGAACCCTCGCGCAGGCTGCGAGTGAGACCGGTACCCAGGTGATTAGCACCCAGGCCCTCACGCCACCCGCCGATCCGAAGACAATCCGAGTGCTCTCCATGCCGAGGGCGTACGCCGCCCCGTAAGGCGAGACATCGGCAGCACTGGGGTAGCAGGCCATGCGAGCGATGCCAATGGAGTAGAGCAATGAGGTCCCCTGGCGCTCGCGGAGGACGAGCCGCACGACGAAGCAGCTTCAGATGGTGGGCCGCCCCCCGTCGGCTGTCGGACGCCCACCCTCGGCAGGGTTTTCGCTGGTCAACAAGAACCTGCTGTCCCCTCGAATCCGGAAATCAGGCGGCTTCCCAAAGGCCGGCATCGAGGATCCGGGCGGCCTTGGTGATGCTGCCCGGCATCAGGTGCCGGTAGGTGCGGTACGTCTCCTCGATGGACTTGTGTCCCATCCACTCCGCGACATCGGTGATGGGGATGCCGTTGCCGAGGGCGTTGGAGGCGAAGTAGTGCCGGAAGCCATACATCCCAACCCCCTGCTCCGGCGGGAGGTCCGCGAAGAGCTTCTTCACCCGGCGCCGCTCCATGCCCTCGGTGAAGTAGCCGCCCGGGCCACGCAGCAGATAGCCGTCCTTCGTGGTGCCGTGCTTCTCCTCGTGCCGCTCGATCGCCTCCCGAACCGACCGGGGCAGCGGCACCTCCCGGAACTCCCCTGTCCTGCGGTGCTTCAGCTTCGCTGGCTTGTGCGTGTTGGAGTGGATCTGCTCGCGCACCCGGTACACGTCCTGGGCCACGACGTTGTGGACGTTCACCGCCCGCGCCTCACCATTCCGAAGGCCGCACCCCGTCATCATGACGATCTCCAGCGCAAGGTCCTCGTCGGCAACAACCAGCGCCTTCTTCACGTAGGCGAGGGACGGAATGGCGACCATTCCCCGGACGTATTCAGGCTCTTGGACTCCCTTCACAGGGTCATCCGCCATGGCCCCCTTGGTATAGGCGTCCCGCAGGATGGTCTTCAGGACCCGGAAGATGTTCACCTGGTTTCCCCGGCCGACCCCGTCGCCCTCCATCTCGTCCAGGAACCGTTCGACCACCATCGGGGTGACCGAGTTCAGCTTCCGCGCTCCCAGACGCGGAACGATGTGCACGTTGATCGAGCTGTCGACGTGCTCGCCGGTGGAGTAGTCCGTCATCCTGCGCTGCCGGGGCCGCCACTGCTTCGCGTACTCCTCGACCGTCAGCTGACCCAGTTCACGGCGGGCCGCCGCCACCGTCGGCGCCGTGGTCTTCTTCTCCGCGTAGAGCTGCGTGAGGCGCTCGATCGCGTCGTCCTGCGTGGCGTATCCGGACTCCTCGCGCTGCTTGCCCAACGCATCCCGGAAACGTATCGAATAGGAGTGCGGGCAGCGGGTGGGCTTGGCGCAGCCGCAGTCCTTGAAGAAGGCACCCATGCCGCGGGCGAGCTGTCGGGCCATGTGTCGTGCACCATCCGTTCCGGCCCAAGAATCATGCTCAGGCGCCGCGCTGCAGGTCGCAGGTCAGCAAGCGGGGACACGTCCGGGACGCATGCTGACCGTTTGCTGACCTGAGGGGGGCACATGATGCCCCTGACCTGCGGCAACGCCAAATAGTCAGATCTTGGACTTGAACATCGTATGCATCATCGAGGTACTCCTGGACGTAGGCTCCCTGCCTGCGTTTTTGCAGGTCAAGGGCTGTTTGCCTACTCTACAACGAGTCGCATGCCAGGGTAGCGTTCCCCGGGTCTCCCAGGACTGGTGACGTGCCCCCCTGGGAAAGGGCGCGGAACCGCTCACCATGCCTTCTCCGTCCGGACGGCCCGGCTCCGGTATCTCTTGGACCGCTGCCCTCGGATGCCGCCTACCCAAGGTACGCGGTAGGGGTACACGGCCGCATGACCACGCTTTCACGGCAGACGGGACAGGCAGCGGAGGGACGTCAGCGAAGTACCGCTACCGGGTGTGGGGCTGCTCCAGAAGTTCGTCAATCCGGAGGGCGACAAAGTCGGTGTGGTCGGACGGCGCTCCGGCGATTTCGAACCGGCGGTCTATGGGGAAGGGCATCCGGACCAGGCACGGGCGGTGTTCGGGTGGGGGCGGAGCGGAAGAGGGATCGGGCAGTCGACGACGACGCATTTCTCGCATCCATGCCGGGCGGCCGCGGGTGTCGGCCCGGGCCGCCCATCGGCGGAGGATCGGGGTGTTCCCGTGTATTCGAGGAGGAGCAGCGCGGAGTCGTCCGCCGGGGCTGCGGGTGCGGTGTGCTGGTGTACGTCGGTACGGAGCTGTTCCAGGCCGGAGGCCAGGTTGCTGGTCCTGAGGAGGTCGGCGCGGGCGGTGAGGGGGTAGAAGCGCCCGGTGGCGTCGCGAGCCTCGTCGAGGCCGTCGGTGTGGAAGAGCACCCGGTCTCCAGGTGCGAGGGTACGGCCGTGCCGACCGGGCCTGCTGTCGCCCAGTGCGCCCAGGCCGAGGGGCATGCCGGGGCGGTCAGGAGCTGCTTCCGCCACGCCGCCGGGTGCGGGCAGCACCAGGGGTGCGGTGTGGCCGTAGTTGACGAGGGTCAGGGCCCCGTCGTCGGACAGTTCGGCAACGACGGCGGTGACGAACCGCTCCTCGGCACCCCGGCGGGCCAGGGCGCAGGACATCTTCAGCCCCACCGTCTCCAGACGGGAGGAGACCGGGGCGCTCTCACGGAAAGCGGCCAGAACGATGGCGGCCGTGCGAACAGCGCTCAGCCCCTTGCCCTGGACGTCTCCGACCACCAGACGCACCCCGCCGCGAACCGGAGTCACCTCGTAGAAGTCGCCGCCGATCTGCGCGGCGTCGTCGGCCGATTCGTACGAGGCGGCGATACGCACGGGACCGGAGATTTCGGGCAGCGGTCCGAGGACGGTTCCCTGCGCCACGCCCACGACGTCGCTCACCCGGGCGAGCTGGTGCTGGTGGCGGGTCCTGGAACGGGCGGCGGCGGCGGAGAACGCGGTGACGAGTGCCAGGGCCAGCAGTGGCAGGAAGCCTTCCGGGGAGCCGAGCAGGCGGTCGTGGAGGGCGAGTGCCACGGCGGTCGCGGCGGCGAACAGTCCGGTGCCGAGGACGCCGCGCGCCGTGGATCGGGGGGCCGCGATGGCCGGCGCGGCCGCGAAAAGGGCCAGGAGAGTCACCTGCGGACCGAGAAGGACATCGGCCACGGCGATGGCGAGCAGCCCGCCCACACAGGCGCCGTCGGCGTACCGGGCAATCGATATGACGGGCCGTTTCATCACTGCTCCTCCTTCGGAGTCCGGGGGGGGTCAGGCTTCGGTGGCGGTGGGACCGGCGGCTGCTTCGGCGTTGCGTCGCGTCTTGGCCCAGCCGGTCTTCCCGCGCAGGAGGCGTACGGAGCCGCGGGCGGAGACGATGAAGAGGTGGTAGGCGTACAGCCACAGGGCGATGCCCCACAGCACCCCCGTGAGACGTGAGCGGTCGGGGGCGAACTCCTTGCGGTAGACCGGGCCCCACAGGACGAAGGGCATGACGGACAGGATCCCGAGTGCCAGTGCGAGGGGCCACGCGGCGAGCAGCACGGCGCCCGTGACACCGGTGAGGAGGATGAACGCCAGGACCGCGGTCAGGGCGAGGACCGTGAGGTGGGCGATCGGCTGGAAGAACGTGTAGAGCGATTCCAGGACTCCGCGGGCGCGGTAGTGGCGCGATCCGATGATCCGGCCCGCGTACCGCACGCACTGGATGTTGCCCTGGGCCCAGCGGGTGCGCTGCGTCAGGAACCTCCGGGTGCGGGGCAGGGCCTCCTGCGTCACCCAGGCCTCGGGAACGTGGGTGACCCGGTAGCCGGCCAGGCGCATCTGCATACCGAGTTCGTAGTCCTCCAGCAGCGCGTCCTGCTTCCAGGGGCGGCGCTCCGCGGCGGCGATCCGGTCGAGTGCGGTGAGCCGGGTGAACTGCCCGTTGCCGCCCAGGCCCACCGATCCGGTGCGGCGTCGCAGCAGCTGCATCGCGGTGTTGGAGACGGCGAACTCCGCGTCCTGCATCCGGATCAGCAGACGCGCGTAGGCGTTGGCGACCCTGCCCCGGTCGGGCAGAGGCCGTTCGTCGTCCACGTTCCGCATCCGTACGCCGATCTGCACGCCGCCCGTCTCCGGGTCCCCGAACGCGTCCGGGCCGCTGACCTGCGCCGGAGCGTCAGGAGACAGCCTGCCGTCGGCGTCGACCACACACACGACGACGCGCGAGCGGTCCACGGTGCCGAGATGGGCGTTCATCGCTTCGTAGGCGGCGTTGAGCGCGGCACCCTTGCCGATACGGGCGTCGGGACGGCGGCGGGAGACGAGCCGCACATAGGTGTCCTCGGCCGCGAGTGCGGACACGATCGGTCCCGTGCGGTCGTCGCTGGCGTCGTCGATGACCCACACGTGGGAGGTGGGGAAGTCGGTCCGCAGACAGGTGACCGTGGTCGCGATCACGGCTTCCTCGTCCCGGCACGGGACGAAGAAGTGCCAGTCGAAGCCGGAAGGGGCGCCCGCTTCGGTGGCCCGGCGCCGGGCGTAGGCGTGCCGGGAGCCGGCCCAGTAGAGGAGAAAGCACCCCAGGAGGAGGAAGGGGAAGAGGTAGAGGAACAACTCCGGGATCACGCGAACCTCCAAAGGGTGTGGTGGCGGGTGGGCAGCTTCGGCTCGGGCCGGGGCGGCGCCGGGCAGCGGGGGCGCCGGGCAGGGGGGCGCCGGAACCGGGGGTTCGTGGGTCAGGCGACGACCAGCTGACCGGAACGGGCCGTACGCGGCGTGTCACGCGGAATCACCTGGGTGATCAGCTCCGCAATCCGGTGGGAGGCCGTGCCGTCGCCGTACGGGCTGGGCAGGGCCGCCAGTCGGCGCAGCTCCCGCGGTCCCTCGGCGAGGCGGCGGCGCACCGCCACCCCGATACCGGGGCCGGGCTCGACGAGGTCAGCGAAGTCGGCAAACGCCTCGGGGCGTTCGGTGGACCGGCGGACCACGACCAGGGGCCGGCCCAGTACGGTCGTCTCCTCCTGCACTCCCCCGGAGTCCGAGACAAGGAGCGCGGCGTGCCGGGCCAGCGCGAGGAACGTGCCGTACGCGGTCGGGTCGATCACCGTCAGGCCGTCGAGGAGCGGCCACAGTCCCGCGTCCTCGATCCGTGCCCGGGTCCGCGGGTGGAGGGGGAGGATGACGCGCATCGTCCGGCTGATCGCGGCAAGTTGGCACAGCACGGCGTTCAGTGCCGCTGGGTCGTCCGTATTCTCGGGTCGGTGGAGGGTCGCCACCACGTAGCCGTCCGCTTCCAGACCGAGGCTGCTGAGCAGTTGTGCGCGCTCCTGTCGCGGCGGCAGGTTGTCGCGGACGGCCTCCACGACGGTGTTGCCGGTCACCGCGATCCGGGCGTCGCTGACGCCTTCGGCCAGCAGCGACGCCCGGTTCTCCGGGGTCGCCGCGCACAGGACGTCCGCCAGCCGGTCGATGAGCACCCTGTTGTGCTCCTCGGGCATCGCACGGTCGTGGCTGCGCAGCCCCGCCTCGACATGGATCAACGGGATCGACCGCGCGTTCGCCACGAGGGCGCCGGAAAGGGCGGCATTGGTGTCACCCTGGACGACGACGGCGCGCGGCGGCCGGGCCGCGAACCGTTCGTCGAGCGCGGCCAGAGCGGCTGCGACCTGCACGGCACGGGACTGCCCGCCCACACCGCTCAGAAACTCCGGTTCGGGAAGACCCAGCTCGTCGAGGAAGGCGCCGGACAACGCTTCGTCGTAATGCTGCCCGGTGTGCACGACCCGGGCGGCCGGGCCGAGCAGGCGGATGAGCTCGGCGAGCTTGACCAGCTCAGGACGGGTGCCGAGGACAACGGCGACAGTGCGATCTGCGGAGAAAGTCATGACCTGAGCTTTACTGAACACGGTTGCCGCGACCGGTGCGCTTCCGTTGCTCCACGGTTGCTTCAACCGTTTTCAACCAGTTCAGGACCTTGGTCCCGGGCCCTTCGCCTCAGGGTCAGAGGTCCTTGTCCCCGGCGGACTCGGCCTCCTCCGCGGATATGAAGCGATACCCCAGCCCGCGCACCGCCTCGACCGGGTCCCGTCCTCCCGGGCCGGCGGCCCCTCGCAGCTTCCGGCGCAGCCGCAGCACCGCGAACTTGACCCGATCGCCGTCCACGGCGCTCTCGTCGCCCCACACGCGCGTCAGCAACTGCTCCGTCGTGACGACCCGGCCCCTGTTGCGCACGAGCAGCTGGAGCAGCCGGTACTCAAGGTCGCTGAGCCGCGCCTCTTCGCCGTACCAGACCACCGCCCTGCGCTCGGGCACGAGACGCAGGTGCTCACCCACCCTCTCGCCGGCCCACTGCCGGTGCCCGGCGCGGCGCAGCAGTGCCTCGACCCGCGCCACCAGCTCTTCACCATGGAACGGCTTGACCAGGTAGTCGTCGGCCCCCGCACGCAACGCCCGCACCCTGTGCCCGACGTCGTCCAGCCCCGAAACCACCAGCACCGGCAGATCGCTCATGTCACGGGCCCGGGCCATCACCCGCCAGCCGTCCAGCCCCGGAACCACCAGGTCCAGGACCATCAGGTCAGGCCGCTGCGAAAACAGCAGGCGAAGGCCCTCACGGCCGTCGGCGGCGGTCACCACCTCGTACCCAGCGCCAACGAGCAGCCCGCGCAGCGCCACAACCGTCGCGGCGTCGTCCTCCACGATCAGCAGCTCGGGCACCATCCACCACCGGACTCGGAAACGAGACGACCTCTGCCCCTCTGGAACAAACCCGGCCCCTCGTCAGTCAACCAGGAAGGGCGCCACGCCGCAGGGCGGCAGCGACTTCCCTCATTCCTCCTGGTGGGCAGGTCACTCGGCCCCGGCTCCTCGGAGCCTCCTCGGCGGTGCCTCACCGAAGGGTCATGGGCGGCGAGAACGGTTTCCCAGCGCATGCCGTGTGTTCTGTGTCGGGGGACCATCGAGGTGTACCGGCCACTGCGACTCCGATTCTGTTGCTCAGGCTGCGGTGTGGCCACCGGGTGCCTGTGCGTCGCCGTGGGTGGTGGCGAGCTGTTTCTGCATTCCTGCGAGTCCCAGGGCCAGGGCGCGGCATTCAGCCGCCGGCATGCTGTCGATGGCCTGGAGAAGCATGGCGTCGCGATGTTCGCGAATGCGCCGCAGGTGCTCCTTGCCGGTGGGCGTGAGCTGGAGGGTGATTTCGCGGCCGTCGTCCGGGCTCGGCAGGCGTTCGAGGAAGCCGATGGCCTGTAGGCGGTCGCACATGCGGGTCACGGTCGGAGCTGCGGAGGCGAGGCGTTGGCACACGGTGCGCATCCGGATGCCGTCCTCGCGGTCGACGACGTACATCAAGCGGAGCTGCGATGTGGAGCCGGGTGCTGTCACGCCCTTGGTGGCGTTTCTGGCGTGGTCCCACATGACGTCGAGGAGTTCGACGATGGAGCTTGCCGAAGCGGTGGCCTCCTGCCAGATTCTGCTGGGGGCGGCATCTGGTGCGCTCATGGTTGCCCGTCGGTGTGTGCTTCTGCCCGGAGAACGGCCGGGAAGTGACTCAGGTCGGGCCGTCCGGTCCGATAGGGCGGACAGCCGTGGAGATCTCCCCAGTCATTGAGGACCTCACGGTACCGGTCGGGGGTGGGGCCGTGAGGTGGTCAAGGGTACCGGTGAGGTCCAGGAGCCGGTCCAGTTTCGCGGGCCGCTCGTCCAGGTGCAGCCGCACCCCTGCTGCGGCGGTGCGCCGGCTGATCATCAGCAAGGCGCACAGGCCCATGGAGTCGACTGTTCCGAGTCCAGCGCAGTGCAGATGCAGATCGGTCAGGCCCGGCCGGGCGGAGAGTTGGGCGGTGACCTCGTTGACGAGGAGGTCGGCGCTGTCGTAGTCGAGGTCTCCGTGGGCCTCTATCCGGACGCTGTCCTCGGAGTCGAGCGTGGTCAGGCGCAGTTGGTGAGGGTGTGTGGTCATACGGCGTTCCCGGCGGCGGTGTGGTCGGTGATGAGGGCGCGTGTCGCGGCGTGGAGGATGCGGGCGGCGCGGGGGAAGTCACCCAGCTCGCGGGCCAGAAGGGCCAGCGTCGGCGGCAGACTCATTTCGGGGACGCCTCGTGCTCGGAGAATCTGGGCGGTCCAAATGATGAACCAGGTGAAGAGCTCCTCGTCGTCGAGGTAGAGGGCGGTGGCGAGGAAGTCAACGATGTGCTTGAGGTCTTCCGCGGTGCGCTCGCGCTGGAGGTCGTCGTAGGAGCGCATAGCGGGATAGGCGTGCTCGAGTGCGGTGAAGACTTGGCGCACAAGGGAGGTGCTGTTGCGGGCGACCATGGTGTATTCCTGGTCGTCCAGATGGGGCAGATCGTCGAATTGCTGATGGTTGGTCTGTGGCCTGGGCAGTGGCCCCCGGGCGAGGTGGTCGGCGGCGGCGCGGGCGTCGGGGGCCCACGCTTCGGCGCCCAACAGCTTCGCGTAACGGCCCTGAGGTCCGAAGGCTGCGCCGCCGACGAGGACGGGGACGCCGATGGCCTGGCAGGCGGTGATCGCCGCGTGCGCGGTGGGCAGGCGGGTGGCGATCGAGCTGGAGAGCGCGACAGCGTCGGCCCGGGTGTTGTGGAGGTGGGTGATCAGGTGCGGGGTCGGGACCTGAGCGCCGAGGTAGTCGACCCGCCAGCCGCGCAGCTTCAGAACTTCGGCCAGCAGGCGCGCGGGCAGTCCGTGCCATTCGCCGTCCACACAGGCCACGGTGATCCGGCCCCGGGTGACAGGGGTGCGGGCGGCGGGGTGCACGCTCACCGCTGCGACGGCCCGTTCGTTGATGGCGGTGGCCGCGTGTTCCTGGGCGACGCTGATCCGGTTGGCCGCCCATTCCTCGCCGACGCGGCCCTGCACCTTGGCGACCACATCCAGCAGGACCGTCTCGGGGTCTGTGCCGTCGTCGAGCATGCGCAGCACGAGCTCGGTGGCGGTGTACTCGTCCGCGGCCGAGACCGCGTCCCACAGCTGCTCCGCGAACCGGTCCAGGCGCGCGCTCCGGGGGAGGCGGGGCGGTGTACTGGTGCTCATGCGGTGAACCTGCCCCGGGTGTGTCCGTTCACCGCGCTCAGGTGGTGGGTGCGGGGTGCGGAAATGACGACGACGGCCATGTCGTCGTGACGGCGGTCGCCCAGCCACTGGGCGGCCAGCATCTGCACGTGTTCGACGATGCCTTCGGCCGGCATTCCCACGCAGCCCGCGAGCGCGCGCTTGAGGCGCTCGTCCCCGAACAGGTCATCGCCCATCGGCCCGCCCTTGGCCTCGGTGATGCCGTCGGTGTACAGGACGCAGGATTCCCCGGGAGCCAGGGATTCGGTGACAGTAGCGGCAGTGATGGCGGGGAGGGCGCCGACGAGGGTGCCGCGGGTGTCGGCTTCGTGGACGGTGCCGTCCGCGCGGATGATCAACGGGCTGGGGTGGCCGGCACTGGTCAGCGCGAGGTCCACCTGGTTGCCGCGGCGTCGGGCCGAGGCCAGGACCAGGGTCACGAACCGGGCGTGGTGGGAGTTCAGGAGCGCGGTGTTCAGCAGACCGAGCATCCGTGAGTGGTCGTCGGCCAGCGGAAGCAGGGCGTGCAGGGTGTTGCGGATCTTGCCCGTCAGGACGGCGGCTTCCAGGCCCTTGCCGCACACATCACCGAGCGAGACCAGTGACGCTTCGCCCTCGACGGCGGCTGGGTGGACGTCGTAGAAGTCTCCGCCGATGCGCTCGTGGTCCGCGGAGGGCCGGTAGCTTCCGGCGAAGTCCACTCCGGATATCTGGTGAAGGGCCGGGGGCATGAGTTCGCGCATCAGGACATCGGTGATCGCGGTCTGCTCGGCGTAGAGGCGGGCGGCGGACATCGCCGCGCCGGCCCGGGCGGCGAACAGCCTCGCGAAGACTTCCTCCTCGGAGCTGAAGGAGGCCGTCTTCGCTTTCCTCAGCAGGACCAGGGCCCCGGCCGAGGTGCCATGTCCGGGCAGCGGGGTGATCACGATCGAGCCGACCGGCCCGAGCTCTTCGGGCACCATCCATGCGGGGGCTGCTGCCGGGTCGATCCAGCGCGAGGGCACCGGCGGAAACCCGCGCAGCGCCTCCCCCAGGCCCGGCACATCGTCGGGATCGACGCTCATGTCCGCCAGGACAGGCGTACCGCCGCGCAGACACGTCACCACCGGGAGCCGGCTGCTGCGACTGGGCGCGATGGCCAGCGCCACGTCCGCGAGACTCTCGGCCGCCAACTGCGCGGTCACATCCATGCAGCGCCCCAGGTTCAGGGAGGAGAGCAGAACGTTGGACGCCTTCGCGAGGAACGCGGTCCGCTCCCGTTCCATGAGCAGGGCTTCCTTGGCGAGCTGGTGGTCGGTGTCATCCACCAGCCACCACGCCACCGAGCCGTCATCCCGTACCGTGGGGTGCGCCTCGAAACGGCGCCCGGCGATGGTGCCGCGCAACGTCTCCTCGGTGTCCGCCGGGTCCGCATGGGCGGCGGAAGAGCCGAGCCTGGTGTGTGCGGCAGAGAGCCACGACGGAGCCACATCGGTCAGGGATGCCCCTGGGGTCGCGGCGGGCAGAATGAGGCCGGCAGCGTCGTTGCACCGCACCACCACACCCCGGGGGTCTGCGACCAGCACCGGATACGGGGCGCTGCCCCACAGGGAATTCGGCCGCGTGTCCGCGACGGTTCGCGCTTGGGTGGAAGCCAAATATCGAGGATCCGCTGGGCGGACCCCTCACCTCATTAACTAGACGATTGCCTGAAGGCAACCATCCCTCATGCTGTCGCCGCCTGACAACCTGCCATCCCTTCTGCCCAGTCCCCGCACGGAGAAGGTCGCAGACTCTTCACGTGAGACCCACATACCCCGGTTCTGCAGGGCTAGCGGTTGCGGCTCCAAAGCCATTTCCTCCATGGCAAGTTGGCCGTTGGGCTGGGCATGAGGAGTGGTCAGAGAATGCTTCATCTCCTGGACGAACAGGCTTTTCATGCTCAGGCACCGCACCGCACCGCAGACCGTAGGTCAGCAAGCGGGGACACGTCCGGAACGCATGCTGACCGTTTACTGACCCGAAGGGCACGTACTGCCCCTGGCCTGCGGCGACGCCAACCATTCAGATCTTGGACGTGAACATCGTACGCATCGTCGAGGTGCTCCTGCCGGCGGCTCGTCGGTCGGGACAGCAGAGGCCGCCTTTGGCGTCCCGTTCGCGGGTGGGGGAGGACGTCGATGCGGACCAGGCCGTGCCTTCATGGACAGATCCGGTGGAAGTCGACCCCGTCGGGCACATAGCGGTGCCATTCCCGCTCTGTCAGAGACCGGCCCGCAATGGCGCAAGCCTGATTCTTGAGGGTGGCGAGATCGTTGAAGGCGTCAGTTTTCCACAAGCGTATGGTCTCGTCGTCGCTGCTGGTGGCGAGGGTATCCCCGTCCGGAGCGAAGACTGCCGAGCGCAGGACACCGGTGTGACCGGTGAGCAGGGCCAGTTGCTGATGGGTCGCGACGTTCCACAGCCTGATCGTCCGGTCGTCGCCGGCGGTCGCCAGGGTCTGGCCGTCGGGGCTGAAGACGGCTGACCAGACGGCGTCGGCGTGACCTCTGAGGGTGGCGAGGGGGCGGTGGGTTCGTACGTCCCACAGCCTTGCCGTGGCGTCCCTGCCGCTGCTGGCGAGAGTTTTTCCGTCAGGGGTGAAGGCGACTGACTGCACGGCGTCGGTGTGCCCTGCGAGCGTTGCGGCGAGGCTGCGGTCCCGTACGTTCCACAGCCGTAGCCCGCCGCCCCAGCTCGCTGTCGCCAGGAGATCGCCGTCCGGGTTGAAGGTCAGGTCGCTGACCATGCCGGTCAGTCCGTTCAGGGCACCCAGGCGCTTGTGTGTCCGTGCGTCCCACAGTTGCACGGACGAGAACTCGTCTCCGCCGGTCGCGAAGACCGTGCCGTCCGGACTGAAGGCCATCAGCGGGCTCACGCTGGTGAAGGACGCAAGTTGCTCGCGGGTGCGCACACTCCACAGGCGGGTCGTCCTGTCGATGTAGCTGCTGGTGGCGAGGTATTTACCGTCGGGGCTGAAGAGAACGCCCCGCACGGGTCTGTCGTGACCCTTGAGACTGGCCAGGCGCCGGTGGCTGTCTGCGTCCCACAGCAGGACTGACGCATCATCGTTGCTGCTCGCGGCGACGAATTGGCCGTCCGGACTGAACCGCACCGTGTTCACCTCGCCGGTGTGTCCAGTGAGGCGGCCCACTGGCCGCTGAGTGCCGACGTCGTGCAGATACACCATCCCGTCGCCCGCGCCGGCAGCGAGTGTCCTTCCGTCGGGGCTGTAGTCCGCTGGGCGCGCCGAACCGCCTGGCCCGGCGAAGCTTGCGCTTGGCCGGCCGGCCCTCATGTCCCACAGCCGAACGGCGGCATCCTCGGATCCGCTGGCCAGCGTCGTGCCGTCCGGACTGAAGGCGAGTGCGTCGACCAACCCCGTATGCCCGTTCAGCACAGTTACGGCCATGCGACCCCGCACGTCCCACAGTCTCACGGTGCGGTCCTGTCCCCCGCTTGCCAGAGTCAGGCCGTCCGGGCTGAACGCCAGCGCGAAGACGGAGCCGCCGTGGCCGGTGAGCGTGGCCGTCGAGCGGCGTGTACGCACGTCCCACAGCCGTGCCGTCGCATCGCTCGCGCCCGAGGCCAGCGTGTCGCCGTCCGGGGAGAAGGCCAGTGAAGTCACCTGCCCCGTATGTCCTGTCAGTGTGGCGAGACGCTTCCGCTCCACCGCATCCCAGAGTTGCACCTCGGACGCCTGGCTCCTTCTGTCCCGGACGTCCGAGGTGCTGACGGCGAACGTCGTACCGTCCGGGCTGAAGGCGAGGCCGTGGAGTTGCACGCCGTCGGTGCGGGGGTGGACTTGGAGTTCGCCTGTCTTCCGATGAGAACGGGTGTCCCAGATAAGGAGTTCGCCCTGCTGGCCTCCGGTGACAATGGTGGCTCCATCCGGACTGAAGACCGCTGGCCATCCGGCGCCGGTCAGGACAGCGGTCTGTTTGCGCGTGCGGACGTCCCACACTCGCACCTTCCAACGGTCGTGGCTGGTGACGAGTGTTCTGCCGTCGGGGCTGAACGCCGCGTTGCGCACTTGGCTGCTGTGACCGTCGAGTAGCGCTACCTGCCGACGTTTCCGCGTGTCCCACAGGCGGACTGTGCCGTCGCTGCCGCTGGTCGCGAGCGTCTTGCCGTCCGGGCTGAAGGCGACCGACTCCACCGCTGCCGTATGTTTCGCGAGAGTGGCGCGCAAGGGTGAGGACACCGCGGCCAGCAGTCGGGCACGGGTCTGCGGAGTCGCTGAAACACGATCGGCGGCCAGAGCGAGACGAGCGGCCAGGGCTGGGTCGGCAATGGACTGCTGACGGCTCTCCTCGGCCAGGCTCCGGGAGGCGGCCAGCGCCTGCTGCTCGCTGCTGTCGCGGGCACTACGGGTGGCCAGGGACGCCGCGACGACAACGAGCACAGCCAGCACGGCGACACTCACGAGGACCAGGCGACGCCGACGGACGCGACGTTGTCGGACCTGGGCACTGATCGCCACGAAGTCAGCTTCTTCGGCGGGGATCTCGTCGCCGCGTTCACCGATCCACTTCCTGGCCCGGGCGATCTGCTCCCGGCCGAGGGTCAGGTCGCGCGAGCGGCCCTGCTCGTGCCAGAGCCGCAGCGAGCGGCGAAGTCCCTCCTGCCAGCTGCGGAACTCCCGGTTCTCGTCGAGCCAGCGTCGCAGTCGCGGCCAGGTCTCCACCAGTGCTTGGTGGGCGAGTTCAGCGGTGTCCCGGCCCGTCGGGCGGCGTGTCACCACGACCAGCCGCGTGCTGGCCAGCCGGTGGATCAGCGCCCAGTCGGCCTCGGAGAACTCGGTGCGGGCGGCGACCCGGCGGGTGTCCGGGCCGCGTTCTCCGGCGTCGAGTTCCTCTCCGGGGCGTACGAGCTGGATGAAGATCCGCTCCAGCGCTTGTCGCTCGGTCCTGTCCGCCCAGGCCCAGAGCCTCTGATCCGCGTCGCCCGCCAGGGCGCCCTGCACACCGCCGAGCTCCTGGTAGGCGGTGGTGGTCAGCCAGCCGCGTTCCTGCCGCTCCCACAGCCGGCTCAGGGCGTACTCCAGCATCGGGAGCGCCGCGGGGCCGGGTGGAGCGTCCCGCAGCATCCGCTCGACCAGGCCGTCGGCGAACCGGATATCCGCACGACCCGCCAGCGGACCGGTGATCACCTGGGTCAGCTGGTTCCGCATCATCGGCTGCACCACCATCGACGTGGCATCCCATGCCGTACGAAGGTGGGGCAGCTGCTCGATGTGCCGAAGGAAGTCGATCCGGACGACGACCACGGCCTGGGCGGGGCGGCTTCCGTCGGTGCGGCGGTCCGTCAAAACCCCGAGCATGGCATCCAGCCGGCGGGCGGTGCTCGGCGCGTCGGTGAGCAGCGTCTCGAACTGGTCGGCCACCAGCAACAGCCGGGACCGCCCGCTGTGCCGGGCCAGCGTCTGTTCCACAGCGGTACGGATGCCCTGCTCGTCGGTGAGTTGCCGGGCCAGCGAAGACCAGTGGTCGTACCAGTCGGCCCTCATGGTGTCCGCGTCTCCTGCCGAGGCCAGGGCCCAGGCGAGCAGTTCCTCGGCGGTGAGGCGCAGCCCCAGCGGGATGCGGGCGATCACGTAACAGTCCTGGTCGAGGCTCCCGAGCAGACCGGCGCCGACCAGCGAGGACTTGCCGACCCCGGAGGGCCCGAGCACAGGCAGGAGGGGAACCTGCTGTTGGTCAAGGAGTTCGACCAGCCGCTGCGTCTCGTTCTCACGGCCGTGGAAGACAGCGCGGTCGTGCTCGGTGAACGGCAGCAGCTCCCGGTACGGACTTTCCGCCAACAGCCTCCTGCGCAGCTGGGGCCAATCCCGGGTGAGAGACTCCACGGTGAGCGCGTATCCCGTTCGGCGCCGCTGGTCGCTCTCGACGGCGACGACAACGCCGATGACACCGCCGTACTCCTCGTCCCACACCGGCGCTCCGCTGAAGCCGCTTGCCAGCGAGAACGGTACGTTTTCGTCGCAGGTCAGCTGCCACCAGCCAGTACCCTCGCGGCCCTCGATGGTGCCGCGGGTCCAGATTCCGGCGTCCTTGGTACCACCTTGTCCCGAGTACTTCGGGAACCCGAAGGCCCGCCAGCGGTGCCCGGCCAGATCGTCCGCCTCCACGATCCGCAGAGGGAGGGCCCCCGACGGGGGCTCGCCGGTCAGCTGCAGGACGGCGACGTCACCGCTGCTGTCGTCGGCCACGGGCACGCTGAAGTGCACAGTCGCCGAGACCTCGGGGCACTCGGGCAGCAGTGGGAAGTCCAGGGTGACCGGGAAGAGTTCGGGCAGTGGCTCGCCCTCCGGAAGTCCGGCGGTGGAGGCGACGACGTGAGCGCACGTGAGCAATAGCCGGTCGGGGATCAGGAACGCGACCCCGACCGGACGGCCCTCGTGCAGCACCCGGGCCGTTCCGCGCTCCCACGCGTGGTCCGGTTCCGCTGCCGGTGTCACGTACCGCCCTCGGTCCGGCTCCACTCCAGTTCCAGCTTGATGTGGGCGTCTCCGGATCCTTTGGCCACCACCAGGCCCGCCTCGGCTGTCACCCGCAGCCCGAACTCCGCACGGACGTGATCAGGGCTGCGTGGCAGATCCGCCAGCCGCTCCAGCATGGTCGCGGCCACCCGCTGGACCCGCGCCATGCCCGACTCGAACGTGTCGGCGGACGCCTCAAAGAGCCCGTCGCCGCGGCTCGCCCGGATCACACCCGACCCCTGGTCATCAGGCAGCTCGACGACGAAGAACTCGCCGTCCTCGAAGGGGACACTCAGATACACGCGCCAACCTCTCTGGCTCATCAGGTCACTTACGCATCAGGGCAGTTGAGCAGGTCTTCCCGGGCCCGACAGGCTACTGCCCTCTCCGGCACCGTCCTGCGGGTGCACCCGTCCACTGGTTCACGAAGCTGCCGGCTCTGACTACCGCAGCCACCCCGGGCGCCACCATCATGGTCCCCGTCTCGGTGTCTGTCCGGATGTTCAAGTATCAGCAGCCCAACTCACCGCGAACAAGGCCGCGTGCTGCCCGGCATCCGGTGCCGGTAGGTCCGGTACGTCTCCTCGATGGACGCGTGGCCCAGCCGTTCCGCCACGTCGGTGATGGGCATCCTGTTTCCGAGGGCGTTCGAGGCGAAGTACGCCGAAAGCCGTAGCTTCGCGTACCTCGACCGTCGACCGACCCGGTTCGCGGCGGGCCGCCGCCACCGACGGCTCTGTGGTCCTCTTCTCCTCTTACAGCTGCGTGAGGCGTTCGATCGCGTCGTCCCGCGTGGCGTACCTGGACTCCTCGCGCTCCTTGCCGCGCGCGTGCCCGGAACCGCATCGAGTCGCCGGTGACGAGCCGGATGTGTGACGGGCACGCCGCGTCCCCCGGGGCCGGGGCCCCGCCCCGTCACGTCACCCGGGCCGGCCGCCCGGTTGCGGTGGTCGGCTCGTGGCCTGACGGTGGTGCCGGGAGCGCGGCCCGCGGCGGCGCGGTCAGGAAGTGAGGAGAGCCGATGCACGACAGCCCAGGCGGGCGCCGGGTCCGCAGTTCCCCCGACCGTCCCCTGCACGGGCGGGTCGCGATCGTCACCGGCGCCGCTCGCGGTGTCGGCGAAGCGCTCGCCCACAGCCTCTCCGGCGTCGGCATGCGGGTCGCCCTGCTCGGCCGGGAAAGGGCGACCCTGCTGGAGACCGCCGAGTCGCTACCCGGCCGGAGCATGTGCATCGAGTGCGACGTCACCGACCGCGCGGCGCTGGCGGACGCGGCCCGCCGCGTCGAAGTGGGACTCGGGCCCGCGAGTGTGGTCGTGGCCAACGCCGGGATCGCGGTGAGCGGCCCGTTCGACCGTACCGCGGCCGAACTCTGGCAACGCGTCATCGACGTCAACCTCACCGGCTCCGCCAACACCGCCCGCGCCTTCCTGCCCCAACTGGCGGCGACCCGCGGTTACTTCCTCCAGATCGCGTCCACCGCCGCGTTCGGCGCCGCGCCCATGATGAGCGCCTACTGCGCCTCCAAAGCGGGAGCCGAGTCATTCGCCCTCGCCCTGCGCGGCGAGGTCGAACCGGACGGCATCCAGGTCGGCGTCGCCTACCTGCACTGGACCGGAACCGACATGCTCTCCGGCATCGACGACGACCCCGTCCTCGCAGCCCTGCGCCGCAATCAGCCCCGTCCCGCCCGCCGTGTCCACAGTGCCGCCCAGGTGGCCCAATGGCTGACCCGGGGCATCGCCCGCCGCGACCGTCACGTCTACGCCCCTCCCTGGCTCCGCTGGTGCCAGCCTCTCCGGCCGCTGTTCCCGGCACTCGTCGCTCGTATCGCCCGCCGCGAACTACGGGCCCGCCCCGGCGGGGCGATGTCGTCCCGCGGCGAGGTCCTGGGCGCCGGAGGGCACGCCGACTGGAACTCCTACTGGGCCTCCCACTCCGCTCTCCCGCCCGATCCGTAGGACGAGGGGACTCTGTCCCCTGCCCGGGGGGCGAGCCCTGGACAGTCCTGGAGAGCCCCGGACAGGGCGGGATGGTACGAACAGGTCCGGCGGGATACTCGCGTCCCCGGCCTGTCTCAGCCGTCTCAGCCCGCCCGGAGCCCGAGCCGACAACCTGAGCGGAAGAGCGTGGGAAGCGCGATGAGGAGAACGGAACAGTTCGTACCCGTTGGGCCCGCTGTCGAGGCCGGGGGCCGCGCATGAACGACGCGTCGAAAGCGCCGGTCGGCGGCGCCGCGGAACCCCTTCGTTCCCCCGTCGCTTCGCACAACGAATGGGATCCTCTCGAAGAAGTCGTCGTCGGCCGTCTCGACGGCGCCACCACCCCCTCACGGCATTCCGTGGTCTCCTGCAACGTGCCGCCATGGGCCGCACGGTTCCAGTGGCTCACCGCCGGGTTCAGGTATCCCCGAGCCCTGATCGAACCGGCCCAACGGGAACTCGACCAATTCGTCTCGCTCCTCCAGTCCCTCGGCATCACGGTCACCCGCCCCGACGCGGTCGACCACCGGCAGCGGTTCTCCACGCCGAACTGGTCATCGCGCGGCTTCTGCAACACCTGCCCCCGCGACAGCTTGCTGGTGATCGGTGAGGAGATCATCGAGACGCCGATGGCCTGGCCGTGCAGGTACTTCGAGACCCACTCCTACCGCGCACTGCTCAAGGACTACTTCCGCAGGGGCGCGCGCTGGTCCGCCGCGCCGAAGCCCCAGCTCACCGATGCCCTGTACGACCCCCACTACCGGCCTCCCCGGCCGGGCGAACCCATGCGTTACCTCCTCACCGAATTCGAGCCCGTGTTCGACGCGGCGGATTTCGTCCGTGCGGGCCGGGATCTCTTCGTCACCCGGAGCAACGTCACCAACCGCATGGGCATCGAATGGGTGCGCCGCCACCTCGGCCCGGACTACCGGGTCCACGAGATCGAGAGCCGATGCCGCACGCCCATGCACATCGACACCACCTTCCTGGTGCTCGCCCCCGGCAAGGCGCTGATCAACCCCGAGTACGTCGATGTCGACCGCCTGCCCGATGTCCTGAGTTCCTGGGACATCCTCGTCGCGCCCCAGCCCGATCCGATTCGCGATCCCCTGCTGCGGCTCACTTCCCTGTGCGGAAAGTGGCTCAGCATGAACATCCTCATGATCGACGAGAAGCGCGTCATCGCGGAGCGGCATCACACCACCATGCTGCGCGCACTGGAAAGCTGGGGATTCGAGCCCATCCCGTGCGACCTGCTTCACTACGCGCCCTTCGGCGGATCCTTCCACTGCGCGACACTCGACGTCCGACGTCGCGGCGGGCTGGAGTCCTACTTCGACCGGTAGGCCGCTTCGCGACCGGCCCGGTCCCGGCGGGCCAGCAGTCGCTGGGCAGCGGAGAGCACGGTCGTGGTGCCCCAGGCGGAGCGGAGGGCGGCGCGGGCGGCGTTGGCGCCCGGAGCGCCGTGCACTCCGCCGCCCGGATGCGCTGACGCGGACGCGAGATACAGGCCCTTCACGGGCGTTTCGGGGCGGCCCGTTCCCGGCACCGGCCGGAATACCAACTGCTGGTGCATCGAGGCCGTACCTCCGTTGATGGCACCGTTACGCAGATTGGCGTCCGCGTCCTGCAACGCCACCGGGGAGAGAATCCGCCGAGCCCGGATCCGGCTGCGGAAGCCCGGGGCGTACCGCTCCACCTGCTCCTCCACCCGGTCGGCCATCCGCTCCCGTTCGTCGGCGTCCCATCCGCCGGTCAGCCCGTCCGCGCCCGCGTCCGCCTTCACCGCGTGGGGCACGTGGGTGTAGGCCCACGCCGATTCGGTGTCCAGCGGCGACCGGGTCGCGTCGGCGGTGGTCATCTGCCCCACCAGCAGGAAGGGTCGGTCCGGGATCAGGCCGCGGGCGATCTGGGAGGCGCATCTGGTCAGCTCGTCGACCCCTTCGGCCAGGTGGACGGTACCCGCCGAGGCGGCGGCCGCGCTGCTCCACGGAACAGGGCCGTTCAGCGCCCAGTCCACCTTGAAGGTGGCGAAATCCCACTGGAACCGTCGCATGTCGTCCAGGAGCCGGCCGGGCAGATGCTCGGCGGCGACCAGCGCCCCGTAGAGGCTCGGGGCGGACACGTCGGCCAGCACGGCCCTGCGGGCGGGAACCGCCTCCCCCGCCTCCGTACGCACGCCCACGGCGCGCCCCCGCCGTACGGCTACCTCGGTGACCCGCTGCCCGCACCTCACGCTGCCCCCACGCCGCACCAGCCGGCTCACCAGCGCCGCGGTGAGAGCCCCCGCGCCGCCGACGGGGACCGGGAAGCCGTGGAACTGCCCCAGCATGGACATCAGCCAGCCGAAGCCGCCGCTGCCCGCCGCCTCCGGCGCCAGATCGGCGTGCAGGGCATTACCCGCCAACAGCAGCCGCCCACCCTCCCCGGTGAACTCCTCCTCGCCCAGCCTGCGGACCGGGAGGACAAGACTGCGGGCCAGCCGCAGCCCGCCGGCCGCCCTGAGCCGCGCCGCCAGCACGGTCCCGGCCCGGACGGGTGGAAAGGGCGCGAAGAGGGCGTCGACGATGTCCTCGCCCAGTCGGTCCCAGATCCGGCAGAGGCCGAGCCAGCCCTCGCCGTCGCCGGGCGCGAAACGGTCCAGGCCGGCGGCGGTCGCCGCCCGGTCCCGGTCCAGCACCGCGCAGGAGCCGTCGAGCAGCGGGTGCGCGAGCACCTGCGGCGCGTGGCTCCAGCGCAGCCCCTCCCGGTGCAGATCCAGCCGGGCCAGCACCGGGGAAGCCGCGGCCAGGGGGTAGAACGAGCTGAACAGGTCGCTGACGTACTCGGGGTGTACGCCACGGTCGCTGCGGACCGCGCCGCCCGGTTCGTCCTGCGCCTCCAGCACCTCCACCGACCAGCCGGCGTCGGCGAGCAGGTTGGCCGCGACCAGGCCGTTCGGTCCGCCGCCGATCACTACCGCGTCGACCATGGGAGCGTCACCCTCCGTTTCGACGGCGCGAACCCGTCCGCACGGGGTTCACGTACAGCGGGACGTCATGGACGGTCGGCCGGTGCGACGCCGCTTCCGCTCTCACGCGTCTGCCCCGGCGTCATGCGCTCGGTCAGCCGGGCGAGGCGGGCCAGCATGGTGCGGTGGCGGATCTGGATCAGCGAGTCCAGCAGGACGTTGTGGAGCGTGCCGCCGATGCCCCGCAGCGGATGTTCGTCGACGGTCACGAGGGTCTTGTCGCCCCACGGCCGGATGTCCAGGGCGATACGCGCCGAACCCAGCGGGCCGGCCTCGGCCTCCAGCTCCAACGCCCCGGGCCTTTCGATACGCCGCACCACCGTGCGGCCGGTGAACTCCTTGGGGCCCAGGCGCACGCTGTAGGTGATCGAGGAGCCCAGCTCCGGCCAGTGGCCCTGTTCCCGGCGGGACCCGGAAGTTCCCACCACCCAGGTGCCGTACAGATCCTCGTCCTCCAGCACGGCCCACACGGCGGACGGGGAACGGTCGATCAGATGGTGCCGGGCTGCCATGTTCGTCCTCGCTACGTCGGTCGGAGCGTCCTGAAACGCCGGACGTGGTGCCGCTACTGGGTACCACCGATACCGGACGGCAAACCCGTCCTCGCGAGCGGGCCGGCCGACCCGGTCGCACTCGGGCGCGCTCTGCGAGGTTCGGGCGTTTCGCGTTTCGGCGACCCGCGATCGGTCTACCCGTACGGGAAGGGCGGCACCCCGCCGCACAGCACGACCTACACGCCGGGAGGCGCTCATGCCCACCGTGGTCCAGGACATGCTCACCACCTACCCCGCCGATCTGGGCGGCGTGGACCGCCAGAAGCTCGCCCGCTGCATCGAAGAGTGCGTCGCCTGCGCCCAGGCCTGCACGGCATGTGCCGACGCCTGTCTGTCGGAGGAGGCGGTCGCCGAGCTCACCAAGTGCGTTCGCACCGATATGGACTGCGCCGACGTCTGTGGAATGACCGCGGCCGTGCTCTCGCGCCACACGGGGTACGACGCGAACGTGACCCGCGCGGTCCTCCGAGCCTGCGCCACCGTCTGCAAGGCCTGCGCCGACGAGTGCGAGGCCCACGCGGACCGGCACGAACACTGCCGCGTCTGCGCCGAGGCGTGCCGCCGTTGCGAGCAGGCGTGCGACGACCTCCTGTCCTCACTGGGCTGACCGCTCGTCGGTCCGGCGCGGACACGCGCCCGGCGGGCCACCAGTGGGACATCGTCGGCCGACCGAGCACCGGAAGGAAGCGCACCATGACGGAGAAGAAGCTCTCCAAGGGCGACGACGTCGTCTGGCGGAGCCACGGGCAGGACGTCGAGGGCTCCGTGACCGGGAGAATCGAGAAGCGGACCAAAAGGGCCGGCCGGACGGTCGACGCCTCCGAGGAGGAGCCACAGTACGAAGTGCGGAGCGACAAGACGGGCAGGAAAGCCGTCCACCGCCCGGAGTCACTGGACAGGAAGAAGGACGGGGGCCGGGCGTGAGCGACGGCCGGCCCCGGGCACATGGGCAACCTCGCCGGACATGTTAGGCCGTGGCCCAGGGGCCCGGGCGCTCGTACAAGGGTGTGAGATACGCGAGATCCATGGTTTCCTCCCGGTCTGTCGGAGTGCGCTCGACGCGGCCGAGTACCCGGCCGGTCACGGTTGCCCACCTGCCGAGCCGCACGTCGATGCGCTTTCGCATGCGATGCCTGGTCCCGTTTGAGGCCCTCGCCGAAGGGAACGCGGCCGAGCGGTAGGCCGTGGGATCGGGTCGCGGGGCACGGGACTCGGCGTGCCGCTCTCGGCCCGCCCCCTCGGCCCCCTCGACGGCTACCACGGCCGGGCCGGGCGGCGAGTTTCCGCACCTGTCCCGCATTACGCACGTTTGGCCACTATTCGGACGGGTATGCGAAGAATGCGCTTCGGACATGAGGCGCGCCCGTCGGAGCTCCGGGCGGCATCTGTCCGACTCGGCGTGCTCCTAAGGCGACTCAACGTAACCGTCGTCGAGGAGTGAACTCGCATGCAGGCTGCACCTGGCCACGAACGACGCACTGGCGGGGGCGACTTGGCCGCACACGAGTCCTTTCGGAGGCTGAGCGCGCTGCCTCCGGGCCGGGAGCGGGACGAACTGCGCAGCGATCTGGTCTGCGCGTGGCTGCCGATGGCTCACCGAATAGCGTCACGGTTCCGCGACCGGGGGGAGGCGATGGACGACCTTCGGCAAGTGGCCGCCATGGGCCTCGTCAAGGCGGTGGACCGCTACGACCCGCTCCGCGCCAGTGCGTTCGAGACGTACGCGGTTCCGACCATCACGGGCGAGCTGAAGCGGCACTTCCGGGACCACACGTGGGACGTCCACGTACCGCGCCGCGTCCAGGATCTCCGCAACCAGGTACGGACGGTCCGGCGTGACCTGAGCCAGCGGGCGCGTGAGCACGCGCCCACCTGCGCCGAGATCGCCTCCGCTGCCGGACTGAGCGAGGACGATGTACTGCTGGGCATGGAGGCGCTGGAGAGTTACAGCGCCCTGTCCCTGGACGCCGAGCCGGCGGGCGCGGAAGGGGGCAGGCCTCTTTCCGAACGGCTGGGGTGCACCGACAGGGCCCTGGATGTCGCTGTGGACCGGGAAGCCGTGAAGCCTGGTCTGCGCAAGCTGCCGGAGCGGGAGCGCACCATCCTCTACCTCCGCTTCTTCCGCGACATGACACAGGTGAGCATCGCCGAGAGCCTGGGGATTTCCCAGATGCACGTCTCACGCCTGCTCAGCCGGTCCTGCGAGCGGCTGCGCGACGACGTCCTCCAGGGGGCCGCGTGACGGCCTCCACGCGGCCTCCACACCGAACAGGCGACCGGCGGCCGGTTCCCGCGCCCAGGCCCACCATGCTGGTGAGCAGGCCATGAGGACGGCCCTCGCCCGCCTGACACCGCGCATGCACCGGCCCGAGAAGTACCAGGTGGTGCAGTCCTTGAAGGCGGCCGCCGCGGCCATCATCGCCTGGGCACTGACCGGCTGGTGGCTGGCGGCGCCCATGGCGCTGATGGCCCCCTGGGCGGCCGTGGCACTGGTCCAGGGGACGGTCTACCGGTCCATGCGCACCGCGACCCAGCTGCTCCTGATGATCACGGCCGGAACCGTGCTCGCCGCCGGCGCCGCCGCCCTCACGGGGAACACGATGGTCGCCATGGTCATCGTCCTGCCCCTCACCGTGCTGCTCGGAAATCTGGCGCCCGTCGGCGGGCAGGGCCTGTACGCACCGACCACTGCCCTCTTCGTGCTGGCCTACGGCTCGTACTCGTTGCCGGCCGTCGGGCACCGGCTGCTGGAGACGGCGGTGGGAGCCGCCGTGGGCATCACGGTGAACGCCATGATCCTGCCGCCCGTCCATTCGCTCCACGTCACCAGGCTGGCGTGCGCGCTGCCTCGCGACTGCGCCCAGTTGCTGCGGGACATCGGCGACGGCGTGCGGGACTACGACGCTCAGCGGGCGGAGCACTGGCACCGGAGCGCCCACGACCTCCTGGCCGCCCTGTCCGAGCTCCACGTGGCCCGGGGATGGGAGTCCGAGAGTTTCCGGCTCAACCCCGGCCACCGTCTCCGCCGCAGGACGCCCCCACCGTCCACCGCGTGGGACATCGTCTGGGCCCGGGTGGCGAATCGGCTGCTCGCGCTCACTCTGACGCTGTGGGAGACCGCGTCCGAACACAGGCGCCTGCCCCGCCCGTCGCACCGCGCCCTGGCCGAAGTCGGCCGGCTCCTGTCGGCCGTGGCGGAGGTCTGCGCGGCCGACGAATCCATCATGGCGCACGGCGCGGACGAGGAGCGGTGCGGGCGGCGCGACGCCTCTCTGGCAGCTGCCCACCGGGCGCTCGCAGCCGTGGAGGACCACCTGCGGGGCGGGGCCCCCGAGGAGATCGGAGCCGCGCTCGGCAGCCTGGCGGCGGACTGCCAGGCGCTGCTCGACGACCTCGCCCCCGACGGAGCGGACACGGACGTTCCGCCCGCCCGCGAGCGCCACGGAGACGAAGCCATCTGATGCTGCCACCGCTCGGTACACGGTTGGACAGCCTGCTCCGGCCCCGCGGTCGGACGGGGCGTGCCGTGGGGTGCCGAGGTCACGGCGCGGCGCGAGATCCTGCGTCGGCCGGCGACGGTGGCCGTCGAGCAGCGGAATGGTCCCGGCAGGAGCGCGTCGTCTGGCAGGCGACGACGGCCCCGAGTTCGCGCGGGCGTTCGCCCAAGAAGTGCGCCGGTTCTACCCGTTCGCACCCTTCGTGGGAGGCATGGCCGCCGAGCGACTGGGGTGGGCCGCCCTGCGGACAGGGCGGCATACCCCTGACCTGCACGGCAGCCCCTCTCCGTACCGCTGTATCAGCACTGCGCGAGCATGCCTTTGCGGAGCTTGGCCAGAATGCGGTTGAGCAGCCGCGAGATGTGCATCTGGGAGAGCGAGAGGCGCTCACCTATCTGGGCCTGGGTCATGTCCTGACCGAAGCGCATGCGGACGATCGCGCGTTCGCGTTCGTCCAGGCACTTCATCAGCGGTGCCAGTGCGTGCAGGTTCTCGACCAGTTCCAGGGCGGGATCGTTTTCGCCCTTGATGTCTCCGTAGGTGACGGTCTCGGCGCTGTTCCGTTCGGAACCGATGGGCAGGTCGAGGGAGCCCGCGGTATAGCCGTTGGAGGCGACAATGCCCTCGATCACCTCTTCCTCACTGATGCGCAGGTGCTGGGCGAGTTCGGCGATCGTCGCCTCACGGTCCAGTCGGCCCGCGAGTTCTTCCTTCGCCCGGGCCAGGGTGACCCGCAGTTCCTGCAGACGTCGTGGGACATGAACGGCCCAGGTGGAGTCGCGGAAGAACCGCTTGATCTCCCCGACGATGTAGGGGACGGCGAACGAGGTGAACTCCACCTCCCGCGACAGCTCGAACCGGTCGATGGCCTTGATCAGGCCGATCGTCCCGACCTGGACGATGTCCTCCATCTCGCCGCTGCCACGGTTACGGAACCGCTTCGCCGCGAAGTGCACCAGGGAAAGATTCATCTCGATCAGCGTGTTGCGCGCGTACTGGTACTCCTGAGTGCCCTCTTCGAGAACCTGCAGCTGTTCGAAGAACAACGTCCCGAGCGCACGGGCGTCCTTCGGCGCGACACCACGCGGGTCATCGATCCGCGGAAGCCCCGCTATTTCGCCGATAGCCGGGGCAGAGATATCCGTGGACGTCGACATGGCGAGATTCCCCTTTTCTGAAACCGGTTCGAAGCCCCTGCGGGATCGCGCTTACCCGCCCTGAGTCGCGTCATTCCCAGGAAAGCGTCGATCGCCGCGCACGGTGGGCGGGCTGAACGCCACGAACAAGGGCACCGACATGTCGGTAAGGAGCGACTATTGGGTCCTGGCGGCGTGACATCCGCCGGTACACGGAACGGCTGCGGACAGACGGGCCGCCGGCTGCCCGAGCCGCACCTCTTCACACGGGGGGCAACTCCCCCGCCGCGGGGTGCGGTGGCCGGGGCGTCGCGGGCCGCGTCAGACGGAGCGCGCGTGTCCGGGGCCGCCAGGCTCTTCCCGTACGCCCGCTCCACGTGCCGAGTGCTCACGGACGCGGCGGCAGGACTCCGTGATGAGACGGGACACATGCATCTGGGAAACGCCCAGTTCCGCGGCGATGGCGCTCTGTGTCAGGTCCGCGAAGAAGCGCAGGTAGAGGACGCGCTTCTCGCGCTCCTCCAGACAGAGGATGCCGAGCCTGGCCGCTTCGCGGTCGAGCACCAGGTCGAAGGCCTCGTCGACGGTGCCCAAGCTGTCGCCGAGCAGCGCGTCGCCGTCTCCGGCGGAGATCTCGGCGTCGATGGACAGGGCGCTGAAGCCATGGAGTGCCTCGTCTCCCTGGCGCACCTCGTCCTCGCTCAGTCCCGTGTGCTCGGCGATGTGGGCGAGCGACGTCGGCAGGCCGGCGGCGGACAGTTCGGCTCTCGCGAGGCGGACGGTGTTGCGCAGGTTCTGGACTCTGCGGGGGACGTGCACGGTCCACAGCCGGTCACGGAAGTGCCGCTTGATCTCGCCGGTGATGGTGGGGATGGCGAAGGGCGCGAAGGCGCGGGCGACCGCCGGGTCGAAGCGGTCCACGGCGTTGACCAGGCCCACGGCCGCGACCTGACGCAGATCCTCCAGGTTCTCACCACGGTTGCGGTAGCGGGCCGCCAGACGGTGGGCCATGGGGAGCCAGGCACAGATGATCCTCCCCCGCAGACGTTCCCTCACCGGCCCGTCGGGCAGCTCGGCGAGCCGCCGGAAGTCCGCTGCCGTGTCGGGGTCGTCGGCATACCGGGTGTCGACGGCCATGGGCCTACTCACTCCTCGGCGTACAGGTATCAAGGACACCGGGAGGAGCGTGCAGAACGTGCCGGGCATCCCCGTGCACGTCCTCCACGGCATCCCTTGCCGGGACGCGCCTCACCTCCAGAGCGCACGGTGTGCCCTGCCACTCGGCGAGGCCCGCGAACCGCATCGGCCGTATCGACCACCCGGCCGGTCGACAGCGACCACACAGTCGGCCGGTCCGGGGCCTCCTCGCGTCCCGGAGCGAGCGGGGTTCGCCGGCGACAGTGCGGGCGGCACGTACCGTCGCGAACGCGGGAACCAGCGCGCACCGGTGCTGGACGGGGCGCTTCAGCGGGGCCGGCCTTCCCGGAGCCACTGGGCATGATTTCCACCGGGCATAACGGGAACCCGCCGTGGAGCGCGACACCACGACCACGCGCGGAAGGAAAACAGGTACTCGCCATGACGACGCTGATCGAGCTGACCTCCGCTCAGGGACCGCATCTCGCCGCCCAGGAGTGGGCCGGCGGAACCGTTCCGTTCATCGTGGGCCTCTTCGTGGTGGCCCTGTTGATCGGCACGGTCGTCTGGCGGACCCGCAAGGGAAGCCGCCCGCCGCGCCCGGAGGAACAGCGGCGCCGTTCCACGGCGGCCTTCAGCACGCCGGACGAGCCCCGTGACGCCGGTGACTTCGGAGAAGAGGGCGAGCGGCTCTCACCCCACCAGATGAAGGGGTACGGCAACACGGGTGGGCCCGCCCGATCGGAGGACGGCCGAAGCGGCGGGCACGGCAGCGGCGGGCACGGAGCTTGACCCCGACGGCCTGTACGGGGCGACACCTTCCTGGAGGTCCGGCTGCGTCCGGGCGTCGGTGAGTGACGCGCCACCGGGCCGGACCCCATGTCGGGCGCGGTGAGCGCGGTCGGCGGGTCCGGTCCACCCGGTTGCGAGGTCGCGTCATTCCCGAGCCGTCACGTGCGGCCGACCGGTTTCGCCGGCCGCCCGGGCACGACGACGGCCAGTTGGTCACGTGTGAGGGCTCGTCAGGTGGCTGCCGCTCGCCGCCGAAGGGCCGCTCGCGTGTCACGGGCGAGAGGGTCGCACTCTCGACCCGTACATGGGGCGCCCTGGAGAGGGTTGGCGGCAGAAACACTCCGTCGCCCGGTCCACGGTCCCGGGCTCCACTCGTGTGCTGTCTGCCGATCAGGGCACTTCTGGCGTGTTCTCGTGTCTTATCTGACTTTTAACGAAGATTCATGGCATCCCTTAGTCGATCAGGTGATCAGTACGACAATCATCTCGGCTTGAAGGAGCCTTCATGCGCATCTCCAGTTCCGTCCGCTCCCGCAGCGCCCGCACGGGCGCCAAGGTCGCCGTCGCGGTCGCGGTCGCCGGTGCCACCCTGGCCGGAGCACCCGCCGCCCACGCCGCCCCCGGTGACAGCGGTGACATCGACATCCGCTCGGTCAGCTGGCACTCGCGCGGTGACCGCGAAGGGGTCGAGGTCTGCAAGTTCGTGCTGGCGGCGAGCAACTTCGAGTCGCTCCCCTCGGTCCCCTGGACGATCACCGAGCAGCCCCCGACGGTGCCGCCGGGCAACACCCTGCTGGCCACCCTTCCGCTCATCAACGGCAGCGCGCGCAGTGAGGCGTACCTGCTTCCGGAGGGCACGTACCAGCTGGTGTGGGTCGTCCCGGCGGGCCCGAAGCAGAAGAGCTTCAAGGTCGAGTGCCCCGACCGCGGTCACGGCGGCGGCAAGCCTCACAAGCCGCAGAAGCCCATCGGCTCGGTCCCCGCGGGCGGCGGCGGTGTCCCGGACATGGAGCCCATCAGCTCGGAGAGCGACTCGAACGCCGGAACCACCGCCGCCCTGGCCGCCGGGGCCGCAGGAGCCGCGGGCCTGATCATGATGCGCCGGTCCGCACGTCGCCGTGCCCGTGGCGAGGCGTAACGCCCGCTGCCGACGGCAACGACGAGGACCGACGCGCGCCTGCCGTCTCACCATGACGCTGAGCGTGACGTTCTCTCTGGTGGCCGGCATCGTCTGGGTGTCCTCGGATTCGTCCCAGGACACCCAGACGGTCACCGCCGCCCGCGGCAGCGACGCCGCGGGCGGCGGGAGAGAGCCGTTCCGACGGGCACCGCACAGACCCGATAAGCATGTGCCCGCCTCGCACGCCCCTCTGGTGCCCTCCCGCCCCCTGAAGGTCGCCATCCCCGCCATCTTCATCGAGGCGGCGGTCACCGGACTCGGCCTCGACGCGAAGGGCCGGCTCGAAGCCCCGCCGTTGAGCAAGCCCAAGCTCACGGGCTGGTACGAGAAGGGGCCGTCGCCCGGTGAGAACGGCACGGCCCTCCTCGTGGGCCACCGGGACACCAGGACCGGCCCCGCCATCTTCCTCAACCTCAACGCCCTGCGCCGGGGCGACAAGGTCGACGTGGTGCGCGCGGACCGCAAGACCGCGGTGTTCACGGTGGACGCGGTGAAGACGTACACGAAGGACAAGTTCCCCGACGACAAGGTGTACGGGGATACGGGGCGGCCCGAACTCCGGCTGCTGACCTGCGGCGGGCGCTTCGACGAGAAGGCGGGTTACTCGGCGAATGTGGTGGTCTTCGCCCACCTCACCTCATGGAAGAAGGCGGCCTGAACGCCGCTCGGGATCGGCCGGTGCCTCGGGGGCGGGGTACCGGCCGATCCTCGTTCCGGGATGTGCCGCGCCCACCGGCTCGGCGGACCGTGCCCACGGCTCGGCGCGCGTCAGGACTTCGGCGGATTCCTTCACCCCTCCGCCGGCCCCACCAGGTTGCCCGTCGGTCACGTACCGCAAGGACAGCACCGGCCCACGCGCCCTCGGTTCGGATCTCCCGTGTCAGGGAAGCGGTGTGCCGCCGGTG
Source organism: Streptomyces sp. MMBL 11-1 (assembly GCF_028622875.1). Lineage (NCBI taxonomy): Bacteria > Bacillati > Actinomycetota > Actinomycetes > Kitasatosporales > Streptomycetaceae > Streptomyces > Streptomyces sp. MMBL 11-1. Next base: position 7,433,883 of record NZ_CP117709.1, on the reverse strand, counting down.
GCGTTCATGATCTCGCCGGTGATGTACGAGGCGTTCGCGGAGGCCAGGAAGACGTAGGCCGGTGCCATCTCCGCGGGCTGGGCGGGGCGGCCGAGCGGGCTCTGCTTCCCGAACTCGGCGGTGTCGGGCAGGGTCGCCGGGATGAGGGGTGTCCAGACGGGGCCGGGGGCGACGGCGTTGACGCGGATGCCGTCGGAGGCCAGCATCTGGGCCAGGCCCTGGGTGAAGGTGACGATCGCCCCCTTGGTCATCGCGTAGTCCAGCAGATGGGGGCTGGGCTTGTACGCCTGCACCGAGGTGGTGTTGATGATCGACCCGCCCGCCGGGATGTGCGGCAGGGCGCTCTTGCAGAGCCAGAACATTCCGTAGAGGTTGGTGCGCACCACGCGGTCGAACTGCTCGGTGGAGATGGCAGAGATCCCCTCCGGCCGGGACATCTGGTAGGCCGCGTTGTTCACCAGGACGTCGATGCGGCCGAACTCGGAGAGGGCGCGTTCCACGAGCGAGCGGCACTGCTTCTCGTCCCGGATGTCGCAGATGACGGGCACCGCCCTGCGGCCGCTGTCCTCCACCAGGCGGACGGTCTCCTCGGCCTCCTTCTCCTCCTCGGGGAGATGAGTCAGCAGGACATCCGCACCCTCACGTGCGAAGGCGAGAGCGACCGCGCGTCCGATGCCCGAATCACCACCGGTGATCACCGTCTTCAGGCCGTCCAGCAGTCCCGACCCCCGGTAGGACTCCTCGCCGTGGTCGGGTGGCGGGTCCATGGGGCCGGTCCAGCCGGGGTGTTCCTGGTCCTGCTGGGGAAATTCCGGGCGGGGGTGCAGTTCGTTGGGGTCCTGCGGTTGTGCGTGGTTCGCCATGATGAGCCTCCTACGTCCGTCGGACACGTCCGGTCCAGGGGCTGCGCCCCGATTGACGCGGCACATCGGGCCGGCCCGCCGTGCCGCCTGATCCGCTGGACTGAGCGGCCCCCGGCTCAGCCGATCTTCCGTCCCGCCAGCGGCGCGGTGTTCTCGCCCGCCCCCGCGCGTACGCCGCGCAGGAACGCGCCCAGCGCGTCCTCCGCCGTGCGGGCGGGCTGCCAGCCCAGCGTGTCGCGGGCCCGGCCGGAGTCCAGCACGGGCAGCCGCAGCACCGCGTCGAACAGGTGGGGGGAGGCAGGTACGGCATGGGCTCGCCACGCCCCGGCGAGCACGGTGCGCACCAGCGCCCTGGGAATCCGCACGACCCGGGCGTCGAGCAGGTCCGCGAGCCCGCGGGCATCGATGACCGGGTCCGCCGCCAGATTGAAGGGGCCGCGTACGTCGCGGAGCACGGCCAGCCGGTAGGCGTCGGCGGCGTCGTCGGTGTGGAGCACCTGGAAACGCAGCCCCTCAAGGTCGGGCACGAACGGCAGCAGGTCGGGCCGGAGGAGGGGGCCGGGGGCGTGGCGGCCGGCGAAGATCCGCCGCTGTTCGGAAGCGGCCGTCTCCTTGAAGAGGAAGCCGGGGCGCATCCGTACCACCCTGATCTGCGGGTGGCGCAGCTCGAACGTGTCGAGGATCCGCTCCAGGTAGGCCTTCTCCCGGCAGTAGGCCGCGTCCGGCCAGCCGTGGGTGGGCCACTGCTCGTCCACGCCGGGCTCGTCCTTGGGTCCCGGAGAATAGGCGCCGACGGAGGAGGCGTGCACCAGGGCGGGAACGCCGCAGCGCGCTGCGGCGTCGAAGACGCGCTGGGAGCCCAGCACATTGCTCTGCCAGGTCACCAGCGGGTCGTGGGTGGGCTGGAATCGCCAGGCCAGGTGGACGACGGCGTAGGCGCCGTCCAGGAGGCCGGTGAGCCGTTCCTCACTGCTGGGCCGGGACAGGTCGACGGTGTCCCATGCCACCTTCGAGATCTCCAGCGCGGGCCTTCTGCGGGCCAGCCCGAGGACCGAGGAGATGTCCGGGTCCGCGGCGAGCGCGCGGACCACGCTGGTCCCGACGTTGCCGGTGGCCCCCGTGACCACGACCCGCTTGCCCGGGTGGGGGCTGTCGTTCTTCACGCGGAGCTTCCTTCCTTCGTCGTCGGCCCGTGTCCCCCGTGTCCGCTGTGGGCGGTGTCAGGGGATGAGCAGGGTTTTGATCATTCCGTCGGCCTTCTTCTGGAACGTCGCGTACGCCCCGGGCCCCTCTTCGAGGGGCACATGGTGGGTCGCGAAGGAGTCCACGCCCAGTGGGTCGTCGTCGACCAGCAGCGGCAGCAGATCGTCGACCCAGCGCTTGACGTTGGCCTGGCCCATGCGCAGCTGGATCTGCTTGTCGAACAGGGTGAGCAGGGGCATCGGGTCGGCGGACCCGCCGTACACCCCGGAGACGGAGATCGTGCCGCCCCGGCGCACCAGGTCGATCGCGGTGTGCAGCGCGGTGAGGCGGTCGATGCCCGCCGTCTGCATGAGGCGCCGTCCGACCGCGTCGGGCAGCAGCCCGACCGCGGTGTGTGCCGCCTTGGCCATGGGCGCGCCGTGGGCCTCCATGCCGACGGCGTCGATCACCGCGTCGGTGCCACGCCCGTCCGTGAGATCGCGGACGGCCTCGCCGAGGTCCTTGCCGTGGCGGCGCAGGTCGAGGCAGGTGGCGCCGTACGCGCTGACCCGGTCGAGGCGTTCGGGGACCAGGTCCACGCCGATGACGAGGCCGGCTCCCCGGTGGAGGGCGATCCGGGCGGCCATGGCGCCGATCGGGCCGAGGCCGAGGACGGTGACGCTGCCGCCGGGCGGGATGTCCGCGTACTGCACGGCCTGCCAGGCGGTGGGCAGGACATCGGAGAGATACACGAACCGGTCGTCCGACGGCCCGTGCGGGACCTTGATGGGCAGGTCGTTGCCGAAGGGGACCCGCAGATACTCGGCCTGGCCTCCCGGCACCTGCCCGTAGAGCTTGGTGTACCCGAACAGGGACGCACCGGTACCCCACTCGCGCACCTGGGTGGTCTCGCACTGCGAGTGAAGCCCCTGCCCGCACATGTAGCAGTGACCGCAGGACACGTTGAAGGGCACCACGACCCGGTCGCCCGGCGCGACAGCGGTCACCTCGGCCCCGACCTCCTCGACCACACCCATGGGTTCGTGCCCCAAGATGTCGCCGGGGTCGAGGTAGGGCCCGAGCACCTCGTAAAGGTGCAGGTCGGAGCCGCAGATCCCGGTGGACGTGATTCTGACGATGATGTCCGTCGGATCCTGGATCCGTGGGTCCGGGACGGTCTCCACCCGGACGTCACGCTTTCCCTGATAGGTCAGTGCGCGCACGGTCCCGCTCCTTCCTCTGCCGGTAGCGCGAACGAGTGTGCCGGGTTCCCACCACAGGCCGCGTGAAACACGCGGAAGGGCCGTGCACCCGGCACGACCCGTCCACTTGAGATGATGAACCCATGGGAAACAGTGCTCTCGTCGTGGTCGACATGATCAACGCCTACGATCATCCGGACGCCGACCTGCTCGTTCCCTCCGTCCGGACGGCACTCCCCCACATCGTCCGGCTCATCGCCCGCGCCCGCTCGGAACACGTCCCTGTCATCTACGCGAACGACAATTTCGGAGAATGGCGATCCCACCACGGAGAGATCGTCGAGAAGACGCTCTCGGGAGAGAACGCGGAGCTCGTCGAACCCATCCTTCCGGACGATGAATCACTCTTCGTCGTCAAGGCCCGGCACTCGATCTTCTACGAGACGCCGCTCAGCTATCTGCTCGCCCAGTTGGGCGCCGATCACCTCGTACTGTGCGGACAGGTCACCGAACAGTGCGTGCTGTATTCGGCGCTCGACGCCCACATCCGGCAGCTGCGCGTCACCGTCCCCGGGAACGCCGTGGCACACATTCACAGCGACCTCGCCGACGCGGCTCTGCGCATGATGGAACGCAACATGGGAGCCAGGATCATCCCAGCGGACGACGTCACGTTCTGACCATGGCCGCAGGGGCCGCTCCTCCGACGGGCGCCGGGGGCCGGAGCAGCTTCGCTCCTCTCCTTTCGGAGGATTCCGCCACACCGAAGTGTTAGGTGCGGGCGATCTCGGGCACCAGTGTCGCCGTGCCCACCCTCTGACTCGCGCCGTCCCGCAACGGCAACAAGGAGACCTCCTCATGCGTGCGCTCGCCCTTGTCTGCACCCTGAACGCCTCACCTGCCCGCTCCAGCAGCCAGTTCCTCGCCGAGCAGGTCATGGCCCAGTTCGCACGCCATGACGTACAGGGAGAGATCGTCCGGGTGGCCGACCACGACGTCCGTCCGGGGATCGGGGTTGACCTGGGCGAAGGCGACGCCTGGCCGTCCCTGCGGGAGAAGGTTCTGGCCGCCGACATCCTCCTGATCGCCACACCCATCTGGCTCGGACACCCCTCCAGCGTCTGCCAGCTGGTCCTGGAGCGCTTGAACGCCGAGTCCTCCGAGACCGACGACCAGGGCCGCCCGCACACCTACGGCAAGGTCGCCGCCGTCGCTGTCGTCGGCAACGAGGACGGCGCGCACAAGGTCAGCGCCGACGTGTTCCAGGGACTCAATGACGTCGGCTTCTCGTTGGCCCCCGGGGCCGTCACGTACTGGGTCGGCGAAGCCATGCACGGCACCGACTACCAGGACCTGGACGAGACTCCCGAAGCCGTCGCCTCGACGACCGCGGCCCTCGCGGCCAACGCCGCGCACCTGGCCCGCCTGCTCTCCGGCCACCCCTACCCGGCGGCCTGATCGTCAACTGCGCGGGCGCGGCCGCGGTGCCTCAGTCCGCCTCCCCCACCGCCGTCCTCACCAGTTCGCCCACCTGACCGACGATGTCCGAGCGGTTGCGCTCGAAGTCCGGGTCGGTGACGGCGCCCGTCTGCGGGTCCGTGTTCTCCGCGCCGAACCGCAGGACCGGCGTGTGCAGATGGCCGCCCGGCAGCTCCGGCAGCCCCAGCCGGTCGCGCAGCAGGGTGGCCCGGTAGGCGATCTCGTTGGAGAGGTAGTCGCCGCCGCCTCCGGCCCGCGACGCCGAACCGGGCGTGGGTCCGTGCGGCCGGGTCACCGGCTGGGTGCCGCCTGCCGGTATCTCGGTGACCTCGGTGTTGTCGTACACGGGGAAGGGGCCCGTTTCCGCTGCGACGAGCCGGCGGTACGGGAGTGTGGTCGTAGTCCACTGCGGCTGTGAGCCGGGGTCGTCGACGGGGACGGTCCCGGTACTCGCCTCGTTCTCGTTGTCGGGGAAGCCTCCGCGCCAGGCGCCGTTGGTGCGCTCCACGTCGAAACGGCCCTGGCGGCCCTGGCTGACGGTGGTGAACAGGTCCAGGTGCGGCAGATGGCGGGCGAGCACCCGCTCGACGGTTCCCTCCGCGAAGTCCGTCCAGCGCACCGGGAAGACGGCGGTCTCGATCCGGGCCGGCCCGTCGGCGGTCCGTACCAGGGTGCCGTCCAGGGCGAGCGCGCTCGCCCCCGAGGGATTGCCGATCCGGGCGTCCCTGTCCAGGGTGAACGGGTCGAACCCGGTGACAAGGACCCGCTTCACGCGGTGGCCCGGGAAGCGGATGTCGTCCTGGCCGCGCGAGGAGGTCTCCAGAGCGGCGTGCAACGCCCTGCGCCGCTCGTCGGAGAGCGTGAACCGGGGCGTCCACGCACGCAGTTCGCGGCTGAGCGCGAGTCGGGCCCAGTACAGCGGGCGGTCGTCGCCCCGGCTCAGGTCGCCCGTGGCGGGTCCGCGGCCCTGGGCCCGGTCCACGGCGCGCTCCCACAGCGCGGAGGCGTGGCGGGTCACCGTTCGCTCGGCCTGCGCGTAGCCGCCGGAGCCCCGCAGGGCGCGCTCGAAACGCGGGGCGAAGGCATCGAATCCGCTCCGCCGCAGGATCTCCCGCGGGGCGGCCCGGTCGAGGCGCTGCTCCTCTACGGTCGCCGCCGTGAGGGTGCGGGCGGTGTCCGCCGGGGCAGCCGCGGCGGGCAGGGCGGGGCCCACGACAACGAGCAGGAGCGCCACACCGCCAAGGCCGAGCCGGGTGGTTGCGGAGAGTCGGTGCGTCACGTGGGTCCCTTCGGGTCAACGGCTCGTCGCAGTATCGCGTCACCGCCGGAGGCGATGCCACCGGGCAAGACCCGTGCAAGCACGTGGAGAAGGGGACGGAGCACGCAGAACGCATACGAAGCGGCCGCGAGGGTCTCGGCGGCGCGCGGCACCTGTTCTCGGCGAGCGTGGACGTGACCGATGCTCACCCGGCGGTGCTCTCCGTCGGCCTGATGACCGTCTTCCCGCTGGACTTCGCTTCGGCACGGTCCCGGGCCCTACCACCTGACATCCAGCCGCTGCGGGCTGCGGGAGGTCGTCCCGGTCCGCCACGCGACCGTGTCCATGGGTGCGGCCAGGCGCAGGTCCGGGAAGCGGGCGGCCAGGCGGTGCAGGGCGAGCTGGAGCTCCGTGCGGGCAAGCCAGGCGCCGAGGCAGTAGTGGGGACCGGCGCCGAAGGAGAGCGTGGGGGCCTCCAGCGGGGCGAACAGGTCGTGGAGGGTTGCGGGCGGGAAGACCTCCGGGTCGCGGTTGGCCATGCCGCAGTCGGCGAGCACGATCGCACCGGCCGGGATCGTCACCCCGCCGACCTCGACGTCCTCGGCGGCGTGGCGGGTGCTGCCCCGGTCGTCGCCCAGCGGGACGAGATGGACGAGGCGGTCCACGAGGCGTCCGGCGGCCTCCTCGTCGGCGCCGAGGCGGGGCCAGGTCTCGCGGCGTTCGCCCAGAAGGTAGAGCAGCGCGTTGCCGAGCATGGTCATGGTGCTGTCGTGGCCGCCGACCACCAGGCCGCACACCAGGCTGACCAACTGGGCCTCGGGGACGTCTCCTTCCTCGTCGGCCGCCGCGACCAGACTGCTGATCAGGTCCTCGCCCGGCGTCCGGCGCCGCTCCGCGAGGAGGTCCGCGCCGAACGCGCTGAAGTCCTTGAGGACCGATGCCACCTGTTCGCCCTCGTGGGTGCCGTCGGAGAAGGCGTGTTCGCTCCAGTGCCGCATCCGGCCCCACGCGGACTCGTCGAGCCCCATGAGACGGCTGATCACCGCCACCGGCAGCGGGAGGGTGAACTCGGCGACGACGTCCGCCGGTCGCCGACGCGTCTCCAGCCGGTCGAGGAGCTCCTCCACGATCGCGGCGATCCACGGCCGCCAGCGGGCGACGGCCCTCGGGGTGAACGCGCGTCGCAGGGTGCGGCGCAGCCGCAGATGGTCGGGGCCATCCTGGTTGAACATCAGGTCGGGGTCGTTCACCAGGTCGGGGACGCCGGAGAGGGCGGGCGCGTCGGGTGCGTACAGCTGTGCCCGGCCGAACCGCGGGTCGGAGAGGACGTGGCGGACGTCGCCGTACCGGCTGACCAGCCAGGCGGGGCCGCCGTCCGGCAGCTCGGCGGGGCGGGGCGGCCCGGGGGCCTCGAAGAACAGACGGTGCATCGGCTCCGGGACTGGCTGCGTGGGGTCGATGGTGGTCAACGTGCCTCCTGGGCAGGGGCGTTGGACGGGGAGGACAGGAGGGTCGCGGTCAGAGTTCGACGAGCACCTTGCCCCGGTTGGCCGCCCGGTCACCGAAGAGGCTGCCGTAGGCGGCGGGGATCCTGTCGAAGCCGCGGTGCAGGGTGTGGTCGCAGACAACTTCGCCGCGCCGGACACGGCCGCCCAGGTCGGTGTGGAGGTCCTGCCAGTTCTGTTCGGTGAACCACTCCAGGGAGAAGATGCCGCGGACGGTGGCGCGCGGGAACATCAGGTAGGGCAGGAGCCGGGGGCCGGTGCTCTCGTTGCCGACCTGGGTCGCCCACTGCCAGCACACCGCCACCTGGCTCCCGATGTTGAGCATGGGGAACACGGCGTCGGTGACCGCGCCACCGAGGTTGTCGAAATACCGGTCGACTCCGTCGGGGGCGGCCTGTGCGAGTGCTTCCCGGACGGTGTCCGCGCCGTCCCCGTGGCGGTAGACGATCACGGTGTCGAACCCGAGGCCGGTGAGGTAGTCCGCCTTCTCCGGGGACGAGGTGGTGCCGATCACCCGGGCGCCGGCGAGCGCGGCGAGCTGACCGACGAGCGCGCCCACCGAGCCGGAGGCCCCGCTGATGACGAGGGTCTCGCCGGGGCTGATCGTCATGTACTTGGTCAGGGTCCCCCAGGCGGTCATGCCGGGGCCGCCCATCACGCTCAGGGCGGTCGGCAGCGGCAGGGCGTCGTCGTACCACCGGGGGTCGAGCCTGCGGTAGGCCGGGAAGACCATGGGGAACGTGCCGGTCTGCCAGAGTTCGGGCGCGCCGTTGCTGATCACATGGGTGCGCCAGCCGCCGAAGCCCTGCACGAGGTCGCCGACGCGGTGGGCGGCGCGTGGTCCCGCCTCCACCACCTCCATGATCGAGTCGGCGCCCATGTGCCGGCCGAGGGGGGTGTCGAGGGCGATGCCCTGGAGGTAGGGGTCGACGGAGACGTACAGCGTGCGCAGGAGCATCTCGTCGGGGGCGAGGGTCACGTCGAGGTTCTCGACGACCTTCTCGTAGACGCGGTCCACGTCGGGGACTCCCTCGACGTGTTCGCGGACCACCCATTTGGCGATCTTCATGGTTTCCTCTCCGTCGGTACGGCGGGGCGGACGGGCACGGGGATGACCCGGTGGGTCGGTGGTGGCGCGGTGAGGTCGAGCGAGGCGGTGAAGGGCTTTCCGTCGTCGCGGCAGACGAACTGCATGACGTGGCGTCCGGCGGCGGCGGCCCGGATGAGCCCGCCGGTGGTGGCCCAGACACCGGACTGGTAGAAGTCGCGCAGTCCGGGGAGCCCGGGACCCTGCTTCTTGATCAGCTCCTCCAGGGTCTCGCCGCTCTCGACGAAGGGCTGCCAGCCGAGCACGGTCCCGTCGTAGTTGCCGGTGTAGCGGACCTGGGTGAGGGGGCTGGAGACGTCACGGACGACGATCGCGTCCCGCAGGCCGGGGTAACGCTGTTCCAGGAAGCCGACGAGTGTCTCGCGGGCCCGCCGTTTCGCCGCGTAGTAGCCGCGCCCGTGCCGTACGGGCAGGGTGTGCAGCTCCTGCCCGCCGCGGGTGCGGGTGATCTGTTCGGGGCCCTCGTCCAGGGCGCGCCAGGGGGCGATGTCGCAGAAGTAGGTGGCGTAGACGACGGTGGTGCCGTCCGGGGACAGTTCGGGGTAGTGGCGGCTGCGGAACTGGACGTTGATGCTGCGGTGGCGGATGCCGGTCAGTTCGGCCGCCGTGGCCTCGTCGAGGAGGTAGGTGGTGCAGGGCTCGCCCTCGGGGAAGGGGCGGGAGAGGCCGAGGAAGAGGGTGAAGTAGCCGGGGAAGACCATGCCGGGTTCGCGGATGGTCTCGGTGTAGAGCTTGCGGTAGTCCTCTCCCAGGTACTTGCCCTCCAGGAACTTCATGGTCGTGGTGTAGCCGTCGCAGGCCGACACGACGATGTCGGCCCGCAGTTCCTGACCGTCGCTGAGCCGGACGCCCACCGCCCGGTCGTCCTCGACGATCACCGTCTCGACCTTCGTGTTGTAGGAGACCTCGCCGCCGAGCCGGCGGTAGCGCGCCTCGATCGACTCGGCGAGACCGAGGGAGCCGCCCTCGGGGACTCCGGCGGACAGGTTGGCGTGCGAGGCGAGCTGGAAGTGGAAGGGGAGGACGGGGAAGGCCGGGTGCTTCTCGTAGAGGATGAAGTTGAAGGCCTCCTGGAGGAGGGGGTCCTTGAACTTCTTGGAGAAGTCGCTCATCAGGACGGTGATCGTGGTGCGGACGGAGTTGAAGTACGGCAGGAAGGAGGCGAGCATCCGCCAGCGTTCCCGGCGTCCCATCAGCCCGACGGGCTTGAGGAAGGGGTAGACCGCGAGCGCCTTGCGGAAGCTGCGCAGTTGCGCGCAGAACTTCCGCACGAGCCGGGCGTCGGCGGGCGAGATGTCGATGAGGTGGGCTTCGAGCCGGTCGGGGTCGGAGTAGAAGTGGACGGCGCGGCCGTCGGTGCCGCGCACGATGTTGAAGACGTCGAAGTGGCGGATCTCCTTGCCCTGGAGGGCGCCGAGCTCCAGCCAGATCTGGTGCATCTCGTTGCCGGGGCCGCTGCCGAGGAGCCAGCTGACGCAGGCGTCCAGGGTGAAGCCGCCGCGCTCCCAGGCGGTGCAGCAGCCGCCGGGCAGCTCGTGCATCTCCAGGATGCGGGTGCGGTAGCCGTTCATCTGGGCGTAACAGCCGGTGGAGAGCCCGCCGAGACCGGCCCCGATGATGATCATCGTCTCCCGGGGCCGGCGGGCGCCACCGGGCCGGGGCCCGTTCCCGTTCCCGTTCATGACTCCTCGCTCTCCCGTGCGGACCACCGGTCGAGCTGGGGCAGGTGCCCCAGCTTCCCCGGGTGCCAGGGTTCGGTGCCCTCGCTCTCCCAGGCCCGGAACTCCAGGCCCAGTTCGCGGCAGAGGTACTGGACGGCGAAGCGGCCGGTCGAGGCGGCGCGGATCAGGCCGCCCATGCCGGCCCACTGCCCGGCCATGGAGAAGCCGCTGAGGCCGGGCAGCCGCATCCGGTCCTTGCCGACCAGGCGCGTGGCGACGTCGTCGGCCTCGGAGAACGCCTTCCAGGCGAGGATGGAACCGCCGAGGTTGCCGGTGTAGCGGTGGGTCGTGGCGGGTGTGGCGACCTCGATGATGTCGATGCGTTCCGCGATGCCGGGCGTTCGGCGTTCCAGGAAGTCGCGGACGAAGTCGGCGACTTCGCGCTTGCGCCGGCGGTACTCCTTGCGGTCCCTGGTGCGCAGGTCCTTCCAGTGGGCGTAGTCGCTGAAGTAGGTGCAGTGCAGGACGGAGTGGCCCGGCGGTGCGAAGCCGTCGGAGTAGCGGGAGCGGGCCTGCACGACGAGGCTGTCCTGGAGCGCCCCGGGGAGGTGGGCCGCGTCGTCCGGGCCGAGGAGGTGCGTCGTGCTGTGCGCCTCGTCGGGTTCCAGGTCGCCGCGCAGGCCGACGAACGCGGAGACGACGGCGGGGAAGAGGGTGCCGGGGCGGTGGAGGAGGTCGGTGTAGAGCTTGTCGATGCGGGGGCCGGTGTACCGGCCGCCCAGGAGTCCGTAGACGGTGGTGTGGCCGTCGCACGCGGATACCACGTGTTCGGCGAAGTACTGCCTTCCGTTGCGGAGTTCGATGCCGATCGCCCGGTCGTTCTCGACCAGGACGCGCTCGGTGCGGGCCCGGTAGGTGACCGTTCCGCCCAGGCTCCGGTAGCGCTCCTCGACGGACCGGGCGAGGCCGAGCGAACCGCCCTGCGGGAAGCCCGCGTTGCCGTGGTGGGCGGCCGCCATGTTGAAGAGGTACGGCAGCAGCGGGAAGCCCTCGGGGTCCTGGAAGAAGATGTTGCGGAACGCCTTGCGCAGCAGTGGGTCCTGGAACCGGTCGGCGAACACGTGCATCGGGGTGGCGGCGGTCCGCCAGAACAGCCGGAACGCGGGGAGCACCGTGCGCAGGGTCTGCGCCCGCTCCCCCACGGTCCGCAGCGCGGGCGCGGTCAGGAACGGGTACAGCTCGATGTCGATGAAGCGCCGCAGGTCCCGGGCGAAGGCCCGGATGAGCGGGGCGTCGGCGGGTGAGACCTCCAGGAGGTGGGCCTCCAGGCGGTCGGGGTCGTTGTAGAAGGTCACCGACCGGCCCGACGCGTCCTCGACCTTGTTGAACAGCTCGAAGTTGGTGACCGTCTTGCCGTCGAGTGCGCCGAGTTCGCTCCACACCTGGTGGGCGTCGTTGCCCGGGGCGGTGCCGATGAGCCATTCGATGCAGTAGTCGAAGAGGTACCCGTCGCGGGACCAGGCGGTGCAGCAGCCGCCGGGCAGTACGTGCTTCTCGAAGATGCGGGTCCTGGCTCCGCTCATCTGCGCGTAGATGCCGGTGGAGAGGCCGGCCACGCCCGCGCCGATGACGATGACGCGGGGCGGGGTGCCCGGGGTGCGTTCCCTGCTGGTCCAGTCGGTGGAGTCGTCATTCGCCATGGGCCGCGCCTCCCGTCAGGACGGAACGCACCAGCTCGGCGTTGCGGGGCAGGTGTTTGGCGTCGAGCATGTCGGCGTGGACACCGGAGCCGCGCAGTACGGCGGTGGCGCCGGTGGAGCTGCCGTGCCAGGTGCCGTGCTCACCGGCGGCGTAGAGGGCGGCCTTCTCCTCGTCGGTGATCACGCTGACCGTCGCGGCGACCGTGCCGGTGTTGGGGGTCCGGCCGCAGAAGGCGAGGTATTCGGCGGCGTGGGCGAGGGTCTCGCGGGCGACGGCATCGGATCCGGTGTGTTTGCGGACGTGGTCGGCGAGTTCGGTCTCGAAGGCGGCGATGCCCGAGGCGTCCGGTTCGTAGGCGTCGAGGATGCGGCGGGAGTCGATGATGACGACGTGGGCGACGCGGCGACCGCGCCGCTCCAGCTCCTTGGCCGTCTCGAAGGCGAGGTTGCCGCCGAGGGAGTAGCCCAGGAGCAGGTAGGGGCCGTCGGGTCGGGCTGCCTCGATCAGATCGGCGTACCGGGCGACCTTGTCGTCGCCGGGAAGGTAGTTGAAGCCGGTGACGCAGTGGTCGGGGAGCTGTGCGGCCAGGCCCCGGTAGACGAGTCCGTGGCCGCCGGCGGGCGGGAAGCAGAAGAGGGCGGGGGTCTGTCCGGCGTTGAAGGTGAGGCTGGGCAGTTCGTCGGCGGCGGTGCCGAGCAGGACGTCCTCCACCGTGGCGGCCATGCCGTGCAGGGTGGTGACCTGGTAGAGCCTGCTGACGGGGACGCCGACGCCGAACTCCGTGCGCAGGTGGTGGAGGAGTTCGATGAGCTTGATCGAGCTGCCGCCGAGTTCGAAGAAGTCGTCCTCCAGGCCGATCTGTTCGCGTCCGAGCAGGGCCCTCCAGTGGCGGGCGACGCTGACCTCGTACAGCGTCACGGGCTCCTCGTGCGGCCGGTCCCCCTCCTCGGCCCGGGGGGCGGGCAGGGCGGCCGTGTCGACCTTGCCGTTGGCGGTCAGCGGCAGGACCGGCAGCTCGGTGAAGTGGGACGGGATCATGTACGAGGGCAGCGAGCGCGCCAGGTGGCGGCGCAGGGCCCGGACGTCCAGGGCCGCACCGGGCGCGGTCACGCAGTAGGCGCAGAGCGCCGCGTCTCCCCCGGTGTCGGTGCGTACGGTGACGACGGCCCGGGCGAGCGGGGGCCACTGGGCGAGCTGTGCCTCGATCTCGCCGATCTCGATGCGGTGGCCGCGCAGTTTGACCTGTCCGTCGGTCCGGCCCAGGAGGTGGACGCGGCCGTGCGCGTCCCAGCGGCCGATGTCGCCGGTGCGGTAGAGCCGTTCGGGCCGGGCGCCGGGTCCCCGGCCGAGCGCCCGGGTGACGAAGCGCTCCTCGGTCTGCTCGGGGTCCCCGGCGTAGCCGAGGGCGACGCCGTCGCCGCCGATCCAGAGTTCGCCGGGCACGCCGGGCGGGACGGGTTCGCCGTGGGCGTCGAGGACATGCAGGGTGCTGTTGGGCAGGGGCCGGCCGATCGGGACCATCGCTCCGGCTTCCAGGTCGTCGACGGGTCCCTCGAAGTACGCGCTGTCGATGGTGGCCTCGGTGAGACCGTAGGAGTTGACGAGGCGGGTGCCGGGTCCGCACAGCTCGGCCAGCCGGCGGTACTCCCCCACGTTCCAGGCGTCCGAGCCGACCACCAGCAGCCGCAGGAAGTCCAGCCGCAGCCCCTCCCGTGCGCAGTGGTCCATCAGTCCGCGGACGACGGCGGGCACGAACTCAGCGCAATCCACGCGCTCCTGACGCATCGTTCGGTAGAGCCGTGTGGTGTCGAAGAGGAGGTCGCGGTCGGCCAGGACGAGGGTGCCGCCCGAGCACAGGGCGCGTACGAGGTCGCCGGTGAACACGTCGAAGGACGGTTCGGCCATCTGGAGGTGTGTCCGTACGTCGGTCTCCAGCCGGTACTCCTGGCTCCACGCGGCCCGGGCGGAGGCGAGGTTGCGGTGGCTGACGCGGACGGCCTTGGGGCGGCCGGTGGATCCGGAGGTGGTGATGACGTACGCGGGCGAGTCCGGGCCGGTCTCGGCCGCCGGTCCTTCCGGGTGCGGTTCGGTACGTCCGAGCGCGGCGAGGGTGAGGGCCGGGACGGTCAGGGCTCCGGTCTGTTCCGGGGTGGCGTCGTCCGCGACGAGGACGAGGGCCGCGCCGGTGGTCGTCACGAGGTGGGCGAGCCGGTCGGCGGGCTGGTCGGGCCGGAGCGGGAGGTAGGCGGCGCCGGCCTTGAGCACGCCGAGCAGGGTGGCGATCAGCTCGGGAGACTTGTCGAGGCACAGCACGACCACCGAGCCCTCGCCGACGCCGAGCGCCCGCAGCCGGGCGGCGGTGTCGGCCGCCCGCCGGTCCAGCTCCGCGTAGGTCAGCCGCCGCGCCGCGCCGTGCGCGGTGGGCTGGGTCACGGCGACGGCCGTGGGGTGCTCGGCGGCGATGCGGCCGATCAGCGTCTGGATCGGGGTGAACGGCTCCTTCGGCGGTCCGGCGGACGGCAGGGCCGGGCGGCTCCACTCCCCGACGAGTCGTTCCCGCTCCCGCTCGCCGAGCATCTCCAGCCGGGAGGCGGGCTGTTCGCCCGGTGCGTGGGTCATCCGGTCGAGGAGCCGGGTGTAGTGGGCGGCCATGCGGCGCATGGTCTCGGGGAGGAAGAGGTCGGTGTTGTACTTGAACACGCAGTGGAAGCGGCCTTCGGCCTCGTCCTCGTAGGCGGACAGCGTTATGTCGAACTGTCCCTCTTCCTCCGGTAGTTCGATGTACTCCAGACGGTAGCCGTACTGCTCGGTGGCCACCTTGTGGGTGAGGAGGATGAACATCGCCTGGAAGACGGCGGAGCGGCTGGGGTCGTGCTGGAGGCCCAGCTCCTCGACGAGGAGGACGAAGGGGTACTCCTGGTTGTCCAGGCCGCCGAGCACGGTCCGGCGGACCTGTTGCAGCAGCTCGGCGACGGTGGGGTCCTCGGACAGGTCGGCGTGCAGGGGCAGCGGGTTGACGAAGTAGCCGTAGACGGAGGCGAAGTCCTGCCGGGTGCGGCCGGTCACCGGGCTGCCGACGACGATGTGGTCCTGCCCGGAGTAGCGGTGCAGCAGGAGGTAGTACGCGCTCAGCAGCACCATGAACGGGGTGACCCCGTGAGCGCGGGCCAGAGCGTGGACACGGGCGCTGAGGGCCTCGTCCAGGACGAAGAACTCGGAGGCCCCGTTGTGGGTCTGGACCGCCGGGCGCGGCTTGTCGACGGGCAGGTCCAGGAGCGGGACCTCGGCCGGCAGGTGGGCGCGCCAGTAGTCGAGCATGCCCGCCGCCTCCGGTCCTGCGAGGAAGGCGTTCTGCTGGTTGAGGAAGTCGAGGTAACGGGCCTCGACCGGTGGGAGCTGGGGTTCCTGGTTGCGGCGCAACGCCTCGTAGACGGCGAGCAGTTCATCGATGAAGGTGAAGGTGGAGATGGCGTCGGAGACGATGTGGTGGACGGCCTTCATGATGATCCAGCGGTCCGGGCCCCGCTGGAAGAGCCGGAAGCGGATCAGTGGGTCGTGGGCGAGGTCGTAGGGCTTGCGGTACTCCTGGACGATCGTGGCGTGGATGGACTCCCAGTCCTCGCCCCGGACGTCGAAGAGGGCGAGGTCCGTCGCGGCGTCCTCGGAGACCCGCTGCACGGCCTGCCCGTCCACCAGGAGGAAGTTGGTGCGGAGCGCGGGGTGCCGGGCGATGAGGCGGCGGACGGCCTCGAACATCAGGTCCGGTTCGAGCGTGACGTTCACCTCGACCGCTCCGCCGATGTTGTACGCGTAGCCGTCGGGGTTGAGGTGCTTGAGGAACCAGAGCGCCTTCTGGTTCTGCGTCAGCGGGTACTGCCGTGCGTCGCTGTGGAGCTCCACCGCTCCCTGGGTCCCGTCGGGGGTGCCGGCCGAGGCCAGGGCGGTGAGGCCGTCGTGGAGCTGGGCGGCGAGTTCCCCGGCCGACGTGCCGCTGAGCAGGGCGACCACGGGCAGGGCGACGCCGAGTTCGGCGTGGATCCGGGCCCGTAGCTCCATCGCGAGGAGCGAGTCGAGCCCGAGTTCGCCGAGTCCGGTGGCGGAGTCGATACGGTCCGTGCCGGTGCGCAGCACGGTGGCGGCGAGCGCGGTGAACCGTTCGGCGACGAGGGCGCGGCGGGTCTCCTCGTCGGCGGCGCGGAAGGTGTCGAGGAATCCGTTGCCCGAGGCGGCGTCCGCCGGCGGGGCGGCGGACGCGGCGAGGTCGGTGACCAGCCGCGGCGGGGACGGGTACCAGGCGAGGAAGACGGGCCAGTCGACGACGGTGGCGACGACCAGTTGGGCGTGGTCCTGGCCGAGGACCCGTTCGAGGACGGCCATGCCGGCGTCCGGGGAGAGCGAGCTCATGCCGCGGCTGTGCAGATAGTGGTCGACCAGACCGAGTTCCTCGATCATTCCGGTGGCCCAGGGGCCCCAGTCCAGGCTGAGCGCGGGCAGCCCCTGGGCGCGGCGGTGGTGGGCGAGGGCGTCCAGGAAGGCGTTGCCCGCGGCGTAGTTGGTCTGGCCGGCCGTGGTCAGCAGGGAGGCGATCGAGGCGAAGAGCACGAAGTGTTCGAGGGGTTCGTGCCGCAGGTGCCGGTGCAGGAGGTGGGCGCCGACGGTCTTGGGATCGTGGACCGCGTCGAAGGCGGCCCGGTCCAGATCGGCGACGAGCGTGTCGCGGACCTGTCCCGCGAGGTGGAACACCCCGCGTACGGGTGGCGCTCCGCTGTGCCGGTGGGTGTCGAGCCAGCCGGCCAGGGCGTCCTCGTCGGTGATGTCGAGGGTGGCGAGGACGGGCTGTGCGCCGAGCGCCTCCAGCTCGCGGAGCAATGCCACGGCCCGGCCCTCGGCGGTGACGGGGTCGGTGCCGGCCCACTTCTCCCGGGCCGGGACGGGGGTGCGCCCGACCAGGATGATCCGGCGGGCCCCTCGGCGTACGAGGGTGCGGCACAGCAGCCGGCCGAGCGCGCCGAACGCTCCGGTGACCAGATAGCTTCCGTCCGCCCGCAGTCGCGGCGGCAGTGGCCGGGTCAGGCCCTCGGCGGGGCGGAGGCGGCTGGTGCGGCGGCCACCGTCGCGCAGGGCGATCTCCTCCTCGTCGTCGCTGAGGACTTCGCGGAGAAGCGCTTCGGCCTCGGCCCGGTCGCCGTCGGGGCCCGGCTGCCGCCGGGGGTCGAGGTCGATCAGTTTGCCGGGGTGTTCGATCAGTTCCTGGTGCCGCAGCACGCGGCCGATGCCCCAGGCGGGTGCGCCGAGGGGTTCGGGCCCCTCGCCGGGCAGGACGGACTGGGCGCCTCGGGTGACGATGTGCAGGCGTCCTGCGGCGCCCCGGGCGAGAAGCAGCCGGGCGAGGGCGATCAGTGAGTAGGCGCCCGCGCCGGTGTGGTCGGTCAGGGAGGCCCGGTCGCACACGGCGAGGGCGGGAGCGTCGAGGTTCCACAGGTGCAGGACGGGTCCCCGGAAGGGGCCCCCGTCGCGGTCCAGGTCGGCGAGGAGGCGGCGCAGATCGGCGTCGGACCCGGGGTCGACGGTATACGTGGCTCCGTCGGCGGACGCGGTGTAGGCCGCACCCCGGCGCACCAGGCGGCAGCGTTCGCCCCGGGTGGCGGCCAGCGCCGCGAAGGCGTCCGCGACGCCCCCGGCGTCGGCGAGGAGCAGCCAGTCGTGGTAGCGGGCCGCTGTCGCGGGTGCCGGCCGGCGATCGGCGCCGGTTCCCGTCGGCTCGCCGCGTACGTCACCGTCGCTCACGTCACCGTCGTCGACATCACCGCCGTCGACGTCCGGCGGCAGGGCGCGGGCGTCCTCGGCCGGCAGCGGCGGGCAGTCGGTCCAGACGGGCTCGGCGAGCCAGGAGTCGATCGTGGTCCGGGCGACGGCGGTGACCGCCTTCGCCACGTCGGCGGCGCGGAAGCCGAGGACGCGGCCGAGCGGCGCTCCGTCGTCGGCGTACAGGGCGATGTTCCCGAGGGTGGTGTCGGCGTCGCCGGGGAGCAGGGTGGCGTGGGCCCAGAACGGCTGGTCGCCGATGGGTTCGAGCGCGACCTCGTCCAGGGAGAGCGGCAGCCTGATCCCGGTGTCCGGTGCGGATCCGTCCAGGATCAGCGGGGTCAGCAGGGTCTGGAAGCAGGCGTCGAGGAGGACGGGGTGGAGGTGGTGGCCGGCGGCGTCGTCGCCGATCACCCGGGGCGGGCGGATCCGGGCGAGGACCTCTCCGGCGCCGATCCAGACCTCCTCGATGGCCTGGAAGGCGGGGCCGTAGTGGTAGCCGAGGGCGGCCAGCGCGGTATAGCAGTCGGGGCCTTCGAGGCGTCGGAGAGTCCTGGCCCGGATGGCGGGGGCGTCGAGCGGCGGGGTGGTGCGGCGGCGTTGCCCGGCGCGGACGATCCCGGCGGCGTGGACGGCCCGCTCCCCGTCGTCCCCGGTCGGGGAGGCGATGGTGAAGGCGGCGTTCTCCAGGGAGAGCGACACCTCCACGGTCCGGTCCTCGCCCTCGGGCAGGAAGAGGGCCTTGCGCAGATCGATGTCGGCGAGGACGGCGGTGGTGCCGCCGGTGAGCCGCAGGACGGCCTGGGCGGCCATTTCCAGATAGCCGGCGGCGGGGAAGACCACGGTGTCCTGGATACGGTGGTCGGCGAGGTACGGCAGGTCCTCGGTGTCCAGTCGGGCCTGCCAGGTGGGCTCCGTACGGTCGGTGCGGCGGCCCAGGAGGGGATGGTCGCGGTGGCCCAGGCGGACCTGGGCGACCGGCCGGGGTTCGGTCCAGTGGCGGTCGCGCCGGAAGGGGTGGCGGGGCAGGGTGACGGGCCGCCCGGCCGGCTGGAGCAGGTCCCAGTCGATGGGAACGCCCAGGTTGTGGAGCGAGCCGAGGGAGGCCGCGAAGCGCTCGCTCTCGTTCTCCCGGCGGCGGATCGAGGGCAGGGTGAGTCCGGTCGTCCCGCCCGCGTCGAGGCATTCTCGGATCGCGTGCCCGAGGACCGGGTGCGGGCCGATCTCCAGGAAGACCTGGTGGCCGTCGTCGGCGATGCGGTCGACCGCGGAGCGGAAGCGCACCCGCTCGCGGACGTTCTTCCACCAGTACGCGGCGTCCAGTTCCTCGCCCCGGGCCATTCCCTCGACACCCGTGAGATACAACGGCACCTGGGCCGGGCGCGGCTCCAACGGCTCCAGTGCTGTGAGCAGTTCGTCCTTGATCCGCTCCATGGCGACGCTGTGGTAGGGCACTTCGACGGTGAGGAACTTCGCGAACTGCTGCTCGGCCCGCAGCTCCTCGGCCAGCCGGGTCAGCGCGGCCTCGTCCCCGGCCAGCGTGATGGCGGTGGGGCTGTTGACGGCGGCGATGGAGACCCGGTCACTGTAGGGGCGTACCCGGCGCTCCGCCTCGTCCTCCGAGAGGCTGACGGCGAGCATGGCGCCGGTGCCGGCCAGGGTCTGCTGGAGGCGGCTGCGGTGCACGACGATCCTGGCCGCGTCCCGCAGGGAGTAGACGCCGGCCGCGTGGAAGGCGGCGATCTCCCCGGTGCTGTGGCCGACCACGGCGTCCGGGCGCACTCCGTGGGACCGCCACAGGGCCGCCAGGGCGACCTGGACGGCGAAGTTCGCGGGCTGGGCGAGCCAGGTCTCCCCCATCCGGGAGACGGACTCGTCGGCGGTCATCTCCTCGATCAGGGACCAGTCGGCGAACTCCCGCAGCGCCCGGTCGCACGCGGTGACGGCGTCGCGGAATACTGGCTCCTCCTCCAGGAGTTGGCGGCCCATGCCCCACCACTGGGGGCCCATGCCGGTGAAGACCTGGACCAGTCGCCGGTCGGCGGCGTCCCGGGCGCGGCCGTGGACGACCCGGGGGTGGGCCTCGCCGCGGGCGTGGGCGGCCAGGGCCTCGTCGAGGGAGGCGCGCGAGGTGTAGGTGACGGACAGCCGCTCGGGGAGGTGCTGGCGGCGGTGGGCCAGGGTGTGTCCGAGGTCGTCGAGGGCCACGGCCGGACCGTTGGCGCCCGCCAGCTCGCCCCGGATCCCGGCCGCCATCTCCGCCAGGGCGTCGGGGTCGCGGGCGCTGAGGGGCAGGATGCTCCAGCGTCGCCCGGCCGGCGCGGTGGGGGCGGCGGGGCGGCTGTCCGCCGGGGGCATCGGGGCCTCCTCCAGGACGACATGGGCGTTGGTGCCGCCGAAGCCGAAGCTGTTCACCCCGGCGCGGGCGGGCCCTTCGTGTTCGGGCCATGCGGTGGGCCGGGTGGGGATCTCGTAGGGCAGGGTCGCCGGGTCGATGGCGGGGTTGAGGTTCTCCAGGTTGATGTGGGGCGGGATCGTCCGGTGCTGGATGCTCAGGACGGTCTTGATGAGCCCGGCGATCCCGGCGGCGGATTCGGTGTGGCCGATGTTCGTCTTGACGGAGCCGACGTAGGCGCGGGCGCCCGGGGCCCGTCCGATGGCCAGCGCGCGGGCCAGGGCGTTCGCCTCGATCGGGTCGCCGACCGGGGTCGAGGTGCCGTGCGCCTCCATGTACTGGAGCGCCCCGGGGGTGATGCCCGCCTCGGCGCAGACCTGTCGGATGAGGTCGACCTGCGCGTCGGGGTTGGGCACGGTGATGCCGTTGGTGTGGCCGTCCTGGTTGACGCCACTGCCGAGGATCACGGCGTGGATGCGGTCCCCGTCCCGTACGGCGTCGTCCAGCCGCTTCAGCGCGACCAGGCCGACGCCTTCGGCCCGTACGTAGCCGTCGGCGGCGGCGTCGAACGTACGGGAGCGGCCCTCGGGCGACAGGAACCCGCCCTTCGTCTCCGCGACGGTGTACTGCGGGGCCATGTGCAGCAGGGTGCCGCCGGCCAGCGCGAGGTCGCTCTCGCCGTTGTTCAGCGCCTGGCACGCCAGGTGGACGGCGACCAGCGAGGAGCTGCAGGCGGTGTCGATGGAGAGGCTGGGGCCGCGGAAGTCGAAGCAGTACGAGATGCGGTTCGAGACCATCGTCATCATGGTGCCGGTCGCGGTGTGGGCGGCCAGCGAGGTGAAGCCCAGGTCGGCGAATTGCAGGATCTTGTAGTCCAGGGTGAACGCGCCGACGTAGACGGCGACGTTGCCGCCGGCGAGGTCGGCGGGCCGTTGGCCGCCGTCCTCCAGTGCCTCCCAGGCCACTTCGAGCAGCTTTCGCTGCTGCGGGTCCATGTGGTCGGCCTCGCGCGGGCTGATGCCGAAGAACGCCGGGTCGAATTCGTCGAAGCCGTCGATGTATCCACCGCGTCCGCCGACGAGGCGCCCGGGTTTGTCGCGGAACCGGCTGCCGAGCGTGTGGACGTCGTACCGGTCGGGCGGTGTGGGCGTGATGCAGTCCTTGCCCGCCACCAGATTGCGCCAGTACGTGCGGTGGTCCGAGGCGCCGCCGGGCAGGCGGCAGCCCATCCCGATGATCGCCACCTTGTTCCGTAACGCCCGGTTGTTCGCGTCGGCCATGTCGAACTCCTCAAGTCGTGGTGGAGCGTCAGGGGGCGGCGGTCATTCCGGCCGGAGGTCCCGTGCCGGTCGACGTCGCCAGGGATGCGTGAGGGCGGCGAGGATCTCGCCGGCGGCGGGAAGAGGGTGCGAGGGAATCAGCCGTTCCCGGAGGGACGGACGGGCGATGGCCTCGGCCAGGAAAAGCGAACCGGCCCACCCCCGCTCTCCCCGCTGCGGCCATCCGGCCACACCCGCGGATACGGCCGCGAGAAGGAGAACGGGGAGGGTGGCGGCACGAAGGAACGGGGCCGGATAATTACGCGCACGCCCCTTCCGGCCGACCGAAAGGGCGACCGAACGAATTCCGCCATCGGCAGAGTGCTCGCGCTTTTCCATCCGTGACCCTCCACAAGTGACAGCGACGGGGAGAGATGCCATCGCACCGCATCAGGGCAGGTCAGGACAGCCTTGGAAGCGGCAGGAGTCCCGGGCGGCAGCCATGGCCCCGAACTGGCGATTTTTGGACACCCGGCCCCGATGAAGTTCGGCCGTGGCGTGGACTGATGCCCCCGATCCCATCAGCCCAGATCATCTATTTCCCGTTCCCACGGCTTTAATCACGAGCGACTCACAGAAATGGTCCGGCGTATTTATCCACACGGGAATGCGAGAGGGATCGCACAACCGAGGCGAGGTTCATTTGTGCGAGAAATTCTTTCGTAGGATCATCGCGATGCTTAAGGACGGCGCAATTCGGTGCGCCCGGATACCCAGCCTCACGCCCGGGCGCGCATCCTGGCCGGGAGCGGTGCGCCCGCGCGGAACCAGCCCTACGAAAGCGCCCCCGAGGCCTCGAAGCCCGCTCCTTCCACCTAAGGGCCCGCCCTGCGATGATCACGGCGAGATCCGGCAGCACATCAGCGAATCGAGGAGCCCCCTTGCCGTACGACGTCCGCGCGGTGCGCGCGCAGTTCCCCGCCCTGCGGTCCGGTACCGCGCACTTCGACGGGCCCGGCGGCACCCAGACTCCGGCCACCGTCATCGCCGCGATCGGCGAGGTGATGAGCGGACCCCTGTCGATCCGGGGCGACGGCCTCCCCGGGGAGGTGAACGCGGAGGAGACCGTCCGCGGGTTCCGGCGGGCGATGGCGGACCTGCTGGGCGCGGACCCGGGCGGGATCGTGTACGGCCGCAGCGCCACCCAGCTCACGTACGACTTCTCGCGCACCCTCTCCAGGGCCTGGAGCCCGGGGGACGAGGTGGTGGTCAGCCGGCTGGACCACGATGCCAACATCCGGCCGTGGGTGCACGCCGCCGAGCGGGCGGGGGCGGTGGTGCGGTGGGCCGACTTCGATCCGTCGACCGGCGAGCTGCCGGCCGAGGCCGTCGGCGCGCAGATCACCGGACGGACCCGGCTGGTCGCGGTGACCGGCGCCTCCAACCTCATCGGCACCCGGCCCGACATCCCGGCCATCGCCGAACTCGCCCACCGGGCCGGCGCGCTGCTGTACGTGGACGGGGTCCATCTGACGGCCCACCACCCGGTGGACGTGGAGCGGCTCGGGGCGGACTTCTTCGTCTGCTCCCCGTACAAGTTCTTCGGGCCCCACCACGGGGTGCTCGCCGCCAGGCCCGAACTGCTCGGCACCCTCCGCCCGGACAAGCTGGCGCCCTCCACCGACGCCGTGCCGGAGCGCTTCGAGCTCGGCACCCTCCCCTACGAGTCGATGGCGGGGACCAGCGCGGCGGTGGACTTCCTCGCGGGCCTGGGCTCCGGCGCCGACGCGGCGGGCGGACGCCGGATGCGGCTGCGGTCGGCGTACGCGGCGATCGAGGCCCACGAGACGGAGCTGCGCGAGAGCGTCGAGAAGGCGGTCGGCGAACTGGGCGGGGTGACGGTCCACTCCCGTGCCGCCGAACGCACCCCCACCCTGCTGCTCACCTTCGACGGCCGGGACGCGGCGGACGCCTACCGCTCCCTCGCCCGCTCCGGGGTACACGCGCCCGCCGGCTCGTTCTACGCCCTGGAGGCCTCCCGCCACCTGGGGCTCGGCGACAGCGGCGGCCTGCGCGTCGGGCTCAGCGCGTACAACGACACCAACGACGTGGATCGCCTTCTGACGGGGCTGTCGGACTGGCTACGGTGAACGGCGGGGGCGGCCGCCCCCGGGCGCCGCGCACCGCGTGCGGTTGAGGGCTGCCCCGATCACAGGACAGCCCTCAGCGCGTCCACCGCG
The DNA here is from genome assembly GCF_028622875.1 of Streptomyces sp. MMBL 11-1. NCBI lineage: Bacteria > Bacillati > Actinomycetota > Actinomycetes > Kitasatosporales > Streptomycetaceae > Streptomyces > Streptomyces sp. MMBL 11-1. Next base: position 7,410,225 of record NZ_CP117709.1, on the reverse strand, counting down.
TCGGCGAGCCCGGACGGGTGCCGGGTTCCGGGGGGCTGCCGCCCGGCCCAGCCCGGCCCGGCGGTGAAGACCACCGGCCGCCTGCGCGCGCCTCGTACACCCCACTCGACCGCCACCACCCGGCACGCGAGCGAACGGCTCGCCGTGCCGTGCGACTGCGCCCAGAGCACCACCGCGTCGGGTCCGGTGCGCCGGACCGCCTCCTCCAGCGCCTCGACGGGCAGGTCGGCGCCGAACATCCGTACGGGCAGGGCGTGTTGGGTGAGGGTCGCGGCGAGTGCCTCCAGGGCCAGCGTGTGGGTCTCACCGGGCGCGCAGGCCAGCAGGGAGAGGCCCGCGCCGGGGGCGGGGGGCCGCGCGGCCGGGACACCGCGCAGCGCGCCGGAGACGCACCAGGACAGCAGGTGCTCGACCTCGATGTACCGCTCCCCCGCCGTCTCCCACTTGCGGCCCACCGCGTGCAGCGCCGGCACCATCACCTCGTCCCAGGCGGCCGGCATCCCGTAGCGGTCGAGTACGTCCGCGAGCAGTTCCTCCATGGCCGGTGCGTCCAGCCGGAGCGCCGCCCGGGCGAGGCCGCGGCACTCCCGGCGGGCACTGCCGCGCGCGACCGCCCCGGTGACCCGGGTGGTACGCCCGGGCCGTGGCGCGGCCGGGGCGCGGGGCGGTCCCGCCAGGACGGCACGAGCGGCCTCGGCCGGCGGCAGGCCCGCGCTCGTCAGGCGGCACATGTTCCGCAGAACGGCGATGTCCGCCCCGGTCCAGCGGCGGTGCCGGCCGTCCTCCCGAGCGGCCGGCCCGATGCCGTAGCGGCGGTCCCACGAGCGCAGCGTCGTCGGCGCGACACCCAGAAGGCGGGCCACCGCGCCGGTGGTCAGCCCTGCGTCGACCGGCGGCGGTCCACCGGTGCGGTGGCCCGCCGGGCCCATCGCCGCGTCGGTCACAGGGCCCATCAGGTGGTCCATGAATCCCACCATACGATGCAATAACGACGCATGTTGCCCTCTGTGTCGCCGCGCGGTTCGCTGGAGGTAGCGGGGTTCCGCGCGATGTCCGCACCCACCACCGCGTCCTCACCCCGACCCGGCAGGACGGACAGGAGACGGCCATGAAACTGAGCGACGAACTCCCCGTCGATCACCGGCTGGCGATGGTGTACCGGATCGGCGCGGGCCTCTGCGGCGCCATCCTGGTGGCCTTCGGCGTGCTCGGCTTCACGAGCCGGCTGGGCTTCTTCGACACCGGCGGCGATCACATCGCCGGACTGTCGACCAACGGTCTGCTGAGCCTGATCTCGGTGATCGTCGGCGGGCTGCTGATCGCCGGGGCCGCGGTGGGCGGAAACGTCGCGTCCTGTCTGAACATGACGGTCGGCTCACTCTTCCTGCTGAGCGGCTTCGGCCATCTCTTCATCCTGGACCGGCCCGCCAACATCCTGGACTTCGGCATGTCGAACGTCGTCTTCAGCTTCGTGATGGGGCTGCTGATCCTCACGTTCGGTATGTACGGACGAGTGACCGGCGGCCTGCCGCACGACAATCCGTACTGGCGCCGCCGCCACCCGGGGCAGGCGGACCGCGAGGCCGCCGCCGCCCGCAGGCGTGCGACGGCGGCCGGACCGCTCGGACGGGGAGGCGCTCAGACCTTGCGGTAGCGGGCGTTGAACCAGGAGAACACGCCGAAGGCGACCAGCCCGAGGGCGATGACCACCAGGAGCCACGGGCCGACCGGGGTGTCGGTGAAGGAGCGCAGGGTGTCGTCCATGCCCTTGGACTCGTCCGGCCGGTGCTTGATCGCGGCGGCCACCGCGAACCCGCCCGCCGTGGCGAACACGATGCCGCGCACACTGCCGCCGAAGACCCCGGCGACGTCGACCGCCTGCCGGACCCGCTTGGACATCTCGGACATCTTCAGGTGTTTGTGGTACTTCCGCAGGAGGGCTCGGACCGCGATCCAGACACCGGCACAGGCCACCCCCAGGCCCGCGATCCCCACGATCCACTGGCCTCCGGGCCAGCCGAGCGCCTTGGCGGTGATGTCCTTCGACTGCTGGTCCGACGATCCGCCCCCACTGCCCGAGTCACCGGCGGCGAAGGACAGGACGGAGTAGGCGACGAATCCGTAGAAGACGGCACGGCCCGCCGCCATGGCCCGCTTGGTGGGTTTGCGGCCGTCAGCTCCGGCCGCGCCGAACAGTGCCTCGGAGAGCCGCCAGAGCGCCATCCCCGCCAGGGCGACGCCCAGCACCCACAGCAGGATCTGCCCGAAGGGTCTCTCCGCTATCTCGCCGATCGCGCCGCCCCGGTCGGCCTGTTCCCCACCGCCTCCGGACAGCGCGATCCGCAGGGCGAGGGCGCCCACGAGGACGTAGATCACCCCACGGCCCACGAAGCCCGCGCGGGCCCCTGCCTCCATCGCGGTGCTGTTCGCGGCTTTCCTGGCCCGGACGCGTCCCTGCGCTGCTGCTGAACGGGTATTCATGCATCCCGGTTGCCCCGGTCCGGCGGTTCGATGTCAGAGTGCGCCGGAGGGTGACTTTCGACGCGGAAACGACGCGGCGAGCGGTCCGGGCGAACGCGCGTCAGCGTGAGGACAAGGAGAAGACCCACCCCGCTCGCCGCTCATGCCGGTCGGCGTCGTGACGGTTGCGCCGCCGCCTCCGGGCACAGCGGATCCTGTGCCCGGACCCCACGACGGTCCGGGCACAGCGCGATGTCCGGGCACGGGCACCGTGCGTTCGTTCTATACGCTGAGGGCGTGACCAGCGCCGACGACCGACCGACCCGGAGCGGCGCCTCGGAACCCGAGGCGCCGCTCGCGGACCTCCAGGCGTTCGCGGTCGAGCTCCGCCGGATGAACGGCGAGATCAACCGGATGACCCACGGTTTCGCGGCGCACCAGCAGCTGCACCCCACGGACGTGAGCGCGCTCGCGGCCATTCTCGACGCCCCCTCCCCCCTCACCCCGGGGGCGCTGCGCGAGCACCTGGGCCTCACCTCCGGCGCGGTGACCGCCTGCCTGGACCGGCTGGAGCGGGCGGGCCATGTCCGCCGGGCCCGGGAGAGCACCGACCGCCGGGTGGTGCACGTGTACTACGAGGCGAGCGCCCGGACGGCCGCCCGCGACTACTTCATGCCGCTCGCCGAGGCCACGGCACGGGCCAGGGCGCGCTTCAGCGAGACGGAGCTGGCGACCGTCCTGCGCTTCCTCGCCGCGATGAACGAGGAGCTGGGAGAAGTCCCTCCGGCGCGCCGCTGAGCGTTTCCCGGCGAGCTTTTCCCCGGCCGGGTGCGTCCATGGAAGGGCCACTGCCACCCGACCCGCCCCCCCCTGCGGCTGCCCGCGGGAACAGTCCCGTAATGTATTTCAATGATTGAGATTGTTCTCCGCTGAGATATCTCCACCCCCGGGAGAGACATGTCCACCCCTGCTCGGTCGATCCGCTGGCTGATCCCTGTCGTGCTGCTCATCGCGTGGCTCGGCGTCGGCGGCGGGCTCGGCCCGTACGCCGGGAAGCTCGGCGAGGTCGCCACCAACGACCAGGCCGCCTTCCTGCCCCAGAACGCCGAGTCCACCCAAGTCATCGACGCGCAGAAGGCGTTCCAGCAGAACGAGACCCTGCCGGCCATCGTCGTCTGGACGTCGGCGGAGAAGGACGCGCCGGTGAGCGACGAGCAGCGGAAGGCAGCCACCGGCGCCCTCGCCTCGCTCGCCGGGAGCGACGGCGTGGTCGGAGCCCCCTCGCCCGCACTGCCCTCGGACGACGGCCTCGCGCTCCAGGGGATCGTGCAGTTGAGCCCCGCTCTCGGGGACGAGCTGCCGACGGTACTGGAGAGGATCCAGGAGGCGGGCACGTCCGTGCCCGGCACGGCGGTCCAGCTGGCCGGGCCGGCCGCGAGCCAGGCCGACCTGTCCGAGGCCTTCGCGGGCATCGACGGGCTGCTGCTCGGGGTCGCCCTGATCACGGTGCTCGTCATCCTGCTGCTGGTGTACCGCAGTGTGCTGCTGCCCTTCGTCATCATCCTCGGCGCCGTGTTCGCCCTCTCCCTGTCCTGTGCGATCGTCTACGTCCTCGCCGACCACGACATCGTGCGTGTCGACGGGCAGGTACAGGGCATTCTGTCGATCCTGGTGATCGGCGCGGCGACGGACTACGCACTGCTGCTCACCGCCCGGTTCCGGGAGGAACTCGCCGTCCGCGGTGACCGGTTCGCCGCGATGCGCATCGCGCTGCGCGAGTCCTTCGGCCCGATCACGGCCAGCGCCGCGACGGTGGCGGCGGGACTGCTGGCCCTGCTGCTCAGCGACCTCACCAACAACCGCGCGCTCGGTCCGGTGGGCGCGATCGGCATCGTCTGCTCGGTCCTGAGCGCCCTCACCTTCCTGCCCGCCGCTCTGGTCCTGCTGGGCCGGAAGGCCTACTGGCCGGCGAAGCCCAAGCCCGCCGCCGACAGGCTGTCCGGCGGCCACGGCATCTGGCACCGGGTGGCCGCCCTCGTCGACCGCGCGCCCCGCAAGGTGTGGGCGATCACCCTGGCGGCCCTGATCGCCTGTGCCGCGTTCGCCCCCACGCTCACCTCCAAGGGTGTTCCGCTCGACGAGATCTTCGTCAACGACGCCCCGTCGGTGGCCGCCCAGGAGACGCTGAGCGAGCACTTCCCCGGCGGTTCGGGGAATCCGGTCGTGATCATCTCGTCGGCCGACCGGCTGGCCGAGGTCAGCGAGGCCGCCGGCCGTACCGACGGGGTGGCCTCCGTCGCGCCGGTGAGCGCGAGCGGGCGGCCGGGCGGCGAACCGCTCGTCGTCGACGGCAAGGTCCGCGTCGACGCGACGCTCAAGGACGCCGCCGACAGCGACGGCGCCAAGGAGACGGTGGCCGCGCTGCGCACCGCGGTCCACGCGGTACCCGGATCGGACGCGCTGGTCGGCGGCTACACCGCCCAGCAGTACGACACCCAGCGGACGGCGGAGGACGACCGCATGCTGATCGTGCCGGTGGTGCTGGCGATCATCCTGGTGATCCTGGTCTTCCTGCTGCGGTCACTGGTGATGCCGGTGCTGCTCGTGGCGACCGTGGCGCTGAACTTCCTCGCCACACTCGGCATCTCCTCGCTGGTCTTCACCCATGTGTTCGGCTTCAGCGGCACGGACTCGTCGGTGCCGCTGTACGGGTTCGTCTTCCTGGTCGCCCTGGGCGTCGACTACAACATCTTCCTGATGTCCCGGGTCCGGGAGGAGTCGCTGCGGCACGGCACCAGGGAGGGCATCCTGCGCGGGCTCACCACGACCGGCGGGGTCATCACGTCGGCGGGCGTCGTCCTGGCGGCCACCTTCGCCGCGCTGGGCGTGATCCCGCTGGCGTTCCTGCTCCAGATCGCGTTCATCGTGGCCTTCGGCGTCCTGCTTGACACCCTGGTCGTCCGGTCGCTCCTCGTCCCGGCGCTGGTGCGGGACATCGGGCCGAAGGCGTGGTGGCCGGGGGCCCTGAGCCGGGAAGGGGAGGACGGTCAGCGCGGCACGGCCGCGGAGGCCGGGGCCGGATCCCGGTAGGCGGCCAGGGCCCAGATGACGAAGATGTCCCGGTCAGGGGCCCCTGCGGGAAGCCGCCCGCAGGCGGCGGGCCGCCGGGTCCGGCCGAACCGGCTGAGCCGACGGGACCGGAAGGGCCGGCGGCGCGGGAGGGGTCCTCACTCATCAGGACTCCTCCCGCGCCTGCTCGGCCTGCCCCTTCGCGCGCCTGCCGACCACTGCGGCGGCGGCGACCGCACTGCCCGCGAAGGCCAGCGCGACCATCCAGGGGCGGTCGAAGACATGGCAGGTGGCGTGGTCCACGGAGTAGCGCCCGGGGCCGGTCAGCCCGACGGCCGCGGCGGTGAAGCCGAGGAACGCCGGGTACTCGTAGCCGCCCCCCTGGGCGAAGAAGCCCGCCGGGGCGTGCACGGCCACCGCTCCGGCCATCGCCCCTGCGGCCGCCGCGCCCGCCGCCGGGGTGGCGAGGCCCAGTGCCAGCAGGACGCCGCCGCCCGCCTCGCCGAGTCCGGCGGCCACCGCACTGCGCTTGGGCGGGTGGAATCCCATCGCCTCCATCGCGGCCGTGGTGCCCTGGATGCCTCCGCCGCCGAACCAGCCGGCCAGCTTCTGGCTGCCGTGGGCGGCGAGCACCGCGCCGGTGCCGACGCGCAGGACGAGCAGACCGAGATCACGCCGGTTGACGCTGGCCATGGGAACTCCCGGGGGACGGTGGTTGCGGGGCGGTTTCCTACGGCTCCCACTGTCGCCGGGCCGGCGTGCGGGGGCCCGGTCGGACTGGGCCGTACGGGGAGCGGCCCCGGCGGAACACGGCCCTGAGTGCGACGCAGATCATTATGCAACTTGTTGCATAGCTGACGCGGGGTGGTCTACAACTGACGCGACGACCCCGCGCGGAGGAGACCCCGGATGAGCCTGTACCCGACCCTGCTGAGCCCGCTGGACCTCGGGTTCACCACCCTCCCCAACCGGGTCCTCATGGGATCGATGCACATCGGTCTGGAGGAGGCCGAGCGCGGCTTCGAGCGGATGGCCGCGTTCTACGCCGAGCGCGCCCGGGGCGGCGTCGGCCTCATGGTCACCGGCGGCATCGCCCCCAGCGAGCGGGCGTGCTCCTTTCCCGGCGGGGCCAAGATGACGACCGAGGCGGAGGCGGCCCAGCACCGGGAGATCACCTCGGCCGTGCACGCGGCGGGCGGCCGGATAGCGATGCAGATCCTGCACTTCGGGCGGTACGCGCACCACCCCGACCTGGTGGCGCCCAGCGCGCTCAAGGCCCCGATCAGCGGGTTCACCCCGAACGCACTCACCGACGACCAGGTCGAGGAGACCATCGAGGAGTTCGTGCGCGCGGCCGGTCTCGCGCGCCTGGCGGGTTACGACGGCGTCGAGATCATGGGCTCCGAGGGCTATCTGATCAACGAGTTCATCGTCTCCGCGACCAATCACCGCACCGACCGCTGGGGCGGCAGTTACGAGAACCGCATGCGGCTGCCCGTCGAGATCGTGCGCCGGGTCCGCGAGCGGGTCGGCGACGACTTCATCCTGATCTACCGGCTCTCCATGCTCGACCTGGTGCCGGGCGGCTCGACGCTGGAGGAGGTCGTGACGCTCGCGAAGGAGATCGAGGCGGCGGGCGCGACGATCATCAACTCGGGCATCGGCTGGCACGAGGCGCGGATCCCGACCATCGCCACCTCCGTGCCGCGCGGCGCGTTCAGCTGGGTGACCGAGAAGGTGCGCGGCGCGGTCTCCATACCGCTGGTGACGAGCAACCGCATCAACACCCCCGAGGTCGCCGAGGAGATCCTCGCCTCCGGCCGGGCCGACATGGTTTCCATGGCCCGCCCTTTCCTGGCCGACCCGGAGTTCGTCGCGAAGGCGGCGGCTGGCCGGGCGGACGCCATCAACACCTGCATCGGCTGCAACCAGGCCTGTCTGGACCACATCTTCAGCCTCAAGATCACCTCCTGTCTGGTCAATCCGCGCGCCTGCCACGAGACCGAGCTGGTCCTCGGCCCGACCCGGGCCCGTAAACGCGTGGCCGTGGTCGGCGCCGGCCCGGCGGGCCTCGCGTGCTCCGTCACGGCGGCCGAGCGGGGGCACGCGGTGACCCTGTTCGACGCGGCGGAGGAGATCGGCGGGCAGCTGAACGTGGCGCGCCGGGTGCCGGGCAAGGAGGAGTTCGACGAGACGCTGCGCTACTTCCGTACGCGGCTGGCCGAGCTGGACGTCGAGGTCCGGCTGGGCACCCGGGCGGACGCCGGTTCGCTGGACGGCTTCGACGAGATCGTGCTCGCCACGGGCGTCGAGCCGCGTACCCCGGCGATCCCCGGCGCGGACCGTCTGAACGTCGTCAGCTACCTGGACGTGCTGCGTGACGGGGCGCCGGTCGGCGACCGGGTCGCGATCGTCGGCGCGGGCGGCATCGGCTTCGATGTCGCGGAGTTCCTGACCGACGGCGGTGAAGCGGCGAGCCTGGACCCGGACACGTTCTTCCGGCAGTGGGGCGTCGACACCGCCTACGCGGAGCGTGGCGGGCTGCGCGCTCCCGAGCGTCCCGAGCCGCCGCGGGCGGTCCACCTGATCCAGCGCAGGAGCACCAAGGTCGGCGCGGGGCTCGGCAAGACGACGGGGTGGATCCACCGCACCGAACTGCGCCACCGGGGCGTCGAGATGATCGCCGGAGCCTCCTACGACCTCATCGACGACGAGGGCCTCCACCTCACCGTCGAGGGTGAGCGGCGGGTGCTGCCGGTCGACACGGTGGTGCTGTGCGCGGGTCAGGAACCGCGCCGCGAGCTGTACGAGGAGCTGCGCGCGGGGACCGTCCCGGTCCATCTGATCGGCGGGGCGGACGTGGCGGCCGAGCTGGACGCCAAGCGGGCCATCCGCCAGGGCACGGAGCTGGCCGCGAGGCTCTGAGCGGCACCGGGGCTGGATCCGCGGTTCCGCGCCCGGCGGACGGAACCGGACAAGCCACGAGCCGGGGCGGGGCCCACCGGGAAAGAGAGACGGCCGGGCGGAGTGTCACCGGTCGCGGACAGCGGCGAGCGCGCGGCGCGTCGTCTCCTCCACCGTGCCGGTGATGGGAACGACCGCTCCCCGCTCTCCGTCGGTGAGTGGTTCCAGCGTGTCCTGTTGGGACCGGAGGAGCTCGACGGGCATGAAATGTCCTCGCCGGGCAGCCATACGCTCGGCGATGAGATCGACGGGGCCGTCGAGATGGACGAAGAACACCTGGGGTGCCGCCGAGACGAGGCGGGCGCGGTAGGACCGCTTCAGCGCCGAGCAGGTGATGACTCCTCCGTCGGAGATGTGCTCCCGGAGCCACTCGGCGATGTCGTCGAGCCAAGGACGCCGGTCCTCGTCATCGAGGGCGGTTCCCGCGCGCATCTTGGCCACGTTCTCCGGGGGGTGGAAATCGTCGGCCTCGGCGAACAGCACGTCCAGCGACTCGGCCAGGGACCGGCCCACCGTCGTCTTGCCGGACCCGGACACGCCCATCACCACGACCAACGGAGCGTTCTCGTTCTGCGCCATCGCATCAGGCTAACGCGGCACGGTCCGCGCGTGTCGGGGCCGGTCGGCGACGCCGGGAGTGATCCGCGCGGGCCGGGCGCTCCCGGGGCCGCGCCGAGAGCGGGCCGAGCGCAGGGGTGGCCCGGGAGGGTCCCAGGGCGCCCGGGGCCATCGGGGATCGGCGGCCCGGCACTCACCCCTCCAGGTCGATGACCACCTTGACGTCGTCCGGCCGGGACTCCAGCGCCTCCGCAGCGCGTTCGAGGGGGACGCGCCTGGTGATCAGCCGTTCCAGCCAACTCCGGTCCGCCGCCGCCAGAGCGTCGGCGGCCTGCCGGAAGTGGCGTCGGTTGGCGTTGACGGAGCCCACCACGGCGTCGTTCTGGAGCACCATCTCCCGGTTGATGGTGCCGGCGTCCGCGGTGATGCGACGGCCGGCGGGAGAGACACCGGTCAGGCACACCACCCCGTACGAGGCGGTTCCGGTCAGTGAGGCGAAGACCAGGGTGCTGGCTCCGGTCGCTTCGATGATGACGTCCGGGCAGAGGTCGTCGATCACCCGCTCCGCGTCGTCGGTGTGGTACGCGGCACCGAGATCGCGGACCAGCGAGGGTTTGGGGCCGTCCTTCACACGGTCCAGGACGTGCACCTCCAGCCCCCGCTGGACGCCGAGGAGGGCGGCCAGCAGTCCGATCGGTCCCGCCCCCGTGACGAGAACCCGGTGCGGCTCGAACCAGGAGCGCCCCCCGACCCGCTCCACCTGCTCCCAGGCCTTCGCCACGACCGAGGTGGGCTCCATGAGTACGCCGACGCCCGCCAGGTGGGGTTCCAACCGCACGGCGTAGTCGGGCTCCACGCACCACGCCTGGGCTCCGAAGCCGTCGAGTTCCTTGATTCCGCGTTCGGTGTAGCGTCCGTTGCGGCACATGTCGAACTCCTGCCGGGCGCAGGCGCCGCAGGGCACGGGGTCGGGCCGGCGCACCACCCCGGCCACCAGATCACCGGTCGAGAAGCCGCTGCCCGACGGGGCCCGCTCGACCCTGCCGAGCGATTCGTGGCCGAGGATCAGCCAGTCCCGGCCGGACGGTGCCCTTCCGTACTGGCCACCGGTGATCTCCCGGTCCGTACCGCAAACCCCCATGGCCAGGCCGCGTACCAGCAGTTCTCCGTCGGCCGGGGACGGATCCGGCAGCTCCCGCACGTCGAGGCAGTCCTGCCGGCCAGGCTTCACGGTCAGTGCGCGCACAGGTGTGCCGCCTTTCTCATGGTCGTGCCGGTATCGGTCCGCGGCGGGCGACGGCTGCCGCGGAGTGGGCGGTACGGTCCTGCCTCACGGCAGGTGGGCGGTCGGGCCCGCGGCCCCGACCGGGGCGAGGAGGCCGAAGGGAACGCCCAGTGCTACGTATACCTGCCCGGTCGGCCGGTAGGCCTGCCAACGCGCTCGGAGAACCGGCGCCTCACGGCCGGGACCCTGGAAGGGTGCGCCGCGGCCCGGGCCGGCACCGGTGGAAGGACCTTCCCCCGGTGCCCGTCGCAATCGCGGTGAACGGGCCGCCGGGAGACGGCGAAGCACCGCCGGAGCCGCTCCGGCACGTGGTGTGCGCCGCTCTTCCCGGGGCCTGGCCGGGTGGCTGGTGGGCGGGGCGCCTGGCCGTCGCCGAGCGGCATCGGAATCCCCGGGGCCGGTCAGCCGCCCGCGTGCGCGGGGACGGGCTCCGGGGCGCCCGCCGGGGGTGCGGTGCCCGCGCGCCGGGGGCTGCCGATGACGACCCCGGAGGGGACCCGGCCCTCCGGGGCGGTCGGCTCGGACGGGGCGGTCGGGTCGGACGGGGCGGCCGGGTCCGTGTGCCGCGCCTGGGCCCGGCTGAGGAGCATCACCCCGCGCACGGCCGCCGCCGTACCGAGGAGCGCGAGCACCAGGCTGACCGGCCCGCCCCGCAGGCGCTCGCCGAGCAGGGCCAGGCCGATCGCGGCGGCGGCGACCGGGTTGGCGAGGGTGACCACCGCGAGCGGGGCGCCGAGCCCACCCCGGTACGCGGTCTGGGACAGCAGCAGGCCGCCCATGGCGAAGGCGGAGACGAGCAGCGCCACCGTCAGCAGCCGCCAGCTGAACAGCGGGCCGCCGGAGTGGCCGGTGACGGCGACGGTGAGGGTCTGGGTGAGCGCGGAGGCGACCCCGGAGGTGATTCCGGAGGCCGCCGCGTGCCGCAGCCCCGGGCGGGCCCCGGGCCGGCCGAGTCCGGCGACGACCGCCATGGTGGCCGCACCCACGCCGAGCGCCTCGGGAAGGCTGAGGGCCTCGTGCGGGGCGGAGCCGCCCGCGGTCAGGAGCAGTGCGCCGAGGCCGAGCAGGGTCAGAACCGTGCCCCGCCACTCGACGCGGCCGACCCGGCGCCCGGCGGCGCGCGCTCCGAGCGGTACGGCGACGACGAGGGTCAGCGCGCCCAGCGGCTGGACCAGGGTGAGCGGGCCGTAGTTGAGCGCGGCGACGTGGAGCAGCGCGCCCGCGGCGTTGAGGCCGACCGCCGACCACCAGGCGCCCCGGCCCAGCAGGCGCAGGGCTCCGGTGGAGGGGTCGGCGCGGCCGGCGAGCCGGGACTGCGCCACGGCGGCGGTCGCGTAGGCGCCGGCCGAGACGAGGGAGAGTGCGACGGCGAGCAGCGTGGCGCTCATCGCCCGGCTCCGGCCCGGGCGGGCGCCCGCGATCCGGTATCCGGGCCGACGGCGGGCTCGGCGGACCCGTCGGCGGCTCCGAAGGACGGTGACAGAGGCAGACCGGCCGCCGCGAAGGTTCCGGGCGGGGCGGCGGCCTCGCCGGACCTCGCCGGGACGGCCGATGCGGAGACACGCGGCCCCGTACCCTCCGCGTACGCCGGTACGGCAGACCTCCCACCGCTCCCCCACAGGTCCGGCCGGGGCGACCGCGCGGGGACGGTCCGGGCGGACAGCGGCAACCGGAGGACGGCGAGGGTGACGGCGAGCATCGCCCCGACGACGATCGCGTCGAGCCAGTAGTGATTGGCCGTGCCCACGACGACGAGCAGCGTCGTCGCCGGGTGCAGCAGCCACAGCGCGCGCCACCGGGAACGGGTGGCGCCGATCAGCCCGACGGCGACCATCACGGCCCAGCCGACGTGCAGCGAGGGCATCGCGGCGAACTGGTTCGCCATCGTGTCGGTCGCGGGAGTCTGCCCGTACACCGTCGGCCCGTAGACCTGACCGATGTCGACGAGTCCGGCGGCCGTGAGCATCCGGGGCGGGGCCAGCGGGAACAGCAGGTGGAGCCCCAGGGCGGCGGCGGTGAGCGTGGCGAGAACGCGACGCGACCGGACGTAGTGGTGCGGGCGGCGCCAGTAGAGCCAGACGAGGAAGAGGGCCGTGGCCGGGAAATGAACGGCGGCGTAATAGGTGTTCGCCGCCTGGATCAAGGGCTGGCTGTGCAGCAGCAGCCCTTGGACCGTGCCCTCGTCGGGCAGGTGCAGGACGCGTTCGAGGTCCCATACGTGCCCCGCGTTGCGGAACGCTTCCTCGACATGACCGTTGGCGGCCCTGCGGCCGAACTTGTAGGCCAGGAAGAGTCCGGCCACGAGAAGGAACTCGCGGACGAGGGGCGGTCGGGCACGTATGTCCGGCTCCTGGTCCGTGGGCTCGGTGCGGGCGTGGATCACCCGGTGCCCCCTTGGATGCGAAGCGGTGTCAGGACGGCCCGGTGGGATCCACGCCGTATCGATACGCCAGTGTACCGATACGACGACGTATCGGTACTCGCGCGTATCGGTACACTGGCGTATCGAGAACCTCGCCGCACCGCCGCAGGAGGTACAGCCCATGCCGTCGCCCGGCCCCTCGCAGGAGCCAGCCCTCACGTCCCGCCGGTCGAAGATCACGCCCGAGCGGGCACAGGAGCTCTACGGGGCGGTGCTGGAATTGCTGCGGGAGAGCGGCTACGAGTCGCTGACCATGGAGGGGGTCGCCTCCCGCACGCGGTGCGGGAAGTCGACGCTGTACCGCCAGTGGGGCTCCAAGCCGGAGCTGGTGGTGGCCGCGCTGCACGGCACCCGGCAGATGCGGCTCCCGAACATCGACACCGGCACGCTGGCCGGGGACCTGCTGGAGGCCGCGCGGGCGATCGGCGAGGCCTCGGGGAGCGACACCCCGCTCATGCACGCCCTCAGCCATGCGGCGCTCCAGAGCCCCGAGCTGCTGTGCGCACTGCGCGAGTCCCTGATCCTGCCGGAGATCGCGGCGATCGACGCGATGGTCCGGCGGGGCCAGGAGCGCGGCGAGATCGCGGCGGACCTTCCGGGGGCCGAGTTCGTCGCGGCCCAGCTGCTCGGCGTGATGCGCGCCCGGCCGCTGCTGGAGGGGCGCTACGCCGACGCGGCGTATCTGACCCGGTTCGTGGAGATGGCGATCCTTCCGAGCCTCGGACTCACGGCGGGAGCGCCGGAGTCCTGACAGACGTGGACCGCCCGCGCCCCAGCGGATGGGGCGGGCGGTCCACCCGCGCCGCACCGTGGGGACGGGGGCGGCGCACCGCCCGGGCGGCCGGTGCCCTCCACGGAGGCCACCGGCCGCCCGTGTGCTCACACACGGGAGGCGAGCAGGCAGGTGGCCCACCGGACGCCACCCCCCTTTTCGTCAACTTGACTCTATTCACCACCCCCCTTATCGTCGCAATGACGAAATCGAGGGGGGCCTCACCATGGCCGACATCACCCGGCGCCTCGGCTGGCGCCATCTGCGCTCCGCGCCCACCGCCCACATCCGCCACCACCACCGCGGCCGGCTGGCCCACGACGGCCGGGGGCTCAGCTTCTGGTACCGGTCCCTGTCGGCGGCGCTCTCCGAAGTGCCGGTCGACGACCGGGAGCTGGCCATGGCGTTCCACGCCCGTACGGCCGACTTCCAGGACGTCACCGTGCAGGCCACCGTCACCTACCGGATCAGCGATCCGGCCGAGGCGGCGGACCGGCTCGACTTCTCCGTGGACCCGGACACCGGGAGCTGGCGCGGCGCGCCGCTGGAACAGATCGCCACCCTCCTCACCGAGACCGCACAGCAGCACACGCTGGACGTGCTGGCCCGCACCCCGCTCGCGGCGGCCCTGGTCGACGGCGTCGCCTCCGTACGCGAACGGGTCGCCACCGGCCTCACCGCCGAGCCCCGCCTCCCCGCCACCGGCATCGACGTGGTGGCCGTGCGCGTCGTCGCGATCCGCCCCGAGGCCGAGGTCGAGCGCGCCCTGCGCACCCCGGCCCGCGAGCAGATCCAGCAGGAAGCGGACCGGGCCACCTACGAACGGCGGGCCGTGGCCGTCGAGCGGGAGCGCGCCATCGCCGAGAACGAGCTGGCCAGCCAGATCGAACTGGCCCGGCGCGAGGAGCAGCTGGTCGACCAGCGCGGCACCAACGCCCGCCGCGAGGCCGAGGAGAAGGCCGCGGCCGACGGCGTACGGACCGAGGCGGAGGCGGCCCGCAAGGTGCGCCTGGCCCGCGCGGAGGCCGAGGCGGCGCGCGAGACGGGCGCGGCGCGGGCCGAGGCCCAGGCCGCCTGGCTGCGGGTGCACGGCGAGGCCGATCCGGCCACGCTGCACGCCTTGGCGGCGACCCGGCTCGCGGAGAACCTGCCGCGCGTCGAGAGCATCACCCTCTCCCCCGACGTTCTCACCGGGCTGCTCGCCAGGCTCGGCCGTCCGGAAGGCGGTGCGGGCGCGTGAGCCTGGCGCCCCGGGCGGTGCTCGTCCACCGGCGGACGGAGTACGAGGAGCTGCTCGCCCGGCACGGGACCCACGGGCAGGCCGCGTTCTTCCTGTCCAGCCGGGGGCGCTCGATCGACGAGGTGGCCCGCCGCCACGAGGCCACCCGGCAGGCCCTGCGCGAGGTGGCGGCGGCGGTGCCGCTCACCTGGCGCAGCTCCCGGGTGGAGCGGGCGGACCTGGACCGCTTCCTGTTCGCCCCGGAGGACGTGATCGTCGTGGTCGGCCAGGACGGACTGGTCGCCAACACCGCGAAGTACCTGTCCGGGCAGCCGGTGGTGGGCATCGACACCGACCCGGGGCGCAATCCCGGCGTCCTGGTCCGCCACCGCCACGCCGACGCGGCCGCCCTGCTGCGCGCCGCGTCCACCGCCGGAGGGAGCGCCGAGGAGCTGACCATGGTCGAGGCCGTCGCCGATGACACGCAGCGCCTCCTCGCCCTGAACGAGATCTACCTCGGGCCGCCCGGCCACCAGACGGCCCGCTACCGCCTGGGCCCCGACGGTGAGAGCGCCCCCGGCGAAGCCCAGGCCTCCTCCGGGGTGCTGGTCGGCACCGGCACGGGCGCCACCGGCTGGCTCCGGTCGCTGTGGCTGGAGCGCGGCGGCACCCTGGCGCTGCCCGCGCCGTGCGACGCGCGGCTCCTGTGGTTCGTGCGCGAGGCCTGGCCCTCCCCGGCGACCGGGACGTCCAGGGTGGCGGGCGAGCTGGGGCGCGGGCAGGGGCTGCGGCTGACCGTGGAGTCGGACCGGGTCGTGGTCTTCGGGGACGGGATGGAGTCCGACGCCCTGGAGCTGACCTGGGGTCAGAGCGTACGGCTCGGCATCGCGGAGAGGTCGCTGCGGCTGGTGACCTGAGCGCGCCCGCCACTGCCGCACCGGCACACGGCCGCCCGGGCCGCTTCGTTACGGTGGTCCGGACCCGGCACCGCAGAACGGAGAACCAGCACCATGTCAGCCGACCGCATCGCCGAGCCCGCCCGCAACACCCGCCCGCCCTCCGCCCAGGCGGCCCTCGGAGTCGGCGTGATCGTCGAGGACGTCCGGGGACGCGTACTCCTGGGCCGGCACCACAGCGGTACGTGGGAGCTGCCGGGCGGGAAGGTCGACGCGACGCACGAGTCGATCGCCGCGGCGGGCGCCCGGGAGCTGCGCGAGGAGACGGGCCTGGTGGTCGACGAGGCGGCCGTGGACGTCATCGCGATGGTCCACGACGTGATCGGCGGGATCAACCGCGTCAGCATGGCGGCCGTCGTGCGGCTCGCCTCCGGGGTCCCGGAGGTGACCGAGCCGCACCTGATCAGCGCCTGGCAATGGACGCCCCCGAGGAGCTGCCGGCCCCGCTGTTCGACCCGTCGGCACAGATCCTCGCGGCCTGGCGGCCGGAGCTGGGCATCGCCCACCCGCCCGCGCATGTCCTGCGGATCGCCCCGGACGAGAACCGCGCCTGACACACCGCTCCTGCGCTCACGCACCTCTCCCACCCCGGAGACGTACAGACGTACCGGCCTCCAGACGTACCGGCCTCCAGACCTACCGACCTACAGGTGCGGACAATCCGGACTCACTGTATGAATAGGGGACCATTCGCACGACAGGGAGTAGGACCATGGACGACTACCCGCTCCTGGACGTCTTTCTGACCATGCTGTACCTGTTCCTCTGGGTCATGTGGTTCTTCCTGCTGTTCAAGGTGGTCACCGACCTCTTCCGGGATCACTCGCTGAACGGCTGGGCCAAGGCCGGCTGGCTGATCGTCGTCATCCTGCTGCCGTACCTGGGCGTGCTGATCTACCTGATCGCCCGCGGGCGCAGCATGCACGAACGCGACGAGAAGCTGGCCAAGGACTCGGAGGCGGCGTTCCGCGCCTACGTACGCGAAGCCGCGGCGAGCCAGGGCGGATCAGGCGGCAGCGACCATGTGAACGATCTGGCGAAGCTCGCCGACCTCAGGGACAAGGGCGCGCTCAACCCCGAGGAGTACGAGCGGGCGAAGGCGAAACTGCTCGGCTGAGGCACGGCTCCGGCTCTCGGCATCGACCCCCGGCCCTCACCCGAGGCCGGGGGCCGGCGCCCGGCTCCCGTGTTCTATCGTGGGGTGACCTTCCGGAAAGAGCAGGCGTACATGAGGCGAGCGACGACCCCCGTGGCGGCCACCGCCGCGCTGCGTGGTCTGCTCGCGCTTCTGGTGGCCGTGGTCGGTCTGCTGTGTCTGCTCGACCGGCCCGCGCCGCCGGACGTGGGTCCGTCCGACCTGATGTCCGTAGCGCAGGCGGCTACCGCCGCGCAGCCCTCGGCGGGCGACGACTCCGCTACGTGCGGCAAGAATCCGGTGGCCGCCGAGGACGTCGCGCCGCGCTCCGACACCGCTGCGGGCGCCGGTCCGGCGTCCGGTTCGCCCCGCTGGACGGACGGCACCGCACCGGCGACCGGTTCGGGCGCCTCGTTCTGCCGCGGCGACCCCGCGCCACCTCATCCCGTCACCACCTTCTCCGTACTGCGGATGTAGGCCGGCCCTCGCGGTCGCGTCCTTGATCTCTTCCATCCGGAAACGGAGATTTCCGCATGTCCTCTTCCCAGCGCTCCTTGAGCCTGGCGGGCACGACGCTGCGTATGTGGCGGGCCAGGCAGTGGCTGGTGGCGGGGCTCGGCGCCCTGGCCACGGCCGTCGCCGTCGGCGTGCCCACCGATGTGCTGCCCACCCCCCTGTTCGGCCGCTCGGTCCCCGTGCAGTGGTGGAACTATCCCGCCCTCGCCCTCACCGCCGTCCTGGCCGGCCTCGTGCTGAGCACGTACGTCCGCCCGCCCGCCGCCACCCCGCTCGCGCCCTCGGCCTCATCCCCGTCCACGCAGCCTTCCGACACCGTCCGGGGCAGCCGGATGGGTGCTCTCGGCGGCGTGCTGTCGTTCTTCGCCGTGGGCTGCCCCGTGTGCAACAAGCTCGTGCTCGTCCTCCTCGGGTCGTCGGGCGCGCTGAGCTACTGGGCGCCGCTGCAGCCGCTGATCGCCGTCGCGTCCGTCGCCCTGCTCGCGGAGGCGGCCCTGCGGCGCCTCTCCACCCAGAGCCAGTGCACGGTCACGGCTCCGGCCTGACGTACACGGCCGACCCCCTCCCCGGCACCGCATGCTCGTCGGCGTGCCCGCGGCTCCCGGTCGGCGGGGGGTCTCTCCCCTCGCCCCCGGCGCGGGAAGATGTCATGGTTAATCCGTTATGACGCTTCGTGAAAGGCGGGCTGATCGTGCCCAGTGGTCTCCAAGCCGACACGGTCGGCCCGGTTGACGTCGCCGTCATTGCCTTCGAGGGCAACCGGTTCGACGGCCAGGTAGTCCCCGCCCTGCGGGAACTGCAGCAGAACGAGACGGTCAGGATCCTCGATCTGGCCTTCGTCTCGAAGGCGTCGGACAGCTCGGTCACGGTCGTGGAACTCACCGATCCGGGAGTGGCGGAGACACTGCTCCAGGTCACGGACGCCCAGTTCGACCTGCTCAGCGACGAGGATCTGCGGACGGTGTCCGACTCCCTGGGTGACGGGTCCTCCGCACTCGTCGTGGCCTGGGAGAACACCTGGGCGGCGCGGCTTGCGGCAGCGGTGCGGGGTTCCGAGGGCGAGCTGGTGATGCTGGAACGCGTTCCGCGGGACGCCGTCGTCGAAGCGATCGCGTCGCTCGACGGCAACTGACCGACAGAGACGAAGGAGACGGCCAGTCATGCCTCAACGATTCGGACGGCCCGGCCTGCTGGGCACCATCGCCCGCACCGCGGTCATCTCGGGCACCGCCACCGCGGTCTCCAACCGCGTGGAGCGTCATGACATGCGGCGCCAGGCGGCCGCCCAGGCCCCGCAGGCGCCGGCAGCCGCGCCCCCTCCCCCGGCGCCGGCCCCGGCCCCGGCGGGCGCGGACCGGGTGTCCCAGCTGACCCAGCTCGCCGACCTGAAGGCCCAGGGGCTCCTCACCGACGAGGAGTTCGCCGCCGAGAAGGCCCGCGTCCTGGGGTCCTGAACGGGGCGGCCCGGACCGAGGTCGGTCCGGGCCGCCCCGTTCGGGCATTCCTTGTCCCGGGCGGCTCGCGCCCCGGCCCTGCCCTCAGTGGGCCTGGCCCGCGCGGACGTCGTCCCGGTCCGGTGTCCGGCTCGGGGGCAGCTCGGTTCCGGAGTCCCGCCGTACGGGAGGGGAGGCCGAGGGGGTTCCCCGGTCGAAGGCGGCGCCGACGACGACCACGACGGCTGCGGCGACGAGGAGGAGGGAGACGCCCCAGGTGGCGTGGGTCGCGCTGGCCCCGACGATGGCCAGGGCAGCCAGCGGGGCAAGTCCGCCCGAGAGGGCGGCGCCGACCTCCCGTCCCGTGCCGACTCCGCTGACCCGGACGTCCGCCGGGAACTGGCGGGAGAGCAAAGAGCCTTGCGGGGCGAACATGGCCGGTGCCAGCAAGCCCGTCGCGATGATCAGGCACAGCCAGATCAGGATCGAGTTTCCCGTGTCGAGCAGGACGAAGAACGGGAAGGCGAAGAGCGCCGAGGCGACGCCGCCGGCCGCCAGCACCCGGCGGCTGCCGAAGCGGTCGCTGGCCCAGCCGAAGAGCGGCACGGTGACGAGGGCGGTGGCACTGGCCAGGGTGATCCCGAAGGCGCCGACGCCGGCCGAGACGTCCTGGAAGTCCGAGAGGTAGGCCAGCGAGAAGGTCTTGAAGATGTAGCTGAGGGCGTTGTATCCCAACGAGACGGCCAGGACCACGAGCAGACCGCGCCGCTCCTTGCGCAGCAGGGTGACGAACGGCATCTGCGGGGTGGTGTCCCGCTCCTGCTTCTTCTGGCTGTCGTGGAAGTCGCGCGACTCCGGCACACGGCGCCGCACCCACAGGCCCACGCCGGCGAGGGCGAAGCTCGCGACGAACGGGATGCGCCAGCCCCAGGACAGGAGCGCCTCCTCGTCCAGGGTCGTCAGCACCGTGACGGTCAGCGACGACATCAGCAGCCCGAGGTTGAGGCCCAGGGCCGGCCAGGCGCCCTGACGGCCGCGCCGGTTCTCGTCGGCATGCTCATAGGCGACGACCGCCGCACTGCTGTACTCGGCTCCGGCACCGAGGCCCTGGAAGATGCGCAGGATCACCAGGGCGATCGGGGCCGCGATTCCGGCGGTCCCGTACGCGGGAAGCAGCCCGATCAGTCCGGTGGAGACACCCATCAGGACGAAGGTGATGATCAGTACGTTCCGCCGGCCGATGCGGTCCGCGAGGTGCCCGAACAGGATGCCGCCCAGCGGGCGGGCCAGGAACCCGGCCGCGAAGGTCGCGAAGGCAGCCATCGTGCCGGTCGCGCCGTCGGTCTGCGGGAAGAAGATCTTGCCGAAGACCAGGGCGGCCATGGAGGCATAGAGATAGAAGTCGTACCACTCCAGCGCGGAGCCCACGATGGTGGCGGTGGCCACGCGGCGGCGGGCGGTGGCGGCGGATGGTCCGGGGTCCTGCGCTTCTTTGTACGGGGCGTTCGCCATGGGCTGTCCTCGATCACCGTTGAAGGAGAGGTGGATGGGATAGGAGGAAGGAGGCAGGGAGAGGGGGAGGGAAGAGCGGGGAGTGGAGCGGTCAGGCGGCGGACTCTTCACGTGCGGTCCGGGCCGACTCCCCGTGACCGAGCTGCTCGAAGACGTCGGCCGCGATCCGGCTGCCGATGGGGAGACTCGATGTGGCCGCGGGCGACGGCGCGTTGAGCACGTGGACGGCGCGCGGGGTGCGGCTGATCACGAAGTCGTCGACCAGTTGCCCGTCCGCCGTGACCGCTTGGGCGCGTACGCCGCTTCCGTGCCGCCGCATGTCCCTGCTCTCGATCTCCGGGAGCAGGCGGCGGACGTCGCGGACGAACAGCGGCCAGATCAGCGACCGGCTGATCTCGGTGGCCCCGTGCCGCCAGAAGCGTCGCGCGAGACCGCGCAGGGCGGGGTCCCGCAGCAGCTCTCCCACCATGCGGGGGTCGACGTCGCGCCAGCGGTAGCCCTGGCGGGCCAGCGCGGGCACGGCGTTGGGCCCCACGTGGACCGTGCCGTCGAGCATGGGCGTGATGTGCACGCCGAGAAAGGGCAGCTCGGGGTCGGGCACCGGGTACACCGGGTTGTTGACCAGTCCCCGGCGGCCGGGCCTGATCTCGGCGTACTCGCCGCGGAAGGGCATGATCCGCACCGTCGGGCGGTCGCCGACCGCGGCCGCGACCTTGTCGCTGTGCAGGCCCGCGCAGTTGACCAGGATCCGGGCGCGGATCTCCTCGCCGGGTGTGCGGATCACGGTCCGGCCCTCGGCCTCGGCGAAGGAGAGGGCAGGTGACCGGGTGCGCAGCTCGGCGCCGAGTCCGGTCAGCTCGGCCGCCAGTGCGCGGCACACCTGGCCGAAGTCGGTCATGGCGGTGTCGGCGACCGCCAGAGCGGCCACCCCGGCGACATGCGGTTCCCGCTCGGCGAACTCCGCGCGGCTCAGCCGCTGCACGGTGACGCCGTTCGCCCGGCCGCGCTCCGCGAGCGCCTCCAGGCCGGGGAGCTGGGCCGTGGACGTGGCCACCACGAGCTTTCCCGTGCGCTTGACGGGCACGTCGCGCTGTTCGCAGTACCGGATCATCTCCTCGCCACCGGTCCGGGCCAGCCGGGCCTTGAGGGAGCCGGGCGCGTAGTACAGGCCGCTGTGGATGACGTTGCTGTTGTGTCCGGACTGATGGGCGCCCCAGCGCGCTTCCTTCTCCAGGACCGTGACGGACAGACCGGGCCGGGTACGCAGCAGCGCCCGGGCCGTGGCGAGTCCGAGCAGCCCTCCTCCGATGACGGCGACATCTATGGCACGTGACATCCGGCGGCCTCTCTGGTGGCTCTGATGACTCTCTGGTGGCGCGAACAAGACAGCGCAGCGGCTGTATACATTCGCTGCGAGTGGGCTGAATGTATACAGCCGCTGCGACGGTGCACAAGAGATAGAGTGAGACGGTGACCCGACCAGCCCGGACCCCCAGCAGCACGAGGAACGGCGCCGCCGTCATCGCCGAACGGCTCCGTACGTCCATCCGCGACGGTGGACTGCTCCCAGGCACCCGCCTGGTGCAGGAAAAGCTCGCGACCGAGCTGAAGGTGAGCCGCATTCCGCTGCGCGAGGCCCTGCACACGCTGGCGGCCGAAGGCCTGATCGAGGTTCAGCCGCAGCGCGGCATGCTCGTGGCGGAGCTCAGCCACGGCGAGATCGCCGAACTCTTCGAACTGCGCCTCCAGATGGAACCGCGACTGGCCGACGAGATCGTGCGCGGCTGCCGCGACCGGGACATCGACGAACTCCAGGAGATCGCCGACGAGATGTGCCGCCGGGGCGCCGACGCCGCCGGCCGGGCCTCCCTCAACTACGAGTTCCACCGGCGCGTCTACGCCCTGTCCGAACGACGGCTCACGCTGCGCTTCGTCGATCAACTGCTGCATCTCGTCGAGCCGTACAGCCGACGCTGGGTGCGCTCGGGCCACGACCTGCAGCGCATCGACGACGAGCACCAGCGCATGGTCGACGCGTTGCGTGACCGGGACGCCGCAGCACTGCGCCGCGTGATCGTCGCGCATGTCGAAGGCGCTCGCGATCACGTCATGGCCGCCCAGCGAGGGCAGTGACCCTCGGACCGCGGGTTCCGCGGATGCCGCGGGCGGGTCGGTGTGCTAGGGCGTGACGATGGCGAAGTCGGGGTCCGGGGTGCCGAGATGGCCGAGGAGTTCGGTCAGGGGCGCGAGGTCCCCGACGATCTCCACATCCGGCCGTCCCGACAGTTCGTCCGGCGACACGGTGCCGAGCAGCACCGCGCGCAGGGTGGCCTCGTCGAGGCCGACCGTGAGGTCGGGGTCGGCGGCCGCCGGGCCGGTGCCGGTGACGTGGGTGAGGACGCCGTTGCGCAGCCGCATGGTGAGCGGGTCGCCGTTGGACAGCTGCCAGCGCACGGTGATGTCCGCGTCCCAACTGCTCGGCCCGTCCACCCGGATGGCGAGGGAGTCGCAGAGCTGCTCCATGGTCAGGGCCGCCAGCAGGTCCGGTGCGACGGTGGAGGTGGGGGTGCCGACGGATCCATGGCGCAACTCCAGGGCGCCCATCAGGTAGAAGTTGCGCCAGGTGCCGTTCTCACTGCCGTATCCGAGCTGTTCCAGCGCGTCGGCCTGCAGGTCCCGTGCCGCGGTGTGGTCCGGGTCGGCGAAGATCACATGGTTGACGACCTGGACCACCCAGCGGAAGTCGCCCTCGGCGTAGGACCGGCGGGCACGCTTCAGCACCTCGTCCGCACCGCCCATGAATTCCACGTACCGCCGGGCCGCCTCGGTGGGCGGGTGCTCCCACAGATGTGCCGGGTTTCCGTCGAACCAGCCCAGGTAACGCTGGTAGATCGCCTTGGTGTTGTGGCTGACGGATCCGTAGTAGCCGTGGGTGTGCCAGGCCCGTTCCAGGGCCGGGGGCATTGTGATCTCCTCCGCGATCTCCGGTCCCGTCAGCCCCTGGTTGAGCATGCGCAGGGTCTGGTCGTGCAGGTAGGCGTAGAGGTCGCGCTGTGCGGACAGGAACGTCAGGACGCGGTCACGGCCCCGGACCGGCCAGTGGTGCGAGGCGAAGGCGACGTCGGAGGAGTCGACGAAGAGGTCGATCGCTTCGGTCAGGTACCGGGCCCAGACCCTGGGGTCACGGACCTCCGCGCCCCGCAGGGTCAGCAGATTGTGCAGGTTGTGGGTGGCGTTCTCCGCCATGCACAGGGCCGCGTGGTCGGGGAAGTGGATGTTCAGCTCCGCCGGAGCCTCGGTGCCGGGAGTGAGCTGGAAGACCATCCGGATGCCGTCGACCCTCTCCGTCTGCCCGGAACGGGTGATGTCCACCGTCGGGGCGATCAGGCCGACCATGCCGGTGGAGAGGGTCTGGCCGAGGCCGGCTCCGATCTGCCCGCGCGCGCTCCTTGGCAGGGCGGCTCCGTACATGTAGGCGGCACGGCGGTTCATGGCCGCGCCCGCGTAGACGTTCTCGCTGACGGCGTGCTCCAGGAATCCGTGCGGGGCGAACACCGGTACGCCGTTCGCAACGTCCTCGTCGCCGATGACACCCCGCACTCCGCCGAAGTGGTCGGCGTGGCTGTGGGTGTAAAGGACGCCGGTGACCGGCCGGTCACCGCGGTGCCCCCGGTACAGGGCGAGGCCGGCGGCCGCCGTCTCCGCGCAGAGCAGCGGGTCGACGACCAGAATGCCGCGCTCGCCCTCGACGATCGTCATGTTCGACAGGTCGAAGCCGCGTACCTGGTAGATGCCCTCGGTCACCTCGAACAGGCCGTGGTCGGAACAGAGCCGGCTCTGCCGCCACAGGCTCGGGTTGGCCGTGTCGGGGCACTCCTGATCGAGGAATCCGTAGGCGCCCAGGTCCCACACCGCGCGCCCCTCGGCGTCACGGATCACATGATCCTCGGCCGTACCCATGAAGCCGCGCCGCGCGTCCTCAAGATCCTGGCCGTCGCTGAAGGGGTAGTTCCGCCGTACCGCCTCGTTCGCCTGCGCGACGGCCTGCTCGGCCGGCTTGGCGTCGGTGTTCCGCACCATCTCGAACTCCCTCGGGGCAGCGGACCGGAGACCCCGCCCGGCAGGACACGGCCAGGGCCAGCCTCACCCCGCGCGTCCCTCGGCACGAGCGGGTGTAGGCCGTCCGGGGAACCGCCGGTGGCACGCGGCCGGTGCCCGCGGAAGAGGGGCCGCACAGGGGTGAGCCCCGACCGACCGGCCCTCCCGCCGGCTCACCTCGGCGACGACCGGCGGGTGTCGCCTTGGATGACGGGGTGAGGCCACTGTGTGATAATCGCAAGCGATCATTCATGCAACGCGCGGACAGGGTCCGGGGCCGTCCTGCGGGCGCACTCCGCACCGGGCCCTGCTTCCCCAGGGAGAGGACCGGCCCGATGGTGAACGAACAGGGGCCGGAGCCTACGGAGACCCCCTCGCCGCCCGACGCGCCGGCGGCGGGCACGACCGCGAAGCGGACGTCGCCCCCGAGCACGGTGCAGATCGTGGACCACGCCCTGCTGGTGCTCAAGACGATCGCCGAGGCCGACCGGCCGCGCGGGCTGCGTGAGCTGAGCCGGGACCTGGAGATCAGCAAGAGCTCCACCCAGCGGATCCTCGCCTCGCTGGAGCGCGTCGGACTCGCCGTCGTCGACGAGAACTCCCGCAAGTACGTGATCGGGCCGGCCGCGCTCACCCTCGCCTGGCGACACGCCGCCAACAGCGACCTGGTGAGCGCCGCCTCCGAGGCGACGGCCCGCATCGCCGCCGCGACAGGAGAGACCGCGTGCGTCTCGGCCGTGGTGGACGGGCGGCGGGTGACCGTGTACGAGGTGGAGAGTTCCCAGCCGCTCCGTCTCATCACGGGGGTCGGCCGCCCCTACTCCCTCTTCTCCGGCGCGACGGGCCGCGTACTGCTGTCGATGCTGCCCGAGGCTCATCTGGAGCACCTGGTGGGCGAGCACGTTTCCGCGACCGGCGCGACGGACGCGACGGAGATCGTCGACCGGGTCGCCGCCGCCCGCGACCGGGGCTACGCCTTCAGTCGCGGCGAGTGGATCACGGGGGGGTGCGGGGTGGCCGTACCCATCGCGACCCAGGGCACCGTCACCGCGGCACTGAGCATCTACGGCCCCGAGGCACGGCTCGCGGACCAGCGAATGGCCGACCTGGTCCCGCTCCTCCAGTCGGCCGCGGCCCAGATCGCCATCCGCTGGCGCCAGCCGGCCTGATCCGCACACTCCCGCGTGTTTCCGCGGCAAGCCGGGCGGTGACGACCTCCCGCCGGCAGGGCCGTGCGACGGCCGGCTCCTGTGCCGAGCCGGCCCGCCCGACGCGGGACACGGGACGCGTCCGGCCGAGAGCGGTCCCGGTCCAGGCGCCACCGCGCCCAGCCGTTCCACCCGCGTACCGCCCGCCGGTCTGACAACTGACGGCTGACGGCTGACGGCTGACGGCTGACGGCTGACGGCTGACGGCTGACGGCTGACGGCTGACGGCTGACGGCTGACGGGAATCGTCCGGCGCGGGCCCTCTCAGTTCCTCGTCCCCGCAGGCCCATGCAACCCCGCGCACACCCATGGGGAGGCCCGCCCCCGCCGCGCCCACCGCCCGTCCGGCGGCGCTTCTTCGAGCCAAAAACCTACCCATTGACCTGACCAAAACGTGTAGGTACATTGTCCCAAACAATCTGGTCCACTGTCCCAGATTGCTCCACGAGACCGCCGACCTCGGCTGACCGCCAGGAAAGCGGGACCTTTGCCGCTGTACGGGCGACGTTCGCACAGCAAGAATCCATGCACCATTTCAAGCCACTGCGGGCCCGCTCTACGCCTCACCCTTTCCGTATCTACAGCTCATTTCAGGAGAAATGCCCTATGATGCTCGGCTGGCGTGCACGAATCGGACAGATCCGCCCGGCGACCGCGATCGAAGGCGCGGAGGAGTGGCGCTCGGTCGCGCCCACCGGAGTGGCCTTCGCCGACGCCCGGACCATCGTTCCCCGCGTCGACGCCGAGGGCCTGCGCGAAATGATGAGCCAGGTGCTCGACGCCTCCCGGCAACTCGCCACCGCGAAGGTGGACCTGATCGTGCAGTGCGGCGCGCCCGGCACCTTCATCCCGGGCCCCGGCACCGACGAGAAGGTCACGGACGAGATCAAGGCCGAGACCGGGATCCCGGCGATCACCATGATGCAGGCGACCGTCGACGCCCTGCGCGCCGTCGGCGCCACCTCCGTCGCCGTCGGCAGCATCTACACCGACGAGGTCAACGAGGCGCTGCGCGCGTACCTCACGGCCGTCGGCTTCGAGGTGCCCGTGATGGAGGGGCTCCAGATGACCGACCCGTACGAGGCGAGCGTCCACGACGCGGACAGCGCCTACCGGCTCGGGCGCCGGCTGCACAAGGCCGCCCCCGACGCCGACGCGCTGCTGATTTCCTGCGGCACCTACCGGACCTTCGAGATCCTGCCCTACCTCGAAATGGACACCGGCCGCCCGGTGGTGACGAGCAATCAGGCATCCCTCTGGAGCGCCCTGCGCACTCTGGGCCTCCGCGACGAGATCCCCCAGCTCGGCCGCCTCGGCCGCGAGGTCTGACACCGGACCGACCGCACCACCGCACGGCGGTGGCACCGCCCACCGCACCCCATCGTCCCCATCGAGTCGCCCGGCCGGGCCGTCACCTCGCCCGGACCGCGTGGCTCACCTGCGAAGAGGAAAGCACGTGCTGGTAGACGCATTGCAGTTCGTCAAGCCCGCCCGCGAGCGTTTCGAGGAGTGGCACGCCGCCGGAATAGCCGGCGTCCACGCCACCGTCGCCATCTGGGAGGACTCCACCGAAACCATGCGCGAGGTCGGCCGCTGGCAGCGGCTGCTCGCGGAGAACTCCGACCTCCTCGCGGAGGGCCGTACCGCCGACGACGTCCGCGCGGCCGGGAACGGCGGCCGTACCGCCGTCATCCTCGGTTTCCAGAACAGCAGCCCCTTCGAGGACGACCTCGACCTGGTCGGAGCCTTCCACCAGGCCGGGGTCCGGATCTGCCAACTCACGTACAACACCCAGAACTCCGCCGGCGCGGGCTGCTGGGAGAGCGATGACGCCGGTCTCTCCCGCACCTATGGGATCAACCTGATCAGGGAGATGAACCGGGTGGGCATGCTCATCGATGTCTCCCACTGCAACGAGCGCACCTCCCTGGAGGCCCTGGAGGCATCCGAACGCCCCGTGGCGATCACGCACGCCAACCCCCGGGCGTTCGTGGGCGAGAACGTCGAGCTGGCTATCCGCAACAAATCCAACACGGTCCTCAAGAAGGCGGCCGAGTCCGGCGGCGTCGTGGGCCTGAGCATGTACCCGAGAATCGCTCCCAGCGGTGTCGACTGCACCATCGACGAATTCTGCGACATGGTCGCCTACACCGTTGACCTCATCGGCGTCGACCACGTCGGGCTCGGCTCCGACTACTACGCCGGCCAGGGCGACGAAGAACTCCACTGGTGGCGGCAGGGGCGCTGGAGCCGTAAGCCCATGGTCCCCATCTCCGGACCGGTCGAGTTCCCCGAATGGTTCGCCGCGGGCAGCGGTTACGCGACCGTCCTGGAGCACCTGCGCAAGCGCGGGTTCAGCGAGAGCGAGGTCGAGCGGATCGCCGGCGGCAACTGGCTGCGCATGTTCGACGCCGGCTTCGCGGCCGATCCCCGGAACTGAGAGCCGCGGGGACGACGGCGTGGATGCGGAGAGGAGCGGTGGGCATGAACCGGTTTGACGTCGTGGTGGTCGGGGGCGGGCACAACGGGCTGGTGACAGCCGCCTATCTGGGCCGGGCGGGGCTGCGCGTCGCCGTGGTCGAATCCCGGCAGCGCCTCGGCGGGCCCTGCGGAGGATACGAGTTCCTGCCCGGCCGCAGCCTGGCCTTCACCAACTCGCCCGGGTCGCTGAATCCGGCGGTCGTCAGTGAACTCCGGCTCGCCGAGCACGGTCTCCGGTTCGTCCGGGCCGACCCGACCGTGGTCCAGCAGTTCGACGGCCGGTGCTTCCTGGGCTGGCGCGACCCCGCCCGCGTCGACCGGCAGCTTGACGCCTTCGCGCCCGGTGAGGCCGGCCGCTACCGGGAGCTGATCAGCGGTCTGGAACGGCTCGGCGCGAGCCTGCGGGTGTCCCTCGACGGTCCCCCGCCGGCGCTCCGCGACCTCCGGGAGCGGCTGGCCGACCCGGAGGAGCGCAAGCTCTTCACCGCCGTCTTCGACGGCAGCCTCACCGGGCTGCTCGACGAGCGTCTCGCGTCGGACCAGGCCAAGGCGCTGCTCGCCCTGCTGGCGCTGAACGCCCAGCTCGTACCGCCCTCGACGCCCGGCAGCGCTGTCGGACTGATGATGCGCCCGTTCGCTCTGGCCGCGGCGGGCGCACCCCACTCCGGCGACGCCGCCGAGCGGGTCGCGCTCCGCGGCTCCACCGGTCTTCCGGTCGGGTCGATGAGCGCGATCGTGGACGCGTTGGAGGACTGCTGCCGCGCCCACGGCGTCACCCTGCGCACCGGCTCCCCGGTGGTACGGATCCTGCACGGGGGCGGCAGGGCCCGGGGCGTGGTCACCGCGTCCGGCGAGGAGTTCACCGCGGACCGGGTGGTGTCGGCGGTCAACCCGGTGCACCTCTTCCGCGATCTGCTGGACGATGCGGCGATGGGCCCCGAGATCCGGGCGGAGGTCACGGGTACGGCGATGCGCGGATCGGCGTTCAAGGTCGTTCTGGAGGTGGACTCGCTGCCCGCCTACGCGGGGCTCCCCGAGGACGCGGACCCCGAGCAGGTGCGGGCCTGCCAGTTCCGGGTGGGCTCCTCGCTCGGACAGATCGAGGAGTCGATCTCAGGGGCGTTGCGGGGCCACGCGAGCGAACAGCCCCTGATGTGGGGGCTGATACCGACCCTCACCTCTCCCGGCCTCACCCCGGGAGGCACCCACCTCATCAGTGTCAACGCCTGGCACGCCCCCTACCGGCCGCACGACGGGCCGTGGGACGCCGAGCGCACGGAGCGCTTCGGACGCCGGTGTGTCGAGGAACTCTCCCGGCTGATGCCGGGTCTCGCCGACCGCGTCATCGATCACCGGTTCATGAACCCGGTCGAGATCGAGAGCGAACTGGGTCTGCCGGAAAGCAACATCACGCACGGGGACATGCTGCCGGGCAATCTCTTCGGGGCCCGCCCGCACCCCGAGGTCGCCGGCTACCGCACTCCGCTCCAGGGCTTCTACGTCAGTGGCGCCGGGACCTGGCCCGGCGGCTACATCACCGGAACACCCGGCAGGAACACGGCCACAGCGGTGCTCCACGACCTTCACCACGAGCAAAGGCGACAAGCATGAGGCTTTCGCGCCGCGGTGGGCCGCAGCGCCCCCGCACAGGAACACTTCGCCGGACGGCGGGCTGTCTGGCCGTCGTGGGCGTCCTGCTCACCGGCTGCAGCGCCAACCCGTCCTTCGGCCGCGACGAGCGGACCCTGATCATCGGCGCGGAGGGAGAGATCCCCACCCTGGATCCGCACCGCGCCTCCGGCACCCCGGTGCTCCGGGTCATCGACGCCCTCTTCGATCCTCTGATCCGTGAGGACCTCGGCACCGAGACCGCGCAGGCCCCCGAACTCCGGCCCGCGCTCGCCGAATCCTGGCAGGCCTCACCGGACGCGCGGACCTACACCCTCAAGCTCCGCGAGGGGGTCGACTTCGCCGACGGCTCGCCCTTCGACGCCGCCGCCGTGAAAGCCAACTTCGACCGGATCATGGACGAGAACTCCGCCTTCCACGACCCGACGGCCGCCGGGAACATGAAGTTCCTGACCCGCTGGATCAAGAAGGTCGACGTCCGCGACCCGCACACGGTGGTCCTCGGACTCACCGAGCCGTACGCCGGCCTCCCCCGGATGCTCACCGACCGCCGGATGTCGATCATCAGCCCCCAGGCGCTCCGCGCCCACCGGCCCGACGACATCGGCCTGAACCCCGTCGGCACCGGCCCCTTCACCCAGCAGTCCGCCGATCGCGGCAAGCGCATCACGCTGAAGCGGAACGCCGCCTACTGGGGCGGAGCCCCCAGGACCCCCTCCATCATCGTGGAGTCCGTCACCGACCCCACCACGCTCGCCATCGCCGCGCAGACCGGCGAGGTGGACGCGATCCTCAGCGCCGGGGCCCAGCAGGTCCAGCAGCTCGCCGACGGCGGCACCATGACCGTGCAGTACCCGGAACCCGCCAACCAGTACTTCATCCGCCTCAACACCCGCATCGCCCCCACCGACAACGCCGTCTTCCGGCGGGCGCTCAACCACGCCGTCGACCGCCGGGCGATCGCCACGCTCACCGGCCAACAGGTCGCCCCGTCCACCGGACCGCTGCCCCGGGGCAACGAGGCGTACCGGCAGGGCCCCGGGGCCGCCGCGGACTCCTACGACCCCGATGAGGCCCGCCGGCTCATCCGTGAGAGCGGGGTGCCCACCCCCGTACGGCTGCGGATGCTCGCGCCCGACAGCGGCCCCGGCTTCTCCCAGGCCACCGAGATCATGTCGCTCATCCAGCAGGACCTCAAAGCGGTCGGCGTCCGCCTGGACACCCAGTACATGGAGTTCGCCTCGCTCGTCGCCGAGGAGGGCAACGGCTACAACAACACCACCCACGGCTCGTTCAACGGTTGGACCACCGGAGCCGACGCCGCCGACTTCCTGGAGCGGATGTTCAGCGGGGAGCTGCATCCGCCCAACGGCGTCAACCGCGGCTGGTACCGCAACCGGGACGTCGACGCCCTCTTCGACCGTGCCAGGGGCGAGCCCGACCCGGACCGCCGAACGGCGCTCTACCGGGAAGCCGCCGACGGCATCGCGGCCGACGCGCCCTGGGTGTTCCTCTACCAGGACCGGCTGCCCCGCCTGCTGAGCAGGAAGGTCGACGGGGTCGTGCCCGCCGCGTCCGTCTACATCGACTACACCACCATCCGCCGCCGGTGAGGAGACCACAGCCATGAAGGCCACTGCGGCACCACCCCGCCCCGCCGACGTGCGGGCCGCGCCCCCTCGACGGCGCACCCGCCTCCGCGCTCTGCTGGGCTCCGGCAACGCCACCGCCCTCATCGGCGGCACCATCGTCGCCGCCACGATCCTCGTCGCGCTCCTCGCGCCCCTGATCGCCCCGGACGACCCGCTCGCCACCAACCCCTCGTCCATCGGGCTCGCCCCCTTCAGCGGCGGCCACCTCCTCGGCACCGACGAGGTCGGCCGCGACATCCTCAGCCGGCTGATGTACGGCACCCGGCTCGCCCTGCTGGTCGCCGTGGTTCCGACCCTGGTGGCGCTCGCCATCGGCGGCTGCCTCGGACTGCTCTCCGGCTATGTCGGCGGCTGGCTCGACAGCACCCTGATGCGCGTCTTCGACGTGATGTTCTCCTTCCCCGGGATCCTGCTGGCCCTCGGCATCGGGGTCGCTCTCGGCCCCGGCATCACCTCGATGGTCATCGCCATGGTGGTGGTCACCGTCCCCGAGTTCGGCCGGATCGTCCGCGGCAATGTCATCGCCCTGCGCCAGGAACAGTACGTGGAGGCCGCCGGCGCCCTCGGCTACAGCCATCCGCGCATCGCGTTCCGCCACATCACCCCGAACCTGCTCGGCGGTGTGGTCGTCTTCGCCACCCTCCAGACCGGCCGCAACGTCATCCTCAGCTCCAGCCTCGCCTTCCTCGGACTGGGCGCGCAGCCGCCCGCCCCCGACTGGGGTCAGATGCTCAGCGGCGGGCGCGCCCTGCTGGTGACCGCGCCGCACGTCGCCACCATCCCCGGCCTCGCGATCGTCGTACTCGCCGTCGGGTTCAACCTGCTCGGGGACGGCATCCGCGACCGTCTCGACCCGCGCAGCCGCAAGTCCCGGGCCGTGCGCGGCAGCGAACGCACCCTGCGGGCCCGGTGGAGCCGGTCATGAACAGCCCTGGAGATTCGCCATGCTGACCTTCACGCTGCGCCGCGCGCTGCACATGCTCCCGGTCGTCCTCGGGGTGACCATCGCCACCTTCGGCCTCGGCCAGATCATCCCCGGCGACCAGGCGAGCGCCCTGCTCGGCCCCACCGCCTCCGAGGCCGACCGCCAGGCGCTCCGCGAGGACCTCGGCCTGGACCAACCGGCCGTCTCCCGCTACTTCACCTACCTCGGCAGTCTGTTCAACGGCGATCTGGGCCGCTCGCTCTCCTTCGGCCGGCCGGTCTCCGAAGTCCTCTCCGACCGGCTGCTCAACACCCTGCTGCTGTCGGGCACCGCGATCGTCCTCGCGGCGGTCGTGGGCGTCGCCATCGGCACCTGGGCCGCGCAGAAGCCCGGCTCGCCCCGGGACCGGGGCCTCACCGTCGGCGTGCTGTTCTTCAACTCCGTACCGTCGTTCTGGTTCGGGCTGGTGCTCATCATCGTCTTCTCGCTCCAGCTGAGGATGCTTCCCGCCACCGGGATGACCTCCATCGGCGGCGGCGGGGCCCTCGACGTGGCGGCCCACATGGTGCTGCCGGTGATCACCCTCGCCGCGTGGTCGCTGGCGGTCATCGCCCGGATGACCCGTTCCTCGGTGCTGGAGGTCATCGGCAACGACTACGTCCGCACCGCCCGCTCACGCGGGGTCGGCGAGTTCCGGGTGATCGTGCGCCATGTGCTCCCCAACGCCATGCCGTCCGTCATCACGGTGATCGGCCTGCAGGCGGGCTTCCTGCTCAGCGGTGCGGTGCTCACCGAGACGGTGTTCTCCTGGCCTGGCATCGGCCTCGCCCTCCACCAGGCCATCTCCGCCCGGGACATCCCCCTCGTACAGGGCGGGATCCTCGTGATCGCCATCGCGTTCGTGCTGATCAACTTTCTGGTCGACGTGCTCCAGGCGTACTTCAACCCGAAGATCAAACTGGCTTAGAGGGAGACGTCACCGTGACCGTACTGGAAGTCGAACACCTCAAGGTCGCCTACCGCGGCCAGGACCCGGGCGACGAAGCCCCTGTGGAAACCGTGCGCGACGTCTCGTTCGGCGTCGCCGCCGGCGAGTCGCTCGGCGTCGTCGGCGAGTCCGGCTGCGGCAAGAGCCAGACCATGCTGGCGGTCCTGCGGATGCTCGCCCCCGCGGGCGTCGAGATCTCCGGCCGGGTGACCTTCGACGGCAAGGACCTGACCGCGCTCACCCCTCGGCAGATGCGTACCGTCCGGGGCTCCGGCATCGGGCTCGTCTCCCAAGACGCGCTCTCCGCGCTCAACCCGGCCATGACCATCGGCCGGCAGATGGCCGAACCCCTCATTCACTACGACGGGTTCAGCCGGCGGGCGGCCGCCTCGCGGTGCGCCGAACTCCTGGACCTCGTCGGACTCCCCGCCGCCCGCGAACGGCTCCGCAGCTACCCCCACGAACTGTCCGGCGGCATGCGCCAGCGCGTTCTGATCGCCATGGCCATCAGCCGCGAACCCCAGGTCCTGATCGCCGACGAGCCGACCACCGCCCTCGACGTCACCATCCAGTCCCAGGTGCTCCAGCTCATCGACCGGCTCCGCAAGGACCTCCGGATGGCTCTCGTCCTCATCACCCACGACCTCGGGGTCGTCGCCGGGGTCACCGACCGGATCGCGGTGATGTACGCGGGCCGGATCGTGGAGACGGCCCCCACCACCGCACTCTTCGACCGTCCGAGCCACCCGTACACCAGGGCGCTGATGGAGTCCATTCCCCGGATGGACCGCGAACAGGTCGAGCGTCTGCCCGCCATCCCCGGCTTCCCGCCCGACCCCGCCGCGCCGCCGCCCGGCTGCGCCTTCCGACCCAGGTGCACCGTCGCCCGCGCGACCTGCGAGGACTCCGTGCCGGAACTCCTCCCCCTCTCCCCCACCGCCCCCGGCCACCTCGTCCGCTGCCCCTACACCGCACCGGTCCTCGTCGGGGCGGACCACCGAGAAGAGCGCACATGAACGCCGCCGACGCCCTGCCTCCCGCCACCGCCGAACCACCCGGCACCGACCACGACACCGACGCCGTCGCCGTCACCGACCTCCGCGTCCACTTCCCCCTCCGTACCGGGGTGCTGCGCAGGGTCACCGGTACCGCGCACGCCGTGGACGGGGTCTCCTTCACCGTGCCCGCCCGAAGCATCGTCACCATCGTCGGCGAGAGCGGCAGCGGTAAGACCACCACCGGGCGGGCCCTGGTCGGCCTCTCGCCCATCACCTCGGGCCGGGTCAGCGTCCACGGCCGGCCCCTGGACGAGATCCGCCGCGCGGGGGCGCTGCCCCGGCTCGCCCAGATCGTCTACCAGGACCCGTACGCCAGTCTCAACCCGCGGATGACCATCAGGGCGATGATCCGCGAGGTCATCACCGTTCACCGGACGACGCCCCGCGAGAAGACCGGGGAGCGGGTCGAGGAACTCCTCGCGCAGGTGGGCCTCCGCACGGAGCTGGCCGACCGCTATCCCCATGAGCTCTCCGGCGGCCAGCGCCAGCGCGCGGCCATCGCCCGTGCCCTGGCGGTCGAGCCCCGCTTCATCGTCTGCGACGAGATCGTCTCCGCGCTCGACGTCAGCATCCAGGGTCAGATCGTCAATCTCCTCAAGGACCTCCGCCGCGAACAGGACGTCAGCTTCCTGTTCATCTCCCACGACATGAGCGTGGTGCGGCACATCTCGGACCACGTCATCGTCATGTACGGCGGCCTGATCATGGAGAGCGGCCCCTGCGACGAGGTGTTCTCCGCGCCCCGTCACCCCTACACCCACGCGCTGCTCGCGGCCGTGCCCGTGCCCGATCCCCGGGCCCCCGGCCTCCGGGGCGAGATCCGCACCAGGGCGGAGCCCCCGGACCCGTCCGACCCGCTGCCCGGCTGCCGCTTCCAGCGCTCCTGCCCCTTCGCCACCGATGTCTGCCGCGAGGGCGCGCCGCCGCCGACCGTCGCCGCCGGGGCGACCGGACACACCCTGGCCTGCCATCACGCCGACGCCCCCGAGGTACGGGCCGCGCTCGCCGGCGACAGCCTTCCCCCGGGGCCCCCGTCCCCGCAGACCCCTCCCTCGGAACCTCCGTCCTCGGAAAGGACCACCGCTCCATGAACACTTCCGGCAACACCTCCGAGAACGCTCCCGGCAGTGCGCCGGCCACGGAGGACTACACCTCCCACACGGGCGGGGCGCGGCGCGCGCCGGCCGGCACGGCGGTACCGCTGACCGACCCGGCCACCGGGGAGGTCTGGGCCCGTGCGCACCAGGACCCGGAGGCCGTGGACGCCGCCGTCGACGCGGCCCGCACCGCCTTCCTCGCCCCGTCCTGGGGCGCGCTTCCCGCCCACGCCCGCGCGGACCTGCTCTACCGGCTCGGCGATGTGCTGGTCGCGCACACCGAGGAACTCGCGCTGCTGGAGACCCGGGCCAACGGGAAACCTCTCACCGCCACCCGGGGCGAGGTCGGCGCGCTGGCCCGCTGGTACCGCTACTTCGCGGCCGTGGCGGAGACCATGGAGGACGTCTCACGTCCGCTCAGCGGCACGGCGAGGGCGCTGATCGCCCAGGAACCGCTGGGCGTCGTCGCCGCGCTCACCCCCTTCAACGGCGCGCTCTCGCTGGGCTCCTGGAAGCTCGCCCCGGCGCTGGCCGCCGGCAACACCGTGATCCTCAAGCCGCCGCCGCACGCCCCGGCCTCCTCGGTGCGCCTGGCCGAACTGGCCCTGGAGGCGGGGTTCCCGCCCGGGGTGATCGGCGTCGTCATCGGCGGCGCCGACGAGGGCCGCCGCCTCACCGAGCACCCCGACGTCGCCATGGTCACCTTCACCGGCAGCACCGCTGTCGCCCGGACGCTCGGGGCGCGCGCGGCCGAGCGGATGAAGCGCTACGTCTGCGAGGCCGGCGGCAAGTCCGCGCACATCGTCTTCGCCGACGGAGACCTCGACGCCGCCGTCGTCGCGGCCCGGCAGGGAGCCTTCTCCGCGGCCGGTCAGACCTGTGTCGCGGGCTCCCGCCTCCTCGTCCAGCGGGAGGTGTACGAGGAGTTCCTCCGCAGGTACGGGGATGCGGTCGGGCGGCTACGGGTCGGCGACCCCCGCGATCCGCGTACCCATGTCGGACCGGTGGCCTCGGCGGCGGCTCTGGAACGGATCGAAGGATACGTGGACGACGCCCTCGCGAAGGGCGCGCGGGCCGTCACCGGTGGGAAGCGGGCCACGGTCGCCGCCCCCGCCGAGGCGGGCTTCTGGTACGAGCCGACCGTCCTGGCCGATGCCGCGCCCGACCTCGCGGTCTGCCGGGAGGAGGTCTTCGGCCCGGTCGTCACGGTGCATCCCTTCGACACCGAGGACGAGGCGGTCGAGCTCGCCAACTCCGTCGAGTACGGCCTGGCCGCGGGTTTCTGGACCCGTGACGCGGCACGCGCCCACCGGGTGGCCCGGCGGCTGGAGGCGGGCGTGGTCTGGGTGAACACCTACCGGATGCTGCACTGGAGCGTGCCGTTCGGTGGCTACAAGCAGTCCGGTCTGGGCCGGGAGAACGGCGTCGAGGCGGTCGCCGAGTTCCTCCGGACGAAATCCGTCATCACCGAACACGGCACCCCCGTCGACCCGTTCGGCGACTGACCAAGCCCATCAGGCCCTCCCCTCCCTTCCCCTCCCCTCCCCCGCCGGGCCGCCCGGCCCGGCGGCCCGCATCCGGAATACCTCCGTCTCAGGAACAGGACGTGCCCCATGGAATTTCTCGTCAACATCCGGATCACCTGGCCCGAAGCCATGGACCCCGGCCTCAAGGAGAGGGTCTCCGACGACGAGCGCTGCCGCGCCGCCGAACTCGCCACGTCCGGGTCCCTGGTCCGTATGTGGCGCGTGCCCGGCCGGACCGAGAACTGGGGACTGTGGCGCGCGGCGGACCCCACCGAACTGCACACCATCATCTCGTCGCTGCCGGTCTGGCCCTGGATGGACGTCACGGTGCACGCCCTGGCCGACCACCCGGTGGACCCGGGACCGACGGCCTGACGGGACGGCGGGAGACCGCTGTCAGCCGGTGCAGGTGACCTTCAGCGCTGATATCGCATGGTGCTCGTAGTCACGGTCCTCGCCCCGGTCGTGCAACCGCACGGAGAGCTTCAGGGCATCCACGGGGAAGGTGCCCGGCACGTTGTACCAGCTGCCGCGACGGTCCTGCTGACGGACGTGGAAGGAGCCGACGAGGTTGCTGGTCCGGGGCAGGAACCGGTCGTAGACGGTGTAGTAGCTCGGGTCGCCGCCCACCCGCGAGATGTCCGAACTCCCCGGTACATGGACGGAGATGGCGCAGTTCTTCGCGGAGGCGGGGAGGTCGAATATCCAGGTCGCCGATCCACCGGAGTCCTTGGAGGAACTGCCCGACATCGGCATGGAGAGGTACTTCCCCGCGCAGCCGTAGCCGCCGAACCCTCCGCTGTGGGTGGCCCAGCCCTCCTTGCCGTCGCTGTAGTAGCCCGACTTCTGGAAGCGCTGGGTGGGGCACTCCGGCCCGGACACGCCGCTGTACACGACGGCGGGTGCCGCCTTGGCCGCGGGACCTGCCGATGGCGCCTTGGTGGGGGTGTCCGGGCCCGCGTCGGTGGGAGCCTTGTCGCCGGAGGCCTTGCCGCTCGTTCTGCCGGCCGCCCCGCTGCCGCCCTCGGTCTTCTCCTCGGCGGCCCGGTCCACGGGCTTCCGCTCTCCTCCCGCGTCCGGACGTACGTCACCGACGGGATCCTTGGCACCGCGGGCAGGTGTGCCGGCCGACTTGTCGGCACCAACCGGCTTGATGTCCTTGCGGATTTCGGGGTCGGTGCCCGGTACGTAGCCGCCGGCCCCGCCGTCGCCCTTCCAGGCCGCCGCGGCCTCCTGGCTCTCGGGCTTGGGGTCGTCCTTCTGCGCGGAGGCGACGACGAAGGGGGTCGCGAGGAGCAGCGCTCCGGCGAAGACCGCCGCGACCACCATCGGGCGCGACACCCGGCCGGGCCGCTCCGGGGCGCCGCCCTCCCCGGACACGGCGCTGCCGGGGGGACGGGATGTGGCCGCCGCGGACGCGGCCGTGGCGGGTTCGGCGGCGACGGCTCCCGCCGCGGCGGCGGTCGTCTTTGTCGAGGCCGCCTCCGAAGGCACGGCTGCGGACTCCTCGGCCGCCGGTTCCTTCGCGGCGGCGGCGGAGGACTCACTCGTGGCGGGCTCACCCGCGGTGGCCGGCTTCCCGGCGCTCGCGGCGGACGACGCGGTGACCGGTCCTGGGACGGCCCCGGCGACGGACGTGGCGCTCTTCGCTGCTGTCGGCGCCGGTTCTTCCCGGGCGACGGCGGAGCTCTCACCGCCCGCCGGCCCGCCGGGCCCGTTCGTGGCCCGGCCGATGGAGACACCGGCCGCGTGCACGACCGCCGGGGCGGGGGCCGGGGTCTCCTCCGGCTCCTCCGGGCCGGTCTTCGACGAGGTCGGTGTCGGCGTGCAACCGCCCTGCCCCTCGCCGGCGACCGTACGGCCGCTGTCTTCCCCGACCGTGCCCGAGGACGGTGCGGACGGGGCGCCTATGCCCCCCGGAGGCGCCCCCTCCGTACCGTTCGCGGACTCACTCGCCTCGCTGGACCGCTCTCGCTTCATGGATCGCCCCTCTTTCCCTGCCATGGGTTCTCTTCAACCTTTTCGAGTGCCGCGCGGAGGGCTTGGTTCCCTTCCTCCGCGGGAAAGGTGACGTGACGTCACTCCCGTTCGTAGGCCTGGTTCTCGCTCTCGACCGTCAGCCAGTCGATGACGTCCCAGAAGGGCCTTCCCTGGCCCTGGAAGCAGGAGAACTCTCCCTCCGCGAGCCCCTCCACCCCGAACATCGTCCGCACATAGTTGTTCAACAGCCGCATGACCGCGAAGGGTCCGGAGGCGGCCGGGCCGTCGTTCTGCATCTCTTCCGCGGTCTCGTAATGACCCGTCGTCTCGGCGATCCTCTGGATAAGGTGCTCGATGAAGACGGAGTCCCGCTGTGCGGCGACGAAATGGTTGCCGTAGCCACCGATGCGGAGCAGGTGATCCACACCGGCGCGGAGCCGGTCCCGGGCCGAGCCGTTCAACAGGGCCAGTTCCTCCGCACCCGCAGTGCCCCTCAGCGACTGCAGCAGAGCGTCGAAACCGTCCTGGTCGCGGATGAGGGGGCCGAGCACCGGCACGTCCTGGGGCCGCAGTCTGGGAGCGTCGACTCCCTTGAGCTGGAGTGTTCCCGGCCCCAGGTCCACATCGGCGTACACGCCTCCGTGCACCTTGAGGACGCTGTACCGTGCGAGGTCGGAGGCGAACGGATAGGCCCCGCCCCGGCTGGCCGTGGCGAAGGTGTCCGCCAGCCGCGGGTCGATGACCGTGTCGATGGACTGCCGCGCCAATCCCGGCATGGTCCGTATCCTCGCGGCGCTCCGCCAGCCCAGGCTGGTGCCGCTGTCGGTCCACAGGTTGGCCCGCCAACCTCCCTCGCGAGCGCGCCTGTTCCACTCGGAGATGTTCGTGAGCGCGGCATCCGACAGGTCGCCGCCGAGCCAGACGAAGTGGAGCTCACGCGGAATCTCGTCGGGAGCCGGGATGTTGGCCCTGACCTCCGCGACCTGTTCCCGCAGATCGGCCAGGTAGTCCGGAGGGGGGCTCAGCGCCCCCAGCCGGTGGAGGGCCAGGTCCATGGCATCGTGATCGCCTCGGCCGAGCGCGTCGAAAACGTAACCGCGCACCTCGTCGGGCTCGCCGAGACGCACCGGCCGAGGCTCCTGGCCCTCGCTCAGGAGCATGACGCCCAGGGTCGCCTCGACGTGTTCCGGCCCGGGCTCCGGTGCGACCGGGGCGGGCTCGGGCTCCTGGACGACCAGGGCGGGCTCGGCCTCCGGAACGACCGGTAGCGGCTCGGCCTCCGGGACGACCGGGAGTGGCTCGGAGGCAGCCGGCGGGCCCGCGAGGGTCTCGGACGGGGTGGGCGTGACGACGTTCAGGGTCGCGAAGATCAGGTCCGAGACCGTGCCGGCGGACGGCTGATCCGTCTGCGCGGGAACGGGCGGGACGGTCAGGCCGTCCGGGCCGGACCCGGTGGTCATCCCCGCCACGACCCACTCACCTCGGTGCCGGGTGACGGGGTCCGCGAGCAGGCCCAGCACACCGGACGCACCATCGGAGCCGATCGGCGGTTTGGCATGGCCGACCTGCACATCGGGGGCGTACCAGAGCCGGCCGGGCAGGGCGTTTGCCGCGTCCCTCACGACGCTCCCGCCGTCGCCGCTGCGGACCTTCGCCGTTTCGCAGGCGACCAGGACGACCGGGGCCGGGGGGAGCGCGGGATCTCTGAGGGTCTCCATGAAGTGCGCGAACTGGGCGCCGTCGACCTTCAGCGGCTGTCCGCCGGCCACCTGGAGTTCGATGCCGTTCTCGGTGCCGTGCGCATCGAAGAACAGCGGCCCGGCCGCGTCGTGCCTCTCCCCCGCCGGGGCCTCCGCCCGCCAGGGGACCCCGCCGACCGGGAGGTCGGTGTCGGGAACGGGGCCCTTCCCCTTCTCCGCGGTCCGGTAGTGCGCGAACCGCGCCTCGTCCGAA
This sequence comes from Streptomyces sp. MMBL 11-1, assembly GCF_028622875.1. Classification (NCBI taxonomy): domain Bacteria; kingdom Bacillati; phylum Actinomycetota; class Actinomycetes; order Kitasatosporales; family Streptomycetaceae; genus Streptomyces; species Streptomyces sp. MMBL 11-1. The sequence goes on along the minus strand of NZ_CP117709.1, from coordinate 7,369,329 downwards.
CGGTACGCCGCGTAGAAGTCCGCGCGGGGGGCCCAGTCCCGCGAGGTGTGCGAGGCGTAGCCCAGCGTGTGGCCGTCGGCGCCACGGATCAGCTGAAGGCCCTCGTAGACCTGGCCGTAGGTGACCCGGCGCCCGTCCGGGCCGGTGAGCACGGCGTCCGGCGTCCGGCCGACGACGGTCCGCGCGGGCAGCGGTTCGCGCGACGGGGTGAAGGACGGCGACGGCGCCACCACCGCGGCATCACCGGACGGCGCCTCGGCCGGGCTGTTCGGGAGCACGTCCCGCGTACCGGAGAAGGAACCGCCACCGGTCGCGCTTCCCCTCAGCGTGCCGGTGAGCTTCTTCAGCCTCTCCCGCAGGGTGGCGGAGCGCTCGGGAGGAGTGGGCGCCGGCCGGTCCGGTCGGACCGGGGGCGCGGTCTCCCCCGTACCGCCGCCCATCCGCGGCCCGCCCGGCTCGGCGGACGGCTCCCCTGGCGGTGCGACGTTCAGCGGCGGCTCGTCCGCGCGCGGCCGCTGGCCCGGGCTTTCGGAACGGTCGCCCCGACCGGACCGAGCGGTCTCCGCGTCGGCGTTGAGCAGCAGTTCCCGCGGTACCGCGTACCGGTAACGGCCGTCGGAGAGGTGCAGCACCACACCGGGCCGCGTGGTCCCGCCGGGGGTCGTCGGTGACGCGGCGAACGTCGAATGGCTCAGGTCCGGCTGGACGACGGTCACGGGTATGCCGAGCACCCGGGCCGCGAGCAGCGCCGTCAGGTCGCCCGCGGAGTGGTTCCAGCCGGTGTCCTTGCGGTCACCGATCTGCTCGTCGCCCGGTCGCAGCAGAGACGTACGGGCCAGTTCCAGGCGCTGCACGTCGGTCAGCCGGGCGGCCACGGTGTCCGGGAGACGTCGGCGCGAGTCGGCGTGCTCGATGCCCTCCGCTTCGCTGAGCGTGATGCCCGCGTCGGTCAGTTCCCTGGGGGTGAAGCGCTCCTGCGGATCGATGGCGAGGAATGCGGCGAGTTCACCGCCGTCCGTCATCAGCCGGTCGGCGAGCCGCTGCCGCAGATGCCCGACGTCCTCGGCGGAGATGTTCCTGCCGGGCCCGTTGAGGCCGAGCCCGGCGAGGATCCCGGGATGGGCTCGGTCGACGGCGTCGAGCAGGGAGCGGTGGAAACTCGTACCGACGTCAAGGCCCGCGGGACTGGTGGAAGGCGGCTCCACGAGGTGCAGGACGCGGCCGTCCGGTGCCTTCAGGCTGACCGTCCGCCCCTGTGCGTCCGTGTCGTGGGCGACGTACGGAGCGGGGAGGGACCTCATGTCGGACGGACGGACGTAGCCCTCGGGCTCCGGGGCGGGATGCCAGGGGGTGACGGCCCGCGCCTCGGTGCGGCGTTCTGCGGCCCCCTGCTCCCGGACCTTGCGAACGGCCTCGTCCACCGCTTCGAAGTTCGCCTGTACGAGGGCGAGTTCACGGAAGGCCGCCTGCTGGTCCCCGACCGCCCGGTCGAACACCGCCCGGGCGTCGCGCGCGGCGTCCCTGTGCCTCTGGGCCTCCTCCTCGCTTCGTGACTTCCCGGCCCGTCGCTCGACCGTCTCGGGGGTGTCGAGGCGGGAGTGCGCGGACAGCACGGCTTCGAGCGATGAGCGGTAGGCGGCGTCCGCCGCGCGCAGGCGCTGTGCCCAGCTCGCCGCCTTGAGCTCTTCGCGGCTTACGGCCTCCGCGTCCGACAGCGGCAGGGCGTTGTCGAGCCTGCCCCGCGTACGGGCGATGACCTCATCCCGTTTGAGGAGGCCCGGCATTCCGGCGACGACAGTGGCCACGTCCAGGGGGGGCACGGGGGCTTCCGGGTCGCGCAGCATGTGGAGCGCCTCAAGCGCGTCGAGCACGGTGAGCACTTCGGGGAGCGGGGGGTAGCCGGCGAGGGTGACCGGGGCCTGGACCGACTCGACAGCCGGTGGCACGCTCCAGGTGGCCGGCGGGGTACCGGTGGGACGGGGACCGGTGACCGGATAGTGGTCGATGGTCTTCCAGGCGGCCTCGGAGGCTCCGGCGAGGTTCTGTTCCGCGGTTGCGAGATCACGACGCTGGTTGGCCAGATCCTGCTGGGCCTCCGCGTACCGCGACTGCGCCGTGGCCAGCAGCTGCCGCGCCACGGCCACGCCCGGGTCGAGGGCATCCGATGTCTCCATGAGGCCGCGGACTTCGGCATGGAGGGAGAAGACCTCGTCCTGGATCGCGCGCAGGCGCCGCTCGGTGCCGCCCGCCTTCTCGGCTGCCTCGGTGTACTTCGTGGTCTGCTCCTTGACGGTGGCCGCGGCGGCCTCCACCTCGGGCGGCAGCAGTCCGTGCTCCCGGGCGACGTCGAACGACACCCACATCGTCACTCCGTCCGGCACCGTGTGTTCGACGGTGACCGGGGGCCGGGAACCGGGCCTGCGGGACGGTGGGACGAACGGCAGGTCGGCGATGCGGTGGGAGGCGGTCGCGGTCTGGAGTACGTGCAGGGGCGCCTGGATGAGCACGGCGCCGCCGGCGAAGGGCTTGAGCGTGGTCAGCGCGGAGCTTCGGCGGTCGGCGGCCCCGCCCGCCAGGTCGGAGTCCGCCCAGCCCGGCACGGTGGCCGGGGTCCCGACCGCGGGCTCGGTCTGGAAGCCGGGACCGGCGGTCGCCGCCGGTGCGTGCGCGTCGGTGATGTCACCGGTGTAGATGTCGTTGTCCAGGGTCCGTCGGCTGCCGCCGACACCCGCGCCCGGGTCCACGGCCAGCAGGGCGGCCCGGGAGAGATCGACGTCGACGGAGATCCTCAGGGTCGCGTCGGTCCCGCCGATCGTCGACGTGGTGTCGTGCAGCGTCACGGTCAGGCTGTCGCGGATCATCTGCGGGAAGTAGGCGCTCAGCACGTCGGTGCTGATGCCCCCCTTCAAGGCTTCGCCCGCGGGGGTGCCGGGTCGCGTCAGCGCCGTCCTGCGCACATAGCGGCCGTCCTCGCCCGTGGGCATCGGTGTCTCGGCGTCGGGCGTCGTGCCACGTCCCTTGACGGCGAGGTCAACAGCGTACGCCGCGGCGTCCCGGAGGACGGTGACGCCGCCGACGGTGGTGACGACGACGCTCTCCGGGCCGGTGGCGAACAGCCGCCTGCCCGACGCGTGGCGCTCCCGGAGCGCCACGGCCCGCTGATGGCCGGAGGGAAGCAGCATGGGAGGGGCGGGCTGCTCCGGCCCGTCGCTCCGCGGCTCCGTCGTCCGCCGTTGCGACCCCTGCGGCTCGGTCGTCCCCGCTTCCGGCGTCCGAGGTTCCGGCGTCCGCGGTTCGGCTGTCTGCGGTCGGGCGAGGCTCAACGGCATCACCACCTCGGCATCGCCGACGGGATAGGTGTGACGCACCACGGTCCCGTCGGGCAGCTCAAGGGTGAAGGTGGCGTCGAACCCGGTCCGGCCGGTCACCACCGGCCCCTCGAAGGCCACCTGGGCACTCAGGGCGTCGTTGACCGTGTGTGCCAGGGATGTCGAGCGGGAGGACCCGACGCTGTCGTCGAGGGTGACGAGGGCGCTCCGCAGGCCCGGACGGTCCGGGACGGTCGGCATCTCGCTGAGCCGGTACCCGGCCTCGTACCCGCGCGCCAGCTTCTCCGTCACCGTCTCCGCCGTGAACGTGGGCCGGGCGATCGTGGGCTTGACGTCGTGACGCAGCACACCGGGGGTGAAGCCGCGTCGCGTCAGGGTCACGGTGAGACTGGCCTCCTTGGCCGGTCCGATCTTGTTCCGGGCCAGGCGCAGGGAGGTGCCGCCGTTCTCCATGCCCGACTGCAGAGCGCGGATTCCGGACGGCGACAGGGCGGTCATCTGCCGTGCCAGGCCGCCGAGCTGGTCGGCCAGCAGGCTCTCGGGCCCGAGCCAGCTCCTGTGCTGGGGCAGGGTTTCCAGCAGGAGGTCGGTGAACTCGCCGATCGCCCGGTTCAGGTCGATGCGGCCGACCGTGAGCGTGGCGTGCGAGGCGGCGTCGACGGCGGTGTAGCGCAGCTGGGGCGTCGGCGCGGCGAGACCGTCGTCGAAGATCCCGGCCTTCCTCGCCTCGGCGAGCGGCATCCATACGAGCAGGCCGTCGGGGATCTCCACGACGCGGCCCCGGGGCGGCCGGCCGCGCATCGCCTCCATGGGCGCCCGGAGCAGACCGGACGGCTGGGACCGGGCCGCGAGGTGCCAGGCCACGTCGGCGCCGACCAGGACCATCGGCCCGGTGTACTGGACGGTGTGGGCGGGGTTCGCCGACAGTGCCTGGGCCTCGGTCGCGGTGGCGGTGCGCTGGTACGGCGACGCCGTGAGTCCGTAGGTGCCGAAGGTCTGCAACGCGTCGGTGTGCCGGGCCCGGAGGGCCAGCAGGGCCGAGACGGTGTGGCTGCGGACGCGGGCGACCGAGTGTCCCGCCCCGTTGGTGCCCGAGCCCACGTTGGACAGCGCGAGGTCGCTGGAGTCGACGACGGCGAGCACGCGCGTCCTGCCGACCTCGGGCCAGGCGCTGACCGACGCGGTGATGTCGGTGACGGCCGTCCTCCCGAACAGGTCGCTGACGTGCTTGCCGCTCTGTGCCGCGTCGCTGAAGTCCGCTTCGTTGCGGCCGGGGCTGAACGCCTCGGTCAGGGCGCTGGAGGCGGGGGTCCCGTCGGTCGTGTAGATCCAGGAGTTGCCGGAGACGGAGGCGAGCAGTTCCTTGAGGTGGCGCAGCACGACCTCGGGCGAGGTGACGCTCTGCACGGAGTGCAGGCCGTCGAAGAGTGCGTGGGGCGTCCAGTCGCCCGTGGAGACGGGTTTCCCGGAGGAGAGCAGCTCGGCTCGGCCCGGCGCCATCTCCGTCTCCCGGGGGCCCGCGGTCGCGTCCGACTCGTTGACGTGCGGGCGCGCGGCGACGGAGAGCGACGCGGGTACGGCGAGGGAAACGCGGCCGGGGACGGAACCCGCGGTGGTCCGCCCGGCGCCCTGCTCGGTGGCGAGGACGTCGACCGTCCTGTCGGCCGGTTTCACGAACCAGCGGGTGCTGAGCAGTTCGCCGGTCATGGTCCGCATGATCTGACGCGGCCGGGTGAAGCTGGTGGCTTCGGCGGTGAAGGCCAGGTCGTAGGACCACAGATGCTGCGTCCCGGAGCTGGTGATGCCGCCCTCCGGGGTCAGCGTCGGACCGAACGTCATGGTGTAGGCGCTCTGTCTGCCGTACCGGTAGCCGATGGTTCCGATGCCACCGAAGCCCTTGAGCCCGAGGAGGCCGGCGTCGAGGCCGACCGTCCAACCGTGGGTGCGGGCGGTCGCGTTGTCGGCGCGGCGCGTCGACAGCATGCTGTTCGCCATGCCCATATCGTGATGAGTACCCACGAACTGGCGGTTCTTGGCCGTCGCGCGCACGGTGACGACGACATAGCGCTTCTTGACGGAATCGAGTTGCTCAAGCTGGATCCGCAGTCCGGTGCTCGTCAGACGGTCGAGGGAGCCTTCCAGCACCGTACGGGCGAGTGCCTGGCGCAGCATGTGGGTGTTGTCGGCCGTCTTGTTGTACTTCCGGTCGCTCCCGCCGCCGGTGGCGTCCGTGGTTGTTCGGGGCGGAAGCACCAGGTCGGGATAGGCACGGTACAGCCCTGCCTGGATGCGGTCGATCAACTCGTCCGTCAGCGAGACGTGGGACGGGGCCGTCTCCGGGGCTCGGGTCGCCGCGAGGTCCAGGACCGTGTGCAGACCGAAGGTCGCCGGATCGTCCGACGACAGATACGCGGGTGCGGAGGGATGGTCGGCCCCTTGGACGGGCGCGGTGCCGTCGTCCCAGCCGGCCAGTCTGCGCGCGTCCGCCCGTGGCAACTGCACCAACGCGGTGAGGAAGGCCCCTTGCCCGTTGGCCGGGTTCTCGGCGCCGTGGTCGGTCCGCTCGGCCGGCCCTGGCGATTCCCAGTCACCACCCTGCTTGCGCAACTCGATCCGGAACCGGACGTCGTAGAGCCCCGAGTGTCCTCGGCTGCTGAGTGTCCGCGCGGACTCCGCCGTATTTCCGGCGTAGCTGCTCTCCGCACGCTGGGTCGTCAGGCCGGCGTAGCCCGCGACCTGGACGCTCAAGGCGCCCACGGGCTGGAGCAGCCCGATCCGGGGCCCCAAGGAGAGGCCTATCGCCGCGCCCTGGGTGTTCTTCTTCTCCGTGGTGGCGGTGGTGCGCTGCGCGTCGGACTTCTTGACCTCGGTCGTGTCGGACGCCTGGCGCAGGGTGGCGTCGACGGGGACGAGCCGCAGCTCCACCGAGCCGAGCGACCGGTCACCGAGACCGGCGAAGAGCGGAGCGCTGACCACCGTCTCGCCGGAACTCTGCGCGATCATGGCACGCAGACTGTCCTCGCCGAACAGGTCGCCGAGTTGGTGACGGAGGAAGGTGCCGGGGGTCGCTTCGGGGAAGTTCGCGAGCGCCCAGTCGAGCAGCCGGGTCTCCGTGGTGACGCCCAGCGGTGCGAGCAGGTGAGGCCGGGCGCCCGGCGCGAACGTGATCGTGGTGGGCAGCCGGTCCGGGACCGCCGGGTCGGTGACGCTGTCCGGGACCCGCCAGGTGACACCGTCGTGTATCCGGTAGTGCCGCGTGCCGGGGCGGGGCTGCTGCTGCTCCGGGGGCAGCGCACGGTGCTTCTTGTCCCAGACGTGCGTGGACTCGACGGCGATGTGCAGATCGCTCACATGCAGATGGCTGCCGTCCTTGCCGATGACGGTCACGCTGCTCTGGGCCCGGCTCTCCCGGGTGTAGGTGTAGCCGGCGTCCATGCGCCGCGCGCTGAGGGACAACGACGCGAGCGCGCCGACGGTTCCCGCGGTGGGGACGAGCGGGATCGCCGCTCCGAAGGCGCGGGACACGTTGAGGGTCTTGGTTTCCGTGGCACCGGGGCGGATGCGGAGTTCGGAATCGATCTTGACCGGGGCGTCGGTGGCCTTCGCCTCGACGGCCTTGACCTTGGCGGAATCGGCCTCGGTGGACTTCGCCTCGCTGTTCGTCGCCTCGGCGTCCTTCGAACCGTCGTCCTTCAAACCGTCGGGTTTCGAACCGCCGGATCTCGAACCGCCGTCCTTCGAACCGTCGGTTTTCGAGCCGCTGCCCCCGTCCCTGGCGGCGCCGGTGGCCGCCTCGTCCTTGGGTCCCCCGCCGGTCCCGTCCTTGGACGTCGAGCTGTCCTTCACCGGGTCCGAGGCCGACGGCTCGGCGTGGCGCCGCCAGTTTCCGTAACTCTCCATCGAGAGGGAGATCTCCCGGTGGCCGCCGTCCATGGTCGGCAGAGTGAAGGTCCGGGGGCTGAGCAGCGTGTGCGGGGCCTGGGTGAGCACGCGCCTCAGCTCGTCGAGCCCGTCGGGCCGGAGCCGCCACTCCGCGGCAAGGGAGTCGACCAGCGCGTCGCCTCCTCTGATGGTGATCCGCCCGTGACCGTGCCCCCGCAGCGACCTCGGAAGCATGGCATTGTCGTCGTACGTGACGAACCCGCCGGTCCGCTCCGGTCCGGGCGGGGTGGCGTCACTCTCCAGCACCGGGTCGGCGAACTCCGCCTTGACCACCTTCACGCCCGGATTCCCTATCCGGCGGAACACCTCGTCCCGGAGGGCCTGTTCGGTGTTCAGGTCCGGCCGATCGCGGCGTGCGCGGTACATTCGCTGCTCGTACTCGTCCGCCGGGAGCGCGTTCAGAACCCGGTCGCGGGCCGTGGGCCGCGGGGACGCGTGCGACGCGCCTGGTCGCGAGGGGGCGTCGCCGCCCGGGGCTCCGGGTGTCTTCCCCTGCCCGCCCACCTCTCCGGTCCGGTTTCCCTCGCTGTTCTCCCTCACCGGGGCCCCGGAGTCCCCGGAGCTCCCGGGGGCGGAGACCACGGAATCAGCGTCATCATTCTCCGACGCCTTGGCGGACCGCGTCTCCCCTTCCCGCTCGGCCTGGTGTTCACCGTCGGGGCCGGACGCGTCTTCCCTTCTCGCCCCGGACGCGCCGTCGGTCCTGGCCTCGGCCCCGTCCTCGGTCCGGGTGCGCGGGCGACGGCTGTTCGGCGACGGCAGGTCGTCCCTGCCCACCGAGCGGGCGCTGTCCCCGTTCTCCCTCGCGGACTCCGACGCGTCATCCTGCCGCCGCGGAGCTTCCAGCAGTTGCTCGCCGAACCGGGCCGAAGCGCTCCGGTCGCTACCCTCGCCGGCCGGTCGCGGAGGCTGCGCCCGGTTGTCGGCCTCCCCGTCGACGCCGGTCCGGGCGGCGGGAGTCCGTACGGTCTCCGAGGGCCCGGCCTGCGAAGGGGCCCCCTCGTCCGTCGGCCCGGCCCGGCCTGTCAGTTCCGTGTCTCCGACGTCCGTGCGCTTCTCCGGTACGACGTCTTCCGCCTGGGGAGTGCCCGGCTCGTCGCCGATCGTCGCCAGGTCCCGCAGCCGTTCCACCAGCGTGCGGGCATCCCGGGCCGCCCGCTCGCGTACCGTCTCGGGCAGTTGGTCGAGCGAGCGGTCGATACGCCCGTCGAGGTCGCGCAAGCGGTCCGGAGCGCGCAGCTCCTGCTTCAGGCGCTCCTGGCCCTCGCGCCTCAGTTCCGCCGTCTCGGCGTCGTAGTCGTCGAGGATCCGGTCGACGGCCCGGCCGTCGTCCGCCGCCTCGTCCAGCCTGCGCTGCCACGCGGCGCGGCGTTCGGAGCCTCGCTCCGCCCCGACGGGACCGCCGTCCGCGATGGCCTTCAGCCGACGGTCACGGTCCAGCCGCACCATCCGGTCGAACCGCTCCCGCTCGACGGCCTGTCTCGCTGTGTCGTCCTCGGCGTTCGCGTACCGCTCATCCCACTGCCGCGTCTCTTCGCGGGAGAGGCCGATGCCGCTCCCTTCGTTCAACCGGTCGAGCCGTGCCCTGTCGCTCTCCGCCCGGGTGTCTTCGGACCGGTCCCCGACCGGAGTGCCGTCGCCTCCGTCACTGCCTGAGCCGTTGCGCGGCGGCGGCTGCGCCGTGTCCCGCTGGCCGCCTCCGCCGCCCAGGGCCTCCCACCGCGCGTGCAGCGCCGAGATATCGGCGTCCAGCGCAAGACGGGCCGCGCGGCGTTCGTACTGGGCCTCGATCTCGCTCGTGCGCCCGGTTCCTTCGAACCGGCTCTTCCAGGAGTCCAGTTCCTTCTCGGATGCCCCGAGCTCGCGCAGCGTCGTGAGCCGTCGTGCTGCCGTCAGTTCGGCGTCGTAGTCGGCCCGCACCTTGTCGAGATCCTCGGGGGTTTCCGACTGCTGCCGGCGGTCCTCCCATACGAGAAACCGCTCGCGGTCCATGCCCGACTTCTCCGCGTCGGCCCACCGGGTGCCGGCCAGCCCCTCCTGGAGCGCCTCGACGGTGTTGTCGGCGCGGGCCTTGAGGTCGGACCCGAGAGTGCCGAGACGGCTCTCGAACTCGTCCAGCAGCTGGGACGTCCGGCGCGGATCCCCCGCGAGAGCGGACTCCTCGATGTTCAGGGCATGTCGCAGCCACTCCGTGCGGCGCATGCCCAACCGAGCGGCCCGCGCCTCGTGTCCGCCATCGACATGACCGCGGAACTGCCGCAGGCGATCGCCGATGCCGTGCACGGCGACAAGGTCGCCCAGTTCCCGCAGTCCGTCGGCGGCGGCGGCGTGCCGGCCCGCGCCGGCATCAGCCCTGATGCTCTCGCCCAGCCGCTGCCGCGCCTCCCTGTCGACACCCACCCTGCGGGCGTCGGCCAGCAGGGCGTCGGTCTCCCGCGCCACATCCCTCGTCAGCCTGCGCTGCTCCGGTGCCATCCGGCCCTCGGGTACGTCGGGCATCTGCGCCCGCCGCTTCAGCAGGTCGCCGTCGGGACCGTCCAACGCGTCGAGGCGCGTGATCATGGAGTCCACGCCGTCGTCGTGCGGGGCGAATCCCTCGGGGAAGGGCAGGTCGTCCCGCGTCTCGGTACGGAGCGGATTCCGCGAGACCTCGGTGGCCGGCCTCCGGCCGTCGCTCTCGGTCCGCTCCGGGGCCTGTCGGCCCTCCGTCGGGGGCTCCACGCCGGGCGGGCTCTTCGGGATGTCCGGGAACACGAGGTCCGGCTGGTCCGCCACGGAGGTCCGGTCGCCCGGCCCGTTCCGCGGCACGTCGGCGAACCGCAGGTCGGACGGGCCAGACCCGTCCGCGGACGCGTCGCCGGGTGCCGACTGCCGCGATCCGCCCGGGGTCGCTTGGGCGCCACCGGGCTTCGACGCGGCCGGTGCGGGGGGCGGCGACATGAGGTTGCCGCCCCCTCCCCCGTGGGGAGAAGCGCCGTCGGCATCGAGGCCGGGCTTCGTGCCGTCGGGCTCCAGCCCGTGGAGTCCTTCCTCCTCAAGGGCCGAGCGATACCGCTCACGGAGTTCTTCGACCCGTGTGAGGGAGCCCTGACCGCCGGAGTCTCCCTCCCTCAGCTTTGCCAGCCGTGCCGCGAGGTCGGATTCCCGGTCGTCGGGGTCCCGCGAGTCCTTGAGCCGGTCCAGGCGTTCCCGCAGAGCGTCGAGTTCCTCCGAGGTCCGGTGCCCCGGGCCGGAGTCGTCCGACAGCCTGTCGGACAGTCCGTTCGCGCCGTCGCCCGCGGTGTCCGGGAAGCCGTTCCGCGACACGTCGGGCATACCCGCCAGAAGCTGCTCCGTTTCCGGCGACAGATCCGTGTCCAAGGGTGTCCGGGGTACGTCCGCGAAGCTCTCCAGGAGCCTGTCCACGTCCGCTTCGTCGTACGTCGCGGTCCCGGAAGGCCGCCCCTGGTCCTGACCGTGATTCTGGTCCTGGTTCTGGTTCTGGTTCTGGTTCTGGTTCTGGTTCTGGTTCTGGTTCTGGTCCAGTGAGTTGGGTGCCCCGGGTTCGTCCGAGGAACCGTTGAGCAGCAGGTCCGGCTCCGGCGTCGTGACCGGCGGCACGGGAGGGCCGGAGGTGGAAGGGGTCGCAGCCGGATCGGCCGGGTTGCCCGTGACGCCCGTGCTGCTGGTCGTCACGTCGCCGCCGGCGGTGTCGCCGCCGTCGTTCGTGGAACTCGTGCCGTTCGAACCGGTGGCGAAGGCGGGAGCGGACGCTCCGGACACTTCGTACGGTGCTGCGTTCCCGTCGTCGTCGCCCGAGAACAGGGTCCGGCCGCCCGGGGAGCCGTGCGTGTCCAGGTAGTACAGGCTGTCGCTGTCGGAGGCGCTGTCGTCGTCGCCGCGCGGCGAGACATCATCCGAACCCGGGTCCGAGAACGACTCCGTGAGCGTGCGGTTGCCGACGTCGTTCTTCGTGCCGGATCCGTCGCGCGCCGGCGCGGTCGACTCGGTGCTCGGTCGCGGCGCGGCGGACGGCGGGGTGGGCGAGTCGGTCGGGAAGACCGGGGGACGCGGCGGCGGCGCGGCGGGAGGGCCTTGGACCGCCTGGTGAAGGGATTGAAAACCGTGGGCGACTCCCCGGCCCATGATGCCGCCCGCCGCGCCCGCGGCCGCCGTCCAGCCACTGACCGTGAATGTGTGCTCGGGGCCGAAGAGCAGGTTGTACATGCCCTCGGTGACGACGGCGTGGCCGGACTCCGCGCCGATCTCACCGAGGAAGCTGCCGATCCGGAAGCCGAAGTTGCCTTCGATGTTCTTGCTGATGGTCTGCACGAAGGAACCGGGCAGGTCGTGCGAGAGCGCCCGCACCCCGTTCTCCCCCAGGTCCTTCACGTACGGCTTGAGCGCGTCGTCCAGCGAACGGGTCAGTCCCTGCCAGTCGGCCTTGCCGCCCCAGTTCTTGACCAGTGCCTCGCCGTAGTCGCGTCCCAGGTTCCGGGCGGTCTCGTTGCCGATGGAGCCGCCGAGATTCTTCTCGAAGGCGTTCGCGAAGTCCTTGACGACCTCCCGGCCGACCGCACCGGCTGCCGCGCCCCTGGCGCCGTCCGCCCCCAGATGGTTCAGGGACTCGTTGGTCCGGCCCATGATGTTGCCCAGACGCTCACCGAGCTCGCGGGCGGACTGTTCCGAGATCGTCCGGCCCGCCGCGCCCGCCCCGGCCTTGCTTCCGGCCCCGGCCGCGTCACCACCGGCACCACCGGCACCCTTGCCGAGACCGCCACCCACGCCTTCTCCGACACCTTTACCCGCACCACTACCGGCACCACCGGCACCCTTGCCGACACCGCCACCCGCACCGCCTCCGGCGCCTTTGCCCGCACCGCCACCGGAGCCCTTGCCGACGCCGGCACCGGCGCCGCCCGCACCCTTACCGACACCACCGCCCGCACCACCGGCACCCTTACCGAGACCGCCGCCCGCACCACCAGCGGCGCCCTTGCCCAGGCTGCCGGCGCCCTTGCCCGCTGCGCCGCCAGCACCCTTGCCGCCTCCGGCCAGCCCGCTGCCCAGCACCTTCCCCGCGTCGTTGCCGAGGATCTTGCCGAGGCCCTTGCCGGTCAGATTGCCGAGGAGCTTGCCGAGACCTCCGCCCAGCAGGGCGAACGGTCCTCCCAGAACACCACCGATGGCAGCGAACTTAGCGGCGTCCGCGGTGAAATTCTTGTTCCACTCCGTACGGTCACCGCGGCCGAGCTGGGTGAGCTGAAGGATGGAGTCGAGCAGCAGGCCGCCGACGAGACCGGTGATGGTCTGCATGATGATCTGGGCCAGCAGGAACTTGAGGATCAGCACCGCCATGGCCCGGAACTTGGAGATCGCCGCCGCCGCCCAGATCTCCGACAGCCCACCCGTCACCGCCAGGAAAGCCTGGGCCAGAGCTATCTGGACGACGAGCAGAGCGAGCTGGCCGAAGATCATCCACTTCGTGTACTCGATGTCGGCGGCCGTCGAGTGGGCGTTCTTCGACAGCTTGAGAGCGTCCTCGTAGGCCCGTTCAAGAATGCTCTCGTTGCCGTTCGTCCTCTCGACGAACTGCCGTGCGTATGCCACGAACCGGGTGGCGGTCTCGCCTTCGAAGTCCTCGTCGACGCGGCTGACGACCTGCCGCAGAAGTTCCTCGACCTGACGGA